>JBFMHF010000130.1:0-21555 GCA_040752975.1 Myxococcota bacterium
TCTTCATCGCGCGGCGGAAGGCGATGCGGCGCTCGAGCTGCGTGGCGATGAGGACCTTCCGCCCACGGGAGACCGGGTACGCGACGTCGTGCGGCTGGGTGGCGACTCGGCGGCCTGGCTCGAGCGCGCGATCGGCGTGGCCTTCCTGGTGACGGCGGTGTTCTGGTTCCTCTTCGCGCAGGCGCCGTGGCTGTTCCTCGCGGCGGTGCTGCTGGCGCTCGCCCACACCGGAGTCTCGACGCAGTGGGTCTTCTCCAGCTCGCTCATCACGCTGCAGGTGGAGGATCGCCTGCGCGGGCGTGTCTTCGCGGTGGACTTCATGGCCTTCACCCTGGTGTTGGGCGCCTCGAGCTGGCTGGGCGGGAGGTTGCTCGATCGCCACGGCTTCGCGCCTCGGGAGCTGATGAGCTGGCTCGCGGGTGTGCTGCTGCTGTCGGGGCTCGTCTGGTGGGGGCTGGCGCCGAAGCGGGAAGCCACAACGGCCTGACGGCTTCACGGCAGATCTCAGTCGAAACGCGGGCCCTGTTCGCGGCGCCGGCGCCGGCGGCGGCACGGCGGTACGGGCGGCGGCGACGTGCGACGGCAACGAGCGGCGGCGACGTGCGGCGGCAACGGGCGGCGGCAACGGGCGTGCGCCGTTCGACTCCGACTCGAGGGCAGCACCCTCGCCCGTGGGCCGCCGTCCGGAGGCCTGAGGCGACAGCCACCTGCGACCGGGCGAGCCGCGCGGACATTCGACTCGCCAGATGCCGGGGCCGCGCTACAGCTCGCGGCGGGCGGAGAGCGCGCGGGCCAGCGTCGCCTGATCCGCGTACTCGAGATCTCCGCCCATGGGGATGCCCTGGGCCAGACGCGTCACCTTGAGGCCCATGGGCTTGAGCAGCTTCGTCAGGTACAGCGCCGTCGCCTCGCCCTCCACGTCGGGGTTGGTGGCGACGATGATTTCCTCGACGGGCGAGTCTTCGAGGCGGACGAGCAGCTCGCGGATCCGGAGCTGATCGGGCCCCACGCCCTCCAGCGGGGACAGCACGCCGTGCAGCACGTGGTAGCGGCCCTTGAACTCCCGGGTGCGCTCGAGCGCCAGCTCGTCGCTGATGTTCTCCACCACGCAGATCACCCGGTCCTCGCGCCGGGCGTCGGTGCAGAAGCCGCAGCGCGTGTCCGTCGGCCCGTCGTGGAGGCTGAAGCAGCGCGGGCACAGGCGCACCTTCTCCACCACCTCCGTCAGCGCGGCGGCCAGGTCCTTCGCGTAGCCCGGAGGCGAGCGCAGCACGTGGAACGCCAGCCGCTGCGCCGTCTTCTCTCCGATGCCGGGCAGCTTCGCGAGCTGCGCGACGAGGCGGTTGAGGGCGTCAGGCGTCATCAGGTGATGCCGGGGATCTTGATGCCGCCGGAGATCTTCCCCAGCTCCTTCTGCATGTGGTCCTTCGACGCGGTGAGCGCCGCGTTGACCGCCGCCACCAGGAGATCCTCCAGCATCGCAAGGTCGCTCGGGTCGACCACCTTCGGATCCAACTTGATGGACTTGATCTCCTGCGTGCCCGAGGCCTGCACCACCACCAGTCCGTCGCCCGACTTCCCTTCCACCGTCTCGGCGGCGAGCTCCGTCTTCCGCTGCTCGATCTTCTCGGTCAGCTTGTTGGCCTGCCGGATGAAGTAGTTGAGGTCGACGCCGGGCATGGAGCGCTCCAGGAGAGAGTTCGCCCGCGGCTCTAGCAGGCCGCGCACGTCCTGTCAGTCGGAGCCGGGCGGGTCCGCGTCGTCGGGCGGGGCGACGGGAGCGTCCTGAGTCACCGGCTCGAGGTACTGGATGTGCTCGATGCTGCCGCCGAGGTGCTTGAGCACGCTCCGCACGGCCGGGTGGGCCCGCACGCGCGCCTCGATCTGCTTCTCGCGGGTCGCGCGATCGTTCGCCTCCACCTCGGCGATCGACTTCGGGGCGGCCGCGAAGGCCTGCGCGTCGAACGCCTCCTCCACCAGCTTCCCCGGGCGCCCCAGGGACTTCGTCAGCTCCGCCTCCACCAGCGGGCGGGACATGCCGATCACCTGGGTGCGGTGGAACGCCGCGTCCGGCGGGAAGGCGATGCGAACTCCGTCGGGCGAGAAGCCGAGGAAGCGGGCGTACGACAGCGACTTGCCGTGGCGGGGCAGGGCGGCGCGGACGGCGTCGACGGCGCGGCGCCAGCGGTCGTGCTCCGAATTCCCGGCGGAGGCCGAGGGCGTGGACGGCTCGTCTTCCTCGTCGGCTGGGGGCGGGGCGGCGCTGGCCTGCGCGGCGAAGGCATGCGTGGTGTCGCCCGATGCTCTGTCCCCGGGCCCGTCCGCGGTCGCACTGGGCGCGCTCGAGGGTGCAGCGCCAGCGCCTGGCGCACTGGGCGAGCCCGGAGGTGCATGCCCGGTGGTGGGCCCGCGCGCGGCGGTGGGCGTGCCCGAGGGCGCAGGGCTGGCGCTGCCGCCCGTCGGCGGTGTCAGGCTCGCTGGCGGTCGGCCCGCGCCCGTCGGATCAGCGGTCGACGCTCCAGTGAGGTGCGCCTGAGCAACTGCGACGGTGGCCGAGGGTGGACGGTTGGCGCCCGGTGCCCCGGCGCTCCCGGCCGCTGGGGTGGCCCGGGCGCCCGTCGGGCCCTGAAGGCTCTCCGGCAGGCACTCTCCCGAGGCGCACCCCTCCGCGCTCCCCTCGGGCGCGAACAGCTTCACGTCTGCGGTCGGCTTCGGCTCAGCTGCGAAAGGTCGAGGCGCCGGAGCGACCTCCGGACGCTCCGGACCCAGGCGCGGTGGACGCTGCGCCCGACGCCAGGCGCTCGACTCTGGAGATCAGCTCGGGGATGGACGCGGCCGGCGCGAGGTGCAGCCCGCGCAACAGCGCCATCTCGAAGGCGAGGCGGGGCTGCGGCGCGCGGGCGATTTCCCACTCGGCGGTGTGCACCACGTCGAACAGCCGCGCCACCTGGGCCGCGTCGGCTTCCCGCGCGAGCGCCACCACCACGTCCTTGTCGCTGTCCGCCAGCTCGTCCGGCGCCGCGCCCGTGGCCTTGGCGATGAAGACGTTGCGCAGGTGGAAGGCGAGATCGGCCGCGAGCCGGCGCAGGTCGACGCCGCGGTTCCACATCTCCTCGGTGCGCTCCATCAGCAGCTTCGCGTCCCGCTTCACCAGCGCCGTCGCGAAGGCGTGCACCGCGGTGCGATCGATGGCGCCCAGGGCGTCGGCCACCTCGGCGTCGGACGGCGTGTTCCCGCAGGCGGAGAGGATCTGATCGAGCAGCGACAGCGCGTCGCGCATGCCGCCCTCCGACTGGCGCACGATGAGCGACAGCGACGAGTCGGAGATGGTCACCTTCTCCAGCGCGGCGATCTCCTTGAGGCGCTTGAGCATCGCGGCGGCGCTGATCCGCCGGAAGTTGTGGCGCTGGCAGCGGGAGAGGATGGTGTCGGGCAGCTTGTGCGGCTCCGTCGTGGCGAAGATGAACTTCACGTGCGGCGGGGGCTCTTCCAGCGTCTTGAGGAGCGCGTTGAAGGCCGCCCCCGAGAGCATGTGCACCTCGTCGATGATGTAGATCTTGTAGCGGTCGCGCTGCGGCAGGTACTTGGCGTTCTCGCGGATCTCCCGCACGTTCTCGACGCCGTTGTTCGACGCGCCGTCGATCTCCGCCACGTCCACCGAGGTGCCGTCGCGGATTTCGGTGCACGCGCGGCACGATCCACAGGGCGACGCCGTCGGCCCCTTCTCGCAGTTGAGCGCCCGCGCCAACAGCCGGGCGGCGGTCGTCTTGCCTACGCCGCGGGGCCCGGCGAAGAGGTACGCGTGGGCGACGCGATCCAGCTTGATCGCGTTCTCCACCGTGCGGACCACGTGCTCCTGGCCCGTCACCTCTTCGAAGGCCTGGGGGCGGTACTTCCGGGCGAGGACGGTGTAACTCATGCGCTGCTTCTACGGCGTCGCGTAGATGAAGGCGAAGCACATTTCGTCGGTGGTGCCTTCGCCCCAGGTGACGTTGTTCATCCCGGGGTTGTCCCACTCGCACCGCATGGTGAGCGCCTGCCCCGCCGCGACGGTGTGCGGCGTGGGCCGGAAGTACTGCTGCTGCCAGTGGAAGTCCCACTTCGGGATGTCGACGAGGCACTCGTCGTTGGCCCCGCGGATGGTGATGCGCTTGCCCAGTTGGTGCATGTGCGGCAACAGGCCCCACACCTTGATGTTGAGCGGCACCGGGTTGTTGAAGGTGTCGGTGAAGCTGTAGCCGGTCGACCGCGGGGGAATGTCGAAGCCATCGGCCACCAGCGGCAGGAGGTAGGCGTTGGTGACGCTGCCCGCCGCGTACTGCAGCTTCACCGACGTCTGATCCGGCACGCGCACGCCGGCCTGCGTGTTGTAGTGGACCTGCATCGCCAGCACCTGGTTGGTGCCGACGCGGATGCCGGTGCCCGCGGGGTAGATGACCGCGCCCGAGCCGGGGGCCCACGCGCCCAGCGCTCCGGCGGTGTTGATCTCCGCGCCGCCGAAGCACTGCCAGCCGGGGGTCGTGTCCCTGGCGTCTTCCGCCACGGCGTCGGTGCGATTCACCACGTAGATGATCACGTGGTGCACCTCGGCGCGCACGCCGGGCTGGATGTCGTAGCCCACCACCTGCTTCGCGCTGGTGAGCTGTGGATCGATGAGGAAGCAGCGGTAGTCGTCCGTCAGCGTGGCGCTCGGCGTGTACGGCTCGGGCATGGCCAGCGTCGCGTCCACCTGGGGCAGGCCCACCAGGCCCCCGTCCGGCGGGGGCGGCGCGTCAGCGGGGTTTCCCTCGGCTGCGCCGGTCTGGTTCCACTGCACCAGCGTGTCGATCTGCGCCTGCGTCATCAGCCGCTCGCCGACGAAGGGCCCGCCGCACGAGGGATCCGGCATCCACGGGGGCATGCGGCGCTCCACCACCGCGTTCGCCATGGCCGCCGCCATCGGCTTTGCCTGGGCGTACGTCTCGAGCGCGAACGGCGCGATGCCTCCCGCGGCGTGACAGCCCTGGCACTGCTGGCGGGCGATCGGCAACACGTCCTTGTACCAGGTGGGCCCGTTGGCGGCGCCGCCGCCCGAGCCGCCGCCCACCGCCCCACCACCACCGCCTGCGCCGCCGCCTGCCGTTCCTCCGCCCGCCGTACCGCCGCCCGTGGCGCCGCCGCCTCCTCCGGTTCCCGAAGGGGCGCCTCCGCTGCAGGCGATGAAGGCGAACACGGTCGCGAGGGCGAACGCTACGAGGACTCGACGCATCGGAACTCTCCGCTCTGAAGGAGCCGGCCGGGGGGAAGGCGCACCACAGCACGCCCGCGCCGCGGCGATCAATTGCCTGTGCGCCTCCAGGGCCGCTGCTAGAAGACGCGCCTCCCGATGGAAGCCCTGCTCATGTCGATGATCGCCGCCAGCACCGTTTCTGATGTGGAGTTCCTCCGCGAGTACGCCGAGACGAGGCGCTACCTGGCGGGCCGGCCGGTGAGCGTCAAGGTGACGGCCGACAGCAGCGCGGCGCTCTTCCTGCGCAGCGAGGCGAAGGACAACCGGCAGATGTTGTTCGAGCTCGACCTCGCCACCGGCCAGACGAAGGAGTGGCTGACGCCCGAGAAGCTGCTCAACGGCGCGGCGGAGAAGCTGTCGGTGGAAGAGAAGGCGCGGCTCGAGCGGCAGCGGGTGTCGGCCCGCGGCTTCACCAGCTACCAGCTGTCCGACGACGGGGCGCGGGTGCTGGTGGCGCTCTCGGGGAAGCTCTACGTGGTGAACCGCAAGGACGGCGCGGTCACCCAGCTCAAGACGGGCGAGGGCGCGTGCCTCGACCCGAAGTTCTCTCCTGACGGCGCGCTCGTCGCTTACGTCCGCGACTACGACGTGCACGTGCTGGACCTCGCGAAGAACGTGGAGCGGCGCGTGACGAAGGGCGGCACGGTGGATCGGCCGCACGGGTTGGCCGAGTTCGTCGCGCAGGAAGAGATGGGCCGCTTCTCCGGCTACTGGCTCTCGCCCGACGGCAAGCGCGTGGCGTACCAGGAGACGGATCACACCGGCGTCGAGCAGTTCACCATCGCGGACCCGATGCACCCGGAGATCAGCCCCGATCGCTTCTACTACCCACGTCCGGGGAAGAAGAACGCGACGGTGTCGCTCTTCGTGCAGGCGCTCACCGGCGGCAAGCCCACGCGCGTGACGTGGGATGAAAAGGCCTTCCCGTACCTCGGCACCGTGGTGTGGAAGGACGGCCCGCTGACGCTGGTGGTGGAGAACCGCGAGCAGACGAAGGTGCAGGTGCTGGCCGTCGACGAGAAGACCGGGAAGACCAAGGTGCTCCTCGAAGAGGAAGACGCGGCGTGGATCGATCTCGATCAGAAGGTGCCGCTCTGGTGGAAGGACAAGGGCTTCTTCTGGGTGACGGAGAGGCACGGCGCGCCGGAAGTCGAGCTGCGCAAGGCCGACGGCACGCTCGACGCGTCCTGGGTGAAGCCGGACGCGGGCTACATGGCGCTGGTGGGCTTCGATCCCGAGGCCGAGGCGCTCTACTTCCTCGGCAGCAAGCCGCCCCCCGAGAAGCACCTGTACAAGGTCGTCCGCGGCGGCGCGCCCGAGCTGCTCGCCATCTCTGGCAAGGGCCCGTCGTACGAGGAAGCCGTCCTGAGCGGGAAGGGGAAGTTCGCGGCGGTGCAGTCGGCGAGCCTCGCCTCGTTGCCGCGCGCGTCGGTGGTGCGGCTGTCCGACGCGAAGGTGCTGGCGGAGGTGCCGTCGGTGGCGCTGGAGCCGAAGCTCGAGGTGAAGGCGGAGATCAAGAAGCTGCCCGGCGAGCGCGGCGCCTGGGCGATGGTGATCCGCCCGAAGGACTTCCAGCCGAAGAAGAAGTACCCGGTCATCCTCCAGGTGTACGGCGGGCCCGGCCACCTCGAGGTGATGCACGTGCGCCGGGAGAACCTGGTGCTGCAGTGGCTCGCCAACCAGGGCTTCATCGTGGTGAAGGCCGACGGACGGGGGACGCCGGGGCGCGGGCGCGACTGGGAGCGCGCCATCAAGTTCGACTTCGCCACCGTGACGATGGAGGACCAGGTCGCCGCGCTGAAGGCGTTGGGGGCAGAGGTGCCGGAGCTGGATCTCTCGCGCGTCGGCGTCTACGGCTGGAGCTTCGGCGGCTACCTGGCGGCGCTCCTGGCGATGGCGAAGGGCGACGTGGTGAAGAGCGCGGTGGCGGGCGCGCCGGTGGTGGATTGGCTCGACTACGACACGCACTACACCGAGCGGTACCTGGGCCTGCCCGACGCGCACCCCGAGGCCTACCGGGTCAGCTCGTTGCTGTCGTACGTCGAGCAGGCGAAGCGGCCGATCCTCCTCATGCACGGCACGGCCGACGACAACGTGTACTTCCTGCACACGCTCAAGCTGTCCGACGCGCTGTTCCGCGCCGGCAAGCCCCACAGCGTGCTGCCGCTGTCCAACTTCACGCACATGGTGCCCGAGCCGCTGGTGATGCAGCGCCAGTTCGAGCGCGTGGCCACCTTCTTCAAGGAGACCCTGTGAGCGCCGGCACGCCGCTGGAGCAGGCCTTCATCGACGACTGCCCGTATGGCCCCGACGCGCTCCTGATGGATCGCGTGCTGGAGATCGATCGCGAGCGCTCGCGGGTGGTGGCGTCGATGCCCGTACACGACGAGCTCCCGCTCACCCGGAGCCAGCGGGTGCACCCGGTGCGGCACCCGCGCCACGTCAACGGCGGGCTCATGCTGCACATGACGGGCATGCTGGGCTTCCTGCACGCCTGGTACGTCTTCGACTTGCGGCACGCGGACGGGTGGATCGGCTACGGCGCGAAGATCCACGAGGCGCGCTTCCTCGCGCTGGCCACGCCGGGCACGCCGCTGCTCCTCAAGGGCTGGACGACGCGCGCACGCCGGGGAGACACCAACATCGTCGCCCGCTACCGCTTCGAGTTCACCCAGGGCGACAAGGTCGTCTACGAGGGCGATCAAACGGCGATGTGGATGAAGGTCGACGGCTGACTACTTCTTCGGCTCGGGCGCCTTCTCCGGCGGCTTCGCCGCGGCCTTCTGTTCGACGAAGGCGTGGTGGCAGCTCGCGCAGGTCTGGATCAGGTGCGCGTAGGCGGTGATGAGCTCCTGATCGTCCTTCTCGTTGGCGATGGTCACCAGCTCGGTGGCCAGCTTCTTCAGGTTGTCCTGGAGCGCGAAGTAGCTGGGAGGCAGCTTGTCGGCGCCGGGCGTGGCGGGATCGAGGCGCGGCTGGTTGGCGATGCCCTGCGCGTACTTCGCCGCCTGCGCGTACTTGAGCGTGGCGACGGCCATCGACAGCTCGCGCAGGTCCTTCCCGTGGGCCTTCATCTTCCCCTTCAGGAACTTCCGGTTCTCCTGAGACACCTCGTCGGGTGACAGGTGCTTCGCGAGCTCGCGCTGCTGCTTCGACGGGAAGATGCTCCCCTGCGCGAGCGCGGTGGACGCGAGTGCGGCGAACGTGGCGAACGTGAGTGCGTGGATGCGGATCATGGTGGCCTCCCCTTCACCGCTTTCTGTAGCGCATCGCCGTCAGAAAGCACCTCTCACCTCCCAGAAAGATCGAGGGCCCGGTCCCCCGACCGAGCCCTCGTGCACTTCACGCGATGCCTTGACGTCAGACGGCGCGCACGTTCTGCGCCTGGAGGCCCTTCGGGCCCTTGGTGACGTCGAACGTCACCTTCTGGCCCTCGGCGAGCGTCCGGAAGCCCTCCATCTGGATCGCCGAGTGGTGGCAGAACACGTCTTCACCGCCTCCGTCCTGCACGATGAAGCCATACCCCTTCGAGTCGTTGAACCACTTCACAGTACCAGTTGCCATGCTTCTGTCTTTCCTTGGTTCTCAGGCGGACGAAAGGTCCGTCTGGGTCCCCCCGGTTGCTGCCGGAAGACGAAGAAAAAACTAGCCGCGCGGCCGCTGCGAAGTCCACGCCCCCCGGTGCGCTTCGCGCCCACCACCGTCCGCAGAACGAGACGGGGCTGATCAGATCTCCAGCAAGAGCCGCTCGGGGGCCTCGATGCAGTCCTTGATGCGCACGAGGAACTGCACCGCTTCGCGGCCGTCGATGAGCCGGTGATCGTACGAGAGGGCGAGGTACATCATCGGGCGGGCGACGATCTGCCCGTCCTTCACCACGGCGCGCTCGGTGATGTTGTGCATGCCGAGGATGCCTGTCTGGGGCGGGTTCAAGATGGGCGTGGAGAGCATCGAGCCGAAGATGCCGCCGTTGCTGATGGTGAAGGTGCCGCCCTGCAGCTCGGACAGCTGCAGCTTGTCGGCGCGGGCGCGGGCGCCGAAGTCGGCGATCACCTTCTCGAGCTCGGCCATGGACTTCTGATCCGCGTCGCGCACGACCGGCACGACCAGGCCGCGGCTGCCCGACACGGCGACGCCGACGTCGTAGTAGTGGTGGAAGACGACGTCCTCGCCCTCGATGAAGGCGTTGACCGCGGGGAAAGTCTTCAGCGCTTCGACCGCCGCCTTGATGAAGAAGGACATGAAGCCCAGCTTGATGCCGTGCTTCTTCTCGAAGCGCTCGTTGTACGCCTTGCGCATCGCGATGACGGCGCTCATGTCGACTTCGTTGAAGGTGGTGAGGATCGCGGCGTTGGACTGGGCCTGGAGCAGCCGCTCGGCCACGCGCTTGCGCAGGGGCGTCATCTTCACCCGCTCTTCCGCGCGGGGACCCACCGGCGTCTGCAGCGGAGTGGACGGCGCCTTCGCCTGCTGAGCCGGCGCAGAGGCGGCCTTGAGCACGTCCTCCTTCAGCACGCGCCCTTGCGCCCCGGAGCCGGGCACCTTCGAGAGCTCGACGCCGCGATCGGCCGCGACGGCGCGGGCGACCGGCGTGGACAGCGGGGCTTCGCCATTGCCTGCCGGGGGAGCAGCCGGCGCCGGAGCGGGTGCGGGTGCGCTCGCGGCGGCCTTCACGCCGGCCTTCGAGGGATCGATGAGGCCCAGCACGTCGCCGATCTTCACCTTGTCACCCTCGGCATGGGCGATGGAGACGACGGCCCCGGCGGAGGGCGCCTGGACGTCGATGGTCACCTTGTCCGTCTCCAGCACGACGACGGGCTCATCGGCAGCCACGGCGTCGCCCACCTGCTTGTGCCACTTGCCGACGACGGCCTCGGTGATGCTCTCGCCCAGGGCCGGGACTTTGAGTTCGACGGACATTCAGGATCCTCGCGCGATCGCTTCGCCGACGAGCAGCTGCTGCTCGTAGGAGTGGGACTTGGTGAAACCGGTGGCCGGGCTGGCGCTCTCCGGGCGGCCGACGTACTTCAGGCGCGGCCGGCTGGGCAGCGTGTCCAGCATCGCGGTGAGCGGCTCGAGCAGCGCGCGCCAGGCGCCGGCGTTGCGCGGCTCTTCCTGCACCCAGAAGACCTCGGTGGCGCGCGGGAGCGAGGCGAGCAGCGCGGTCAGCTCGGGCTGCGGCAGCGGGTAGAGCTGCTCCAGCCGGGCGATGGCGATGGTGAAGTCCTTCGCCGCGTCGCGGGCCTTCTTGAGATCGAAGTACACCTTGCCGCTGCACAGGAGCAGGCGCGTCACCTGGTCCGGCCTCACCTCGGGGCTCGTCTCGCCGATGAGGCGCCGGTAGGTGCCCTTCGTGAAGTCCTCCCACGGGGAGCGGGCCTCGGCGAGGCGCAACAGGCTCTTGGGCGTCATCACCACCAGCGGTTTGCGCAGGGGGCGCCTCACCTGGCGGCGCAGGAGGTGGAAGATCTGCGCCGACGTCGTCGGGTAGCACACCTGAATGTTGTCCTCGGCGGCGAGCTCGAGGAAGCGCTCGAGCCGCGCGGACGAGTGCTCCGGCCCCGCTCCCTCGTAGCCGTGCGGCAACAAGAGCACGAGCGAGTTCATGCGCCGCCACTTGTCTTCGCCGGCGACGATGAACTGGTCGATGATCACCTGCGCGTTGTTCGCGAAGTCGCCGAACTGCGCTTCCCACACCACGAGGCTGTCCGGGCTGTCGAGGGAGAAGCCGTACTCGAAGCCGAGGCAGGCCATCTCGGACAGCGGGCTGTTGGAGATGCGGGTGCGCGCCTGGCCAGGCTCGAGGCTGCCCAGGGGGAAGGCCTTCTTCCCCGTCTTGCGGTCGTGCAGCACGGCCTGGCGATGGGCGAAGGTGCCGCGCTCGGTGTCCTGTCCCGTGACGCGCACCGGCGTGCCTTCGGTGACGAGCGTGGCGTAGGCGAGCATCTCCCCCGCGCCCCAGTCGAGCGGATCCTCTCCCGTCACCATGCGCTGCCGCGCCTCGATCACGCCGCGCTGGATGTTGGGGTGCAGCTCGAAGCCGTCGGGCACGGTGGCGAGCTTCGTGAGCAGGCCCTTCAGCCGCTCCAGCGGTACGCCGGTGTCCACCTGCGGGGTGTCCTGGTCGAGACCGCCCACGTACCCCTTCCACAGCCCGAGGAAGGCGCTGGGCTCCTTCACCTTGTTCTCCTGGCGGGAGGCCGCGTGCGCGTCGGCGAAGCGCTGCGCCACCTCGGCCAGCAGCGCGTTCGACTCGTCGGTGGAGACAGCGCCGCGCTCGGCGAGCGTCCGGGCGTACACCTGCCGCGGGGTAGGGTGGCTCTTGATCAACTGGTACATCGCGGGCTGGGTGAAGGCGGGCTCGTCGCCCTCGTTGTGGCCGTACTTCCGGTAGCAGACGAGATCGACGACGACGTCCGACTGGAAGCGCTGGCGGTACTCGGTGGCCAGCTTCATCACGTGCACGCAGGCCTCGAGGTCGTCCCCGTTCACGTGGAAGACGGGGATGTCCAGCATCTGCGCCATGCCGGTGCAGTAGATGGCGGACCGGCCTTGATCGGCGAGCGTGGTGTAGCCGATCTGGTTGTTGACGATGAGGTGAATGGTGCCGCCCGTGTCGTAGGCCTCGAGCGCGGCGAGGTTGAGCGTCTCGGCGATGAGGCCCTGGCCGGAGAAGGCCGCGTCGCCGTGGATGATGAACGGGAGGCAGGCGCGGCGGGACTCGGCGCCCCTGGCGTCGCGCTCCTGCTTGGCGCGCACGCGGCCCTCCACCACCGGGTGCACCACCCCGAGGTGCGAAGGGTTGAAGGCCAGCGTGAGGTGGATGGTGTGGCCCGAGGACGTGGTGCGGTCGCTCGAGAAGCCCATGTGGTACTTCACGTCGCCGCGGTTCAGGAAGCGCGTGGGATCGCTGGGCCCGGCGAACTCGCTGAAGATCTCCTCGGCCGGCTTGCCCATGATGTTGCAGAGCACGTTGAGCCGCCCGCGGTGGGCCATGCCGAAGACGACCTCGCGCACGCCCAGCGGCCCGGCCAGCTCGAGGCAGGCGTCGATCATCGGCAGCATCGCCTCGGCGCCTTCACCCGAGAAGCGCTTGGCCGCCTGAAACTTGGTGTGGATGGTGGTCTCGAAGGTCTCTGCCTCGGTCACCTTCCTCAGGATGCGGCGCTGCTCGTCGAGGGAGAAGACCGGGCTGTTCTCGATCGACTCCATCTTCCCCTGCAGCCACCGGCGCCGGGTCGAGTCGTACATGTGCTGGAACTCGACGCCGATGTGGTGGCAGTACGTCTTGCGCATGCGCTCCAGCACGCGGGACAGCGGCACGCGCGGCTCGTCGAAGGCGCCCAAGGGCGACACCAGCTGCGACAGCTCGGCGGCGGTGAAGTAGTCCTTCGCGACGAGGCCCAGGTCCGCCACGTGATCTCGGCGGGGGCGCGGCGTCCCGAGCGGGTCGAGCTGCGCGATGAGGTGGCCCCGGAGGCGGAAGGCCATGATCGCCTGGTCCACCTTGGCCTGGAGGGCCATGTCCTCGGCGACTGGGCCGGCGCTGGTCGGCGCTCTGGGGCGCGGGGGCAGGGTGAGGCCGTCGATGACGAGCGGCCTGCCGTCGCGCTCGAGCGACGCGAAGAAGTCGCGCCATTGGGGGCCTACGGCGTGGGGATCGTTCAGGAAGAGGGCGTACTGGGCCTCGATGAAGTCGATGTTCGCGCCGGTGAGGAAAGAATCTGGCAGGCTGCCCATATGGTGCGGTGGTTCTATTCGCGGGCGGTCGCCGTCTCCACGTTTCGTTTGGCAGCCCTGACGCTGGCGTTGACCGCGCCCGCGGCGTGGGCCGATCCCCCAAAGTTCTCCGAAGGCGGCTTCATCTTCTCGGTGCAGTACGGCCCCGGCTTCTGGAACGTGAGCCAGGCCGACCTCGCCGCGCAGGTGGGAGACGCCTTCGCCAGCGTCTATGTGGGCGATCTCCAGACGTCGCACACGCTGTCGCTCAAGGCGGCCTACGTGATCCTCGGGCACGCGTCGGTGGGCGTGGACTTCACGGCCACCGGCTGGGACGTCTTCAACTCGAACCGGGGCGGCGGCGGCTTCATCGTGGGCACGGTGGGCTGGCACCCGCTGGAGAGCGTCTTCAAGATCATGAAGTACGAGAAGCGGCCGGTGGCCTTCGATCTCTCCACGGCCTTCGGCCTGGGCTACGGCATCGCCGGCGAGCGCATGGGCAGCGACGGCTTCATCGTGGAGTGGACCATCAACTTCGACTGGTTCTTCACCCGCTGGTTCGCGCTCGGCACGTTCGCGCGCGGCGTGTTCCTCAAGTGGAACAGCCTGTACCTGGACTTCGACAACCGCGACGTCCCGGGGAACACCATTGCGCTGCCAAACGGGCTGGGCGGGGCCTTCTGGACGGTGGGCCTGTCGCTCAACTTCCGTGCGGGGGAGTGAGCTGCTCTCACGGCTCGCCTGGAGGATCCTCGAATGGCCGCTGGGCCTCGCCCTCTGGGCGTGGAGTCGCTTCACGATGGCGACCTCGCGCGTTCGGGTGCAGGGGCCGTTCGGCGAGGGCCCGGCGATCTACGCGCACTGGCACCAGCACCTGCCGTTGTTGCTGCCGTTGTGTGGGCGGCTGCGCTGCTGGCTGCTGATGAGCACCGCGCCGCGCATGGCCCCCATCGCCCGGTGGACGCGCCTCCTCGGCCTGCGGCTGGTGCGCGGCGCGTCGGGTGAAGGTGGGCGCGCGGCGCTCCCGGCGTTGGCGGACGCGCTGAGCAGGGGCGAGTCGGTGGAGCTCGCGGTCGACGGGCCGCAGGGGCCTGCGTTTCAAGCGAAGCCTGGCTGCGTGGAGCTCGCGCTCGAGACGGGTGCGCCGCTGATCGCCCTGGCTTACAGCTCCCGCACCGCGCGCAGCACCCCGGGTCGCTGGGACCAGCAACTGCTGGTGCGCCCCTTCTCCGAGGTCACAGTCCTCGCCGTGCTGGTGCCGAGGACGCCGGAGGACACCCGGGAGGAGCTGCTGGCCCGGGTGCAGCAGATCCTCACCTCGCTCCGAGACGTCACCTCACGCGGGTGAGACGGCCGGCCACCTCGTACCCTTCGGCGCACGTCGTCACGCGGGTGACGTGGAGGGTGGCGCGCAGCCCGCGCTCGCCCGTCAGCGTGACGTGCAGGTCGGCGCCCGCGACCGGCTCGAGGGCCGAGCGGAACTTGAGGCCTGTGTGGGAGAGATCAGCACCGGTGGCGTCGAACTCCACGCCGCTCTCCACGTCGACGACGGACAAGCGGGTCTCGGGAATGGCCTGCCGGGAAGTGGCGCGCTGCTCGGTCTTCATCTGGATCCTCGTCGGGGCGCTTCATCGCGCGACAGGGACGTTACGGGCGCTGCGGCGCGAGTCAAAAAGCGTGCACCGGTGCTCGCGAGCCGCTCGACGCGCTGCAGGGGCGAAGGTGGGGCCTCACGGCGAAGGCGCAGCCGCGACGAGCGCGGCGACGAGCAGCCAGCCCCTCGCTGGCGGGGTGGGACTCGACGAGCCTGGAACCGCGACGAGCGCGGCGACGAGCAGC
This sequence comes from Myxococcota bacterium, assembly GCA_040752975.1. Classification (GTDB taxonomy): domain Bacteria; phylum Myxococcota; class Myxococcia; order Myxococcales; family Myxococcaceae; genus JADLDB01. The sequence continues at coordinate 14,828 of JBFMHF010000130.1, forward strand.
CAGCCCCTCGCTGGCGGGGTGGAGCTCGCGGACAAGCCTGGAACCGCGACGAGCGCGGCGACGAGCAGCCAGCACCTCGCTGGCGGGGTGGAGCTCGCGGACAAGCCTGGAACCGCGACGAGCGCGGCGACGAGCAGCCAGCCCCTCGCTGGCGGGGAGGAGCTCGCGGACGATCCTGGAACCGCGCGGATGCGCCGTCGGGGTTGCTGCGACGCACCGTGTCTGTCCGACCGACAGCGGTCGGTTTGCGCGGGCGCGTGGCAGGCCCGCGTAATGACCAGGCCCGAAGCGGCACATCAGACAGGGCACGACGAACCTGTTTGCGGTCTGGCGTGGACCTGGCTGCCGAGGGGCGAAGAGGTGAGGCGGGACCCGAGCTGGGGCGGCAAGAGGCCCGCGAACGCGCCCAGGACATCGCGTGAGACTGAGATGAGACGGTCGTCTCAGATTCGGCCTAAACGCGCGCCGGAAATCGAGGGCTTGCGAGCGCGAAATGAGACGACTGTCTCATCTCAATCTCACGCCGAAGAACCGACCCGGTGGCCCTCGACGCGACGCCATCCGGGCCCCACAGGCCGGCGAGCCCGCGCGGGCTGGCGAGACAAGCAGAGCAAAGCCCCGTTCGCGTCGGCCTCCCTGAGAAGCGGCCTCTCGGGGCGCCCGGGAGGCCTACTTGATGCGCGCAGGCACGGCGGTCTCTTCACTCGCACCGTCCTCGACGGCGAGCGGCACCGTCAAGAGGGCGTGATTCACCCGCGTGTACTCCTTGCCCTTCGGGCGGGTGTACAGGTCGACCTCCACGGAGAGTTCTCCGGGGCTGGTTGCGTCGAGCGGCACGTCGAGCTGCACCTCGTCTTCGTCCACCTTCCACGTCGGCTGTCCGCGCGGGGTGGCGCCGTTCGCCCGCGCGGTGACGGTGACCGGCAGCTCGCCAGGAAACGACTCGTTCTGCGGCGCGGAGATGAGGAGCCGCACCGTGCAGGCGCCGCGTTTGACCGTGGCGCGCTTGAGCGCGAAGGCCTTCCGTTCGAGGCCCGTGGCCGGCGCCGGCACCTCCGACAGCGACAGCGGCTCGACGGCGCCCGTCTTCGGGTCAACCCACACCAGCCGGTGTGCGTCGGTTTCGGCCACCAGCAGGCGATCGCCGACGACGGCGACTCCCTGTGGGCGGGAGAGCTCCTTCGCGAGGGTGGCCACCGCGCCGTCCCTGGAGAGGCGCTTCACCTTGCCGTTGTAGGTGTCCGCGACGAACACCGCGTCGCCGAGCGCCGCAACGGACAGCGGGTACTGCAGCCGCGCGTCGGCCCTCGCGCCGTCGACGTCGCCGAAGGTGAACAGCCCGGTGCCGACGAGCGTGGTCACCTCACCGGTCGCGACGTGCACCTGCCGCACGGCGCTGTTGCCTGAGTCGGCGACGATCACCATCGCTCCGGCCACGCCCAGCCCCGAGGGCCGCGCGAAGGAGGCCTTGTCCGGAGGGCCGTCGACCAGCTCCTCCACGCCCGCGCCGACCCACGGCTCGACGCTGCCCTTCGACAGGGAGTAGCGGTGCAGTTGGTTGGAGCCCGCGGTGGCGATGACGAGGAAGTCTCCGGCGAGGGCGACGTCCCAGGGGCTGCGCAGCGCCACCGTCGGCCCGGGGCCCTTCAGCTCCCGCTGGCCGCGGCCGAGCTCGCCTGTCCCCGCAACGGTGGAGACGGTCTTCTGCGCGAGGTCCACCTTCCGCACGACGTGGTTGCCGGAGTCGGCGACGAAGAGCACCTCGCCCTGCGCGGCGAGGCCCTGGGGCGCGTTGAAGGCCGCCGAGGCGAAGGGGCCTTCCGCGAGGCCCTGCCGGCCGCTGCCGATGACGTGGAGGAGCTCTCCCTTCGTGGTGAATACCAGCACCCGGTGGTGGCCGGTGTCGGATACGGCGAAGCGCCCTCCCTCGAGCGCGGCCACCTTCGAGGGGAAGGCGAGTGGGCTGGTGGACCCGGGCGGCGGTTCTGCCTTCCAGGAGGGTGGCCCCTTCGCCAGGACTCCGCGGCGCCCGCCGTCCTTCAGGAGGTTGTTGATGGCGAACTCCAGCACGCGGGCGTCGGGCTCGCCGGCCTCCATGGCCACCACGAAGCCCTCGGAGTCGACCAACGCCAGCGTCGGCCAGCTCTGCGCGCCGTAGGCCGCCCACAGCAGGTAGTCGTTGTCCATCACCACCGGGAAAGACACGCCGGCGCGGGCCATGGCCGCGCGCACCAGGCTGGCGTCGTGCTCCGCGTCGAACTTGCCGGTGTGGACGCCGACGAGGGTGAAGGGCTGGTCGCGGAAGCGGGCCTCGAGCGCGGCGAGGGCGGGCAGCGTGTGGGTGCAGCTGATGGACGCCGTCGTCCAGAAGGCCAGCAGCACCACCCGGCCCTTGAGCTCGTCGGAGAAGCGCAGCGGGCGGTCGACGTTGAGCCAGGCGCCCTTGCTCAGCGAAGGCTCCGGCGCAGGAGAAGCGGACAGCCGCTCTCGCAGGGGTGCGTCGGGATCGACGGCCTTGCCGCTCTTCGTGGAAGAGCAGCTCGAGAGGACGGTGAAGACGACGACGAGGCCGATCCGCCGCAGCATGGCGTGGGCGAGTAGCGCAGCTCGTCCGCGGTGGGAACACCCGCATGAAACCCGCGACGACCTGGAGCCGAGTTGCTAGACGCACGCCCCATGCTCCTCCAGGGAAAGAAGCTGCTCATCACCGGCGTGCTGACCCCGCAGTCCATCGCCTTCAAGGTGGCGCAGCTGGCCCAGGCGCAGGGCGCGGACATCCTCCTCACCAGCTTCGGGCGCCCGATGTCCCTCACCCAGCGCACCGCGAAGAAGCTGTCGCCGGTGCCCGACGTGCTGGAGCTCGACGTCACCAACCCGGCCCACTTCCCGGCGCTGCACGACGCCCTCAAGCAGCGCTGGGGCCGGCTCGACGGAGTGCTCCACGCCATCGCCTTCGCGCCGGAGGACGCGCTGGGCGGCCGCTTCCTCACCACGCCGTGGGACTCGGTGATGCAGGCCTTCCGCGTGTCGGCGTTCTCACTCAAGGAGCTGTCGGCGGCGCTGGCGCCCCTCTTCGACAAGGGCGGCGGCATCGTCACGCTGGACTTCGACAACTCGTCGCAGGCCTGGCCGCTCTACGACTGGATGGGCGTGTGCAAGGCCGGCCTCGAGGCCATCGTCCGCTACCTCGCGCGCGATCTCGGCCCGAAGAAGATCCGCGTCAACGCGCTGGCCGCCGGCCCCATCGCCACCATCGCGGCGAAGGGCATTCCCGGCTTCAAGTACCTCGAGAACAAGTGGGGCGAGCAGGCGCCGCTGGGCTGGGACGCGCGGGACGAGGCCTGCGTGGACGCGGTGGCGCGGACCGCCTGCGTCCTGATGTCCGACTGGATGCCCAGCACCACCGGAGAGCTGATCCGCGTCGACGGCGGCTACCACGCCATCGGCGCGCCGCCCGTCGATCTCGCGGCCATCGACGCGGAGAAAGCCGAGACGCCGGCGAAGGGTGGTTGAGGCGTTCCCTGCGACGGCGGCCTCGTCGGCGCGGCTCCTTCGGCGTGTGCCCGTTGTCGCCGCGTCGCCTCGATCCGCGCGTCCGTCGACGGAGAGGAGGCAGCGCCCGGCCGGGCGACACGGGCGAGGGGCTTCACCTCGACGGCGCGACCGCCGCGGCCACCTCGTCGGCGAAGTGCTCGAGGGCCGCGTCGTCACAGGGTAGCGCCACCCAGCTGCTCGCGTCCGGCAAGGCGAGCCCCACCGACGTCAGACAACTGTCGCGCACCACCGCCAGCACGTGGGGGCCCTTCGCCGCGCGCGCCAGGCGCTCCAGCAGGGGGAAGTGGCCCTGCCTGTCGGCCTCGAGCTTGCCCACGCTGCCCACCACCACCACGTCGCAGGGCTCGCCCGCCCACGCCGCGGCCTGCGCGAAGCCGGCGGGATCGAACGAGTAGTCGCACAACTCGGGCGTCGAAGAGGTGCGCGCCAACGGCCGCCGGGCGCCGCCGTCGATCCGCTCCACGTCCCAGCCGGCCACGTCGCCCGAGGAGGCCAGCACTTCGCGTTGCACGAAGCCGCCCACCGACACGCCCCTCGCCAACAGCCTCGAGGCCACACGCAGCGCCGCAGCCGTCTTGTCGTCGCTCCGACCGCCGATGATCGCCGACCAGCTCATCGCTCTGGCTGCCAGCCTACCCTCAGCGTCGGCCCCGCCCCTGCCGCCCCCACACTCCTGCTGAAGTGATCCAGAAGTGCTGGAAAACAGGCCCTTCTGGCCCCCGGCTTGACGTGTAGGCCTATGTAGGGTTGAGGGCGGTTTCATGAAGCCCGTTTTCGCTGCCCTCCCGTTCGCCCTGGTCCTCGCTGGCTGTACCTGCGCGCAGGGAGTCCACTGCACGGACAAGCTGGACTGCGTCGATCCGCAGAAGCCGTACTGCGCGCCTGCCCTGGGCGCCTGCGTGGAGTGCCTTTCGGACGAGATGTGCCAGGACGGCTTCATCTGCAACGCGGAAGGGAAGTGCGAGGCGGGCTGCCGCACGGAAAACGACCGCTGCTCGCTCGGCCGCTTCTGCATCGCGGGCCAGGGCTGCGTGGAGTGCACCACGGATCTCCAGTGTGGCGCCGGCCGGGTGTGCAACATGAACGCGTGCGTGCCCGGCTGCTCGGCCGCCAACCCCACCTGCCCGCAGGGCCTCGTCTGCGACATCAACTCGGGCCGCTGCGTGGGCTGCGTGGATCACGGTGACTGCACCACGCCGCCGCTGATGCTGTGCGATCCTTCCTCTCAGACGTGCGTGGAGTGCCTCGCCAACACCGACTGCCGGGACGCCGCGAGGCCCGTGTGCGATCTCTCCACCCACATCTGCGTGCGGTGCGTCGTCGACGCGAACTGCCCCGCCGGCAACGTCTGTCAGAACAGGACCTGCACGCCCGGCTGCAACGCCAACCAACCGTGCCCTCCGGGCCAGGTGTGCAGCGCCAGCGGGCAGTGCGTCCAGTGCACGAGCGACGCCCAGTGCTCGGGGGCGACCCCGCGATGCAACAGCGCCACCAACACCTGCGTGGCCTGCCTGCCCGGGCCGACGGACAACTGCCCCGTGGGCCAGTACTGCCGAATGGACTTCGTCTGCGAGCGCGGCTGCAAGACGGGCGCGGACTGCCCGTCGGGCGTGTGCCTGCCGGATCACTCCTGCCAGGGCTGCACCAGCGACACGCAGTGCGCGGCGGGGAAGGTCTGCCAGAACGGCGCGTGCATCGACATGTGCGGGCCATCGGCGGCGTGCGGCGCCGGCCTCGACTGCTGCTCCGGCCGCTGCAAGAACCTGCAGAGTGACACCGCCCACTGCGGCGCCTGCGGGAGGGCCTGCGCCAGCGGCCAGGCCTGCTGCGGCGCGGGCTGCGCGGACCTGATGACGGACAACAACAACTGCGGCGCGTGCGGCAACGTCTGTGGCGTGGGAGCCGCCTGCTGCGCGGGCCAGTGCAAGCCGCTCAACACGCTGGCCAACTGCGGCGCCTGCGGGAACGCCTGCGGGGTCGACCAGTTCTGCGACGGCGCCACCTGCCGCAACCAGACCTTCCCCGAGTTCTGCGCCAACCGGAACGTCTACGCCATTCGCGACGGCATCGCGCTGGACGACGCGGCGACCAACATGCTCGCGTCCACCATCCTGCAGCACTGCAGCACGCAGACGAACCTGCAGTACGGCCCCCAGACGAACGCGGCGTGGGTCGACCAGACGACCGGCGCGCTCTTGCTCGGGGGCGGCTCCACCGTGGTGACGGCCGGCGGCCCCTTCCCCAACAAGGTGGTGAAGTGGCTCGAGCGCGACAACCGGACGACCAAGGTCTACTTCTCGTCGAACGGCATCGACACCTTCTACTTCAAGAAGCGCATCGACGACTCGGTGGTGACCAGCCGGCTGGCGACGTGGTGCAACCCCAACCGGGACGTCTTCATCGTCGAGCTCGCGACGGATCCGACGTCGGCCACGCTGGCCCTCATCGCCTACGGCCTGTGCAGCCCCGGCAACGGCACGCAGACCGGTGCCTGGTACTGGGCGAACGTCATGTTGCCCAACCGCGCGAACTACCCCGACAGCTGGTACCTCTACGAGTGGGTGGACACCAACATGAACTCGCTGCCCGATCTGACCGACACCTTCACGCAGGTGGCGAGCGGCCGGTAGCTCAGTTCTTCAGCTGCTCCCGCACCTTCTGGATGCGGGCCTTCAGGTCCTTCGCGGCCTCGATGGTGGTCTCGCTCAGCTCCTTCCAGGCCTTCTCGGCCTGCGGCTCCAGCCTGGCCCACTCGTCCTTGAGGTCCATGCCGGCCAGGTGGACCTTCAGGTTGATCTCGTCCCGCAGCGCCTTGAGCTCGCTCTTGAGCGCCGCGATGTCCTTCTGCGTCTGCTGGCTGATGACGGGCTTCATGTGCCACACCTCCTCGCCCTGAGAAGTGCGAGGCCCATGCCGCGCCGAGTCATGCAACATCACTCGCGGTGTTGACGCGGCGTCCGCAGATGTTGCGCGGGGGGTGAATCCGAGTGCGCCCGCGCCGCGGTAGAGTGGGCCTCCGTGCGACGCTGCAATCGACTTCGGTTTCTGGAGCTCGGGCTGTGCGCGCTGCTGGCTTCTGCGTGCGGGACGTTCGACGCCCAACTCGAGCGGATTGAAAAGCTGGCGCGGATGGACGGTGGCACGGGCGGCGACGTAGGGGAGGGGGGTGTTGA
>JBFMHF010000131.1:0-21200 GCA_040752975.1 Myxococcota bacterium
CTCCGCTTCCTCCTCCTGCTCCTCCTCCCCCTCCAGTCCCGGCGGTGATGCAGATGCCCAGCTGGCAGAACTGGCCGGTGACGCAGACGTTGCAGAGGATGCCGCTCGTGCCGCAGGCCGTGGGCTCGTTGCCCGCCCGGCAGACTCCGCTCGCGTCGCAGCAGCCGGAAGGACAGGTGGTGGCGCTGCACCTGTCCTTGGACTGGCCACACGAGGCCAACGGAATGATGGACAGCACACCGGCAGAGACGGCTGCCAGCAGCCACAGACGACTGGAGGTGTTCATTTGGGTTCCCCTCAAGAGACTTCGACGACTCGGCCCCGAGGCTCAGGCGCTTAGTCGGAAGCTTCCCTCAGGCGCAAGCGCTCGACCTGCAGAAGCGCGAGGCCTGCGCGCGCGACAGAAAAAGTGCACTTCTTTCGCCTCTCGGGTGTCGGAGGCGCGCCTTTTCCCGAGATGGCATGGGCTTCGCTGCCGCGGATCAGCATGACCGCCAGACAACTGCACTTCCGGACCGAGGCCCGCGAGAAGCTGCTCAAGGGTGCGCAGCAGCTCGCCGACGCAGTGCGCATCACCCTGGGGCCGCGCTCGCGCTGCGTCCTCATCGAGAAGAAGTGGGGGCGCCCCATCGTCTGCGACGACGGCGTCACCATCGCCAAGGAAGTGGAGCTCAAGGACCCCGAGGAGAACATGGGGGTGCAGATGCTCCGCGAGCCCGCCGAGCGGACGCAGAATGAGGTGGGCGACGGCACCACCACCGCCACGTTGCTGGCGCACGCCATCTTCTCCGAAGGCATCCGCAACATCGTGGCCGGGGCGAGCGGCGTCGAGCTCAAGCGCGGCATCGAGAAGGCGTCGCAGGCGGCCATCGAGTCCTTCAAGAAGATGGCGAGGCCGGTGCAGTCGAAGAAGGAGAAGGGGCAGATCGCCACCATCTCCGCGCACGGCAACGCCGCGGTGGGTGCGCTGGTGGCCGACGCCATCGAGAAGGTGGGCAGCGAAGGCGTCATCACCGTCGAGGAAGCCAAGGGCACCCAGACGCAGCTCGAGGTGGTGGAAGGCCTGCAGTTCGACAACGGCTTCCTGTCCGCCTACTTCGTCACCGACCCCGAGAAGATGGAGTGCGTCCTCACCGACGCGCTGGTGCTGCTGTACGACAAGAAGATTTCGGTGATGAAGCCGTTGCTCCCGTTGCTGGAGCTGGTGGTGCAGCGGGCCGCGCCGCTCCTCATCATCGCCGAGGACGTGGAGGCCGAAGCGCTGGCCACCCTGGTGGTGAACAAGGTGCGGGGCGCGCTGCCGTGCGTGGCGGTGAAGGCGCCGGGCTTCGGGGACCGCCGCAAGGCGATGCTGGAAGACCTCGCCATCCTCACCGGCGGGCAGGTCATCGCGGAGGAGCTCGGCTCGACGCTGGAAGGGGCGCGCCTCGAGCAGCTCGGGAAGGTGAAGCGCGTCATCGTGACGAAGGACCACACCACGCTGGTGGGTGGAGCCGGGCAGAAGCCGGCCATCGCCGGGCGCGTCGAGGCGCTCAAGCGGGAGATGGCGCGCACCACCTCCGACTACGACAAGGAGAAGCTGCAGGAACGGGTGGCGCGGCTGTCGGGCGGCGTGGCGGTGGTGCGGGTGGGCGCGTCCAGCGAGGCGGAGCTGAAGAACCGCAAGGACGCCTTCGACGACGCGGTCAACGCGACGCGGGCGGCGATGGCCGAGGGCATCGTGCCGGGCGGCGGCCTGGCCTTCGTGCGCGCGGTGGGCCCGCTGAAGGAGCTCGAGAAGACGCTGGAGGGCGACGAGAAGACGGGCGCGCGCATCGTGCGCAACGCGATGGAGGTGGTGAGCCGCACCATCGCAGAGAACTCGGGCGTCGACCCGGGCGTGGTGGTGGAGAAGCTGCGCACCGGCACGGGCAACTTCGGCTTCGACGCGGCCACCGGGAAGTGGGGCGACCTGGTGGAAATGGGCATCATCGACCCGGTGAAGGTGCTGCGGCTGGCGCTGGAGAACGCGGTGTCTTCGGCCAGCACGCTGCTCCTCACCGAGGCCACGCTGACGGAAGTCCCTGCGCCGAAGCCGAAGGGCCCGGCGATGCCAGAGCCGGAATACTGACGAGGAGGCGCCATGGGTATGGAGCCGCTGCCGCCGTCGCTGCTCTTCCGCCGGACGGACCCGTCACGCTTCACCTTCTCCAGCACGAAGGAGCTGCCGGAGCTGCGCGAACCTCCCGGCCAGCGGCGCGCCATCGACGCCCTGCGCTTCGGCGCCGCCATCCGGCAGGAAGGGTACAACGTCTTCGCGCTGGGGCCGCCGGGCCTGGGCAAGCAGCACACCGTGCGCACGCTGCTGGAGCAACGCGCCGCGAGCGAGCCGCCGGGTGAAGACTGGTGCTACGTGCACAACTTCGACGAGACGCACCGGCCGCGCTGGCTGCGGCTCCCGGCGGGACGGGCGCGGGAGCTGCGAAGCGAGGTGGAGTCCTTCATCGACGCGGTGCAGACGCGGTTGCCGGCCGCCTTTCAGAGCGACGAGTACCGCCGGCGCATGAAGGACCTCGAGAAGCAGCACGAGGCGGCGCGCGAGGCGGCTCTGGACAAGGCGCGCGGTGAGGTGGAGAAGCGGGGCCTCGCGCTGGTGCGCTCCCCCACGGGCTTCGCCCTCGTCCCGGTGAAGGACGGGAAGCTGGTGGAGCCGGAGGTCTTCGAGACCTTCTCGGACGAGGAGAAGCGGACGTACCGGCAGGCGCTGGAGGACGCGCGCGGCGACATGGAGGCCTTCGCCGAGAAGCTGCCGGGCCTCGAGCACGAGCACCAGCGGCGGGTGCGGGAACTCAACCGCGCCCTGGCCTCGTCCACCGTCAGCCGCCTGGCCGCCGACCTGCGCGACCGCTTCGACGGGCTGCCCGAGGTGTTGGCGCACTTGAAGGCGCTGGAGAAGGACGTGGTGGAGAACGCCGACGAGTTCCTCGAGGGGGATGGCACGGCGCCGGGGAAGAAGCGTGAGGCCAGCACCCGCTACCAGGTGAACGTGCTGGTGAGTCGTGAGGCCGGGCGGGGCGCACCGGTGGTGGTGCAGGAGCGCTGCGGGCTGGGGCACCTCGTCGGGCGCATCGAGCACCGGCAGATTTTCGGCGCCCTCACCACGGACTTCACCCTCATCAAGCCGGGCGCGCTGCACGAGGCCAACGGCGGCTACCTGCTGCTGGACGCCCTGCGCGTCTTGCAGCACCCGTACGCGTGGGAAGAGCTCAAGCGCTCGCTGCGTGCGCGGGCCGTCACCATCGAGTCCATCTCCGATTTGCTGGGCCTGTCGTCCACGTCCATCCTCGAGCCGGCACCCATTCCCCTCGAGGTGAAGGTGGTGATGCTGGGCGACCGCTGGGTGTACTACCTCTTGTCCGCGCTCGACCCCGACTTCCCGGAGTTGTTCAAGGTGGCGGCGGACTTCGCAGACGACCTCCCCCGCACGCCGGAGACGGACGCCGAGTACGCGCGGCTGGTGGCGGAGATGGCGCGGAAGAACCAGCTCAAGCCGCTGGACGCCGAGGCGGTGGCGCGGGTGGTGGAGTACGCCTCACGCTTCGCCGGCGACTCGGAGAAGGTGACGGCGCACACCCGGGCGGTGGCCGACGTGCTGCGCGAGGCGGACTACTGGGCGACGCGCGACGGGAAGAACCTGGTGGGCAAGGCCGAGGTGGAGCACGCCCTCGAAGCCCAGGAGCGGCGGGTCGACCGCCTGCGGGAGCGCGTGTACGAGGAGATTCACCGCGGGACGTTGCGCATCGCCACGAAGGGGACGGCGGTGGGCCAGGTGAATGGCCTGGCGGTGGCGCGGGCCGGCGAGCTGGACTTCGGCTTCCCGGTGCGCATCACCGCGCGGACGCGGCTGGGCAAGGGCGAGGTGGTGGACATCGAGCGCGAGGCCGAGCTGAGCGGGCCGATTCACTCCAAGGGTGTCCTCATCATCTCCGGGCTGTTGGGGGCGCGGTACACGCGAGACCAGCCCTTCTCGTTGTCGGCCTCGGTGGTGTTCGAGCAGAGCTACGGGCCGGTGGAAGGTGACAGCGCGTCGGCGGCAGAGTTGTTCGCGCTGCTGTCGTCGCTGTCGGACGTGCCCCTCAAGCAGTCCCTGGCGGTGACGGGCAGCGTCGACCAACACGGGCGCATCCAGCCCATCGGCGGGGTGAATGAGAAGGTGGAAGGCTTCTTCGCCGTCTGCCAGCAGGCGGGGCTGACGGGGGAACAGGGCGTCATCATCCCCGCGGCGAACGTCAAGCACTTGATGCTCAAGCGCGAGGTGGTGCAGGCGGTGGAGAGCGGCCGCTTCCGGGTGTGGGCCATCGACACCATCGACGACGGGCTGGCGCTGCTCACCGGCGTCGATGCGGGGGTGCCCGGTCCCGACGGCAACTTCCCTCCCGAGTCGGTAAACGGGAAGGTGGCCGCGCGGCTGGCGGCGCTGGCGGAGCAGGCGCGGGCCTTCTCGCGCGGAAAGCGCGCCGAGAAAGGCTGACAGGCGGCAGAGCGGCAGAGGCCACAAGTCCGGAGCGCAGCACTGGAACCGACCGTCGCCGTGAAAGGGCATCGCGAGGTGCGCCGCAGAGTGCAGGTCTCGATGGCCTCCAGTGGCTCGTGGCCCGGGGAAGGCGCCTGCCCGAGGGGAACATCCTCTCCGCGGCGGCGGGCCGCACTCGGCGAAGCCGGGAGAGCCTCCGATGCCCAGGGCCCTCTCCTTCGTCGCGAGACCCTGCGCGATCCATGCTCAACTCGGGTGAAGACTGGAGCTATGACGCTCCGCGTGCGGCGCCTGCACCCAGCCCTGCTGCTCCTGGTCCTCGGCTGCGTCACGGCGCGTCCCCTCCCCGAGCGGCTCGAGTCGCTGGAGGCGGAGGGCGCCACCTGCGAGCGCTTCTCCACCTTCGACGTGCAGGCGCGGGCGCTGCTCGACGAACTCCTCGCGGGCGCACCGGGGGAGTCGTTGGTTCCCGGCAGCGCGCGCATCAACGCGGCGCGGAAGGCCTGCGCGCGGCACACGCTGGAAGGGCTCCTGGCGCTGCGGGAGCGTGAGGGCCTCGACGCGGTGCAGACGGAGTTGGACGCGCTGGCGCGGGCGTGGCCGGTGGATCGCCTCGACGCACTGCTGGCGGAGACGCCGGGCCTCGACCTCACCACGCTGGGGCCGATGGTGATGGAGGCGCGGGAGCGCGCGAAGCGCGAGGCGGAGGCCTCGGCGCGCTCGAAGCGTGACGAGCGCGAGCGCACGGGCCTGGAGCCGAAGGGCGCTTCCTTCGAGGGTGCGGAGTGCGCGGGCCTGACCGGCTGCGAGGCCGCGCACTGCCTGGCGGAGTTGACGCGCGCGGGTGCGGAGCCAGCGGGACTGACGGCGTCGATGCGAACCGCGGCGCGGCGGTGCCTCGACGACACCCGTGGACGTGCGCCTGACGAGCGGGCGCGGCGCACGAGCCGGCTGCTGGCGGACGCGCGGGCCTTTCCGGGCCTCCCCGAGGAGACGGAGGCGTCGCTGGCGCTGGAGACGCTGCGGCGGAGCCTGTGGCCCGAGGTGGAGACGGCCCTGGCGGCAGGGCAGACTGCGCGTGCCTGGACGCTGGCGGCGCCCTTCGTCGCGCTGGACTCGGCGCGAGCGGCGACTGAGGGCGTGCGGCAGAAGGCGGTGTCCGCGCACCTCGAGGCCGCACGGGCGTGTGGAGCGCGGGCGCTGTGCGCGCGGCTGCATCGCCGGGTGGCAGCCTCGATGGGCGGGCCGGAGGAACCTCCGCTGTCGGCACAGCCGGGGCGTTGGGAGCGCGGGCGGTGGGCGTGCCGTCGTCCGGCCCTGGAGCTGCCCGAGGCGCCGCCGGCGATGACGCTGCGCCTCGACGCGACGTGCCGAAAGCCCGCGCCGCAGCGGGGCCAGCCCGACGAGCTGCGCACCTTCGAGCTGGAGAAGGAGATGCTGGGCCATGCGCTGGAGGGCGAGGTGCGCGCCACGTGCGCGGGAAAGATGACGTCGGCGTCCTTCAAGGTACTGGGCTTCGTGGACGCGACGGAGGACCGCCCGGTGGAGGACGACGGCGCGCTGGCGAAGGAGGAGGTGGCGCGGGTCCTGCCGAGGCTGGTGGCAGACTGCCAGCGGTTCCACGCGGAGGCCGCGCGTGGGGCCTGCGACAGCCTGGCGACCTCGACGCCGGCTGACGTCGAGCAGCGTTTCGCGGAGGCGGCGGTGGTGACGGGAGCGTGGGCGCCGTGTTTCCGCGACTGGTTCCTTCGACGGCACGGGGTGGAGCCGCCGCCGCTTCACGAGACGCGCTGACGAGTGGGGTGTGGGTGCGCCGGACAGCCAGCCTGAGCGGCGCACAGCCCGAGGGCGCCGCGCGCGTGTTTGAGGGTGGGCCTCTGTTCCCTCATGGCGTCTCGGGGTGCCAGGGCCAGTCGACCGCCGCCGGACCCGCCTGGCCTGCATCCACTTTTGCAAGCTGGAGGTACCTCTCGTAGGCAAGCTTCGCTCGCTCCTGTTTCCTCCGGCTGTCTTGCGCTTGGAACGCCAGCGCGATCGCCAATCTGCGCCAGCAGTCCGGACTATCGGGATGCTTCTCGACACACAATTCAAGACGCGCCAGGCCAAGCGCCCTCTCACTTTCCACTTTGGAACTCAGGAGCTTTTCTACCTCTTCGAGCATGTGGGGCGCAGATTGCGCATCGTCCTGACCGAGTCGCTCCGTTGTTTCTGACGAATGAGAACAACTCAGGATGAGGAGCATTGCGGCGCATCCACAAATGAGGCGCACGGTCAGTGCCACCTCTGCCCAGTCATTCGCATCGGACCATCCTGACATGACTCGGACGGCGTGGTGCAGTCGAACGCCGAGAGAGCGCACGGCCCGACTGCCTTCGCTGAAGAGCCGCTCTGCGCCAGACAGGGCATCCACCCGCGCGAGAGCGCCAACTCCGGCGGCTTCAGCCCTTCACCCGCTCGAGAATCAGGTCAATCAACTTCACGCTGGAGAGCCCCTCGCTCTCGGCGGTGAAGTTGGGCAACACCCGGTGCCTCAACACCGGCCGCGCCAGCGCCCGCACGTCATCCACGGACGCGGCGAAGCGCCCGGCGAGCACGGCGCGGGCCTTGGCGCCCACCACGAGGTACTGGCTCGCGCGCGGCCCGGCGCCCCAGGCGACGTTCTTCGCCACGAAGTCGAAGGCCCCGGGCTCCTTCGGGCGGGTGGCGCGCGTCAACTCCACGGCGAAGCGGACCACGTGGTCCGGCACGGGCACGCGGCGTACGAGGTCCTGCAGGCTGAGAATCTGCTCAGGCGACAGCACGCGCTGCAGCGGCGCCGCCGTCCCGCTGGTGGTCTGCTTGACGATTTGCACCTCTTCCTCGGCGCTGGGGTAGCCCACGTCGACGAGGAACATGAAGCGGTCGAGCTGCGCCTCGGGCAGCGGGTAGGTGCCTTCCTGCTCGATGGGGTTCTGCGTGGCGAAGACGAGGAAGGGGGGCTCCAGCGGCCAGGTCCGGCCGGACGCGGTCACGCGGTACTCCTGCATCGCCTGCAGCAGCGCGGCCTGCGTCTTGGGCGGCGTGCGGTTCACCTCGTCGGCGAGGACGATGTTGGCGAACAAGGGGCCCTTCATGAAGCGGAGCTCGCGGCGGCCGGTGGCCCGGTCCTCCTCGAGGATGTCGGTGCCCGTGATGTCCGACGGCATCAGGTCGGGGGTGAACTGGATGCGGTTGAAGGACAGGTTCAGCACCTCGGCCAGGGTGCTGATGAGGAGCGTCTTGGCCAGGCCGGGCACACCCACGAAGAGGCAGTGCCCGCGCGAGAAGAGGGAGATGAGCAGGTGGTCGACCACCTCGCGCTGGCCCACCACGCGCTTCTCAATCTGCCGCAGGACGTCGTTGCGTGCGCTGGCGAGGGCCTCGACGGCCTTCAAGTCGTCTCCGGCCGGGGCGGGGGCTTCGGTGCTGGTCATGTCGCCGACGGTTGTAACGGACGGCCGCGTCAGCGTCACGGGTCGAACTGCACCACCTGGGGGGCGAAGATGGCGGTGTTCATCGTGCCGCCGAGGGCGCGGTCGATGCGGACCTGCGTGTCACTCTGGAAGGTGGCCACGCCGTGGACGACGCCGGTGTTGTCCCCGGTGGCCGCGTCGGCGTTGGCGTAATTCGTCTCGCCCGCGGACTGTCCGCCCGCGCCCTGCCCGGCGAAGAAGACGATGGACTTGTGCTGGGCGATGGCGGTGAACATCGTGGAGTTGGCGTTGGTGTTGTTCGTCAGCGTCACGTCATTGAGGTGTTGTACGGCGGGACAGGCGACGCTGCAGGTGGGCAGTTGCACGCGCTCCCACGCCAACTCCTGGACGATGGAGTCCGTGCAGTTGGTTGCCGGCGTCATGCTGGCCCCGCGCCGGAAGGAAAGCGAGGTGGTCGAGGCGAAGCGCCCCTTGAGGCGCCGCTTGCAGATGTACTGGTTGTTGGGGGTGCCGGTGTCGGTGCGCGCGGTGAAGAGGAGGAAGGTGCGGTTGGTGGTGACGGGGGCGAGGCTGCCGATGGTGATGCTGGGGGCGGCCGTCTGCGCCGTCACGGCGCCGCGGTCCACCGTGGCGCCGGCGAACTCCACCACCTGCACCGAGTACCCGAGGGCCGCCCCCGCGGCGTCGAGGCGGGTGAGGTTGACGGCGCCGGCCGTCAACACCGCAGTGGGAAAGTCGTCCTCGTTGTTGGTGGTGCCGGAGGCGCTGCTGGTCGAGAAGAGGAGGAAGGCGTTGGCGATGTTGGGGATGGCCGGACTCAGGATGACGGCCTGGGTGGTGGCGCTGGCGGCGAAGGTGCCCGTCAGGTGGCGCACGCTGACGCCCCCGCTGGCGTAGTCGCGCCCCCAGGACACCACCTGGTAGTTGACGCTCACCGCCTCCCGGTTGTTTCCGCGACTGCAGGCCACGGCGACGTCGCTGGCCGTGGAGTCGAGGTGGCACTCGACGTTGCTGTCGGTGGGGTCGACGGCCATGCCCGAGGTGTTGTCTCCGCTGGAGGTGAAGACGAGGAAGCTGCGGTCCTTGGTGTTGCCGGGGATGGCGGGAGACAGCACGCAGCGCACCGTGGCGTCGTTGTTGGCGAAGTTGCACGTGCCCCGTCGCACCAGCGGGTAGCCATTCACCATCGCGCTGGCGGCGCCCAGGCCGTTGTACGTCTCCTGGGCAGTCAAGCTGACGTTGTTGGGTGTCCACGGGCCGGCCAGGGAGCGCGGCCTCGCCCACACCTGCGTCTGGCTCGCGCCGTGGTCGATGGTGAAGGAGGGCGTCGCCGGGTCGGCGCAGGCGCTGGTGGCGTGGAAGGTGACGGAGCCCGCCGGCGTCGCGGCGAGGGTGAAGGTGCTGGTGCCCAGGGTGATGGGAGTGGCGGTGGAGGTCTGCCGGGCCACCGTCAACTCCACGCACCCGCCCGCCTCGAACTCATTCGACGCGGTGGCCAGCGTCAGCACCTCGCCGCTGCCGTTGGGGGTGATGGCCACCGGCGTCGTCGGCTGCACCATGCTGGGCATGGTGGACAGCGTGTTGAAGTTGGTCATCGAGTTGCCGGTGACGGCCAGGTAGAAGGTCGTCTCTGTCATCCCGTCGGGGATGGTGGTGGACGTCACCCGCGTGGTGCACGTGGCGTCGCTGAAGACGCTGAGGCCCGCGCCCAGGGCCGTGGAGTTGAAGGTGACGGTGCGGTCTCCGATGGCGGGCGTGGGGTTGTTGGCGACGTCCTGCAGCTCGACGACGACTGCGCCGCTGCAGGTGAAGCGGGCCAGCGAGCCAGGCGGGGGCGTCTTCCACGCGAGGTGGTGCGGCAGGCCCACCTGCACCGCCCACGTCTGCTGGCCCGAGGTGAGGGCGGTGGGCACGGTGCTGGCGGCGGTGATGACGAGGGCCGCCTGGGGCAGCGACGGGATGAAGCTGAACTGCGCCTGCGCGCCGGTGATGTTCACCGAGCTGCCCGCCGTGCCGCAGTTCATGTTGGTGAAGAAGGCGACGGCGTCGGGCGAAGAGCTGAACGTCACGGTGCGCGCGCCGGCCGCGGGGTTGTTGTTGGCGTCGAGGATGTCGGCGGTGACGTTGACGCAGTCGCCCGCCCGCACGGTGGCGCCAGGCGTGGGAATGACAATCTTCGAGGCCATGCCCGCGGTGACGCTGAAGGGCTGCGTCGTCATCATCGACATGGCCGTGGCGGTGAGGGAGTAGTTGCCCACGGTGGGAGAGCTCACCGAGACGGCAGACGACGTCGCTGCGTTGGCGAGGAAGTCGACGGTGCCCGACGTGCCGGGCGTGCCGGTGCAGTCGCCCGACGGGAAGTAGCTGACGCCGCTGCCGGTGATGACGGCCTGCAACGCCCCGTCGGCGGTGGCGTCGTTGCCCCAGCGGTCCCGCCGCGTCAGCGTCAGGGGGCCCGAGCAGACGCCCGACATGCGCGAGGTGGGCAGGCCGTTCCACGACAGGCTGAAGGCCGGGCCGGGCGTGACGGTGAGGGTCAACGAGGCCGTCTCGGCCGTGGGCGTGACGGACAGGCTCATCCCGAAGGTGGCGGCGCTCAGCACGGTTTCCACGCGCACATAGAAGGTCTTGCGGGCGTCGACGTTGGCCGTGAAGGCGATGCTGCCCACCGACACCATGTCATTCTGACAATTGTTCAGCGTGGTGTGCACGGTGACGCCCGGGGGGCTGGAAGGGAAGGTGAGGCTGGCGTTGGCCGTCACCGGCACGTCGTTGCCGTACACGTCCTTTCTCTCCACCGTCACCTGAATGCACGAGCCGGCCACCAGCGACTGGGTGGTGGGCATGGGCTCGAAGACGCGCAGGCCCGTCGACGCCGCGGGGCCCACCTGGAGGTTGAGTGGCAGGCTGCCGCTGGTGATGCCGCCGGCGGACGCCGTCACCACGTAGGGCGAGCCGGAGGCCCGTGAAGTGGTGCTGGTGAAGTACACCTGCGTACTCGTCTGGCCGGCCGCGAAGCTGATGGGCGTCGTCCCGCTGCAACTGCCAGGCGCCGTGCCCCAGGTGACGACGCCCGGCGTCTGGGGCGCGCTGAAGGTCAGGTCCGTGGCCGCCGCGAAGGACGTGTCGTTGCCGGCCGCGTCGCGAATCGTCACGGTGAAGGGCCCAGCGCACTGCCCCGCCTGGGTGGTGGCGGACGTGGTGCTGAAGCGCAGCGACGACGGCGGCCCGGGGCGGATGGCGTTGCCGGGCAGGTCGGAGCCCGTCGCGCCGCCGGCGGAACCGGCGCGGATGGTGAAGGCGCTGACGGCGGTGGGGCCCTGGAACCACAACTGCACCTGTGTCTGGCCCGCGGGGAAGGTGGCGTTGCCCGTCAGCTGGCTGCTCGCGCCGCACCCCGCGGCCCGGTAGAAGTTGAGGCCCGGCACCGGCATGCCCGTGGCGGCGGAGAACTGGCTGATGGCCACCGGCGTGTCCGCGCTGAAGGACGCCGGGTTGCCCGCGCTGTCGAAGGCGACGAGGGTGACGGGCAGCGGCGAGCAGATGTTGGAGTCGGTGGTGCGCGGGTTGGGGTTCCACGTGAGGCGCGTCGGTGGGCCCGCCGAGACGGACAGCGTCTGGGTGGCGGGCATGAGGCTGCCCGACATGGCCGCCACCGTCACCGTGTTGGGGCCGGGCGCGCCGCCCTTGACGTACACCTGCACCGAAGTGGCCTGCGCCGCCATGTCCACGGTGGAGAGGGCCGCGTCGGCGCACGTCGCCTGCCGGTGAAAGGTGATGCCCGCCGAGCCCGTCAACAAAAGCGTCACCGCCGTCGGGGACGGAGCGAGGTTGTTGAAGCGGTCGCGCACGACGATGTCCAGCGGGCTGCCGCTGCAGGGCGCCGACGCGAGGTAACCCAGGGGCGAGTTGCGGAAGGCCAGCTTCGAGGGCGTGTCGGCGTTGACGGTGACGTCCTGGGTCGCCACCAGGGCCGGCGGCGTGCCCACGTCCACCTGCGCCGTCACGCGCATCAGCGTGGTGGCCGTCTCCGCGTACACCCGGAAGGTGGCGGCGCCCTGCCCGCGCGGCAGCGAGACGTTGGGGGAGCGCGCGCTGCAGTCCGCCTGGGTGGAGAAGTTGCCGCTGGACTCGTTGGGCGACGACGTCAGCGTCACCGTCAGGTCCGTGTCGGCGGTGGTGGGCCGGCCCAGCGCGTCGCGCAGCTCCACCGTCATCACGTTGTTGGCGCAGGCCCCCGCGGTGATGGTGAGGGGCTGGTTGGTGAAGGCGATGGACGCTGCCGGGATGGGGGTGATGACGAGGTCGGACGTGCCCGGCGTCAACGTGCCGCTGGTCGCCGTCAGCGTGGAAGCGCCCGCCGTGACGCTGGCCAGGTAGACGGTGGTCCTCTCCTGCTGGAAGGGGATGGTGACGCTGGTGACGGGCACCGTGCAGCTCGCGTCGCTGTAGAAGGTGAGGCCCTGCAGCGACGCCGAGAGCTGCACCGTGGTCGTCACACCCGCCGCGCGGGCCCCCACCGCGTTCTCCAGTTGGACGGTGATGGGGTTGCTGCACCGCAGGCGCTGCACCTGGAGCTCGACGTTGAGCAGCTTGATGCGGTCGGGCGGGTCGACGCACTCCGCGCTGGCCGCGCAGTTGGAGTCGGCGCACGCCCCGGCGCCGTCACAGTCGGTGTCCTCCTCGGTGGCGCACACCTGCACGCCCCCGGGGAAGGTGGTGGGGTTGGCGTCATTGCAGTCGGCGCCGCCCTCGAGGCTGCTGATGTAGCCGTCGCGGTCCCCGTCCAGGGTGGCGTCGGGCGGGTCGAGCTGCAGCGGCTGCACGTTCTCCACGTCCTTCGCGGGGAAGGTGGCCTGCACCTCCGCCGACCTGGAGTTCACCTTGAGGCTGCCCGCGTCGTCGCAGCTGCCCACGTACGCGCGCGCCTGGAACGTCACCGTCTCGGGCAGGTCGTCCCCGCGCTTCACCCCCACCACCCACTCGTCCTTCATCGCCGTGCGCGGCATGAGGAGGCTCTTGCGCTGCGCCCCCCCGCTGCTGATGGCCAGCTCGATGCAGTCCGCCTTGAGTGACGGGGCGACGCGAATCCGCACGGCGAGCGCGCTGTCCGGTGGCTTGCTGCACGACGCCAGCACTCCAGCGGAGAGGAACAGGCACAGTCGCTTCATGTGGGTGTGGACCTCACTTCCGGCCGGGCGCGAGTACCTCGAAGGCTACCACGCGGGGACAGGGCTTCACGGGGACACGGCCACTCAGCGGATGCGGGGGAGCGACGGGGAGCGGCCTCGGTGGGTGCGGGCGTATTCGACGAGGTTCTTGATGTCGTAGCAGATCTGCCGGATGTCGTGCCCCATCGTCAGCTCGATGTGGCTGTTGCCCTTCACCGGCCGCCACAAGAGGTACTCCGACCTGGCCTGGCGGTAGACGCCCGAGGTGGACTTGAGGGACGCCAGCGGGTCCAGGTCGCCGAAGATGATGGCCATCGGCACCTTGATTTTCGAAAAGCCCCGCTGGAAGTCGTAGCCGGTGCGGTAGCACACCACCTCCCCGGCGCGAATCCACCGGAGGAACTGCTGCACCACCTTGCGGGGCTCCTTCTCGCCGCCCTCCTTGAGCAGCCAGCGCATGTTCTCCATCGACATCCTGTCCCACCGGGTGAGCCAGGTGATGCGGTTGGCGATGAGGCTCAGCACCGGCGACTCTTCGGCGTAACCCAGCGCGTCGGCGGCCAGCTTGAGCCAGGTGTCGACGGGCAGGTAGCGGTACTTCAGGGTGCGGGGCCCGGGGCCGTGGTCCTTCTTCGTCACCTTCGCGGCCAATTCGCCCAGCGCGTGGGCAGCGCGCCGCTGCAGGTTGAGGCTGCCCAGCGTCACGTCCACCGAGGCCTCGATGCCCGGGCCGGCGAAGGCGAGCAGCTTCAAGGGGAGGCTGCCCTTGCCCAGCTCCGCCGGCGCGCCGATGGTGACGATGCCCTCGAAGTGGTCGTGGTGGATGCCGGCGTACCCGTACCCGAGGATGCCGCCCATCGAGTGGCCGCAGTAGAAGATGCGCTCGCGCCGGGTGATGCGCCGCACGCCCGCCACCGCCGCCGGCAGGTCGTAGAGGAAATACGAGTCGATGTCCCAGTCCCACTCGAGGTCCGGCGGGGGCTTCCTGCCGAACTTCGCCGCGCGCTCGTGCTGCAGCTCGAGGCTGCTCTTCCCGTGGCCGCGCAGCTCGAGGATGTGGATGTCGAGGCCGAAGTAGAGGAGGTTCTTGACGAACTCCCCGCTCGTCCACGCGTGGCGATTCTGGGAGAAGCCGTGCACCAGCAGCATCGGCTCGCCGAAGAGGGGCTGGGGGAACGCCTGCGGCACCGGGCGGTAGCGGGTGATGACCAGCGACCAGCCGTCCGCCGTCTCCACCACGTACTTCGTCTTCTTGTAGAGCGCGCGGAACTCCACGTCGTCCACCGTGGGGTGGCCCTGGGGAGTCTCGCCTCGCACCGGCGCGGTCATGGCGCGCGGGAGTGTGTCACGTTCCCCCGCGGCGCGCCCTCGTGCCGTGCGCGGCCAGCACGAAGGCCACAGCCCCCCTTCACGCCGGCACGAGGCGCTTCAACTCCACGCCCTCGCGAAAGTCGTCCACCGACACGTAGCGGGCGGACAAGTCGACCTCCACGTACGTCTTCACCGCGTCGTGGCAGCCGAAGCTGGTGGACACGCACAGCTGCCGCGGCCCGTCCTTCGCGTAGCCCTCGCGGACGATGTCATGCCCGTAGATGGCCACCTCGCCGCCCAGCGCGCGCACGAAGCGCTCGGCCTCGTGCTCCTTCGCCATGCGCGACCAGAGCAGCGGCCCCAGCACCGGCACGCGCGCGAAGTCCAGGATGTCCAGGTGCCGGTAGCCGTCGAGCGGCACCGCCTCGAGCTCGTCGGGGTGGCTCACGTTGGCCGAGGGCGCCGCGTGCAGCAGCACCACCCCGCACGGCGCCACCGCCACCAGCGGGAAGTCCTGCACCGCGGCCTTGAGCCTCGCCCGGCCCTCCTCGTCCAGCCGCGCCTCGAGCGCCGCCGCCTCGTCGTCGTGGAACTTGTACGTCACCGGCCCGCCGATGTGCGCGTGGTCGTGGTTGCCCAGCAGGCAGTGCACGCGGCCCGGCGCGCGGGCCTTCAGCGCGAGGAAGGCGTCGATGAGCGCCGGCGACTCGTCGCGGTAGGGCGTGCCGAGGAAGTCGGGCCACTGGTTGGCCGTCGCTTCGTCCGGCCCGTGCACGAGGTCGCCCGTCAGCACCAGCCAGGCGTCGTCTCCCGCGGCGAGGAAGTGCGCCTCGAGCCTCCGGAAGTCGGTGAGGTTGCCCTGCAGGTCGGTGCCGATGAGGAGCCGCCCGCGCGCGGGCAGCCGCAGCACGCGAGGCGCCATTCCTCACTCCTTGGGCAGCGCGCGCAGGACGGCCTTGCCGTCCTTGATGACCACCTTGAACTCCACGCTCCTGGCCTGGTGCTGCTTCATCAACTCCGGCACCTGCTTCTTCAGCGTGGCCGACACCGAGTCCAACGTCACGCTGCGCGTGTCTTCCCCGCACCGCTTCTTCGCCATCACGTACGCGTCGTAGATGGCCTTGATCTTCTGGTCGGTCAGCCCGCCATCGGGTGCGCCGACCGGGCCCTTCGCCGCGGGCGGCTTCGAGGCGGTGGCGGCGGGCTTCGCAGCGGGCGGCGTCGACGGCCGGGGCGCCGGTGGACTCCCCGCGCCCGGCGTGGAGACGGGCGGCGAGCCGATGGGACCTGCGGCCGTAATCTTCGGGATGCCTCCGCCGTTGGTGGCCGGCTTCTGCATCGGCACGGAGCCGGTCACCGGCTTCACCATCGGCACCGAGCCCGTGGGCGGCTTCACGCCGGGCAGCGAGCCGCTCACCGGCTTCACCAGCGGCACCTCGCCCGTCACCGGCTTCACCATCGGCACCGAGCCCGTCACCGGCTTCACCGGGGGCGCCTGCTTCGCCGGCGGCGCCGCGGGCTTCGCCACGGCTTCGGCTGCGGCAGCCAGCGCGCCTTCGAGGTCGTCCTCGCCGTCGAGGTCGGAGAGGTCGAGGTCTTCGTCGATGTGGAAGTCGGCGTCGCCGCTCTTCTTCTTCGTCTCCTCGCGCTCCTTGCGGTGGCGGCGGGCCTTGAAGAGGTCGCGCGAGTAGGTGCCGGCCTCGATCTCCTTCAAGGTGCGGTCCCAGAGGCGCTCGTAGGTGGTCAGCTTGGCGGTGAGCTGCTGGACGCGGAACTTCACCGACGTCTGGCGGACGAACTTGCCTTTCAGCTCGGCGACGCGCTTCTTGAAGCGCTCGTGGTGCTTGGTGGGAGGGAGCCGCTCGAGGCCGAGGAAGTGCTGGTCGTACTGGGCCTTGAGCTCGTTGAGCTCCGCCTCCAGCTCCGCGCACAGCTTCATCACCTCTTCGGCGTCGCCAAGCTGCTTCTTGTCGACGGCTGGTTCTACGCGGCCAGGCACGGTGCCGGGCATCCTACCCGCTCACGAGCCGGTGGGGATCGACGGCGTTGCTGACACCTACATCACCTCAGGCAGCGGTGACGGCGGCGAGGTCCACCTTCGGCTGCGCGTTGACGGCCCGGAGGTTCCGCACCAGCACGTACGCCCCCAGGCTGAACATGGCGATGGAGATGAACTGGCTGGTGCTGATGTTGTACCAGGCGTCGAAGGGCACCGACGAGATGAGGCCGTGCAGGGTGCCGCGCTCGAGGTCGCCGCGGAAGAGCTCCACCGAGCTGCGCAGCACCGCGTAGCACATGAGCCAGATGGCGAGGATCTGCCCGTGGAAGCGGCGGAAGCGCCGCATCGCCAGCAGCAGCATGAAGAGGAGGATCTGCCCGAAGGACTCGTACAACTGCGTGGGGTGCACCGGCAGCGTGTGGCCGTGCGAGAGCGCCCAGTCGGAGATGCGCACCGCGCCCGCCTGCGCCTGCGCCGTCACCTCGCCCGTGGCCTCCACCACCCAGCGCGTCTCGTTCAAGGTGTCGGCCTGCGACTGGAAGGCGAGGCTGGCGGTGGTGCCCGCGTTGCCAAAGAGGTCCTTCACCAGCCCCACGCCGGGGAACTCCACCGCGAAGGGCGCGTGCTCGTGGGTGGTGATGCGGCCCCAGCAGCAGCCGGCCGAGAAGCAGCCCAGCCGCCCGAAGGCCTGCCCCAGCGAGACGGTGGGGATGCAGACGTCGGCGAAGCGCCAGAAGTCGATGTCATTCTTCCGGGTGAACCAGATGGCGGCGATGACGGCGCCGATGAGGCCGCCGTAGAAGACGAGGCCGCCGCCGAGGTCGAAGATTTTGGAAGGCTGGGCGGCGTAGTCCTTCCAGTTGACGATGATGAAGAGGACACGCGAGCCGACGATGCCTCCGATGAAGGCCCAGAAGGCGAAGTCGAACACCTGGTCGCGCCGCTCGAGGCCCAGCTTGCCCGGCCACTCCCGCGTCGCCAGCCAGCCCGCGGCGGTGACGGCGGTGATGAAGCCCGCGCCGATGAGCAGGCCGTAGGTGTGAATGGGGATGCCTTCGCCCTTCCCCTTGATGTGGAGGATGGGGATTTCCGGCAGCGCGTAGGTGAGGCCCCAGAAGGCGAGGCCGGTAGCGATGACGCCGTAGAGGATGGCGCGGTTGCGGCGCTCTTCCTTCGTCGGCTCGATGGGCTTGCCCTGCGCGTCGACGCCGCCCGCGCCCTTCCACCCGCTGCGCGCCACCCAGGCCACCAGCGCGAGCGCCACGAGGAGGATGACGACCTTCGAGAACTCGGACGTCGACTGGATGCGGTACAGGACCGGGAGCATGGAGGGGCGGGGTTACTCGCTGGGGTGTGGCCTGCGCAACTGTCGAATGGGGCGGCCTCTTCCCGGTGGCCCGAGTGCGTGTCAGGGTGACGGGCGGCATGCCTCCCTTCGTCCTGCGCTGGCTGGTGCGGCTGCTCGTGGTGCTGCTGGTGTTCGCAGGCGGGGCGCTGTTCGCCTTCTGGCTGACGCGGCGGCCGCCGCCGTCCCTCCCCGACGGCCCCACGGTGGTGGAGAAGGTGCGCACCGCCGCCCGCCTCGAGACGCTGGACGTGCGCGTCTACCGCAAGGTGTCGCTGGCGCCCGGGCCCGAGCCGACGGGCAGCGTGTGGGGCGACCTCGCCAACTGGGTGAAGCACTCCGTCAACGCGCCGCAGGGCAAGGCCATCGTCTTCGCCGAGGTGCACTACGGCGTCGACCTCTCGAAGTTGTCGGCCGAGCGCGTGCGCGTGACGGGTTCGCGCGTGGAGGTGGAGCTCCCTCCGGTCCAGGCGAAGGTGGAGCTCCTGCCCGGAGAGACGGAGGTGCTGGGGAGCAACCTCGACTCGAAGCAGACGGCCGAGCTGTTCGACCTCGCCCGGCGCGGCTTCGAGGCGGAGGCGGGCCGCGACGCGGCGCTGCAGGCGAGGGCCCGCGCGTCGGCGGAGTACGCGGTGGACCGGCTGCTCCGCTCGCTGGGCTTCACCGAAGTGGAGTTCGTCGAGAAGTTGAGCGCGCCAACGCCGCGGTGAGGCCTTGCTGTCCCTTCGGCGGAAACGCCGGCTGCTCTTCGGGGAAGGCCGGTGCGGAAGTTCGCCTGGGGTGAGCGCCCAAACGACCAGCCCCTCGGCCCCACGGAAGAAGCGAAAGAGCGAAATCTGTCATTCTGCCGCAATCCGGCCCGTGCGCACCCTGTTGGCCGGTGCTGAGGGGCACCGTCGCGACGAGCACGGCGCACCACCACCCGCTCCCCACCGCTCTTTCCAGGCAAGTTCCAGGCAAGTTCCGTCAGAAAGTCCCGACGACGCCCAGCGGCGTGACAGCGATGGAGACGGGCGGCTGTCCTGGCGCCAGCGTGGCCTTGAAGACGGGAATGACGTGCGCCTTCGGGGCCGAGTCCACCAACAGCCAGATGGAGAAGGCCGTCAGCGCCGCGGTGATGCCGCCGACGATGAGGCCCGCCGTGCACATGCCGCCGCGCTCCTGCGTGTTGCTGCAGCCCACCGCCGTCAGGGCGATGCCCGTCGCGAGGCCCATGCCGCCCAGCGTGGTGAAGGCGAGGCCGTTGACGTACTTCGCGCGGTTGCGCCCTTCCGCCACCACCAGCGCCCGCCGCGCCCGGTCCGCCTCGGGACCCAGCTCCGGGACGAAGACCTCGTCCTTCCTCGAGCGCAGCAGCACCGACTCGTAGGCGCCCAGCGGCCGCGTACACGGCGTCTGGCAGACGAACTGGCCGCCCACGCCCACGTCCCACACGCGCCCGTCCGTCTCCGACTCGAAGTTCACCAGCACCTGCCCCGGCGGCGGCTCCTCAGCCGGTTGGGTGTCGGGCCGCACGACCGCCCGGCGCTCCACACACCCCAGGAGAAGGACCGACATCACCGCTGAAGTCACCACCAGGAGCGCGCGCATGGCCCTCTCGACGAAGGGAGGCGTCACTCTTATCAAACCTCTCCCTCGCACCAGGGAACTCGCGGACTTCAGCAGCATCACCTGACAGCGTTAGGACGCGAGAGAAGCATGGACCTCCTCCTTCGAGGCCGTTCGAGAAGGCTGCAACTCGCCGGCCAAGGAGCTGTCGCTGGCTCGCGCTTCTGCCGCGACCGCCGCGAACCCGCGGTCAGTACTCCCAGAGGTCCTGCAGGTACGCGCCGCCCCCGTAGCCGCCGAAGAGGATCAGCTTTCCGCGCTGGTTGTCGAACACCATGTTGGACCAGCCCCGGGTAGAGGGAGCCGTCGCCATGGCCGACCAGGTGCTGCCATTGAACGTCGCCGCTCCCGCGACCGTGGTTCCTCCATTCGAGGCGTTGCCACCCACCAGCACGGTGAGGCCGCTGGGGACATCGAAGGCCATGGCCACGCGCTGTCGGGCGCTCAGCGACGGGGTGGAAATCTGCTGCCAGGTGCTCGCCCCGAGCTCCCACGTGTCTCCCAGGTAGCCCAGGCCGTAGCCGCCGAAGACGACGAGCCTCGCGCGGGCCGTGTCGTACGCGACCCCCATCGCCGCGCGCGCGGGAGGGAGGGTGCCGCTGACGGTGCGCTGGGCCCAGGTGGACCCGTTCCATTCCCACACGTCGTTGAATGAGGACGTGTCGTCTACCCCGCCGAACAGCACCACGCGCTGCCGCACGGGGTCCCACGCGCCCCCCATGCTGTGCCGCGCCGGGGGGGAGGTCGCCGGTGAGCGCTGGGTCCAGCTCGTGCCGTTCCACGTCCACGTGTCGCCAAGCGAAGCCAGGTCGCTGTCGCCACCGAAGAGGACGGTCACGTTGTTGACCCGGTCGAAGACCATCAGCGCGTTGCGGCGGGCGGATGGCCCGGTCACGGTTCGCTGAGTCCACGTGGCGGTCGCGGGCACGTACTCCCAGGTGTCTCCGAGAACGGAGCCGCCAGTGGTTTCACCGCCGAAGACGACGAGGCGTTGTCGCACGCCGTCCCAGGCCATCATGTGATCCGACCGCACGGGCGGCGCCCCGGTCGTGGTGACCTGCGTCCAGGCGCGGCCAGAGCCACACACGCCGCCGTTGCAGACCACCCCTGTCGCGCAGAGCGAGCCCGTGCCGCAGCGGCACCCCGACGGGCCGCAGTTGTCGGCGCGCGAGTCACAGGCCGTGCAGGCCCCGCCCCCGGTGCCGCATTGGGTGACGGAGCCCGTGACGCAAAGCGAGCCGGCACAGCAGCCCGTCGCGCACGACGTCGCGTCGCACACGCACTGGCTGTTGAAGCAGCGCTGCCCCGCGGAGCAGGCCGGCCCGGTGCCACACCGGCAGCTCCCGGTGCCGCAGTTGTTCGCGATGGTGGGGTCGCAAGTCATACACGCCGCGCCCTGGGTCCCGCACGCGCTGGTCGAGGGAGCCAGCACGCACGTCGTGCCCTGACAGCACCCTGCCCCACAGGAAGTCGCGTCACACACGCATTGGCTGTTCACGCACCGGGAGCCGCTCGCGCACGGCGCGGAAGTGCCGCATCGACACCCGCCGGTGTCGCAGTTGTCGGCGGTGGTGAGGTCGCAGGCCATGCACGCCGCCCCGTTCGCGCCGCAGGCCGCCGTCGAAACAGCCGTGATGCAGGTACCGCTGGAACAGCAACCCGCGCAGTTGGAGCACGAGCCGCCACCGCCGCCCGTCGCGCCGCCTCCGCCCCCGGTCGCGCCACCTCCGCCCCCGGTCGCGCCACCTCCGCCCCCGGTCGCGCCACCTCCGCCCCCGGTCGCGCCACCTCCGCCCCCGGT
>JBFMHF010000132.1:0-21198 GCA_040752975.1 Myxococcota bacterium
GGGGGGCGCTCGATCTTCACCGGCTCGGGAGGAGGCGGCGGGGGGCGGAAGGACACGTCGACCGACTTCGGCTTGATGGCGTCGGCCACCCGCTGAGACGAGAGGATGACGAGCAACGTGGCGCCGCTGGCCATGACCGCCAGCGCCAACAGCACCGCGCCGGTGAAGCGCTTCACCGTGGGCGTCGCGTCCTGAAGCTCGTAGGCGTCGAACATCGCGGAGCGCTTTGTAGAGACTGTCCTCGTCGACGGGGTGGCGGTTCCGTCTCGTTTCCGTCACGAGACGGCCGCGGGACTGCAACGCCGCGACGAAATCGTGACAGAGCGCCTTGCGTCCGCCGCGCCGAAAGACGATGAGCGGCGCATGTCGGCAGACGCGCGCGTGTGCCAGTCCTGTGCCCTGTGCTGCGACGGCACCCTCTTCACCCGCGTCCCGCTCGCGGCCGAAGACGCCGCCCCGCCGGAGGTCCACGCCGTCACCAGCCCGACGGGTGGACGCTACCTGCCGCAGCCCTGCGCCGCGCTGTCAGGCACGCGCTGTGCCGTCTACCCGCGGCGGCCGCTGGTGTGCCGGCGCTTCGAGTGCCTGTTGCTCGTGGCGCTGCGCGACGGAGAGGTGACGGAGGCCGGCGCGCTGGAGGTGGTGGCGAAGGCGAGGACGCTCCAGTCCGTCGGCGACCGCGAGCGCCTCGACGCGCACCTGAGGATGTACTTCGCCCGGCGCTGAGTGGCAGCGCGCCGGTGCGGCCAGGTTCTCACTCGCCTCACACGGAGGCCCCGGGCGGCAGGTCGGCGCCCAGTCCACAGCGCTCAGGGGTTGGGCTGCGTCAAGAAAATGCCGCCCCCTCCGGCGGAGTCACGCCAGGTTGGCGACCGGCGCCTGGACACGCGCCTGCTCGCGTCGTGTGCGTCGTCAGAGCGTCACGCCAGGCGGGAGGCCGAGGCGGGCCCTCGCCTGCGCTCGCGCGCACGCTCAGTTTCCCTGTGCCCGGCCGCGCTCGACGAGCCGCTCGGCCAGATCGAGGAGATCGCCACAGTGGTACTCGCGGGGGCGTTCCGGTCTGCACTCCAGCACCGTCGTGCGCCAGTCGGCGGGTACACCGTCTTCTCCCAGGACTGCGCCGAGGAGGGCGCCGGTGATGGCGGCGTTGGTGTCCGTGTCGCCGCCTGCGCGCACCACCGCCGTCACCGCGTCCCGAAAGCTGCGTGCATGCCTCAGGTGGAAGAAGGCGTAGCCCAGCGCCAGCTTCACCCAGCCCTGCCGCGCGTCGTCGAAGGCAGGCGGCACGTCCGCGCAGCCCTCCAGCACCGCCTTCGCAGGGAGAGCGAGGGGCTCCTCGGCACAGAAGGCGAGCGCGAAATCCCACGCCCTGGGCCCATCGAGGCCTTCGCGCAGCGCCGCGGCGATGGTCACGGTGTAGACGGCGCTGGCGGCCTGGCAGAGCGGATCCGGGTGGCTCAGCCGTGCGTCCAACGCGGCCAGCGTCGCAAGGGCGCGCGGCTCCATCGTGTGGCCGAAGACGCCCAGCGGAGAGACGCGCATCAACGCGCCGTTGGCCTGCGTCTTCCGGCTGGCGCGCGCGGCCACCTTCTCGGCCAGCGCCTCGGGGAGTGGACCGCCCAGCCCGAAGGCGAGGTGCGTGGCCTGCCCGCAGTCCCACGGCCCAGAGCGGCGCCACGCCACATACGCCCTCGCCACCGCGTCGGCGTCGTACCGCCCCTGCTGCGCCAGCGTGCGCGCCAGCGCCAGCGCCAGCTCCGTGTCGTCCGTCACCTGGCCGGGCGCCACCTCGAAAGGCCCTTTTCCCACCACCCGCGCCGGCCAGCCGTCCCCCTCGTCGCGCGCGGCGATCGCCTCAGGCGACTGAAACTCCACCGTCGTCCCCAACGCGTCCCCCACCGCCTGCCCCAGCAACACCCCGCGCGCCCGTCGAAGCAGCTCGTTCATGGCACAAAGAGTCTCACGGGCTCTTTGTGGTGTCAATTGGGCTCTCGGCGCTCCAGGTGGGCGGCGATGACCTCCCTGAGGTACTGCGGCGAGAAGGGCTTCTCGAGGACGGTGGCGTTGGTGCGGGCGAGGAAGTCGCGCGCGGCGTCGGTGAAGGCGCCGCCCGTCATGAACACCACGCGGGACGCGAGCCCGGGCGCGGCGTCGCAGA
Source organism: Myxococcota bacterium (assembly GCA_040752975.1). Classification (GTDB taxonomy): domain Bacteria; phylum Myxococcota; class Myxococcia; order Myxococcales; family Myxococcaceae; genus JADLDB01. Next base: position 2,159 of record JBFMHF010000132.1, read on the forward strand.
TGCGCTGGTACAGCTCGGCCACCGTCAGCTCGGGCATCATCACGTCACAGAAGATGAGGTCTGGCGGGCTCTCCTTCAGCGAGTCGAGCGCGTCGAGGCCGCGCTCGAAGACGCGCACCTCGTGCACTTCGCTCAGCATGCGTTGGAAGGCCACGAGGATGGCGGACTCGTCGTCGATGACCACGATGTTCCCCCGGCGCGACGTCGTCACCGGGGCGGGCTTCTCGGGCGTCTCCAGGGCGCGACGCAGCACCGGCAGCTTGATGCGGAAGGTGGTGCCCTTGCCAGGCGTGCTCTCCACCTCGATGGCCCCGCCGACGCCCGAGACGATGCTGTGGGTCACCGACAGGCCCAGGCCCAGGCCCTCGCCCGTCGGCTTGGTGGAGAAGAACGGGTCGAAGATGCGCGGCAGCACGTCTGGCGAGATGCCGGGCCCCGTGTCTCCCACCTCGATGACGGCGTGGCCCGCGTCGTCGGTGAAGGTGGCGACCCGCACCTCGTTGATGGCCCCCGGGCTGGCCGCAAGCGACCACGCGGCGTTGAGCAGCAGGTTGAGCACCGCCTGGCAGAGCCGCGCTTCATTGGCCAACACGGCGGGCACGGGCTTCAGGTCACGCACCAGCCGCCCCCGGTGGCGCAGCTCGTTGTGGGCCATGGCCAGCGCCGAGTCGACGGCGCGGTTGACGGACACGGGGTGGAGTCCGTCGGCGTCGCTGCGGGCGAAGGTGCGCAGGTCCGAGACGATCTGCGCGATGCGCTCCGCGCCGGCCTTCGCGTCGTCCAGCGCGTCGAGCGCCTCCTCGGCGCGCTCGCGAGCGTCCTTGTTCTCGCGGTGCAGCTTCTGGAGTTCCTCGATGGCGAAGCCGAGGTTGGACGTCACCCAGGTGAGCGGGTTGTTGAGCTCGTGCGCCACGCCGCTGGCCAGCGAGCCCACCGCGGCCAGGCGGGAAGCCAGGTTGAGCTGTGACTGGAGCTCGCGATCGCGGCTGATGTCCTCCATCACCCCCACCATTCGCACCGCGCGCCGTGAGGCGTCGTACACGATGGCGCCGCGGTCGAAGACCCAGGCGAAGTGGCCGTCCGCGCAGCGGAAGCGGTACTCGGCGGTCCAGAAGCGCTCACCCGCGGCCAGCGCTCGCTGGAGGCTCTGCGTCACCCGCGCGAGATCCTCCGCGTGGAGGTGCTGCTTCCACCACGCCTCGTGCGCCAGGTCGTCCGTCACCTTGTGGCCGAAGACGTCGGCCACGCGGCTGGTCCACTGCATCGCGTCGGACTGCACGTCCCAGTCGTAGATGGCGTGCTGCGTGGCCTCGGTCACCAGGCGGTAGCGCTCGGCCACGTCCCTCCCTTCGCGCTCGACGTCCCACGCGCGCACCGCCGCCGCGACCAGATCGCCCAGCGCCGAGACCACGCCCGGAGGCGCGCCCGTCGGCTCGGAGAGGAAGAGGGCCACCGCGCCGCGCAGCGCCGGACCGCGCACGTCGAAGGCGAAGAGGGTGGCGTGGTGCAGGCCCAGCGGCGCGCCCAGCGCCTTGACCAGCGGCGAGTCGGGCCCGAGCTCGTGCATCCCCGGGGTGGGCGCGGCCTCGAGGAGCGCAGAGCCCTTCGGCGCGGCGCCCGGCGCGGCGGCGATCAACATCGGCCCGTCGGCGTCCCACAACTCGATGACACAGTGGGTGCCGGACCAGGTGGCGGCCACGTCCCGCGTCACCTCCCGCAGCACGTCGGGCAGCGGCGCTCCCCTCGCCACCAGGCTCAGCGCGCGGCCGACGATGCCCGAGCGCCCGGGGAGCCCCAGGCAGTGCACCTCGTCGCCGCTCTTCGAGAGGAACCAGCGCAGACCACGGCTGCCCTCGACGGCCTCCGGCTGGCCGGTGCTGCGCACCCGCGCGAGCGCCTCGGAGACGGCAGCGCCGAAGAGATCCTGCGCGGAGGCGCCCTTCGGATCCCGGCCGAAGCGACCCAGGCTGGCCGCGTTGGCGCGGCAGATCGTGCCGGCCTCGTCGACGGCGCACCAGGCCTCGGGAATCTGAAAGACGTCGACGCCCCCCATGCCCTGAGAGCCTATCGCCCTCCGGCGTGCGGAGGATCGTCCGAATGGGTGAGAGCGCCTGGCCCGCGCGGGCGCTGCCCGGCCGGCAGTCAGCTCGCGGACACCAGGCCCACCGTGGCCAGCACGCGCTTGAGCTCGTCCTGGGTGAAGGGCTTGCCGAGGATGGCGGTGGGAGTCTCGTCGCGGAACTGCTCGGCCAGCTCGCTCGCCGCCCAGCCGGAGCAGAAGACGACCTTCACGTCGGGCCTCAGCTTGCGCAGCGCGCGGAAGGTGGCGTGTCCGCCCATGCCGGGCATGGTGAGATCGAGCAGGACGAAGGTGATGCGCGCGCCGTGGACCTTGAAGAGCTCCACCGCCGCCTCGCCGTCTGGCGACTCCAGCACCTGCATGTGGAGGCTCTCGAAGAGCGCGCGCTGCGCCGACCGCAGGAGGGGCTCGTCCTCCACCACGAGCACGGTTGCGTTCGCGGTGCTGACCGGCGTGAGCGACGTCTCCCGGCCGGGCCGCGCAGGCAGGGGCTCTCCCGTCGACGGGAGGAAGACCTCGAAACAGGTGCCGCGCCCCGGTGCGCTGTCGATCTTCAGCCCGCCGCGGTGCGCGCGGACGATGCCCCGCAGCGCGGACAGGCCGAGGCCCCGACCCTGCTGCTTGGTGGTGAAGAAGGGGTCGAAGATGCGGGAGAGCACCTCCGGGGCCATGCCGTGGCCGGTGTCGCGCACCGTGAGGACCACGAAGGGGCCGGGCCGCATCTCCTGGCCGGCGAAGTCGCGTGCGAGCTGCGCCGCGTCCACCTCGCGAGTGTCGGTCTTCAGGGAGATGTCTCCCGGTGCGTCGCCGACGGCCTCCGCCGCGTTGGTGACGAGGTTCATCACCACCTGCTGCAGTTGGGCGCGATCCGCCCGCACGGTGGGCAGGCCCTCGGCCAGGTCCACCGACATGCGCACCCGCCTGGGAATGGAGACGCGCAACAGGTCGGCGATCTCCTGCACGGTGCGGGAGACATCGACGGGCTCGATGACGAAGGCGCCCTTGCCGCCGTACGCCAGCATCTGGCGGGTCAGCTCGGCGGCGCGGAAGACGGCGCTCTCCACCTGCGAGACGTATTGGAGCGCCTCGTGCTCCTTCGGCACGCTGCGCCGCACCAGCGCGACGTTGCCGGCGATGACGGCGAGGAGGTTGTTGAAGTCGTGGGCGATGCCGCCGGCCAGCACGCCGAGGGACTCGAGCTTCTGGGCCTGGCGGAGCGCCTCTTCGCTCTGCTTGCGCTCGGTGATGTCGCGCCAGACGACCAGGAGCATGGGCGAGCTGCTCGTCTGGATGGGTGTCAGCAGCACCTCGACGGGGAAGTCGCCGCGGTGAGGGCTCTTGTGGATCCACTCGAAGCGGTGGCTGCCCTGGGCCACGGCGGTGGCGATCATCTCGTTGGCCTTCTCGAAGGACGGGCGGCCGTCGGGCTGGGAAGGCGGGGAGAGCTCGGACGGGTGCAGCTCGCGCAGCTCCTCGCGGGAGCAGCGCAGCATGTCGAGGGTGGCCTGGTTGTACTCGACGAAGCGGTTGGTGCCGGTGTCGAGCAGGAGGATGGCGTCGGCGCTCCGCTCGAACATCAAGCGGAAGCGGTCCTCCTCGGCCTGGCGTTCGCCTTCCCCCATCCGTGGACTATCCACCCCGCGTGACGGGCGGCGCAAGGAGGGGCCTTCAACCTGTCCGCCTCAGTCGCCGACGACCACCGCGAGCTTCGGGCGCGCCCGCTTCAGCTCCTCGAGCGCGGCGGCGCTGGGAGCAGGCACGCTCCACATGCCCCTCATCTCGAGGACCTTCAGCTTCTCGAAGCCCCTGGAAGTGGCCACCACACGGCAATACGAGTCGGGCACCTCCTGCGGGGAGCGGAGCTTCGGCTGCATCGAGAGCGACTCCAGCGTGGTGCAAGCAGAGAGGACGCACTTCAAGCCGCCGCCTGGTCGTCCAGCACACAAGCCAGGTGGCCCCCGGGCGCCGGGACTTCAGGGCGCCGTCAGCACGAACGTGTGCGTCACCGGCCCGCCTGGCTCGCGCCCTGAAGGGTCCCACCGCACCTCGTCGAAGGCGTCTTCCACGCAGGCTTCGAAGTAGGGGTCCTGCCACGCGCGCGCCTCGAGGCGGTAGCCGTCGAAGCGACCGTCGGAGCGGGCGCGGAAGGTGACGCGCAGGGTGGCACGTGGCGGGTGGTGCGCAGCGTCGGTGAAGCACTGGCGGACGGCCGGGCGAACGGCGGCCAGCGCGGCCTCGAGGCCCGGCGGCGTCTCTTCGCGCGGCTCGCCAGCGAGGGCGGGCGCAGCGGGCGGGGTCGGGTTTGACGGTGGAGCCGCGGCAGGGCGTTTGCCTTCGACGGGCGCAGCGGGCGGTGTCAGGTTCGACGGGGGAGCCGCGGCAGGGCGTTTGCCTTCGGCGTGCGCAGCGGGCTCTGGCGCGGGCTGACTCGGCGGCTCGCCTTGCGTGAAGAGGAAGCCGGCGACGAGGAGGAGCGAGAAGGGGACCAGCACTCCCGCGAGGATGAGCCACTCGCGGCGGAGCGAGCCCCGCGACGAGAAGCAGGACGGCCCGTCGCGCCTGAACGTCATCGGGCGCTCCGCACCAGCGCATCCAGCTCCTCCGCCGTCACCACGGTCGGATCCCGCCGCACCTTCGCCAACGAGAAGGACTGCACCAGGTCGGCCGCGCGCACCGGCTTCCCGTCGGACAAGCCGCTCCACTTCGCGAGCAGACCCACCACCGCCTCGGCGGACACGCCGCTGTCTCGCAGCCCCGCCACCGTCGTCGCCCCTTCCCGCTTGGCCAGCCGCTTCCCGTCGGGCTGCAGGAGGAGCGGCACGTGAGCGAAGCGTGGCGGCGCCAGCCCCAGGGCCTCGTAGAGCAACAGCTGCCGCGGCGTGGAGGTCAGGAGGTCGTCCGCGCGCAGCACGTTCGTCACGCCCTGCGCCGCGTCGTCCACCACCACCGCAAGCTGGTAGCTGGCCACGCCGTCCACCCGCCGCACCACGAAGTCGCCCACCTGCGCGGCCACGTCCTGCTCGACCGCGCCATGCACCTCGTCGACGAAGCGCACCACGGCGCCGGGCACCCGAAAGCGCCAGGCCGGCTTCCTCCCCGGCTTTGGCGTCGCGCCATCACGGCAGGTGCCCGGGTACACCGGACCTTCTTCGCCAGCGTGGGGGGCAGACGCCGCCCGGGCGATCTCCGCGCGGCTGCACCAGCATGGGTAGACGAGCCCCTTCGCGCTGAGGGCGTCGAGCGCCGCGTCGTACGCCGCGCCGCGCCGTGACTGCCGCCACACCTCGCCGTCCCAGTCGAGGCCCAGCCAGGTGAGATCCTCGAAGAGGCCGTCGATGGCCTCGGGGCGCGAGCGATCGGGATCGAGATCCTCCACGCGCAACAGGAATCGCCCACCGGCGGCCCGCGCCTGGAGCCAACCGAGGAGCGCGCTGCGCACGTTGCCCAGGTGCAGCTTCCCCGTCGGGCTCGGGGCGAAGCGGCCCACGAGGGGCGGGGGCGACGTCACTTCTTGATCAGCGGCACGCGGCGCTTCTGCTCGAGCGGCTTGCGCTGGCCGTCGGCGGGCGGCTGGCCGTTCCCGGTGTTGACGCCCGTGTCGATGCCCTCGACGTCCAGCTCCTTGCCAGGCACCACGCCGTACTTCGCTTCGCTCGACTTTGCCGCGCCCGGCGCGAGCGCGAGGGCCACGCCGGCCGGCACCTTCACCGGCTCCCCGACGGAGTTGCCCTTCTTCGCGAGCTCGCCCGCCAGGTTGTAGAACTCCATGCCCGCGGAGAGCAGCTCGGTGTCGAAGCGCGCCCTGGGCAGCCGCCGCACCTCGCCGCTGGAGGCCGCGAAGAGGAACGCGTCGAGCGCGAGGCCCTTGCCGTCCTTCGACAGGGCGCCGAAGACGAGGAGGTCCGCCTCGGCCGCCTTCGCCTGCTCCCTGGCCGCGTTCACCGCGTCGGCGTCCAGCTTGTTCTGCGCCAGGGCGACGAGGAGGCGCGACTCCGGATCCTTGCTGGACGAAGCGGCCTTCGCGGTGGCGGACTTCCCGGCCTGCACCTCGATGAAGCCTCCCAGCGCCTCGCCGGTGGGCAGCTGCGCGCGCCACACGTGGAGGCCGGGGGGCACGTCCTTCACCGTCAGGGGCGTCGCGCCGAGCGCCAGCCCGTCGAGCGTCACCGGCGCGTTGGACGGAGCCGACTCCAGCACCAGCGTGCCCTTGGGTCCTTCCTTGAGGTTCTTCCGGCTGGACTCCACCAGCTTCGAGAAGAGCGCCGACGTCTGGGCCAGGGGCAGCTCGCGATCGGGCGACAGGGCCAGCGCGTGGTTCAAGCTCTTCTGGCCCTCGTCGTCGCGGCCGGTGTTGAACTGCACCGCGGACAGGAGGGCCAGGGCGTCCACCAGCTCGCCCATCTCCGGCAGCACGGTGGCGGCCTGGCGGTACGACTCGACGGCCTTCGTCAGCGCCTCCTCAGCGAGGCGGAACTTCTTCCTGGCGCGGTGGCCCTTCGCCTCCTCCACCAGCTTGCGCGCGGCCTCCAGCGCCGAGGTGGCCGCGTCGTCCCCCTTCTCCTTCTTCGCCTCGACGAGCTGGAAGGTGTCGGCGCTCTTGAACTCCTGCGTCAGCATGCCCGTCGCTTTGGTGCCGGCGCGGGGAGGCACGTCGCCGGTGAGCGCTGCAAACGGCATCACCGACAGCTTCGACTTCGGTGCAGGGGCGTCCTGGGCCACGGCGGACAGGGCCGTGACGAGCACGAGCGCGGCGGGGAAGCGGATCATGGCGGGGTGTCCTACACGACTCGAGGGGCGGATTGCACTTGGGAAGAACCCCTCGTCGGCCCCACCCGTTCCCGCGGAGTCCTACATCAGCCCTTCACACTCGGGCGGGCGGGGCGCACCGCAGGCGGCCTTGAGGAGGGCCCGGGCGCACGCCGCTTTCTTCTCGGCGCGCGCCTCGTCCACCTGCACGCGCTTGCTCGTCTCTTTGCACTGCTTGGAGACGGCCTCGCACCGGGCCTTGCCGTCCTTCTGGCAGCTGGTGGCGTGGCACATGGCGCCGGCCCAGAGGTCGCACAACCAGCGCTCACTGTAGGTGTTCGGCTTGGTCCCGGCGGACGTCGACAGCACGAAGGCGGCAGCGGCGGCGATCAACATGGCTCCATCTTAACGCTTTCGTGGGGCCGGTCAGGTTCTCTGCTACCCTCTTCTCCCACATGGACAGCCCGGACTTGACGCTGGAAGAGCTCAAGATGCTCCGGGAGGTGAACCGGACGCTGGACGACCTCCTCGAGGAGTCGCTCAAGGCCCGGGAAGGCCTCGCGGAAACCTTCAAGCGCGTCTTTCCCCCGACGCTGCACCTCGTCGGCGCCAAGGGCATCGCGCTGACGACGAAGAATGAGGAACTGGAAGAAGAAACATTCACCCACGGCGACCTCGGGGGCGTCTCCGGCGAAGAGCTCGCCCACAGCACCGGCTTCGGGGTGAAGCGCCTGGAGAGCGGCGACACCTGGGTCAGCCAGTCGCTCGACCTCGTCGGGCATCACGTGGGCAGCCTGGGGGTGGTGTTCGCCGGCGATCGCACGAAGGACGCGGCCCGGCTGTCACGGGTGGTCGAGACCATCGCCGAGGAGCTGGACACGGTGCTGGCGTCGATTCAGACGGCGGCCGAGAAGCACCAGCTGCTGGTGGCCATCAACCAGTCGCTGTCCAACCGCGTCTTCGAGATCGGCATGGACGGCGCGGTGCGGGCGATGTGCGACCAGGTGAAGCTGCCCGGCTTCTGCCTCCTGTACCGCGACGCGGTGGAGTCGAGCGCGGTGCACTACCGCATCTACAAGTACGGGCAGCTCGAGTACGCGTCCAACGGGCGGGCGCTGGAGCCGCTGGCCGAGGCCATTCGCCGCTTCGGGCCCGCGCTGGTGGCGCCGCACGACAAGCACCTCAAGGAGGTGTGGGGCGATCGCCGGGCGGTGGAGACGGTGCTCATCTCCGGCTTCAGCGAGGCGGGCGCGCTGGGGAAGATCCTGGTGTGGACGACGACGGGCGAGTCCTTCTCGGCGTACACGATGGACCTCCTGCACCTGCTCGCGTCGACGCTGTCGCAGCGGCTCATCGACTACAACCGCGAGCGGATCCACCTCTCGCAGTTCTTCTCCACGCCGGCCATCGACAAGCTGCTGCGCGATCCCGACTACGAGCGGCGCTACCTCGATCCCCGCGCCGAGGACATCGGCATTCTCTTCGCCGACATCAACAGCTTCACCCGCATCTGCGAGCAGGTGCTCGAGCGGCCCGAGCGCATCGGCACCTTCGTCGACGACTGGTCCGAGGAAGCGGTGCGCATCGTCCACCGGCACGGCGGCGTCTTCGACAAGATGGTCGGCGACTGCGTCATCGGCCTGTGGGGCCCGCCCTTCTTCTCGGACACGCCCGCCGAGCGCGCGGGGGCGGCGGTGAAGGCGGCCATCGAGATCCAGCGCTTCACCCGGGAGACGATGAGCGCCCACCCCGAGGTGTCGCGGCTGTCGGAGATCATGAAGCTGCCCGGCCTCGGGGTGGCCATCGGCGTCAACCTCGCCAACAGCTTCTGCGGGCTGTTCGGCCCCAACCGGAACTACACGTCCTTCTCCACTGGGATGAACCAGACGGCCCGGCTGCAATCGCTGGGCGGCTTCCGCGAGACGCTGGTGATGGACTCGGCCCTCGAGGCGATGCGGAAGCTGAAGGACCCGCAGCTCGAGGCCCTGCGCTTCGGGCCCCTGCAGGAGACGCCGGTGAAGAACGTGGCGCAGCCGCTGCGGTACGCGAAGCTCTTGGACTGAAACGGTTGTCTCCCGGGGTCGCCTGATGGCCGCTCGCGCCGCCCGCCTCTCAGGACTCGCCGCCGCCTACAAGGCCGGCCGCGACGCGCTCGCCGCCACACCCCTCGTCCCGCGCGCGGTGGAGCAGGCGGTGGGAAAGCTGGCGCACGCGCTGGTGGAGGAAGTGAAGGCCGGCGGAGAGCTGGTGCTGACGGTGGAGGCGGGCAACGTCACCGTGGAAGGTGCGCCGCTGCCGATGGGCGACGCGCTGGCCGCGCCGCTGGCCCGCGATGGCATTCGCTCCATCACCTTCGGGGCCAGGCTGCCCCTGGAGGAAGCGACGAAGGTGGCGCACCAGTGGATCCACACGTCGGTCGGCCCGCACGGCACCGAAGGCGTGGCCAGCGCCGTGTGGGACATCGACAAGGCGCACGTGGTGCTGTCGCTGCACCCCCCGGCGCGCTGCCTCGGCGAGGGCGCGCTGCTGGAGGCCGAGCGGCTGTTTCGCGACTGGACGACGACGCCGGCGCTCCCGCCCAGCGAGACCATCCTCCTGTCCGACGAGCGCGCCGTGCCCACCCTGCGCGCGCTGGAGGCGCTCAACCTCGAGCCCGAGGCGGGCGTGGTGGACATCGACCAGTGGCGCAGGGATCTGGACACGCTGACCAGGGCCCTCACCAACCCGCGCGGCAACTGTGAGGAGCACCTGGCCCTGGCGGTGGTGCGGGCGGGCGACCGCGCTTCCTCGCAAGCAGAGCTCAACGCGCTCTTCGCCGTGGTGGACAGGCTCGTCTCGCGCCTCGCGCACGAGCACCACTTCGCGGCGGCCGTCGACGTCTTTCGCCTCGCCTCGTCCAGCGGAATTCACACCCAGGGCGGCTACGCGGTGCTCGAGCGCTTCCGCGCGGGCCTCTCCTCCGGGGGCTTCCTCGCCACGCTGGTGCAGTCGCTCAACGACGCGGGCGCGGCGCCGGAAGCGCTGCAGGGCCTCAGGCACATGGGCGCGGGGGCGGCGAAGAGCCTCGCGCAACTGCCAGGCCTCACCGACGAAGGGCGCCGAAGGCTCAACGCCGTGCTCGCCGAGCTGGAGGGTGACGCCGCGCGCAACGCCACCCAACAGGCGGCCGCCACCGCCGCGGCGTCCCTGGATCGCCTGAAGGAGCTGCCGGCCGCCGAGGCCCTGGCCGTGTTGAAGAAGGCCGTCGCCTCACCGGATCACGCCGTGCGCCGCCACGCGCTCGAGGTGATGACGCAGTCCCACGCCGCGCAGCTGGCCGAGGCCCTGCGCCAGCGCCTCACCGACACGCACGCCGACGTGCGCGCCCTGGCGCTCAAGCACGTCGCCGACCTGGAGGACCCGACCGCGGTGCCCGCGCTGGTGACGCTGCTGCACAAGGCCTCGCTGCCGCCCGCCGAGCGGAAGGCGGTGTACGGGGTGCTGGCGCGGGTGGGAGGGCCGAAGGCGGCGGCGGCGTTGGTGGAAGAGCTCCAGAAGCAGACGGACGTGACGGTGCGCGTGGCGGCAGCGCAGGCCCTCGGAGGCGTCGACCACCCGAAGGTGCGCGAGGCCCTCGATGCCGAAGCGGGGCGCCTGCTGGGGAACGCCGAGCTGAAGAAGGCGTGCAAGGAAGCGCTGGCGCGGCTGGGAGGTGCGAAGTGACGGAGGCCGCCGGCAAGCAGCGCGAGTCCTACCTGCGGCTGGTGCGGGCCTACGCGCAGCTGGTGGTGGTGATGCGCGACGCCCTGGCCCGCCTCGGCCGGCAGGAAGCGTTCCGCACCACCGCGGCCCGGCGCGCGATGGAGCACGTCTTCGAGGAGGCGCTCGAGCGCGAGTCGCTCCTGGTCGCGCTGTCGAGGCTCCCGCGCGGGCCTGACGCGGTGGCGCAGCGGCTCGCGGCGGTGTCGGCGCTGTGCCTGGTGATGACGAGGCGGCTCCTGCTGTCGCCGAAGGACTCGGTGGATCTCTGCGTCACGGCGCTGTTTCACGACCTCTCCCGGCTGCCCGGAGAGCCGCTGCCGCCGTCGGCCTTCGGTGTGCGCAGCCTGGTGCGCGCCAGCGCCGACGTACTGACGGACGAGGTGATGCACCAGTCGGCCATCTCGGTGGAGTGGGCCGCCCCGGCGAAGGACGCCACGCCCACCGCGCGCTTCCTGGCGGTGCCTTCGCTGTTCGAGCTCCTGAGCCAGCCGGGCCCCGGCCGGCCGGCCATCGCCTGCAACGACGTGATGGGCGTGCTGGGCCAGCTCGGTGGCTCGCGCCTCGACGAGAACGTGGTGCGGCTCTTCACGCACACGGTGGGCTTCTACCCGCCGGGGACGACGGTGCTGCTGTCCGACGGGAGCCACGCGGTGGTGAAGCGCCCGCCACCGGAAGAGGCGCCGCTCGATCAACCGCTGGTGCGGCGCTTCGACAAGGCCTTCGCCGCGGTGGAGACGCAGCTGGGGCACGAGCCGGGCCTCGTCATCCGCGGCGCGGTGAGCCCGACGCTGAATCCGCTCCGCGCCTGGCTGGAATGATCGCGGAGAGGGTCAGCCCGACTGGGCGTACATCTCGACGTGCCTGAGCGCGCTCTGGACGACAGGCTGCGCGTTGACGCCGTACACCGGCGTCTGCGCTGCCCAGGCAAACCGGAGCGCCTCGAAGAGCAGCGCACGGGCAAGCTCTGCATGATGACCCGGACGTTGATGAAGTCGAGCGCGACCGGCTCCTTCTTGAGGATCCGCGGGATGAGCCGCTCCTGCGAGAGCCGCTGGGCTTCCTCGTTGTTCTCCACGAAGGCGCTGACGACGAAGCGCTGCGCGCGCTCAGGCGGCGTCTCGAACTTGAGCCACTCGCGCGCCGGCGCCGCGCTCAGGAGCGCGACATACCATGGCCCACCGAAGGGACTACTTCCCCGCGGGCTCGATGAAGCAGAGCCGGTAGCCGTCTGGATCCGTCACCACGACCTCCCGCGTGTGCCACGGCTGCACGTCGGGGCCTTGCGTGGGCGCCGACAGCTTCGCTGCCCGCTGGACCACCTCGTCGACGCCGCCGGTGAAGGCGAGCAGCACGCCCCAGCCACGCTTGCCTTCGACGTTCACCCCCGAGGGCACGCCCACGAGGAAGACGTTCCCGTGCGCGCCCCAGCGCAGGTGCAGGTGCGTGCCGTCCGTGCCCACGCGAACGAAGCCCAGGGCCTCGTAGAAGGTGGCCGAAGCCTCCCGGTCGAGGACGAGCAGCTTGACGAAGGACTCGAGCGCGGGACCGGACATGGCGAGGCCCGTCTACAGGCGAAGGGCCGGATCAGGGAACTCCGAAGGCGTCGCGGAGGAGGAACCCGCCGACGCAGCTGGCGGTGTTGGCGATGAAGCTCCAGAGGAGCGCGCGCGGCACGCCGTTCAAGAAGAGCCACAGCGCCTCGGCGAGGACGGCGAAGGCCTCGGCCGCGCCCACCATCGGCCAGTAGCCGACGCCCGCGTCCATCAGCAGAGGAAAGAGGAACCACACCACCGGGTGCGTCAGCGCGCTGGCGAAGAAGGCGGTGCGCCACTCGCCCGTCACGCGCAGGTAGAGCGGCACCTCGAAGGCCTGGGTGAAGCCGAAGGCGACGAGCCAGGCGATCACCGCGCGGGCTCCTGGGCCCCGCCCGGACGTCCTTCCAGCCAGAGCCACGCAGCGGCGGCGAGCTCGAGGTAGCCGTGGAAGGTCGCCAGCCTGAGGTAGCCCAGGCGCGCGCCGGGCAAGTCGAAGGCGCCCCACACCGCGATGCCGAGGGCGGCTGCGCCGGCGGCCAGGAGGAACGGCGTCCCGAAGTCCTCGCGGAGGGCGTGCAGCGAGGCGCGGAAGGGACGGGGCGCCGGACGCTCCCGGGCGTCCTCGGGGATGAGGCGCAGCCACAGCGCGTAGTGCACCGACTGGAGGAAGGCGAAGGACAGCACCAGGTGCAGCGCCAGCGTCGGCTCGGCGTGGGGCGCCATCGAGGCGACGAGCTCCGTGAAGTCCGTGCCGGCGCCGGGCGCGGTGAAGCCTCCCAGCGCGGTGATGACGCCGTCTCCCAGGCCGGCCAGCAGCGCCGCCGCGCCGGCCAGCACCAGCACCACCGTCCACGTGGCGCGCCCATCGCGCCGCCGCAGCCGCCACCACAGCGCCAGGGCCAGCAGGTTGTGGCCGTGGAGGAAGGCGAGGAGAAAGGCGTACTCGTCGCGCCACGCGCAGACGCTCAAGACGAGCCACACCGTCAGACCGAGGGCCTTCTTCCACACGTCCGCGCGGGCGGCGAACACCGCGGGCACCATGGCGAAGAGGCCCACCACGGCCGGCGCGCCGAAGCCCACCGCCAGGAGGCACGCAGCGGCGAAGGACGCAGGCGCGACTCGTCGATGCAGCCCGGGCTTCACCACGAGGTAGCGGAGGTCCGCGACGAGGTGTGGGACGCCGAGGAGGACGGGCCCCAGCGCCAGCACCCACAGCGGCGCGGCGAGGACGAGGGCGAAGGACGTGCACGCCGACACCGCGCCCATCCACGCGACGCGCCGTGCGCGATCCGCGTAGAGCGGCGCCAACCAGGGAGCGAGCGCGCGATAGAGGCCGGCCCGCAGCGCGTCGAGCGGGGCCAGCACGTGCCAGCGTGGGGCAGAGGCCTCGCGCATCACGCCGGCTTCGGCCTCCGGAAGGTCCACCAGGCGCCGAGGCCGGCGAGGAGCGTGAGGAACAGCCCGATGGTCCACGGAGCCAGCGACGGCGCGCGGGCCATCGCGCTCGAGGTGGCGACGCAGAGGAGCATCTCCACCTGCTTCGTCCCCGGAGGGACGCCCTTGCTGTAGTCGGGCCGTGACACCATCGTCTTCGTGCACACGCCCGGCTGGCCGTCGTCTGTTTGGCAGGTCGCGCCCGCGGACTTCCCGCGGCAGCCGGCGAGGTTGTCCGGGGCGATGTCCGCGAGGGCGGCGCCAGCGATGACGAGTGCGACAACCAGCGGCAGGCGAGTCATGACGCGGGAGTCTACGCCACGCCGCGAGCCGCGTGAGAGGCGGCCGTGGGAGCCGCGGACCAGGGAAAGAGGTTGGGGAACGTACGCCCCAGAGTTGTCGGCGCGGGCGCGGATGATGGCGGAGGGGCTGGGCCGGGAGGACCAGCGCCGCGAGGTGACGTCGCGCTGCACGCGCGCGTCGACGACAGAGAGGAGCATTCCCCGGGGAGGATCGGGGCGCCACGTGGGTATGCTCCCGCGGGTGACGACGCCGGGTGAACACCGCTTCCTCGTCGACGGCGTCATCCCCGTGCTCAAGGTGCATCACGAGCCGAGGCCGGAACCGGCGGTGGTGGTGCTGCACGGGCTGGGCGCGTCCACGGAGGTGCAGCTCCCCGAGCTCAGCTCCCTCGCCGACGCGGGCCTCGTCGCGGCCGCCATCGACGCCCCCCACCATGGCCGACGGCGCGACGCCTGGCTGGACGAGCTGGAGAAGCTGGCGGGCGGCGCCGCCCACCTGCGCTTCCTCGAGCTCCTGCAGGAGGCCATCCCCGAAGTCTCGCGCGTCATCGACCACCTGCAGCGCGAAGGGCACCACCCGGTGGGGCTCCTCGGCATCTCCCTGGGGGCCTTCACCGCGCTGGGCGTCGCGCGGGCGGATGCGCGCGTGGCCTGCACGGTGTCGATTCTGGGCTCTCCCGACTGGCGCCCGCTGACGGGCGAGCCCGACGAGGCGATGGTGGAGTTGATGCGAGCCGCGCCGGTGTTTGCGCCCGAGGCCACCGCCCGCGCTCCGCTGCTCCTCATGAACGCGGGCCGGGACACCGTGGTGCCGCCAGACGCTTCGCGGGCCTTTGCGCACCGGCTCACTGGCACGCACCCGGTGGAGTACGTCGAGTTCCCAGAGTCGGATCACCTGATGCGCCCCGGGGATTGGACCGAGCTCTGGGCGAGGGCCCTCCGCTTTCTGCGGCGCCACCTCGCCTCACGTTGACGCCAGCACATCCAGAGTCGCTCGGGTCGGATCCTCGGAGGCCGGGGCGCTCGCCGGCGCGCGCCGCGAGGCGAGCCAGCCCATCGCCAGCGCGGCCACCACGGCGACCACCAGCAGCCGGGCCGGCGACTTCATGCCCTCTCGCGCTTCCGCCGCCGTACGAGGAGCCAGGCCGTCAGCGCTGCCAGAGAGAGGGCGGGCGCGGCCGTGCAGCTCGACTTCTTGCCTTCCGTCGTTCCCGCGTCGGGCACGGGCGCGGGTGCGGCGCCGGCCGTGCACCTGAGGCACTCGTAGTTCACCGTCTTCGGCGGCGGGCCCTCGCTGTAGTCGTTGCGCGTGCAGGTGGACTTCGCGCACGCCCCGGGCGAACCGTCGTCACGCCGGCACGCGGCCCCGACTTCCTTGCCATTGCAGCCGGAGACGTCCGGAGGAGGAATGTCGGCCCACGCGGTCGAGGCCGACAGCACGAGGACACCACCGACGAGACGGAGCGCTTTCACGCCTCCATCTTCGGCTGGGTGTAGCGCCGGGAGAAGTGAATCCACTTCCGGGCGTCGATCTCCACGAACCACTCGGCGTTGGGGATGAAGGGGAAGCGCGCCGACAGCACCTTCTCGAGGTACTCCGCCGCGTCCATCGGCGACAGCCCTGGCCCGCGGAAGGACACGCGGAGGTACGTGTCCAACGTCGGCATCACGTCCACCGTGGCGCACACCTGGATCCGCCCCACGCGACAGCAGTTGTCCACCGTCACCCGCCGCACCATCAAGCCCCACCGGGTGGGGTCCACCGCTCTCTCGAGGAGCTGACTGCCGGCTTCCTCGAAGTTCTTCAGGCTGGGGACTTCGGAACGCAGCATCGGGCGGCCCTCCCTGTCGCGTGCACAGAGAACGAAACCGCGCGCGCGAAGATGAAACAAGGCCGTGACCCGGTTGACAGGATCGATTTCCGCGTTCCCGCGCACGCGCCCGGCATGTGGGATTGACGACGTCGGCCTCAATCGAGCAGGGCCAGATCGTCCTTGTGCACCGCCTCGTCCAGCCCGCGGTAGCCCAGCGTCGCCTCGATCTGCGACGTCTTCTTTCCCGCCAGCTTCCTCAGCTCCTCGGCGCCGTACGCGGCCAGCCCGCGGGCGAACACCTCACCGGAGGTGTCGGCGAGATCGACTGGATCTCCCAGCGCGAAGGAGCCTTCGACCCGCTGCACTCCCGAGGGCAGGAGCGACTTGTTGCGCAGCCTCACCGCGTCGCGCGCGCCGGAGTCCACCACCAGCCGCCCCTTCGCCTTGAGCGCGTGCGCGATCCACGCCCGCCGCGCGTCGAGGCGCGTCGACTTCGGCTCGAACAGCGTGCCCACCTGCTCCCCAGCGAAGACGCGGCCCAGCGTCCCCGGCGCGTGCCCCTTGGCGATGACGCAGCGAATGCCCAGCTCGGTGACGCGCGCCGCGGACTTGAGCTTGGTGGCCATGCCGCCGGTGCCCACCTGGGTGCCCGCCCCTCCGGCGGACGCCAGCATCGCGCGCGTCACCTCCCGCACCTCGGTGATGAGCCGAGCCTGGGGGTTCTTCCGCGGGTCCTCGTCGTAGAGCCCGTCGACGTCGGAGAGGATGACCAGGACGTCCGCGGACACCAGGCCCGCGACGAGGCCGGCCAGCGTGTCGTTGTCGCCGAACTTGATCTCATCGACGGACACCGTGTCGTTCTCGTTGATGACGGGCACCACGCCCTCGGCGATGAGGCGCTCCAGCGCGTGGCGGGCGTTGAGGTAGCGCCGGCGATCCTGCACGTCGGAGTGCGTGAGCAGCACCTGCGCCACCACGCGGGGATCCATCGCCTCTTCCCACGCGCGCATCAGCCGGCTCTGGCCCACGGCCGCGCAGGCCTGCTTGCCGGGCATGTCCTTCGGCTTCTCCTTGAGCCCCAGCCGCTCCACGCCCAGCGCGATGGCCCCCGACGAGACGACGACGAGCTGTCGGCCTTCCGCCACCTGGAGCAGCTCCCGCGCGAGCCCTTCGAAGTGCGGGCGGTGGAAGCGGCCGGTGGCGTTGGTGAGCGCGTTGGTGCCGATCTTCACCACCACCCGCCGCGCGGCCTTGAGCGCTTCTCGCCCGGTACGGTTGCCCACGGCGACCAGCATGCCACGCGAGGCGCGGAAGTCAGCCGAACAGCAGCTTGCCGTGGAGCGAGAAGGCGGTGCCCTCCAGCTTCGAAGCGAGCCACGGGCCCAGCAGCAGCAGCTCGAGGGCGGCGAGGCCGATCCACGGGCCGAAGGGCAGGTTGTTGGCCTGCGGCTCCCAGGTGTCTTCGCCCGTCTCCTCGTCGAGGATTGGATCCGGCACGTCCTGGAAGAGCAGCGCGTACGGCACCAGCACCACGCGCTTCCACAGCGGCAGCCCGGGCGCGAGGAAGGCAGGCGTCCACTTCTGGCGGGCGGGCTCCTCTTCTCCCTCCTCCGCCGTCTCCGCCCGTTGCTCCTGCTCGGCGGCGGGCGGCGGCGAGCCTTCCTTCGGGGGCTCCGGCTGGGGGTCGGGCTTCGGCTCGTCGGCGTGGGCGCGTCCCGTGAGACGCATCCGAACGATCCCCACCACCGCGGCCTGCAGCGACGCGAGCAGCACCAGGCCCAGCCCGGCGCGCCACCCGAGGAAGCCCAGCACCATCGCGACCAGGTACTTGTCGCCGCCGCCCAGGGCCTCCTTCCCGGTGACGCCCCACCCGGCGAACTCCATCACGCGGAAGACGACGAAGCCGACCACCACGCCCAGCACCGACGTCTTCACCGCGTCGGCGCCGTCGGGCACGCGCAGCACGACCGCCAGGGCGATGCCGGGCAGCGTCAGCTCGAAGGGAAGCACCCAGTGCTCGGCGTCGATGAAGACGAGCGGCACCAGCAGCACCACCAGCGTCAGCGCGGACACCAGGGGCCAGGTCCACCCGAAGCGGGCGAGGCAGGCGACGAAGAGGGCGCCGGTGAGCAACTCCACCAGGATGTACCGGGGCGAGATGGGCGCCTTGCAGCTGCGGCACTTCCCCCGCAGGACGAGCCACGAGACGACGGGGACGTTGTCGTACCAGGCGAGCGCCGCGCCGCACTTCGGACACTTCGAGCGCGGCCGCACGATGGACTCGTCGTGGGGCACCCGCGCGATGACCACGTTGAGGAAGCTGCCGACGGACAGGCCGATGAAGGCCAGCCAGATGGTGAACATCGGTTCCAGGCGGCCGAACGGTACGCAATCACGCCCCAGGGCGCACGCTTTCCGCGTCGGGGAGCGCGTGACAGGCCCCGGTGAGGGCGACGGAGCTCGTTGGGGCCGCCTCGCGGTCGGGCAAGCGTGTGCAGCCGAGGCCGGAAAATCGGCGCCTGGCGGTGACATTTCTGGCCCAAGCCTCTTGCCCTGAGGCGCGGATCATCTAGCCTGCGCGTCTGCATGCTCGAGCCCCGGCGCTTTTTCGAGAAGGTCGTCCCCGCGCTGGTGATGCAGAGCTTCTACGACTTCCTCGAGCAGGAGGGCTCGATCTCCTTCGACGTGAAGGACGGCGGCCAGTGGACCTTCGTCTTCGGCAGCGAGGAGCCGGTGCAGCCGGGCCTCAAGGCCGACGCCGCCCTGAAGCTGACCTTCACCAGGAAGGCCTTCGACGGCTTCGTCGACGGGACGCTGGACGTGGTGGCGGCGGTGAAGGCGAAGGAGGTGTCCGGCAAGGGCGACTTCGCGCTGCTCGAGGCCTTCGGGCGCATCCTGCGGCCGCCGGCGCAGAATCTCTGGGGTGAAGTGAAAACCGTGGGCTGAAGGCCCATTCAACCGCAGTGGGGAGGAAGCAAGCATGGCTCGTATTTCGAAGTCGGACGTGAATGCGGCGCTGGCGGCGGCGGCGAAGACCATCATCGCGGCGGGCGGCGAGGACGGCCGCGTCAGCCGGGCGGACATCAAGAACGCGCTGGCGACCGATCGCGTTCCGCGCCAGCAGGCGGCGCTCGTCGACATCTTCTTCAAGTTCGTCGACAACCGCGACTGGAAGACCGGCGCCCAGGTGACGGCGAAGGACGTGAAGCGCGCCGTCGAGTACGCGAAGACGCACATGATCAACAAGTACGACCTCAACACCAACGGCCTGTCGAAGGACGAGATCAGCAAGATGTCGCTCACCGGCAAGCGCGCGGTGGATCTCGCCAAGGCGCTCAAGGCCGCGGCCCCGACTGGAGCGGACTGAGCAGCTCGCCTCGTCGTGTCT
>JBFMHF010000133.1:0-21067 GCA_040752975.1 Myxococcota bacterium
GGGGGCGCAGGGGGCGGAGCCGGAGGAGGCGGTGACGACGGCGGGACGGGTGGCGGGAGCGGAGGAGGAGCCGGCGGCGGGACGGGGGGAGGAACCGGCGGCGGCGTCGGCGGAGGAACCGGCGGCGGCTTCACCGGCCTGGTGACGTTGAACTTCGTTGCGCAGGCCTCGGGAGGCGTGACGGGAGAGATCGCGTTCTGGGACGGAGGGGCCGTGTGCTCGGGTGGCGCCTCGAGCTGCAGCCTGATGCTGCCAGTGGGGACGGAACTCCGCCTGCACGCCAACCCCACGCACCCCTGGGCGACCTTCGTGCGTTGGACCGGCCCGGCTTCGTGCGGCGGCGCACCGCATGGAGGCTGCCTCACCACAGTCGATGCGCCCGCGACGATCACCGCAGAGTTCGACCGTCCCAACCTCTTCTTCGTCAGTGCGGAGACGCGTGTTCCAGCGAGCATCGCGTCCTTCGGCGAACCTTCGACGGTGTTGGACGCCTGGTGCAACGATCTGGCCCGCGACGCCGGCCTGCCCGGCACCTTCGCCGCGTGGGTGGGCTACCTCCCGCAGGACGGCGGCATGGCCTACAACATCTTGAACCGCACCAGCGCCGCGCGCGGCTGGATCCGCCCGGACGGTCGCCCCGTCTTCGACGAGCTGGGCACCATCAACCAGCCGAACATCGATCAACCGATGTACCTGCCTTCGCTGACGCAGCACGGGCTGCCGGTGGCCTTCTCCGAGCAGGTCGCCACCGGCCTGCAGGGGACTTCGGTGGGGACGGCCGGCCACTGCAACGCCTTCTCGTCGAGCGCCACTCTCTTCTCGGGCGTACCGACCATGGGCGGAGGGCGCTGGAGCCAGGCCCAGGCGCTGAGCAGCTCGTGCGACCAGGTCCACCACTTCTACTGCCTGGGTCTCGATCGCTCCGTTCCGGTCCTGATCGACCGGACGGTCGCCGTGCGCCGCGCGTTCCTCAGCACCCACCCCTTCGTGATCGGCGACGGGGGCATCGCCGCCGCTGACGCGCACTGCCAGGCGGATCCCCGGGTTGATGGGGGCACCTTCCTCGCGTTGGTGCCGGCCGGCGGCCTCCCTGCGCCGTCACGCTTTCCGCCGGGGCCGCCGTGGGCGCGTCCCGATGGCGTGGTGGTCGTCACCCGGCCGATGCTCGACTTCATCACCGGCGCGCTCCTCGCTCCGCTGGACAACACGCCCGGCGTCCTGCCGGGCACGGGCCTGGCTTTCTTCGGCGCCAGCGGACCCGCCGTGGGCGCGGCGCCCTGCAACGACTGGGCTTCAACCTCGGGCATCGTCGGCCAGGCGTGGGCCTACGCCACGGACTCGCGGTGGGCCTTCGTCGCGAACATCTCCTGCAACGTGACCAGCCACCGGCTCTACTGCTTCGAGCCCTGAGGCGTCGCGGACGCCTGCACCCGCTGCATGACGTACCGCGCGCGCTCCTGCCCCTTCGCAGAGAACGTGCCCGTCAGCGTGTCGCCTTCCAACGTGTACTGGATGACCTCCTCGGCGCCGGGGCGCAGGAAGGTGGCGCTCTTCGCGTCGACGGCCTCGAGGACGAAGAGCAGCGGCCCGCCCTTCGACTGCTTTGCATCGACGAGGCCGGGTCCGAACAGGCGCAGCGCCATGATGACCTCCTCTCCATCGACGCCCACCTCCGCCGTCTCGCTGAAGGTGACGCGGCCGTCCCTCGTGACGCGCGACAGAAGACCGAGGCCGCCGGAGTCGGCCACCCACGTCTCCTCGACGTCCGCGTCTCCGTCCTTTCCGCGCCAGGTCCCCTCGAGGAAGTCGAGCGCCACGGGGCTCACCGGCTTCCAGCCGTACTTCCAGTCGATGGGCCCGCGCCGGAAGCTGCGCTCGAGCCGCGCCAGCACCGTCGTCCACGCCTTGTCGAAGTAGGCGTGTCCCGCGTGCCAGTCGTCGCCGTCCTTCCACCCCGAGGCGGTCAGCCGGACCCGCGTGCCCTTGCCCTCGGGAGCGAGGTCGACGGTGACGGTCGTCTGCGCCTTGCGCTCGCGCAGCGTGGGGATGGACGGAGGGAAGTTCCAGGTGAAGACGAGCCGCTTCTGGGGCTCGACGCTCACCACCGTGCAGCCCTCGCTGCCGCGCTGCCCCGCGGGGGCCTCGGGCGCGAAGTACAGCTCGAAGGCGCCGCCGGACTTCGGCTCGATGCGTGCGTCGGGGGCGAAGAAGCGCACCGCGCCCTCACGGGTCGTCCACGCCTTCCACACCGCGGCGGGCGGCGCGGGGATGAGCCGGTCCTTCACGAGATCCGCCGGCGCGGCGGCGAGGGAGAGCGAGAGCGCGAGCGTCAGCATGGGTGCTTCGTGGCACGCGGCCGGGGGCGGGGCAATCACTGTCCTGAGGCGGGCCAATCGTCGCGGCGGGGCGGTGCGCGCCCCAGTCTTCTTCGTGGACCAGCGCGCAGGCCATTCCCGTCCCGCCGCCCGTCTCTCCAACCAGTCAAGCTGACGTGAGCGCTCGCCTCGGCGCTGGTCCCACGCGCCGCCGTACGACCTTCGCGGCCCGCCTCCCCACCGGCCGTCGTGCTATCGACGCCCCATGTTGAAGGCGCACTTCCGTCGCTTCCTCGAGGCCGAGCCCGGTCGCCTCCACTTCGCTGCGCACAGCCACCACCCGTGGCCCGACGTGACGTTCGCCGCACAGCAAGAGGCCTGGCTCGACGCGGCGAGGTGGGCCGATGAGAAGTGGCGCCACATCTTCGGCTCCGTCATCCCCGAGGCGCAGCGGCGCATCGCCGCAGAGCTGAACCTGCCGTCGCCCGAGTCGCTCGTCTTCGCGCCGAACACGCACGAGCTGGTGCTGAGGCTCCTCTCGTGCCTGCCCGAGCGCCCGCGGGTCCTCACCACCGACTCGGAGTTTCACTCCTTCGAGCGCCAGACCCGGCGCCTCGAGGAAGAGGGCCTCATCTCCATCGAGCGGGTGGCGACCGAGCCCTTCGCCTCGTTTGCCCAGCGCTTCCTCGAGGCCGCGTCGAGCCAGAAGCCGCAGCTCGTCTTCTTCAGCCACGTCTTCTTCAACTCGGGCTTCATCGTGCCCGAGCTCGCTTCACTGGTACGTGCGCTGCCCGCGGACGCGCTGGTGTGCGTCGACGGGTACCACGGCTTCTGCGCCGTCCCGACGGATCTCTCGCTCCTCGCCAGTCGCGCCTTCTACGTGGCGGGGGGGTACAAGTACGCGATGGCGGGGGAGGGGGCGTGCTTCCTCCATGTCCCGTCGTCTGCCGCCGAGCTCAGGCCCCGCAACACCGGCTGGTTCGCCGCCTTCGGCGCGCTCGAGGAGAAGCAGGAGGGCCGGGTGCCCTACGCCCCGGGAGGCGCGCGCTTCTTTGGCGCCACCTTCGACGTGTCCGGCCTGTACCGGCTGAACGCGGCGCTGCGCTGGCGGGCGGAAGCCCACCTCACCACCGAGAAGACGCGCGCGCACGCCCACGCGCTGCAGCGTCGCTTCCTCGAGGCGCTCCCCTCGAGCGCCTTGTCCCGCGCGGAGCTCGTCGTCCCCGAGGAAGCGCGCCGCGGCCAGTTCCTCACCTTCCGCACGCCGGACGCGCGGGCCTTGTCCGAGGCGCTCGCGAAGAAGCGCGTCATCACCGACGCCCGCGACGATCGCCTGCGCTTCGGCTTCGGCCCCTACCAGGACGAGGCCGACGTGGACGCGCTCGTGGAACGCCTGCGCTGACGGGTGGCGCCGCGCCGCCGACGTGCCGCGCTGGTGGAACTCAGCCGAAGGCTGTCGCCGCGACGCGGAGGAGGCTGGCACGGCACCGGCAGGGAAGTGGCTGGGACATCCGCTCTTCGCGGCAGTTGAGCCGCGCGTCGAGGTTCTGCGCCCACGCGGCCGTGGCCGCACGGAAACAGCCGAAGCCCCCGGGAGGTTCTGCTATGTCGACCGCCATGTCGCGCACGCTGCTCGCCGTCGCCGCCCTCGCCCTCTGCGCCTGCCCGAAGACCCCCACGGGGACCGGGCCCGGCAACGTCCCGCGGGTGGAGGCGAAGCAGGATCCCGACGCCGACAAGGCCCTCGCCGCGGCCATCAACGTCGCGGACACGAAAGGGCGGAAGGCCGGCATCGAGGCGCTCCTGGTGGTGCGCAAGACGTACCCCGAGTCCACCGCCGGGCAGGACGCGCTCTACCGCGCCGGCGTGCTGGCCTTCGAGGAAGGCGACTACGTGCAGGCCCGCAAGAGCCTCAACGAGCTCGTCTTCGAGAACCCGCTCCACCCGAAGGCCGACGACGCGCGCCTCAAGGCCGGCCTCGCCGCCGTGGAGCTCAAGGCGTGGCGCGACGCGTACCAGACGCTGTCCAGCCTGGTGGAGCGCCTGCAGGGAGAAGATCGCCGCCTCGCCGAAGACGCGCTGGCCCGCGCCGCCGCCGCCACCCAGCAGTTCAGCGAGGCCCTGCGCATGGCCCTCAAGAAGGTGGACGCGGCCGCCTCGCCCGAGGACACGAAGGCCGCGCTCGCCGAGCTGGAAATCGTGGTGGAGACGAAGACGGACTTTCGGTCCATCGCCGAGGCCTGGGAGGATCTCTCACCATCCAACCCCGCCTGGCCGTTGCTCACCTTCAAGCTGGCGCGCGTCTACTACCACCTGCGCGACTTTCCCCGCCTGGAAGAGCGGCTCAACGCCCTCATCGAGAAGGCGCCCGACTCGCCGTGGACGAAGGACGCGCAGGCGCTCAAGGCCCGCGTGTCCCGCCGCGCGCAGGTGCGTCCGAAGGCCATCGGCGCGCTGCTGCCGATGAGCGGCAAGTACGAGAATTTCGGCAAGACGGCGCTGCGCGGCCTGCAGCTGGCCCTCAAGGGCAGCGAGGTGGAGCTGGTGGTGAAGGACAGCCAGGGCGATCCTTCCCTCACCGGGAAGCTGGTGGAAGAGCTCGCCCTCGACGAAGGCGTCATCGCCATCGTGGGGCCGCTCCTCACCGACGACGCCCGCCGCGCCGCGTTGGTGGCGGAAGAGCTGCAGGTGCCGCTCATCACCATGTCTCGGGCGCCTCAGGTGACGGAGATCGGCCCGCACATCTTCCGCACGATGGTGACCAACACCCAGCAGGCCGAGGCGCTCGCCGAGTACGCGGTGGGCACCATGGGCTTCAAGTCCTTCGCGGTGCTGTACCCGAACACGCCCTTCGGCGTGGAGCTCACCAACGAGTTCTGGGACGCGATCTCGAAGCGCGGCGGGGAGATTCGCGGCGTGGAGAGCTACGATCACGACCAGAAGACCTTCACGGAAGAAGCCCAGAAGCTGGTGGGCCGCTACTACCTCGAGGATCGCTACGACTACATCGAGCAGCTCCGGGAGATCCGCGACAAGGAGCCCGACGAGTTCCGCCGCCGAAAAGCCATCGAGCGCATGAAGTCGAAGCTGGAGCCCGTCATCGACTTCGAGGCGCTCCTCATCCCCGATTCATGGCAGCAGGTGTCGCTCGTCTCTCCGGCGCTCGCCGTGGAGGACATCATCACCAACGCCTGCGACAAGAAGGACCTCGAGCGCATCCAGAAGACGACGGGCAAGACGAAGCTGAAGACGGTGACGCTGCTCGGGCCGTCCACCTGGTCGTCGCCCAGGGGCGCCTCGGGGGATCCGATGCTGATCGAGCGCGGCGGGAAGTACGTGCTGTGCAGCGTCTTCGTCGACACCTTCTTCGAGGGCAGCGATCGCGTGGGCACGAAGAACTTCGTGAAGGCCTTCCGCGAGGCGCACCGCGACGCCACCATCACGCTGCTGGACGTCGTCGGCTACGACACCGGCGCCATCGTGCGCCACGTGGTGGAGAAGGCGCAGCCCGCGTCCCGGCCCGTCTTCCGCGAGAAGCTGGCGGGCCTCAAAGGCTTCGAGGGCGGCTCCACCACCATCACCTTCGACGATCGCCGCGAGGCCCGGCGCGACCTCTTCTTCCTCAACATCACGCCCAGGGGCATCAAGGAGGTGCCGCTGGCGCCCCCGAAGCCGGAGGGGTGATGCGGCCCGCCTGCCTCGCCGCGCTGGCCCTGCTGAGCTGCAGGACGGCAGCGCCCACGCCCCAGTCCGTGCTGGACGCGCTCGCCGCGCAGCCTGCCGCGCACCTCACGGGCAGCGTCTCGGGCCTGGGGCCTCCGGTGGTGCTGAACGCGGAGGACTTCGTCTACGATGCGAAGCTGTCGCCCGACGCGAAGACGGCCGCGGTGTCGCGCCTGGGCCCGAAGTCCTTCCACCTCGCGCTGCACACGCTGGGAGGAGAGAAGCCCGAGAAGCGCGCGGACCCGGCCGTCACGCCGCTGGAGTTCGACGTCGACGCGGTGGAGTTCTCTCCAGACGGCGCGCTGGTGGCGACGGTGTGCCGCGACGGCGCGCTGCGCGTGTACGCCGCGCAGGACGGGGCGCTGGCGGCCGCGTGGCTCACCGAGGAGCCGCTGGTGTCGGTGGCGTGGGGGCCGAGGGGCGACGTCCTCGCGGTGGGGAGCGCGAGAGGCCTCGTCACGCTGCTCGCCTGGCCCGGCCTGGGTTTTCTCGGAGAGCGCCGGCTGCACCAGGACGAGGTGCGCGGGCTGGCGTGGGGGAAGGGCGGCGTCCTGGTCTCGGCCGGCTGGGACAAGCGGCTGGTGGTGTCGCGGGTAGAGCCGCCTTCCACGCCGCCCCGCACGGCGCGCCTGGCGATGGGGAAGAAGAACGGCGTGGTGCTCTTCCGCGCGTTGCTCGACGGGCAGGCGCTGGGACAGGTGACGGTGGACAACCGGCTGCCCGGCGTCGTGGTGCGCGCCGCCCTGGCCGAGGCCGCGGGCATTCCGGTGAGCCAGTTGACCGAGTCGACTTCCGTCAGCACGGGGCTGGGCGTGCAGGTGGCGCGGGTGGCGAAAGGCCGACGGCTGGCCTTCAAGACGCTCATCCTGGACGGGGTGGACGTGGCGGTGTGCGACGCTTGCGTGCCGCCGGAGGCGCAGGGCGTGCTGGGCGCGTCGCTGCTGAACCTCGTCGACGTGGCCTTCGACGACGCGGACAAGGCGGTGCTGGTGACGGCGAAGGCCGGCGCGACGGTGACGCAGGGCGAGGCCCGCGAGCTGGTGGTGGACCGCGAGTACCTCTTCCCCGCGGCGCTCAACGACCTGTCCATCGACGCGGCCGGCGAGGTGCTGGGGGTGGCCTTCTCCGAGACGAAGTCGGAGCGCACCCGCGAGGTGTACGAGCGCGAGAAGCGCAAGGAAGTCGAGCCCGAGCGCCCCTGGGACTGCGGCGCGCGCGTGGAGCTGGCCACCGGGAAGGTGCTGGAGAAGCGCAGCGGACACCACGGAGTGGTGGCGACCGCCGGCATCAGCCCCGACGGGAAGACGCTGGCCACCGGAGGTTGGGACAAGACGGTGCGCCTGCACCTCACCTCGGCGGCCGAGGCGTGGATCGACGACGACTACGGCTGGGCGGTGCGGCGGGTGCGCTTCTCCCGCGACGGACGCTGGCTCATCACCGCGGCGTGGACGCCGCTCAACCCGCTGGGTGATCACCAGTCGGATCCCTCGGCAGTCGTCTACGAGGTCCGCTACTCGTCCGCGGACGTCGCGCCCTCGTCGCGCTGAGCGTCAAGCGCCCCGGCCTCGTCACCAGGGCGCGCGCAGTTGGCGGAGGGCACCCGAGGGCGCCCTCGGCAGGTGACGGCACTCCCGCGAGCCTGACGCCGCCCTCGCGCTCGCCCCGGGCGCCGTTTCAAGCGCCCCGCGCCGCGCGATTGCGCCCGGTGCGCTTCGCTTCGTAGAGCGCATCATCGATCCACTCGCCTTCGCGGTGCCGCTGCGGAGCTCGCGCGCCGACGGCCCGTCGGCCTTCGCGCCGGGGAAGGAGAATGTCGTCGTCCAGCTCCGAGGAGAGCGACCGGCCGTGCGCGCTGCCGGAGGGGTGGGTGGGTATGGCGAGGGCGCTTCAGGCGAGCGCGACGCGTCCGTTCACCGGCGAGGGAGCGACGGAGAAGAGCCCGGACAGGCTCCTCACGCCGAAGCGGGTCAGCTCGTGCTCGAGCAGCCAGCGCTTCATCTCCAGTCCCCCCGCGTAGCCGGTGAGGGAGCCGTCGGCGCCGATGAGGCGGTGGCAGGGGATGACGATGGACAGGGGATTTCTGCCTGTCGCGAGGCCCACGGCGCGCGACGACTGCGGGCTGCCCAGGCGCCGGGCCAACTCGCCGTACGTCTCGGTGGTGCCGCAGGGGATGTCCTGGAGGGCCGCCCACACCCGCTGCTGGAAGAGCGTGCCCTCGGCGTGCAACGACACCTCGAAGCGCGTCAGCTTTCCCTGGAAGTAGGCGGTGAGCTGATCTCGCACCCCGGAGAACCAGCGGTCATCGCGACGCCAGCCGGATGTGCGCGGGGGGACGTCGTGGTGCGACTCGGGGAAGAGGCCGGTCAGCGACACGCCGTCGCTGGTGAGGAGCAGGTTGCCGACTGGACTCTTCATCGTCGTGAAGCAGGTCACGGTCGCCATGAGCAGCGGATCCTACGGGGCGGGGATCGGTGTGCAAAGCGAAAGCGCCTCAGGCGTTCAGAAACACGCGGTCCGCGCCGAGGCCGCGGCGGGCCAGCACGCGCTTCACCTCGGCCACCATCTGCGGCTGCCCGGCGACGAAGGCGACGGCGTCATCGAGCGCGACGTCGGCGAGGTGCTCCTGCACGCGGCCGATGCGACCCGTCCACCCAGCCTCGGCGCGCGACACGGTGGGCCACACCACCAGGCCTTCTGCGGTGAAGGACGACAGCTCGGCACGGAAGGCCAGGTGGGCCTGCGAGCTCACGCCGTACAGCGCCGTTACCTTGCGGAAGCGGGCGCGCTCCTTTCTCACGGCGAAGAGCACGCTGCGCATCGGGGCGAAGCCGGTGCCGGTGGCCACCAGGACGAGATCTCGCCCGTGCGCGAGGTGCAGGGGGAAGCCGGGGCCCTCGGGGGGCGACACCTCGAAGACGTCGCCGGGCCTGGCGCCGTCGAGCAACGCCGCCCCCGCGCCCGCGCGCTTCACCAGGTACTCGAAGGGGTGCTCCGCCGGAGCGGACGCGATGGCCATGACCGCTTCCTTGAGGCTCGGCGCGCGCAGGCGGTGGTACTGTCCCGCGGTGTGGAAGCGCGCGGCGACGGCGGCGGGGACGTCGAGGGTGAGGTGGGTGAGGTCCGGGCCGACGTCTTCGATGGCGAGGAGAGGGGCGGGCGACCACGACGACATGAGGCCGGTCGTACCACGAGGCCGCTGCGCATGAGGAGACGGTGAGTGAAGGGACTGAGGGCTTTGCTGGTGGCGGTGGTGCTGGCGGTGCTGGCGCTGGGCGTCATCATCCCTGGCGCGTGGCTGTACACGCTGTCGAATCTGCCCAACGCCATCGACAGCGAGCTCGACGTCGAGACGCACCTGCGCCAGTCCATCGAGAGTGAGCGCCAGTCGGTGCAGCTCTCGAAGCGGCCGTCAGAGCGCGAGAGCGTGAAGTGGGAGAAGCCGGACTTCGGGAAGCTGCCGAAGAACCTGATCGCCTTCTACATCACCGAGACGGGCTGCCCGACGTACTTCCAGACGCCGCGGGAGGACGGCTGGGCGTGGAACAAGCGCGTCCTCATCATGCTGGCGCAGAACCGCGTGCTGGACGGCGACGGGGCGTGCGAGCTCATCTTCGCGCGGCGGTTGGCGCGCCGGCTGGGCGCGCAGACGCCGATGCAGCTCGCGGTGGCGGCCGATCGCATCCACCGCTTCCTCGAGAAGGACCAGCTGGTGGCGTTCGATCTCCACGCCATGCAGTTCGAGCACGGGATGATCGGCGTCGAGGCCGCCGCGCGCTTCCTCATGCAGAAGCCGCTGGCGGAGCTCTCGGTGGCCGAGCTGGCCGAGCTGCAGCTGGCGATCCCCCCGTGGGACTACTGGGAGGACATCAAGCGCTGCAAGAACGCCTCGTTGGTGCGGGAGTCGCGCGACACACTCCTCTCGCGCCTGGCGATGGTGGGGCTCATCTCCGAGGAGATGGCGAAGACGGCCGCGGCCCAGCCGGTGCGGTGCCTGTCGGTGAAGCGGTAGCGGGTCTGGTAGCAGGCTCGACGGTGCATGGCTGGTGCGGCGAAAAAGAACGCGACCTACGAGGATCTGCTCGCGGTGCCCGCACCACTGGTCGCCGAGATCATCCGCGGCACCCTGGTGACGATGCCACGCCTGGCAGTCCGTCACACGCGGGCAGCGACGCAGTTGGGGGGAGAGCTCCACGGCTTTGGTTCGAGCCGGCACGGGCCCGGGGGTTGGGTTCTCCTGGACGAGCCGGAGCTGCACCTGGGCGATGAGATCCTCGTGCCTGACCTGGCAGGCTGGCGACGCGAGCGTTTGCCCGAGCTTCCTGACGCCCCGTTCATCACTCTGGCGCCGGACTGGGTGTGCGAGGTCCTCTCTCCGTCGAGCGAGGTCATCGATCGTGTGGACAAGTTGCCGATTTACGCGGAGCAGGGCGTCGCCTGGGTCTGGCTCCTGGATCCGCTCGTCAAGACGCTCGAGCTGGACCTTGCCGTGCTGTGGGCGCGGTGAACTTCAGGCCGGAAGCCGGGTGGGCCACCGCTTCCCTTCGACGACGAGGGTGAGCCGGTCGCCCTCTCGAACCAAAAACTCCGCTAGTTGGGCCTGCGCGTTGCGCGAGAAGCGGGCCTTCGCCTTCCCGCCCTTCACCTTCACCGTCACCACGCCCTCGTCATCGAGCGCGAGCGAGTCGACATCGAGCCACTCGGCCGTGCGATCGGACAAGCGCACCGACAACCGGCTCCCCTCGGAGACGTCGACGGCCACCACGCCGAAGGCGCAGTCCTCCACCTCGATGAAGCACCAGTCGCCGCCGAAGTGGAGCTGGGTGCGGCCGTCATCCGTCACCCGCACGCCTCGGTTGAAGGCCTCGACGATGTTGGGGTGGTCGATGACTTCGCCGTCGTGGAACCAGGTGAGGTGCTTGTCCAGCTTGAGGCCCGAGTCCTCGCGGGTGTGCCACTTCTTCGGAATGGGCGAGTCCATGGGCGCCTCGGGCGCGCGCGGCTTCACCAGCGTCGCACCAGCTCCGTATAACCGCGAAAGCCGATCGCGCCCCAGAAGTTGACGAGGAGGGACAGCGCGGCGAGCGCCAGCGGCCCGGGCTTCTTGAGGCTCCACCCGGACAGCGCCACCAGCAGCACGACGTGGGGCGTGTAGTCGATGCTGAAGCGGAAGCCGAACTGGGCGTAGCCGGTGTTCTGGTACAGCAGCCCGGGCACCATGCAGCAGGCGAGGGTGAGCATCACCGGGAAGACGAGGCGCGGCGTCTCGGGCGCCTTCACCCACTCCCACGCGAGGTACACGAGCACGCCCAGGGACAGGGCCAGCACCAGCCACGCCGCGGGAGGACGCCAGCCGATGGGCGGCTCACCGGGCGGCGGCGGCAGCGCCGGGAAGAGGGCGGACACCAGCAGCGCGCCCGCCATCGCGGCCAACGCCAGCCACACCCGCTTCGGCGTCGCGGCGGGCACCACCGCCAGCGCGAGGAGCGGCAAGGTGAGGAAGAGCGACATGCCCCACGCGTCGTAGGAGAGCGCCAGCGGCTGGGCGTTGAAGAGGGGCAGCTTCAAGAAGGCCGCGTCGAGGTTGCGCGTGAGGTAGTGCGGGTGGAACAGCCCCCAGGTGTCGATGTCGACGTTGACGCGGTTGTTGTAGAGGAACCGGTGGCCGAACTCGGTGAAGCTGCCGAAGCGCGCCTGGTTGTACGCGGCGGCCAGCACCCCCAGCGGCGCGGCCCCCAGCGCGAAGCGGCCCAGCACCCGCAGCTTCTCCTTCGGCGCCTTGAGGAAGGCGGCCCACTCCTCCCGGCGTTTGCCCCGCGTGGGCGTCAGCACCTCCAGGACGATGAAGATGCCGGTGAAGAAGAGTGGCGTGCGGGTCAGCACGGCCATCGACCAGAAGAGGCCCGCGAGCTCCGGTCGCCGCGCGCCCACCGCGTTGCGCAGGTAGAGCGCCGTCAGCGCCACCCCCATCACCTCGGCGGAGAACCACACCTCGCCGCGAATGGCGGCGTAGAAGAAGAGGGTGCCGAAGCCCAACAGGCCCGCGAGCGCGGCGTTCTCCCCCGGCGTGCGCCGGCTGCTCTCCAGCTCGGAGACGAGGCGCAGCAGGGCGTAGAAGAGGGCCAGCGCCAGCGCGCCGATGATGACGCCGAAGCTGGTGTCGTTGAGTTGGTAGCCGTTGACGAGGACGAAGGGCAGCATCACCACCGCGGGGAACCAGGGGAAGGACGAGTACCAGCGGTCCCCGGGCCGCAGGGGGCCTTCGCAGCGCCGCTTGACGCCGTCCACCTCGCGCACGCACGCCCAGTCCTCGAAGTTCGGCAGCACCTCCGGGTCGATGTCCGCCCGGCCGTCGAGCCAGGCCTTCGCCTGGTAGACGAAGTGCGGGGCGGCGCTCTGCCGCAGGAAGCGCTGCGAGGAGAAGGCAGCGAAGAGGCAGAAGGCGCCCACGAAGAGCAAGAGCTCGACGCGGTACGCCGAGGCGAACATGCGCAGCGCCGCGTGCAACACGTTCTTCGCCCCCGGCGCGTTGGAGGGAGGAGTGGCCGCGTCGGCGTTGCTCATGGCGGCGGAGACTCCACCGGGACACGTCGAAGGTAAAGTGCCGGGTGCGTCAGCCGTCGGCGGGGCCAGCGAGCGTGGAGAGCGGTCGCGCGTTCCTCGCACGCCGCTGCGAGGCGGAAGCAACGGCCGGGCCTGCTTTCCTTCACCGCTTCAGCCGCACTCGCGCGGCTCCTTCGACACGAGGACACAGGACGCAGCGACGCCAGGAGGGTGGAGCCCGCTCCTTCGACGTCGTTCAGGGCCGGAGGCAGGCCGCCCTGCGCCCAGGCGCCGCCGTCCGTCCGCCGCGGCCCGCTGCAGCCTCCGTCGGGAGAGAGGTGAGCGACCGCCTCCTGCGCCTCGAGCGGGTGAGGCCTCGTCGGCGCTCAGCGCCGCGCAAGCCGGTCGAGGGTGCCGCCGCTGTGAGTCCGGCGCTCGCCGTCGTGGCCTCACTCCGTGCGCCTGGCTGCTTCAGGGCACGGACGCGCCGAGCGCCAACCGCAGGGCGTCCAGCGCCGCGTGGGCCGAGAAGCGCCGCACCTGCTCG
Organism: Myxococcota bacterium; assembly: GCA_040752975.1. GTDB lineage: Bacteria > Myxococcota > Myxococcia > Myxococcales > Myxococcaceae > JADLDB01. The sequence continues at coordinate 13,126 of JBFMHF010000133.1, forward strand.
CGATCGCCCGGGAAGCGGTGTCGGCGCACGTCGACGCCCCGCGGTCCCGCCACGCCCACGAAGACGGTGCCCACCGGCTTGGCTTCCGAGCCCCCGCCCGGCCCCGCGATGCCGGTGACGGACAGGCCCCACTCGACACCCGCCGCCGTGCGGATGCCCGCGGACAGCGCCGCCGCGACTTCCTCGGACACCGCGCCGAACTGCGCCACCATCCCTTCGGGGACGCCGGCCCACGCCGACTTCGCCGCGTTCGCGTACGTCACCGCGCCGCCCCAGAGGGCTTCGCTCGCGCCGGGGACGCTGGTGAGGAGTTCGCAGACGAGGCCCCCCGTGCAGCTCTCGGCCACCGCCAGCCATGCGCGCCGCGCCTTGAGCGCTGTGAGCACCACCCCGGGCAGAGACTCGTCGTCGGCGCCGAAGACGTGCGCGCCGAGCAGCGCCCGCGCCTCCGCTTCCACCTGCGTCAGCGTCGCCCGTGCCTCGGCCTCCGTCGCGCCCTCGACGAGCAGCTTCAAGTGGTTCTCTGGAAGGTGCGTGCGGAAGCCCAGCGTCAGCGTCGGGTACTTCTCGCCCAGCGGCCTGACGCGCGCGTCGAGGTGCGACTCCGGCAGGCCCACCGTCTTGAGGACGCGGAGCACGCGTACGGAGGCCGGCTTCGCCATCGCGGCGATGCGCGGTACCACCTCCGTTTCCACCAGGTGCCGGTACTCCGCGGGCACTCCGGGCACGAAGAAGAGGGTGCTGCGCCCGCGCCGCTGGATGAACATCGGCGCGCTGCCCCGCGCGTTCAGCACCACCTCTGCGCCCTCGGGCACCAGCGCCTGCCGCCGGTTGTTCTCCGTCAGCGCGAGGCCTCGCTGGCGGAAGCGCTCCTCGAGGTGCGCCAGGGCCTCGGCGCTCTGCACCAGGCCCACGCCTGCCGCCTTCGCCGCGCACTCCGCCGTCAGGTCGTCGGCGGTGGGCCCCAGCCCGCCCGACACCAGCACCACGTCGGCTCGCGCGGCCGCGGAGTTCAAGGCCTCCACCAGCTCCTCGCGCACGTCGCCCACCACCACGCCCCGCGCCACCGTGAGGCCCACACGCTCGAGCAGCAGCGCCTGGAAGTGCCGGCTGTTGGTGTCGCTGGTGAGTCCGGTGAGCAGCTCGTCGCCGGTGCAGAGGGTCTCGATGCGCACGCGGGAGGCTCTACCAGCAAGCGCGGCAGGACGGCAGTCGGTGGTGAATTTGGTGGTTGCGGGGCTTCGCGCACCTTCTCCATACTCCCTCACCGTCGAGGGGAGGAGCCATGCGCAGGCTGGTGGTGGCCTGGTTGATCGCGACGACGGCGTGGGCCGCCGCGCCGGAGAAGCTGCCCGGCCAGGAGGTCGTCACCCGGCGCACCACCTCGAAGGACCTCGAGCTGCCCTTCGAGCGCTTCGTCACGGGAAACGGGCTGGTGGTGCTGCTCAGCCCCGACGCCACCGTCAACCAGGTGGTGGTCGACCTCACCTTCGCCGCCGGCGCCCTCTACGAGCCGGACAAGAAGAACGGGCTCGCGCACCTCGCCGAGCACGCGCTCAGCGCAGGTGAGACGCCGGACACCGACTACCGGGCCATGCTGGAGAGCCGGGGGGCGCTGGAGTTCAACGGCAGCACCACGCCGGACTCGCTCTCGTACCGCTTGATCGTTCCCCCGGAGGAGCTGCCGCTGGCCTTGTGGGCCAACGCCGATCGCCTGGGCACCCTGCCCGGGTTGCTCACGGCCGAGAGCGTGGAAAGGCACCGGCGCATCGTGCTGCAGGAGCGGCTGTTGCGCCTGGAGGACGCGTCCTACGGGCGCAGCGAGCAGGTGCTGATGGCGCGCCTCTTCCCCGGGGCGCACCCGCTGCACCAGGGCGTCCTCGGCACACCCACCTCGCTGGCGTCGATCACCCCCGAGGACGTGCGCGCCTTCGCGCGCCGCTACCTCGTGCCCGCCAACGCCATCCTCACCATCACCGGCAACTTCGAGCCCAGGGTGGCCCGCGAGTGGATCGACAAGACGCTGGGGCGGCTCCCGCCCGGCAAGCCCGCCGACGCGCCCATCGCCACGCCGGCGCTCGTGAGCGACCTCAAGGTGAAGATCGACGAGCACGTGTCACGCAGGCCCCGCGTCACCATGGCCTGGCCACTCGAGCTGGCGCTCGACGAGTACACCGAGTCGCTGGCGCTCGGCGCGGTCCTCCTGTCCATCTACACCGACGGGCTGATCGGCATGAGCGTCAGCGCCGAGGTGCTCGAGTTTCGCGACTCCGCCGTCTTCATCCTCAGCGTCACCATGCCGCACGCAGTGGACATGGCCGAGGCCCACGGCAACGCCGAGGTCATCTACCGCTTCCTCGCCGCCGCTCCGATGCCGGTCGACCTGGTGGTGGCCACGCAGCACGCCATCGATCGCGACCTGATGGCGGCGCTGACGTGGCCTGCGCGCAGGGCCAGCCTGCTGACCCGCCTGGAGCGCTTCCCGCCCCGCACCATGCCCGGGGTCTCGCCCACCGAGCGCCACTGGAAGCTGACGCCAGAGGCCATCAAGACGCGCGCCGCCATCGCCTTGAAGGGCGCCCGGCTGGTCGTGCAGGCGCGCCCCATCCGGCCCCTGCCTCCGAAGGTGAAGAAGTGAAGGGGGCCGCGCTCCTGCTGCTGGTGTTGGGCGCGGCGCCGGGCTGTGCCCTCGTCCAGGGCTCAAAGCGCCCCGGCTCGGCCTCCGGCGCCGACGCCACGGCTCCCGACGAGGTCGCTGCGCCCGCGCCCATGCCTGTCCGCTGGAGCCGCACGGAGCCACCCGCGCCGCTGCCAACCATGGCGCGCAGCGAGCCAAAGAGCACCCGGGTCACGCTGCCCAACGGCCTCGAGGTGGTGGTGGTCGAGCACCACTCCCGCGCGCTCGTCAGCCTGCGCCTCTTCTTCCCGGACGGCGCGGCGGCCGATCCACCCGAGCGGGCCGGCGTCACCCACTTCACCCTCGCCGGACTCCTCGCCACGCATGACGTGAAGGACGCCCTGGGCGATCGCCTCGATCCCTCGGAGAAGTCGATGCGGGTGCTGGCGCGGGAGCAGGGGGCTTCACTTCGCTTCGACACCGGCGTGGATCGCGCGTGGATTGGCCTCGACGGGTTCTCCCGTGACGCCAGCCGCTACGTCGAGTTCCTGTTCCGCGTGGTGCGGGAAGCCCGGCACGGGGAGGACGCCTTCGACGCGCACGCCACCAGCGTGTCGGACGCGCTCGAGGAGTTGGAGCTCACCGACGCGGAGGCGCTGGAGCAGTTCCTCGGCCGGCTTTCCTTCGGCGAGGGGCACCCCTACGCCCGACCCGTCTACGGCACCGCGGACAGCGTCTCCCACATGGGCATCGAGGATCTGCTCGAGCGCCAGGCCACGCTCCTGCGGCCCCGGGGCAGCACGCTGCTGATCGTCGGCGACGTCGACCCCCAGGCGATGATCCAGGCCGCGCACCGCTCCTTTGGAGGCTGGAAGTCGCGCACGTCCCAGGCCGCGGTGAAGCTGCCTCCGCCCCGCGTCGAGGTGCGCCGCAGAGTCACCTATGTGCCCCGCAAGCCGGCGAAGACGACGCTGGTGTGCGCCGCCCGACCGCTGTCCGACGTCCAGGCGCCTGTGCCGGTGTGGACGGTGCTGGCCGCAGTGGTGACGGAGCGGCTGGAGCAGAGCCTGCGGGAGCGCAACGGCCTGACCTACTCGGTGGCCGGCTCGCTCTTCCGGCTCAAGCAGGCCCAGGCGCTGCTGGTGTGCACCCGCATCGACGCCAGGAGGACCCAGGAGGGGCTGGAGACCTTCCTCGCGACGCTGGGCAGCCTGTCCAGCACGCCCATCGAGGAGGCCGAGGTGGCCAGGGCGCGCGCCCGGCAGGCGGCGTGGACCGAAGCGTCGGTGGACGACCTCGGGAGCGTCGCTGGGCTCTACGGGCAGGCGGTGGTGATGGGCGAGAAGGTCGACGTGGCAGAGCGCGCGGCGGCGCTGCGGGCGGTGACGGTGTCAGACGTGGAGCCGCTGGTGAAGAAGGCGATCCGCCCAGAGCTTTTCCAGCTGGTGCTCTCCGGGGAGCGCGCGCTGGTGGCGCCGGCGGTGAAGGAGCTCAAGCTGGGGACCCTGGTGACGCCGCAGCTCAGCCGGACCCCCGCGGACTGAAGGGAGCGGCTACAGCACTTCCTGCTCGTCCACCGGAGGCTCCTCTCCCGCCTCGGCCTCGTCCTCGTCCAGCACGTCCACCAGCGAAGCCGACGCCTTCTTCTCTGCGAAGTAGCGGCGCAGCATGAAGGCCGACTCCACCAGGCCCGACAGGAGGTACAGCCCGAAGTACGCCACCAGCACCCACGCGGGGTGCGACAGCGCCGCGATGGTGACGCCGGCGGCGATGATCCCCACCAGCACCGCCGCCGCCTTCGGCGAGGGCTTCACGTCCTTGAAGGTGCGGTAGCGCACCGTGGACACCATGAGCAGCGCGAGGAAGGTGACCACGCCCAGCACCGGCCAGCGGGCATCGTCGGGGAGCGCCCCGCCCTGCGCCTTCTGGAAGGCGATGATCATCGAGATGACGCCGCCGGCGGCGAAGGGAATGGGCATGCCCACGAAGAAGCTGCCGCCACCGCCCGCCGGGTTGCGAATCGCGAGCACGTTGAAGCGGGCCAGGCGGAGGGCGCCGCAGGCCGCGAAGAGGAAGGCCACCGCCAGCCCGGCGAGGCCCAGCGGCTCCAGCGCCCACTTCCACACCAGGAGCGCCGGCGCTGCGCCGAAGGTGATGACGTCGGCCAGGGAGTCCAGCTCCTGCCCGAACATGCTCTGGGTCTTCGTCAGCCGGGCCACCCGCCCGTCGAAGCCGTCGAAAAAGATGCCGAAGAAGATCGCGAGCGCCGCCTGGTACAGCCGCGTCGGTGTAGCCTCCCCCGTGCACAGCGTCATCGCGTAGAAGCCGCAGAAGATGGACGACACCGTGAAGAGGTTGGGCAACACGAACATCAGGTCGCGCAGCTTCATCGCGGCAACACCTTACTCCGTCGCATGAGCCGCGCACTGCTGATCAGCGCGGCGGTGGTGGCCGGCTTCGCCGTCTGGCTGGCGCTCGTGCAGTGGTGGTACGCGCTGGACGAAGACCGGCCCGCGCCGCTGTTCGCAACCACGGCCGACGGCTGGACCCTGGCCGTCTGGCGCCGCCCGCCCGCCGTCCGGCGCTTCCGCGAAGCGGTCGTCCTCTGCCACGGCTTCGCGAACAACGCTTCCTTCATGGACTTCCACGGCGCGCAGAACCTGGCGGCCTTCCTCGCGGGCCTCGGCTTCGACTGCTTCAGCGTGGATCTGCGTGGCGCGGGCTCGTCCCGTGGGCCGCATGAAGGGCCGCACGACGCCACCTTCGACGATCATCTGCACCTCGACTTGCCTGCGGTGCTGGACCTGGTGCAGCGCACGTCGGGCGTGGACCGGGTGCACTGGGTGGGGCACTCGCTGGGAGGACTGCTCGGCCTCGCCGCGGCGGCCACCACCGAGAAGGAGCGCATCGCCACCGTCACCACCATCGGCTCCCCCCTCTTCTTCCGCTTCCGCCCCGCGCTGGGGAAGCTGGTGAAGCTGGGCCTCTTCCTCGCCTCGCCGTCGGGGCAGTTGGCGACGGGCGCGCTCGCGCTGGTGGCTCCCTTCGCCGGGAGAGTACCCGCGCCCCGCCTGGCCCACCTCACGGCGAACCTGCACAACCTCACGGCGCAGGCACAGCGGCTGCTGGTGGTGAACGTCTTCGCCCCGATGTGGCGCGGCGTCATGGCGCAGCTGGGCGACTGGCTGCTCCACGACGCCTTCCGCAGCGTGGACGGGAAGGTGGACTACCGGCAGGCCGTCGCGCGCTTGCAGCTGCCCGTGCTGGTGGTGGGAGGAACGGTGGACGTGATGGCGCCGCCCGACGTGACGCGCGACTACTTCGAGCTGTTGGCCACGCCCGACAAACAGCTCGCCCTCTTCGGACGTAGCTACGGGCACGCGCTGGAGTACGGCCATGGAGATCTCGTGGTGGGCACGCACGCCCCCGCCGAGGTGTACCCGGTGCTGCGCGACTTCCTGGTGGCGCGCGCCACGCCGGCTGGGGTCGAATAGGCGCCTCACCCGCTGGAGGTGCACATGCGCGCTGCGTGGCTCGTGGTGGTGGTGGCTGCGACGGCCTGGGGGCAGAACGCGACGACGCCCGGCACGCCGACGGCTCCCTTCCCGACGCTGTGGAGCCTGTCGATCGACTGGCCGATCACCGGCGACGCGGACAACGACGCCACGGTGACGGTGCGCTACCGGCCCCAGGGGGCGACGGCGTGGCGCGACGCGCTGCCCCTGATGCGCGTACCGGCGGGCAGCAACCAGGGCTTCTCGTGGGCCAACCGCTTCGCGGGCAGCGTGTTCGATCTTCAGGCGGGCACCACGTACGAGCTCGAGCTGACGCTGGTCGATCCCGACGGCGGCGGCGCCACGCAGACGATCTCCGCGACGACGCGCACGGAGGCGCAGGCGTCGGCGACGGGGAGGGTGCGGCCTGTCACCCCGTCCACCATCGGCCAGGCGCTCGGCAGCCTGCAGCCCGGAGACGTCCTGGAGCTCGCCAGCGGCAGCTACGCCGCCATCACCGTCGGCACGGACGGGACGGCGCAGGCGCCCATCGTCCTGAGGAGCGCGGTGCCGGAGGGCGCCGTCATCAACGGCAACGTCGGGCTCTTCAACCGGCAGCACGTCATCCTCGAAGGGCTGGCCATCAACGGCACCGTGCGGCTCAACGACGCGCAGCACGTGACGGTGCGGCGTTGTCGCATCACCACCACCGGCAGCGGCATCAACGGCTACGGCGAGCCGCGCAACGTCGTGGTGGTGGACAACGTGGTGACGGGGTCGACCGCCTTCAACGACTCGACCGTGGGGGCGAACGGGGCGAACGTGGGCGAAGGCATCGAGCTCTCGGGGCCGGGCCACGTCATCTGTTTCAACCGGGTGCGGGGCTTCCGCGACGCCATCAGCACGCTGGAGGACTCCGAGGCGCACAACCAGCAGTCGGTGGACATCTGCAACAACGACATCGAGGTGGGCGCCGACGACGGCATCGAAGCGGACTTCACGATGGGGAACGTGCGGGTGGTGAGGAACCGGATCCGCAACTCCTTCGTGGGCATCAGCGGCCAGCCGACGCTGGGCGGGCCCGCGTACTTCGTGCGCAACGTGATGGAGAACGTCATCTACTCGCCCTTCAAGTTGCACCGCGGCAGCAGCGGTGACGTCGCGCTGCACAACACGGTGGTGAAGTGCGGCGACGCCTTCGCGGTGTACGCGGGCGTGGCCTGGTCGCGCGCCTTCTTCCGCAACAACCTCTTCATCGGTGGGACGGGCGGCGGCACGTACGGCGGGTACGGCAACGGCTCGGGGAGAGTGGCGCAGTTGGCCGACGCCACCACGACGTGCAGCTTCGACTACGACGGCTTCGGCTCCATCGGGACCGGGACGTTCCAGGGCCGCATCGGCGCGACGAGCTTCTCCAGCCTCACGCAGCTGAGGTCGATGACGACGGAGGCGCACGCCGTGCAGGTCGACCTCTCCGTCTTCGCGCAGCCGCCGACGTTCCCGGCGTCGGGGCCGTACCCTGAACAGCCGGTGATGGACTTGAGGTTGGCTCCGGCGGGCGCCGCGGTGGACGTGGGCCTGGTGCTGGCGAACATCAACGACGGGTTTGCCGGCGCTGCCCCGGATCTCGGCGCGGTGGAGGCTGGCAGCAATGAGCCGCTGTATGGCCCTCGTCCGGTGGGTGGCGGCGGTGGGACCGGCGGTGGCGCAGGAGGCGGTGGCGCAGGAGGAGGCGGTGGCGCAGGAGGGGGCGGCGGCGCGGGAGGCGGCGGTGGCGCAGGCGGCGGCGCGGGCGGTGGCGGCGCGGGAGGCGGCGGTGCGGGCGGTGGCG
>JBFMHF010000134.1:0-20925 GCA_040752975.1 Myxococcota bacterium
TGCCACCGCCCGTCCCGCCGCCGACGCCACCGCCCGTCCCACCGCCGACGCCACCGCCCGCCCCGCCGCCAACACCACCGCCGCTCCCACCGCCGGAGCCGGTAGGCTGGCAGGTGCCGGCGATGCAGACGTCATTCAGGTTGCACGTACGGCACAGGGCGCCGGCCGTGCCGCACTCCAGCACCGAGCCGCCACCCGAGCAGATGCCGTCCGCCGAGCAGCAACCCTGACAGTTGGACGAGGAACACTTGGCCGGCGCTTTCCCGCAGGCCGAGTACGTCACCGCCAACACACCCAGGCCGAGGCCCGCCATCACTGCAAAGACGCTGTTGCGCATTGAGCAACCTCCAGAGCCGGGAAGCGAACACGGGGCCGGCGCGTGGTCAACGAATGCCTTGACGCTGCTCCGTGCTAGACGCGCTGCCTGTATGCGCCGACTCCTCATCGCCACCGCGTCGTTCGCGCTCGCCACCGCAGCCTGCAAGCAGGACGCGCCTCCCGCCCCCGCCGTTGTCGACGCCGGGCCGCCGCTCAAGGCGTCGCTCACCTTCCTCCTCACCGGCGCAGAGAATGGCTACCTCCTCGCCACGGGAGAGCAGGGCGAATTGCACGGCGGCGCCGCGGAGGTGCTGGGTCGCTGGGTGGCGAAGGAAGGCCACTGCGCCGGCCCCCTGGGCCCCAACGGTGAGGCCGCGTGCCCCGATGGCAACACGGTGGTGCTGTCCACGGGAGACAACGCCAACGGCCAGGCCATCTCCAGCTTCTACCGGGGAGAGCCCACCGCGGAGGTGATGCGCCTCATGGGCTACGCCGCCTCGGCCTTCGGCAACCGCGAGCTGGACTGGTCCAGAGAACAGTTCCTCGCCAACACGAAGCGCGGCGGCTTCCCGTACCTCGCGGCCAACATCATCGTGAAGAGCGAAGAGGGGCGCGCGCTGGGCCTGCAGCCGTACCGCCTCCTCACCCGGCAGGGCGTGACGGTGGCGGTGGTGGGCCTCGCCGCGCGCAAGACGACGTGGACGCCCATGCCCGGGAGAATGAACGGCCTCGAGGTGGTGCCCGACGACGTGGCCCTCGGCGTCGCCATCCCCGCGGCGAGGAAGGACGGCGCCGACGTGGTGGTGGTGGTGACGGATGGCTGTCTGCACGAGGTGCCGGAGCTCCTCACTGCGCACCCGGACTGGAAGCCCGCCTTCGTCGCGGGCCGGGACTGCGACGCGCCGTACCCCGAGGCGGTGGGCGAGACGCGGCTCGTCTACCCGGGCCGGCACTTCAACTCCTACGCGAAGGTGGTGGTGGCGGTGGACGGCACGAAGCCCGGCAACGTGGCCAGCGTCACGGCGTCGACGGTAGACGTGGTGAGTCAGGAAGGCGCGCCCGCGCCCGAAGCGAAGGCGCAAGCGCTGCTGGCCGGCTGGAAGCAGAAGCTGGACGCGGCGCTGGGGGAGGTCATCGGCTTCTCGAAGGCGGGCATCGAGCAGGAATCCCCGCAGATGTCCGCGTGGCTCACCACGGCCCTCAAGGAGCAGTTCAAGGCCGACGTGGCGCTCCTCAACCGGCGCGGCGTGCGGCAGGCGCTGCCCAAAGGCCCGGTGACGAAGGCCACCGTGTGGGACCTCATTCCCTTCGAGAACGAGGTGGTGGTGGCGCAGGTGAAGGGCGACGCGCTGCTGGCGGCGCTCCAGAATGTCGAGGCGCGCGCGGCGGGCGTGAAGGCGAAGGGCGACGGCTTCGTGGACGCGAAGGGCGCACCTCTCGACCCGGCGAAGGCGTACAGCGTCGCGACGCTGGACTACCTCTACCTCGGTGGCGACGGCTTCAAGCTGCTGGAAGCGGACCCGAAGGCCACCCAGACGAAGACCAGCTGGCAGCAGGCCCTCATCGAGTGGACGGCGGCGAAGAAGTCCGACGAGAAGAAGCCGCTCGAGTCGCTGCTGCCGAAGTGACGGGCTACTTCAACATCGGCTCGAGGGGCTTCTTCTCCGTCGAGCCCTTCCGGGCAATCCACGCCACCACCGGCGTCTGCCACACCTGGCCCGTCAACTCCGGGTTGGGCGCGGCGGCCTCGAAGCCGAGGTCATCGCCGCCGAAGTAGAGGTACTCGGTGGTGGCCAGGAGGTAATCCTTCGCGGGGTCCACCTTCCCTTTGGGCAGCACCATCACCGCCTCCGGGTGCGTCTTCAGCTTGAGCAACAGCTCGCCCTTCACCTTCACCGTCAGCACCGCGTTCTCGAAGGGAATCATCGAGTACACCGTCTCCCGGGTGATGGGGCCCTTCGGCAGCGCGGCGCGCACGCCCTTCTTGTTGATGAGGGCCGCGTCGGCCTTCGCCTCGTCGCGCAGCGCGGTGGCCACCAGGGTGCGCAGCTCGGGGGCGTCGGCGGGGAAGCCCTTCTTCGCGAAGCCGATGACCTGCCCCAGCTCCTCCTTCAGCTTCGCCTGCCAGCGCGCGCGCAGGGCGGCGAGGTCCGCGTCCTCTTTCCCTTCGGGGGCGACGGACTGGCGCGACGTCTTCACGGCGTGTCCGCCGGGAGACAGCTCGATGCGCACCGCCACGTAGGCCGAGAGGTCGTCGCCGATGCTGTAGAAGGGCACCTTCCCGGCGGTGGACTCCTGCGGGCCTTCGCAGCGGCCGCCCACCACCGCGTCGACATCCCACTCCGGGTGCGCCGCGAAGAGGGGCTGAATGGTGCTGAAGCAGTCGTCGAGGATGATGACGACCGCCTCCGCGCCCGCTTTCTTCACGTCGCTGATGGCAGACGGCAAGACCAGCCCCGCGGGCGCCAACTCGTAGTCCGCCGCACGGCCGGGCTCGGTGGTGTACAGCGTCTTCTCGCTGGTGAGGCCCACCACGCCCACCTTCACGCCGCTGCGCTCGAAGATGACGTGGCCCGGCAGCGGCGACTCCTTCCCGTCCTTCCGCTTGAGGTTGGCCGCCAGCAGGGTGATGCCCGACGCCTTCACGAAGTTCTTCAGCACCTCCACCCCGAGGTCGAGGTCATGGTTGCCCAGCGAGGCGGCGCGGTACTGCATGGCCTTCATCGCCTCGGCGGTGGGCAGGCCGTCGAAGCGCGACGAGATGGCGTTGCCCGCGAAGGTGTCGCCCGTGGAGAGCGCGATGACGTTGGGCCAGCCTTCCTTCTCCGTCCACTCCGCCAGCAGACGCGGCGCGCGCAGCGGCAACTCTCCCGACTCGTGGCCGGTGACGAGGACGGTGACGGTGCGCGGGGGAGGCCCGGCGTCCTTCACGGGTGGAGGAGGAGGCGGCGGGGGCTTTGGCTCGGGGCAGGCGGCGAGGACGACGCACATCGACACGGCCAGCGGGAGTCGGGAGCGCATGTGCGTTGTCTATGCAGTCGCGCGCGCGACCGCCAGCGACAGTTGCGCTGAGGCTGCCCCCTCGGCACGCCTGGGGCCCGCATGCGCGGGGCCCGCACGGCAGCCGCGGAAGGGCGGTCGCTTCAGTCAGTTGGCGACCTTTCTGACGGAGGAGGAAGCGGTCGGGGTGGTGTTTCCTCCCGCTCCGGAGCACTTCGCGGCGCTGGCGGACAGCGCGTCCTCGTCGGTGAAGGGGAGGCCCTCCGCGACGTGTCGGGCGCGGAGGACGGTGCAGGGCCCGGCGTCTGGCGCCACGGAGCGCCAGCGGCGCGCGGCTCGCGCGTTCCTCGGCGACGAACTCCAGGCGAGGCTGGCTGCGGGTCACTGCCTGGCCGGTGAAGGCGTTCTCTCCGCGAGACACTCAGGCCCACAGCCCGCGCTCGACGTGCGTCCACCCGAGGACGCCTGGGCGCAGCGGGGCGAACATCGCGATTTCATCGTCACGGCGTGCGCGGCGGGCGCCGGGGAGGTCGCCCAGGGGCGTGCCCTCCCACACCCGCACCACGGGAATCCCGGCCTCGTGCGCGGCATGCTGCGCGGCGCGCACCAGCGGCAAGCGGTGGGCTTCATCCACCACGTCGAGCCACAGCGCGTGGAGTTCGTTGCTGCGCCAGTAGGCCGTCCAGCCGATGGACGACGCGCCCACCCGGGCTCCGTGCGAGGGCAGCGCCGGCTTGTTCCAGGCGGCTGCGTAGAAGCGCTCGCGCTCCAGGTGCCAGTCGACGTGGCCGTCGGAGAGGTGAAGATGCAGCACCTGCGCCGCCGGCGTCGGCGGGCGGGGCGAGGGCAGCGGCGCCGTCAGCCAGGACACCTCGTCGGGCCTGTCCGGCGACGCGTCGAACCACGTGTCGAAGGACGGCGTCGGGAAGAAGCCCAGCCGCGCATAGAGGTCGACGCCCACCTCGGAGAAGAGCGTCACCGCCTGCGCCTCGCTCTCGGAGGAGAGGCGCTCGAGCAGCGCGGCCAGCATCGACGCCGAGTGGCCGCGCCGGCGCAACGCCGGCTCGACGAAGACGGAGGCCACCACCCAGCTTCGACCGCGCACCCCGCCGACTTCGCTGGCCACCTCGAACGTCTCGCAAGAAGCCAGCGTCTCCGCGGCTGGCCCCGTCCATAGCCAGGTGCGCATGGCGGACCGCGCCCACCGGTGGCCGCGCAGCGTCTCTTCCCGCGCGGAGAATTGGCTGCGGGAGAGGCCCTGGCCCCACGCCCCGTGCGTCACCGCGTCGCGCGCGCGCTTCTCGGCGTCGGTGGCCAGCCGCAGGGACATGCCGTCACTTCGCCCACAGCACCGGCGTACCCGAGGCGTCCTGGCCCAGCGCGAAGAGGGTGGCGCCTCCCAGCGCCAGCGCGGACACCTTGCCCGGCAGGGTGGCGGCCAGCGTCGGCGCTGCGCCGGCCGTCACCTCGAAGAGGCGGGCTGGCGACTCGTCGGTGGCGTAGCGGGTGAGGCCGCTGGTCGCCACCAGCGCCGTTGCGTGCGCCTCGGCCAGTGTCTGGCTCTTCCCGCCGGCGCGTGACATGCGCTTCACCTCGCCGCCGAAGGTGGCCACCACGGCGTCGCCGTCCAGCGCCAGCGGGCCGTCCGCGCCCTCGGCGATGCGCGACGAGAAGCTGCCGTCCACCGAAGCGCGCCACAGCCCGTCGGCCACCCAGAAGGCCTCCTTGCCGTCCGTCACCACGGCGCGGGGCCGGCGCTGGTCGGACGCCAGCAACGTCACCTCGCCCGCCGAGTCGATGCGCACCACCGCGCCGTCGGGAGAGTCGGGCGCGTCGGCCGGCGCCAGCGCTGCCAGCACGTCGTCGCCCCAGGCCGCAAGCGCGGTGACGACGGCGTTTTTGAAGCTGGCCCGCGGCAGCACGGGCGCATCCCCGCGCGTGGAGGTGGAGAAGACGCGCCCGCCTTCGGCGAAGAAGAGGGTGCTGGCGTCCAGCGTCAGCGCGGTGAGGCGGCGCTTGCGCAGGGCGATGATTCTGGCCGGGCTGCCCGGCTCGAGGCGCAGAAGCGTCGAGCCTTCACCCACGTCGAGGGCCACCACCGCGTACCCGAAGCCGGCGCGCAGGTGCCTTGCGGTGAAGGGGCCGGACAGCAGCGGGGAAAAGCCCTCCACCGCGTCGCCCTTCGTCTTCAAGGAGGAGAGCAGCGCGTTGGTGGCGTCGGGTGCAGCGGGCTCGTCGGAGAGGTCGGGCGGCGTCACCTCGAGCAGCCGCGCCACCTTCGGAGGCAGGCCCGGCTTCCCCTTCGCGCTGGCGCCGTCGCCCGAGTCCGTCCCTCCCGCCGTCGCGCCGGAGCGCCGGCTGTACTCGGTGAGGGAGATGCCGAGGAAAATCAGCACCAGGCCGGCGATGAGGAAGCGCATGGGCGGAGGCGAATAGCACAGCCGCCCTCACGCACGGAGCGCCAACGCCGCCGGTGCGCGCCGCACAGAGACGCACTACACCGTCGTCATGAGCCCGGAACTGCAGGACATCACCCACACCATCCAGGTCGCGGTGGCCCCCGTTTTTCTGTTGTCCGCCATCGGCACCACGCTGGCCGTTTTCTCCACGCGCCTGGGCCGCGTGGTGGACCGGGCCCGCTTCCTGGAGAAGGAGCTCCAGCACACGCCGGGGGAGGGCCGCCACGAGCTGGTGAATGAGCTGCGCCGCCTCGACCAGCGCTCGCGCCTCATCAACTGGGCCCTCACCAGCGGCACCTTCGCGGCGCTCCTGGTGTGCCTGCTCATCGCGCTCGCGTTCCTCGGGTACCTCTTCTCGGTGAACGCGGGCTACGTGGTGGCCACGCTGTTCATCGTGGCGATGGTGGCCATCGTGCTGTCGCTCGTCTTCTTTCTGCGCGAGGTGTTCCTCGCCATTCACAGCCTGCGCTTCCACTACCCGGCCGAGATGACGACGATGCAGTCGCCGGCGCACCAGCGTCCGCCGCGGTCCTGACGAAACCCAGGCGAGGCTGCGGCTCTCGAGGAACTCTCCCTCACTCCGTCGTCGGTGATTCCTCGCGAGCGGACCCCGACGCGGGCTCCCGGCGGCGCAGCGTGAAGAGGCTGACTTCGGGGTCGGCGCGGTAGCGCGGCAGGCGCGTGCCCGAGCCCCAGCCCAGCCCCCGGTTGACGTACAGCTGGTTGCCCTTCACCGAGTAGGCGCCGCGGTACCAGGGCTGCCCGGTGTTCTTGAACATCGAGCGGGTCAGCGCCCCGAAGTCCATCTGCCCGCCGTGGGTGTGGCCGGACAGGCACAGGAGGTCTTCCCACTCGGGCAGCTTCGCGGCGCAGTTGGGCGTGTGCGTCAACACCAGCCGCGACCCTTGCCTCGCGCCCTTGAAGGCCTCTTCGACGTCGTCGTGCTTCGAGGTCGAGTCGTCGATGCCGATGATGGTGAAGTCCGCGCCCTTGAGCCGCGTGGTGGTGTTGCGGTTCTGCAGCACGGGGATGTCGACCTTCTCGAGGCCAGCGACGATGTCCCTGGGGTACGTCCAGTGGTCGTGGTTGCCGAGGATGGCCACCGTCGGCGCGGCGATGGGCTCGAGGAGTTCGGGCACGCGGCGCACGGGGTCGAAGCGCGTGGTGACGAAGTCGCCCGTCAGCACGACCAGGTCCGGCTTGAGTTCGTTCAGCGTGCGCACGGCAGAAATGACGCGGCCGTCCGGCACGCCGCCGCCGACGTGGATGTCGGACAGTTGCGCGACGGTGAGGCCGTCATGCGCGGGGTCGAGGCCGGTGAGGAAGACCTCCTGCCGAGTCACCTCGTAGTACTCGGAGGCGATCAACTTCCGCTCGGCGCGCGCCGCCAGCGGGGCGAGGGCGCTCGCGGTGAGGGCAGTCAGGGCAGAGCGGCGGGAGAGACGAAGCATGTTCCTCGAAGCGTAACGAGCCCTGAAACACGCAGGCCACGGGGGCATTCCTGCCCGAACGGGGAGCGGCGTGACGCTGTGGCGTGCGCGCGCGGCCCGGGCTAGCGAGGGGAGTCCATGGACCTCCTTCAAGAGACGCTCTCGTTCGCGGCGAAGGGCTTCGTCGTCTTCCTCACCATCGCGGCGAGCGCGGCCGTCTTCTTCGCCCTCGCGCGGCGGCGTCGCGGCCAGTTGCCCCGGTTGGACGTGCAGCCGCTCAACCAGCGCTTCGACGCGCTGGGAGACGCGGTCAAGGCGGTGACGCTGGACAAGAAGGGGCGCAAAGCGCTGCATGCACAGCGAAAGAAGGAGCTGGCCTCGGGCCCCGCGAAGAAGCCCAGCGTGTACGTCTTGGACTTCGACGGAGACCTTCTTGCCACCGCGGTGCACTCTCTGCGCGAAGAAGTGACGGCCATCGCCCAGGTGGCGGGTCCGGAGGACGAGGTGGTGGTGCGCCTCGAGAGCCCCGGCGGCGCGGTGCCCCACTACGGCCTGGCGGCGGCGCAGCTGGCGCGGCTCAAGGAGCGCAAGCTGAAGCTGACGGTGTGCATCGACCGCGTGGCGGCGTCGGGCGGCTACATGATGGCCTGCGTGGCGGACAAGGTGGTGGCGGCGCCCTTCGCCATCATCGGCAGCATCGGCGTCATCGCGCAGATTCCGAACGTGCGGAAGCTGCTCGAGAAGCACGACGTGCACGTCGAGGAGATGACGGCGGGCGAGTTCAAGCGCACCATCACCGTCTTCGGCGAGGTGACGGACAAAGGCCGCGCGAAGCTGAAGGAGCAGCTCGAAGAGACGCATCACCTCTTCAAGGACTTCGTGAAGGCCCACCGCCCGGCGCTCGACGTCGACGCGGTGGCCACTGGCGAGTACTGGCTGGCGCGGAAGGCGGCGACGCTGGGCCTCGTGGACCTCCTGTCGACGAGCGACGACTACCTGTTGGGGCGCGCGAAGGACGCCGCGCTCTTCCAGGTGCGCTTCAAGCCTGCGCACCCGTGGCGGCAGCGGCTGGGCCAGGCGGCGGCGGACGTGGCGGACAAGGTGGTGCTGGGCCTCTTGTCGCGCGCGCGCAGCCTCGAGCGGTGACCTGGCGGGAAGGCGCGCGGGGTGACGATGCGGTCGATGCCCAGTCAGTCCCCGGAGGCAGTCGGCGCCAGGCTCGAACAGTCGCTGCAGACGTTCGCGCTCGGCCTCGAGTTGATCCGGGAGCGGCTCCGCCGCGAACATCCACGTGCGTCCAGGGCGTGGAGAGACGAACAGGTACGCCAGTGGCTGCGCGGCGAACCGCACGGAGGAGAAGGGTTGCACGCCGTGGACTTCTTTCGCAGGCCGTCCAGAGGGCGTTCGCGCGCGCGGTGGAAGATCTCACCGCGTGCGATGCCCGCGCAGCGCTTGTCGGTGGACCGGCAGTTGGCGCTCGAGCCGCTCCCCGAGTCACCCGCGACGTGGACTTCGCCGTCGCGGTCGAAGAGGACGCTGAAGCCGAAGCGCTCGTCCGGGCGCTGATGGGTCGGGGGTGGCGTGGCTGGCGCGTGTCTTGGGCGTACGTCATTCTGCTGCGACTCGCCGCCCGGCGTGGGGTGGAAATCGGGCGCGAGCTGGGCGGCGAGCTGCAGGTCTTCGTCCGCCGTCAGCGAGAAGCGAGCAGACGGTTTCGGGCCTCGCATCGCTTCGAGCGCTGACGACCCTCACAGCACCTTCTCGGGCGGCACCACCACGTTCGCCACCAGCAGCCCCATGACCAGCGCGCCCGCCGTCAGCAGGAGGTCCGCCAGCTGCGCCGAGCCTGCAGCCACGTCGCCGCGCAGCAGCGCGTCCAAACCACGAAAGCCGATGACGCCAGGCACCAGCAGCAACATGCCGGGCATGAGGAAGAGCTGCGCTGGCCGCGCGGTGATGCGCGCGTAAGCGTTGGCCGCCGCCGCCAGCGCGAAGGCCACCGCGAAGATGCCCAGGTCCACCACGAAGGTGCGCGCCACCCAGGTGGACACCCAGACGAAGGCGCACGAACTCAGCGCGACGACCAGCTCGCTGCGCGACAGCCCCAACAGCACTCCGAAGCTGAGGGCGGAGAGCGCCAGCGCCGCCAGGTTCCACAAGAGGCCCGCTGCCTCCTTCGGGGCCGCCGCCCCCGGGGACAGCCCCAGCTTTGCTTCCAGCGCCACCACCGCGCCGATGCCGAACACCAGCGACAGCAGCGTCACGCCGGCGTGGAACAGCCGCGAGCTGCCTGCCACCAGGTTCCGGTACGTCAACTCGGCCAGCCCTGTCGTCAAGGCCAGCCCCGGCAGCAGGGGGATGACGATGGCCAGCACCAGCGCATCGCGCGAGTGGCCCGGCCACACCAGCGTCGCCGTCATCGCCACCAGGCCGGCGATGAGGCCGCCGAGGAAGTTCTCCAGCACCCGCACGCCCGGCTGTTGCCGCGAAGAAGTGAGGAGCAACGCGAGGAGTCCGCCGCCGATGCCTGCCAGCAGCGAGTCGCTCCAGGTGCTGCCGCCCAGCGACACCACCGAGCCCGCGCTGGCGCCCATGCCCGCCAACACCCGCGCGCGCCGCGACCACCGGGGCGGGGCCTGCCTCAGCTCGCGAATGCGCTCTCTCGCCTCGGGGACGGACAACACGCCGCCGGCCACGTCGGTGACGATTTCGTCGAGGCGCCCCAGCAGGTGCAGGTCCGTCTCCCACGCGCTGACGCGCACCATCGAGAAGACGGGCGGCGCGCCTTCCGGCCCGCGGAGCGTCACGAAGAGGCCTGTGGGCACGGCGAAGACGTCAGCCTCGAAGCCCTGCGCCTTCGCCACGCTGCCCAGCAGCTCTTCCAGCCGGTGCGTCGGGCAGCCCGCCGACATCAACGCCGAGCCCAGGGCGACGACGTACTCCAGCGCCACCTGCGGGCTGAGGGGCTCGACTCTTTGCACGGCCGCGGGTGTAACCGACTGGCGCGGCCTGCACTACGCTCGGCTGTCGATGCCCGTCCCGCTGTCCCCCCTCCTCATCCAGCACCTCAAGGACCCGGTGGCCTTCGCCGCCTCCGTCACCTCGCCGGCCCTCGTCTGGGAAGGGCCCCCGGTGCACGAGGCGGACGAGCTCTTCAGCAGCCGGCCCACGGGAGGCGGCGTCACCCACGGCAGCGTGAAGAGCGGAGAGACGCGCGTCTACTTCGTCAAGAAGGACTCGGTGCTGGCGAACCCGTTCTCCATGGGCGTCACCATCGGGAGGATGAACAACAACGACATCGTCGTCGACGATGAGTCGGTGTCGCGCTTCCACGCCTTTCTGCAGCAGGACGCGAAGAGCGGGCAGTGGGGCCTCACCGACGCTGGCGGCGACAACGGCGTCTTCATCGACGGGCGGAGGCTGGACGTGCGCGCGGCGCAACCGCTGACCGACGGCACCCTCGTCACCTTCGGCCGGGCCACGCTGACGTTCTTCACCCGCGACGGGTTGGTGCGCTTCGTCGAGCGGCGCGCGGCGGGAGACAAGCGCTGACGGCCGTGGGCTATGGTGCGCGGCTCTCATGAGCCAGGACACCGAAGCCGAAGCGCTCGCCGCGGAGAAGCTGTGGCGGGAAACCGTCTACCGGCCAGACGACCCGCAGCTCACCGTGCGCGCCGTCATCTTCGGGATGCTGGTGGGCATGGTGCTGTGCCTGTCGAACCTCTACATCGTGCTGAAGACGGGCTGGAGCGTCGGCGTCACCTTGACGGCCTGCATCCTCGGGTGGACCGTCTTTTCCTGGGTGCATCTGCTCCCCTTCGGCTTCCGCAAGTACGGGATGCTGGAGAACAACGCGATGAGCTCCGTCGCCTCGGGCGCGGGCTACATGACGGGCGGCGGCAACATGGCGGCGCTGCCGGCGCTCCTCATGCTCACCACGGTGCGTCCGAGCTCGTGGGTGCTGGTGCTGTGGTTCGCCGGCGTCGCGGCGCTGGGCGTCTTCGCGGCCATCCCCATCAAGCGGCAGTTGGTGAATCGCGAGAAGCTGCCGTTCCCCACCGGGACGGCGACGGCCGAGACGATTCGGCTCCTCCACTCGCACGAGGGCGAAGGGAAGAGACAGGCCCTGTGGCTGCTCCTCGCCGGGCTGGTGGGCTCGGCCTTCAGCTTCCTGCGCGACGTGAAGGCCTCGTGGAAGGGCTGGTCCACCCCTGAGATGCTGTCGCTGCCCGTCGACTACTACGGCAAGCCCCTGTCCGCGTGGACGCTGGGCGTCGAGGGCGGCGTGTTGATGCTGGGCGGCGGGGCGTTGATGTCCTTCCGCACCGGCTGGTCGCTGCTGGTGGGCGGGCTCCTCACCTTCGGCGTCATCGCGCCGGTGATGGTGGGCGCGGGCATCATCACCACCGTCAGCTTCAAAGGCATCGTGGGGTGGACGGTGTGGATGGGCGCGGCCGTGCTGGTGTCCTCGGGCCTCACCAGCTTCGCCTTCCAGTGGAGGTCGGTGGCCAAGGCGATGAAGGAGCTCAAGGGCGTCATCACCCGCAAGCGCACCACCGACGAGGAGGACCCGCTGGCTGGCGTGGAGTGCGCGCCGTCGTGGTTTCCCCTCGGCTTTCTCCTCATCGGGCCGCCGGTGGCCGTGTTGGCCTGGTATGCCTTCGAGATTCCACTCTGGGCGGGCCTCCTGGCGCTCCCCATCGCGCTCATCTCCGGCGTCATCGCCGCGCGCGTGACGGGTGAGACAGACGTGACGCCCACCAAGGCGCTGGGTCCGGTGACGCAGCTCATCTACGCGGGGCTGTTGCCCGGGAAGCTGGTGCCCAACATCATGAGCGCCAACATCGCCGGCGGCGTCGGGCTGCACTCGGCGGACCTGCTCACCAACCTGAAGTGCGGCTACCTGCTGGGCGCCAGCCCGCGGAAGCAGTTCTACGGGCAGCTCTTCGGCGTGCTGGCCGGCGCGGCCATCGTGGTGCCCGCCTTCAACCTCATCGTCCCCGACGCCAGCGTGCTGGGTGGCGCCGAGTTCCCCGCGCCCGCGGCGCAGGTATGGGCGAACGTGTCGAAGATGCTGGTGGAAGGGCTCTCCGCGCTGCACCCCTCGGCGCGGTGGGCGGCCCTCGTCGGCCTGGTGGTGGGGACGGCGCTGTCGGTGTTGGAGGTGATGCTGCCGAAGGACAAGCGCAAGTATGTCCCGTCGGCGTCGGGCCTGGGCATCGGCATGGTCATCCCCGCCTTCAACTCCATCATGATGTTCGTCGGCGCAGCGTGGGCGGAGTGGATGCGGCGGCGAAAGGGCGAGAAGGAAGGCGACAAGGTGACCATGCCCGTCGCCTCGGGCTTCATCGCCGGCGAGTCGCTGCTGGGCGTGGCCGTGAAGATGCTCGTCGCCTTCGGCTACCTGCAGAAATAGGTGGTGCGGAGTTTGGAGCTGGGCCCACCAGGGGTGACACTGCCCGCCGTGTCGCACCGTCGTCTCGCCTGGGCGCTCGTCCTCCTCTTTGCCGGCTGCGTGAGGCTGGGCGCGTGCCCTTCCACGCCGGGCGGCGCGTGCGACCCGCGCGACGCCAACTGTCCGAAAGGCTACGTGTGCGCGCTGGGCGCGGAGATCTGCACGCGCGAGTGCGTCGAGACGAGCGACTGCTGGGTGAAGGTGGAGGACGGCTGCCGCAGCGACCAACTGCCCTTGATGACGCTCCCCGACGGCGGGACGTACGTGGAGATGAGCGACGAGGGCTACTGCCCCGAGACGAGGCGCATGCACTGCATCGGCGGCTGGTGCCAACGGGAGAAGTGCCTCGATGGAGGCTGCGTCTACGACGAATACGGTCCGTCGCCGTTCAAGGGGAACCGCGGACAGGGGCCGGCGCAATGAAGCGCCTCGCGCTCGTCCTCTGCGTGGCGCTGCTCTCGTGCGGAGGGACGCGCGTGCCCGGAGAGCGATGCAAGAGCCACGCGGACTGCGGCTCGCTGCCCGAGGGGTACTGCGCGCGCGCGGAGGTGTGCACCCGCGAGTGCGATGACGCGCGTCCCTGTCCGGATGGCTCGGCGTGCGTCTGGGGCGGTGGACGTCAGGTGTGCCTCCCGTCGTGCACGAAGGACGACGAGTGCCTCTCCAACTTCTTCTGTGACCCGGACGCGGGCGCGCCGGTGTGTCGGCTCCGCAATCCGCTCGCGCCGCCGCCCGCCGAGTGATGGCCTGGGCTGCCACGTCTGTCGTCCACGGGACAGACGCCGGTGACGCGCGTATTCAAGTGCAGCCGCCGATGGCGCTCAGGACAGACACGCGTGTCGGGCGCGTCATCGCTCCGGCGCCACGAGCGGTCGCTTTGCCCCTTGCTGCATCACCTCGCGCCGGCGCGTCCGCCGTGACGCGCGCCGCGCGTCGGGTACACTCGCGCGCACCATGAAGATGATCATCGCCATCATCCGTCCCGAGCGGCTCGAGGCCGTCGAAGAGTCCCTCAAGCGGGTGCTGGACGAAGGCGACCACTACCGCATCACCGTCGACACGGTGGAAGGACACGGGCGGCAGGAAGGCGAGGTCGAGCTCTTCCGCGGCAAAGAAGTTCGGATGCGCATGGTGGAGAAGAAGCGCATCACCGTGTGCGTCAACGAGGCTTACGTGGAGAAGACCATCGCCGCCATCACCGAGGGCGCGCGCACGGCACCCGACGGGGCGGTAGGCGACGGGAAAATCTTCGTCATGCCGCTGGAAGAGGTCATCCGCATCCGCACCGGGGAGCGCGGCCAGAAGGCCATCTGAGCGCCGGCGATGCGGCTCCACCACGAAGTGCTGGCGGGAACGGGCACGGCGCGGCAGAGCCTCTTGGTGCTGCACGGCATCCTCGGCAGCGGCGGCAACCTGCGCACGCTGGCGAGACAATTCCTCGAGGCGCGGCCCGGCTGGCAGGCAGTGCTGGTCGACCTCCGCGCCCACGGCGAGTCGCTGGAGGACGACGGCCAGCCGGACACCCTGGAGACGGCGACGCGCGACGTGGCGGCGTTGTGCGCGGAGTTGCCTGTGCCCGCGCGGGCCATCGTGGGACACAGCTTCGGCGGGAAGGTGGCGCTGGGCCTGCCGGCGATGCACGCGGGACTCCGGCACGTGGTGGCGCTCGACTCCACGCCGGGTACGCGCGTCGACGCCCGCGGGAGCGAGGCCACACTGGCGGTGGTGGAGCTCCTCGAGAGTCTGCGTGGGCCCTGGGCGACGCGGGACGACTTCGTGCGAGAAGTGCACGCGCGGGGACAGACGCGCTTCCTCGGTCAGTGGCTGGCGATGAACCTCGAGCCGCGCGAAGGAGGCTTGCACTTTCGCCTGAAGCTGCCGCGCGTGCGTGCGCTCCTCGACAGCTACCTCCGCACCGACCTGTGGCCCATGCTGGAGGAGGCGGCGCGCGCGCCGGAGGGCGCCCCGCAGTTTCACCTCGTCATCGGTACGCGCTCGCTCGTCTTCGACCACGAAGAGCGGGTCCACGCCACGCACCTCGAGTCCGAGTCCGGCGGACGCATCACGGTGGACCTCCTCGACACCGGCCACTGGGTGCACGTCGACGACCCGAAGGGCACGCTGCAGGTGCTGCTCTCCCGCGTGCCAGCGGGCTGACAGGGGCGCTCGCCTGGGCTGTTCGGTCCATGCGAGGAGTGTCCGCTCTCCTCGGTGGTCGTGCTGTGCCCCCAGGCAGGCGGGTACCGTGCGGGCCTCTTCGGGAGAACGCCCATGTCCGCTCGCTTCGTCGCCGTCGACACGCTGTTGCTGTCCTGCGCCTCCGCCGCGCACTCCGTGACGCCCGACGGGAACCCGGCGGAGTGGACCAACCGCCTCCCGGCGTCCGACAACCTGGGGCTCGTGGTGCGGGTGGCGGTGGTGGCGGCGGCGCAGGTGGTGGAGCAGGCGGCGGCGCTGGAGGTGGAGCCGGCGGCGGCGTTGGAGGCGGAGTCGGCGGTGGAGCGGGCGGCGGAACGTCGACGGCGAAGAGTGGGTGCGGCTGCGCGACGAGTGACACGACGACGGCTGGCGCCTTCCTGCTGCTGTTCGGCCTCTGGGGACGCCGTCGGCGCGCGCGGCGGGACGAAGTGGCCTGTCCACAACGCAAAGCCTGAGGTGTGAAGCGGGAATCCGCCGGCTACCGCGATGCGTCGCCGCCTGCCGGCTGGAACTGCTTCTACACCACGGGCATGGCGTGCTCGACGTGTAGAAGTGGTCCCCAGCGCGTGTGCGTGGGGGTAGGGAGACGCCACCGGGGCCGTGTGGTTGACTCTCGTTTCGTGCGTGCGGCGGCCCTTCTGCTCCTGCTGGCCCTCTCGGCCTGTGGACCCACCCACCTCCCCGAGACGAGCGCGTCGCGCGCCGACGCCATCCTCGCGGCGACGGACGACACCACCACCACCACCGTCTTCCTCCTCGACCTCCGCTTCAACAATGGCGACGCCAGCATCTGCAGCGCAGTCCAGGTGTCGCCCCGGGTGCTGCTGACCGCCGCGCACTGCATCGAGCCAGCGCTCCACGCAGGCGCCACCGCCGTCACGGTGAAGGCCACCAACAAGGCCAACGACTCCATGCTCATGGCGTCCGACTTCATCGACGTCACCATGCAGGCGCGGCACCCGCAGTGGAACGCCGGCGCCTCGATGAGTCCCTACGACATCGGCGCGTTGCTGCTGGCCTCCGTGCCCGCCGGCACCACGCCCGCGCCCTTGCAGCGCACGCTGCCCGCCAACCTCGTCGGCCAGTCCATGCGCATCGTCGGCTACGGGCGCACCTCCGCGGGCGCTTCCTCCAGCAGCGGCACGCGGCGGACGGCGAACGTCACGGTGGATGGTGTCACCTCCGGCACGCTGGACTTCGGCGCGGCGGGCTCCACCGGCATCTGCAGCGGAGACTCGGGCGGCCCGTCCTTCTTCCGCGGCCCGGACATGGTGGAGCGCGTCATCGGCATCCACTCCCTCACCCGCAGCGGCTCCTGCGGCCTGGGCTCGGACATTCGCGTCGACGCGCGCTTGTCCTTCATCGACGGCTTCATCGCAGCCAACGACGCGCCGCTGTGCAGCTCCGATGGCCGCTGCGCCGCCGGCTGTACTCCTGCGGATCCAGACTGTCCCCCGGACTGCAGCATGAATGGCGTTTGCGTCACCGGCTGCACGCCGCGCGACCCGGACTGCGCCTGCACCGCGGACGGCATGTGCGAGCTGACGTGCCCCGGCGGCCGGACGGACCCCGACTGCGCGTGCATCGCCAACAGCGTGTGTGAGGCGGGCTGCCCCGCGGGGACCGACCCGGACTGTCGCTGCCGCGCCGACAGCACCTGCGAGACGAGCTGCCCCACCGGCGTGACGGACCCGGACTGTGTGTGCGTGCTCAACGGCACCTGCGAGACGGGCTGCCCCACCGGCGTCGTCGACCCGGACTGCCGCTGCCGCGCCGACGGCACCTGTGAAGGCAACTGCCCCGGCGGAGGTACGGACCCCGATTGCTCCTGCGACGCCGACGCGGTGTGCGTGGCCGCGTGTCCTTCGACCCAGCCCGACCCGGACTGCGCGGACTGCGGGGCCAACGGCGCCTGCAGCGCCACTTCCTGCCCGACGCAGGACCCGGACTGCCTCGACGACGGCTCCGGCTGCGCCTCCGCCTCGGAGTGCGTGGGCAAGCAGTGCCTCGATGACCCGCGCGGCTTCAAGTTCTGCTCGCGCGCGTGCACCGGCTCGGCGGAGTGCCAGCTCGACATGGTCTGCACCAACGGACTGTGTCAGGCGAAGGAAGAGAACACCGAGGTGCGCGGGGGCTGCGCGGCGGTGCCTGGAGGCGAGGCGCTCGCGCTGCTGCTCCTCGCTGCCTTCGTCACGCGACGCCGGCTGCGGACGGCGTGACGCCAGCGGTCGCGCGCACCGCGGCGAGCCGTACCTGCCCACGAGGCGGAGGGCTTCCGGGGAAGAAGGACCCGCTGCGCGTGGCGCGGGTCAGACGTCTGCGCGGGCGCGCGGTCCTTCGGATGCGGCAGGTGTTCTCGACGGCTGGCGTTGCGACCTGCACTCCTGCTACGCGGCGTGCGCCGTGCTGAACCTGAAGAACCTGGACTTCGACGAGCTCTCCGCCGCGGTGGCGCACCTGTCGCCCACCCGCACCGCGGTGCTGAAGCTGTTCGCCCGCGTCTTCGCGCACGGGGCCGAGAACATGGGCGACGTGTGGGGCACGCCGCAGGTGCAGGCCTCGATGCGCGACTGGGTGCAGGCCAACGCCACGCTGCCGCGCCTCGACGTCATCGAGCGCCGCAAGGCCGAGGACGGCTTCGTGAAGTACCTCTTCGAGTCGCCGCTGGGCGGGCGCTTCGAGGCGGTGCGCATTCCGCTCTTCGACACCAAGTACGTGGTGTGCATCTCTTCTCAGGTGGGCTGCGCGCTGGCGTGCGACTTCTGCATGACGGGGAAGCTGGGCTTCCAGCGGAACCTCGAAGCCTGGGAGATGCTCGACCAGGTCCTGCGCATCCGCGAGGAAGGAGAGCGGCCCGTCCGCGGCGTCGTCTTCATGGGCATGGGAGAGCCGCTGCTCAACTACGCCAACGCCACGAAGGCCGCGCGCGTGATGTGCCACCCGGCGGGCCTCTCCATCAGCGGGCGCGCCATCACCTTCTCCACCGCGGGCTGGGTGCCGGGCATTCGTCGCTACCGCGCCGAGAAGCTGCCGTACCGGCTCGCCTTCAGCGTGACGTCCGCCATCCCCGGCAAGCGCGCGCAGGTGCTGCCGGTGGAGAAGACCTGGCCGCTCGAGACGCTGGTGGAAGAAATCCGCGCCTACGCGCTGGAGCGCAACGAGCGGGCGATGGTGGCGTACGTGATGATCAAGGGCTTCAACACCGGGCTGGAGGACGCGCTCGCGCTCCAGAAGCTGTTCGAGGGCGTGCCGCTGAAGCTGGACCTCATCGACGTGACGGACCCGACGGGGAAGTACCAGCCGCCGGACGCCGAGGAGCTGGCGGCCTTCCGCAGCCACCTGCAGGTGTTGAAGGTGCCCATCGCGCGGCGCTACTCGGGCGGGAAGGACATCGGCGCGGCGTGCGGCACGCTGGAGGCTTCGCAGCGCGGTGGCGTCGTGTTGGACGCTCCGGTTGCGGCCTGAAGCGCGCGTGTTAGGTGAGCGCGCACCATGAACGGGCTCTTCTACGCGCACTCCGGCCTTCGGTACCTCGTCCTGCTGCTGGCGTTGGCGAACGTCGTCGTGTTGGCGCTGGGAGTGGCGAAGAAGGCCGAGCCGGGGAAGCTGCACCGCATTCTCGGGAGCGCCTTCGCCGGGGTGCTGGACGTGCAGATGGTGCTGGGCCTGGTGATGGTGGGAATGGGCCGCTTCTACCCGCAGCTCATCGGACACCTGGTGACGATGCTGCTCGCGGTGGTCGCGACGCACGGCCTCTTCGTGATGGCGAAGAAGAAGCCCGAGCGCGCGCTGGCGCTGCGGCTGCTGGCGGTGTCCCTCGCGCTCATCCTCATCGTCGTGGGCGTGATGGCGATTGGCCGGCCGCTGCTGGGCTCGACCGCGCCGATGGCGCTCCCCTGACGGCGTGGCTCGGTCAAGGCACCTCAGTCTGCTCTCGCGTGTCTGCACCCGACTGCCGAGCCATTGCGGCGAGGTTGTGAGCCCTCGAGGGGCACTGACCCAATCGACTTGACGTCAACTCGGCAGCACGCGCGCGCACGGCCCGTCTTCCTTCGCCAGCGTGCTCCAGCCCGGTTGGCTACCCGGTGACAAGCGGGCCAACAGCGCGCCGCGGAGGAACACGTCTGCGAGCAGCAGCTCTCCGTCCAGCGTCCACTCCACGGCGACGTCCTCCGCGTGGCGGGCCGGGGGCTGGTCGAGGTCTCGGGCGAGGGTAGAAGGGTTGAGAAAGGGCACCTGGCTCCTGTCCGTCCAGTCGGAGTCCTTCGGTGCTGGGCCGTGGTTGTAGAGCCAGACGTCGCCGATGACTTCGCCGTCGAGCGTGCGCAGGTACGCCCACGCGACGCGGCCGTCGTCGTCGAAGACCACCGCCAGGCCCGTCTCCGGGTGGCGGAACTCCAGCAGCAGACTCACGCAGGCCGGGAGTGTAGCGGCACTTCAGGGCGCGGGGCCGCCGCTCGCGATGAGGGGCACGGCGCAGTTGCTGCCGCCGCGCAGCGTGTAGGCGCCGTCACCGGTGACGCCACCGTCGGTGCGCGAGAGCGCCAGGTCGATGGAGTGGTTGTACGTCTCCGACGGATTGGTGGTGGTGAAGCCGTCGTGGAAGAAGAGTCGGCAGCCCGCGTCGTCGGCCCAACTCACCTGGGAGGTGCTGCACCAGGATGCGCCGCCGTCGGCGAGGAGGGCGACTTCCCACTCCAACGGAGGCAGCGGCAGGCACGGCGAGAAGCCGCCCGCGTCGAAGCTCGGCGCCAGCGTGGCCACCACGTTCCACCGGCCGGGCCAGTCGCAGGAGGCACGAGCTGCGATGCAGCGCCAGCCCGCGTCCGTGCTGGCGTCGGTGGTGTGGCCCGCGTCGAGGCCGGCGTCCACTCCGGCGTCGTCCACGGGGGCGTCGCGGCCACAGCCGGCGAAGAGGCACAGGAGGAGGAGGAGCGCGCGCTTCATGCCGCGGTGAGACACTCGCGCAGAGGTGGGTGGGACATCCAGTTCGCGCCTCGATGCAGCGCCGCCTGCGTCACGGAACGTAGCCCGTCGCGACCTTCAGTTGGTCCACCCAGAACTGCTGCACCACGGGGCTGCCGTCGCCAATGTAGGGCAGCATGAGGAACTGGGTGAACTGCATGTTGGGGTGCTGGTTGGTGCGCAGCAGCACCGCGTCGCTGGACACCACCGTCTGGCCGTCCATGCGGAGGCGGATTTTCCCGTCAGCCACGCCGCGGCCGGCCTGGATGGAGTTGAGCTGGAAGTAGGCCTCCAGCAGGTGCCAGTCGGACTTGAAGCGGGGCCCGGCGGTGTCGGTAAACCAGGGCTGCGCGGTGTCCCAGAAGCGCGCGCTGTACCAGGTGTTGGCGCCGGTGCTGAAGCAGTCGCGCCCGTCCACGTCGCCGACCAGGCCGTTGCACGCGGCGACGCTGCGATTTTCCGTGAAGGGGTACGTGGAGAAGTTGCCGTTGCAACCGACGAAGGTGTCGTTGTTGCGCAGCACGCACGCGGGGTCGACGTTGAGGCTGTCCTGCAGCGCCAGCATCGGGCGCCCGCCCACCACCTCGATGTACAGCGTGAGGTGCGAGGTCGCCGGGCCGATGTAGTCGCCGTCGGCGTTGGTGGTGAAGTGGAACAGGTGCGGGTGGTACGCGCGGCCGCTGCCCACCCAATTCGCGCTGAACTTGATGCGCATGCGCACGTAGACGGAGTTGGACGCGGTGATGCGGTGCCGCGCCGGCTTACCGCCGGTGCACGACGTCCCCCCGGAGGCGAAGTTGCACTCGAAGCTGCCGGCGCCGCCGCCGGGAGAGACTTCCGAGGTGCTGATGGTGCCGGACGGGCCGTCGTACCAGCCGCGCGCCGAGAAGTTCGCGTCGTCGAAGTCCTCCGCGAAGAGCAACGTCCCCGCGGGGATGTCGCCCGCACCACCGCCCGTCGCGCCGCCACCACCACCCGTCGCGCCACCGCCGCCGCCCGTCGCGCCGCCGCCTCCGCCCGTCGCGCCGCCACCACCGCCCGTCGCGCCACCGCCGCCGCCCGTCGCGCCGCCGCCGCCGCCCGTCGCGCCGCCACCACC
>JBFMHF010000135.1:0-20340 GCA_040752975.1 Myxococcota bacterium
GACAGTGGCCCCGCGCCGCTCCCGGTGTCCCGCCCGGCCGGCGTGGTGTTCGGCGCTTCGGTCGCGAGTCACTCGGCGCCCGTCGCTGCTCCCTCGTCCAGGCCAGGGCCGGTCGGTTTGGCGTCTGCCGCCGCGCCCACTCCAGCGCGGACGGCCGTGGCGGTCCTCGAGGAGGAGGCGCCGCCGCCGCCCTCGGCCGAGCTGTGCGCGGGCATCGTGCGCGAGCTGCGCGCCGCCATCCGGGGCCGCCCGCTGAACGAGCTCGCGCAGAGCCTCGGCGCGCCCACTGAAGACGCCATGCGCGCCTGCGCCGCGCTGATGCAGCAGGGCCAGGTGGTGCGCCGCGGCCTCAAGTACTTCGTCGCCTGAAGGGACTCGACATGGAGACGCTCAGCTACAGCCCCCGCGAGACGGCCTTCCTCCTCGGCATCAGCCCGAAGGCGCTGTCCGCCGCGCTCAAGAAGGACGTCTACAGCCCGGAAGACGTGTGGGAGCTGCGCGGCAAGCTGCAGCTCGAGCCACCGGCGCTGGGTACCCGCAAGCAGCTCTTCCTCAACTTCAAGGGCGGCACCGGCAAGACGTCGCTGTCCACCAGCTACGCGTGGCGGCTGGCAGAGCTGGGCTACGGCGTGCTGCTCATCGACCTCGACTCGCAGGGCCACGCCACCAAGTGCCTCGGCTACGAGGGCGAGGACTTTCCGGCCACGCTGCTGGACGTGCTGGTGAAGAAGAAGCCGGTGAGCCAGGTCATCCAGAAGTCGCTGCTGCCCAACCTCGACTTCATCCCGTCCAACCTCTCGATGTCGACGGTGGACCTCGCCCTGATGCCCATGGCCGGGCGCGAGTTCAAGCTGCGCAACGCGCTCAAGGAAGTCGAGGCCCACTACGACTTCATCATCTTCGACGCGCCGCCGTCCTTCGGGCTGCTCAACCTCAACGCGTTGATGGCCACCGAGGACCTCATCGTCCCGGTGCTGGCCGACTTCCTGTCCTTCCACGGCCTCAAGCTGCTCTTCGAGACGGTGCAGTCGCTCGAGGAGGACCTCGGGCACGTGCTCGACCACGTCTTCATCGTGGTGAACAGCTTCAACGCCACCTTCAAGCTGGCCAAGGAGGCGCTCGAGGCGCTCAAGCAGCATTACCCCGAGTACCTCCTGCCGCAGGTGATTCGGCAGTGCACGCGCTTCGCGCAGGCGTCCAGCGAAGGCATGCCCATCTTCCGCTTCGACCGCGACTCCAAGGGCGCGGCCGACATGCAGGCACTCATCGACGAGGTGCTGTCACGCCTCGCCACCACCAAGCAGAGCCAGGCGCCGGCGGCGAAGTCGGCCTGACGGGAGGACGTGTGAAGAAGGCATTCGACGCGAACGTGTCTCGCGCCAAGCCGCGCATGCGGCTGGGCTCGATGCTGTCCGAGGCGGCCCGGGAAGCGGCGTCCGTCTCGCCGGTGCAGGTGGAGTCCATCGCCGAGCTGGTGGCGAAGGAAGCCGTGGCGCCCGTCATTCCCTCGGTGACGGTGCCCGAGCCGGCTGACCTGTCGAGCGCCCTCAAGTCCCGCGCGCAGGCCCGGGCGAACAAGCCCACCGCCGCCGAGGCCATCAAGGGCGCGATGGAGACGCCGGTGGTGAGGGTGGAGAGCCGCGCGGCCGGCGAGGTGCACTCCCGGCCCACCCCACCGGTACAGGTCCAGGCGGTCCGGCCGGCGCCTCGCGCACACGTCGAGGCGCCGGTGGAGGTGACGGAGGTGCAGACGGCGCCGCCGCCGCAGGTGGAGCCCGAGGTGGAGCCCGCCGAGCGCCGCACGCGCCTCAAGGAGCGCCTCAAGGCGGTGCGCGAGAATCCCAGGCCCGAGCCGCTGCCGGACACCGTCGCCGAGGCCGGCGTGCTGGCCGTGGAGCGGATCTCCACGCTGCAGACGGAGCTGGCGAAGGCGCGCGCGATGAACCTGGCGCTGACGCAGGACCTCGAGGCCGCGCGCCGCCAGGCCGAGCGCGCCACCGAGGAAGCCCGGCTGCGCATGGACGAGGCGCGGCGCCTGTCGACGGAGATGGAGGGGCGCGTCGCGCTCCTGGAGGAGCTGGAGCGCGAGCTGGCGGCGCTGGAAGGGGAGCGCAACGAGTCGCTCCTGGCGCTGCAGGAGTCCCGGCAGCTCATCGAGGCGGGCAACCGCGAGCGCGCAGAGCTGAAGGAGCTGCTCGTGAAGAAGGACCAGGAGATCGACGAGTGCCTCGCCGAGGAGGAGCGGCTGGCCGGCGAGCTCGAGGCGGCGCAGGAGGCGGCCGCGGGCCTCAAGCGCTCGGCAGACGCGCTGAAGAGTGAGCGCGACACCCTGGCTCGACAGGTCTCCGAGCTGACGCGAGAGCGGGCCGAGCTGCTCGAGGCGCGCAAGGCGCTGGAGGCGGTGCATCGCGCGCTGTCCTCGGCGGTGGTGCGCTGAGGCGCGGGCGAGCCGCTGGTTCAGACGAGGACGTCCGAGAAGTGACGGGGGGCGGCTGAGTCGCGGGGCCGCCCGCTGTCTGCCCGAGGGCTTCGCAGCCGACGCCGCGAGGGGCCGCGCGTGACTCGATCGATCTTCGGCGTCAGTAGGGCCCCATGACGTCGACGATCGCCTCGACCACCTGCGAGCCCTGCCGCCAGGTCAAGCGAGCCTCGGAGGCGCTCAACCGGGTGAAGGTGACTTCCGTCGACGTGCCCCGTCGGGGCTGCCGACCTGGGCTCCGTAGACCACGTTCGTCGGGATGGTGCGCTCGCAGCAACCGCCTCCCCCTCCACCCGGCGACGGCAGAGCGAGGCCAGGGCATCGCACCTCCCGAGCAAGTGCTGGCTTCGATGACGACACCCTACTGCATCGACCTGGGTGAGTGACGCCCCCCGGCCGACGCGCTACGAGAGCAGCTGCCCGTGGCTGATCCCGTCTCCACCACCGTGAAGCTGCCGCTGCCCGAGCAGATCATCGCCGGGCGGTACAAGCTGCTGCGCAGCCTCGGGCAAGGCGGCATGGGGCTCGTCTTCCTCGCGGAGCAGCTGGGGGTGGGCAACCAGGTAGCGGTGAAGTTCCTCGACCCCGAGCCCACGCAGGACGACACGCGCATCGCCCGCTTCCTGCGCGAGGCAAAGGTGGGGCTCGAAGTGAAGCACCCGGGCGCGGCGCAGGTGCTGGATCTCGGGCGCGACGAGTCGCTGCGGCTCTACCTCGTCTTCGAGTACGTCGAGGGCGAGGACCTGCGCGCAGTCCTCTCGCGAGAAGGCCGGCTGCGCTTCGACGAAGCGAAGGAGATCGCCCTCAAGGTGGCCGAGGTGCTGGCCTTCGCCCACGAGCGTGGCGTCGTGCACCGGGACATCAAGCCCGAGAACGTGCGGGTGCGGCGCGACCTCGCGGGCGTGCACGTGAAGGTGCTGGACTTCGGCATCGCGCGGCTGGTGAAGGACACGGGCGTTCGGCTGACGGCGGAAGGCAGCCTCGCGGGCACGCCCCGGTACATGGCGCCGGAGCAGGTGCGCGACGGCCCCATCGACGCGCGCACCGACGGCTACGCGCTGGGGCTGGTGCTGTTCGAGATGCTGTCGGGCGCGGCGGCCTTCGGAGGGAAGAACATCTCGCAGATCCTCCTCAAGCAGGTGCAGGACCCGCTGCCGCCGCTCAAGCTGGTCGACCCGCAGCTGGACTTTCCGGCCGTGGACGCGGTGCTGGCGCGCGCGTGCGCGAAGCTGCCTGCCGACCGGTATGCGTCGATGGCGGACTTCGTCGCCGCGCTCAAAGCGCTCCACGTCGACACGCGCGCCTGGCCTGCGCCGCGCTTCCCTCCAGCCACCACCGCCGACTCCCAGACGCCGACGCGCGACGGGAAACGCGCGGGAGAGTCGGACACCGTCATCCGTGACCTGAACCCCACGGAGCCGTCGCACCCTTCGCCTCTGGCTGGGGTCGGACTGGGGTCCACGAGTTCTTCCGCTCCGTCTTCCGGTGCCGGTGGCGCCTCGTCCGGAGGCCCGTCGCAGTTGGCCGTGCCGGCCAGCCCCGTCGGCGCCGCGTCGGCCGGCTCCGCGTCGAGTGGTCCCGCGGCCAGTGGTCCCGCGTCGAGTGGTTCCGCGTCGAGTGGTTCCGCGTCGAGTGGTCCCGCGTCCGGCAGTTCGTCGCCCGCCGCGGGAGCGCCCACGCGGCAGCCCGACCGCTCTCGCGAGACGCAACCGGCGCGGGCCGACGTCCGCAACCTCCCCACGCGCCTCACCGAGGCGCACGTGCCTGGCGCCTCCACCGTCTACGGAGCGCCGGTGCCGAAGGCGCCTGCCCGGCGACGGTGGCCGGTGGTGTTGGCGCTGGCGCTGGCGCTGGCGGCCACGGCAGGTGTGTGGTGGCTGCGGTTCGGCGCGAGCTGAAGGCAGGCCGCGTGGGTCCACCGCGGGGCTGTGCTACGAAACTCCCAATGGACTTCCCGGGGAGCCTCGCGGAGCGGCTCGGTGTGACGGACGCTGCGGCCAGGGGCCTCGCGGGCCAGGTGGTGGGCATCATCGAGGACATCGTGCGCGAAAAGGTGTCCTTCGGCGTCGCCTCGAAGATCCGCGACGCGGTCCCCGAGCTCCACCGCTGGCAGGCCTCGACGCCGACGCTGCCTCCCGGTGCGCTGCGCTACGACGAGCGCGACGGCTGGTCGAACCCGGGCATCGCCCCTGAAGACGCCGACTTCGCCTCCACCCTGGCGCGCTTCCGGGTCCCGGTGGAGCGCGTGCCCGAGGTGCGCGCCCTGGCGCTGCAGTTCCTCTCCACGCGGCTCGACGCGAAGACCTTCGCCGCCATCGTCAAGGGCGTGCCGCACCTGTCGAAGTGAGGCTGCGCGCGGCCTTCACCGGGCTGGGCGCACGAGGCGGACGAGCAGCTGGGCCAGCTCCTCCCCCCGGTACGGCTTGCCCAGCACCTCGATGGGCGGGGCCACCTCCGAGACGTCGACCGAGGTGACCAGCCCCGTGGCCAGCACCACCGGCGCGGTGACGCCCTGCTTTCGGAGCGCCAACGCGAGCTCGACGCCCGTCACCTCCGGCATCGACTGGTCGGTCAGCACCAGCGCGAAGGCCCGCGCGTCGGCGGCGAAGGCCTTCAGGACGCCCTCGGCGCTGTGGAAGACGGTCGCCTTGAAGCCGAAGGACTCGAGCAGGCGCGCGGTGGCGGCGGCGAGCGCGACGTGGTCGTCCACCACCGCGATGGACTCTCCTCGGCCCTCGGTGTCGGGCGGCGGAAGAGGCGTGGCGGTGGGGGCAGGCGTGGCGGTACAGGGCAGCCAGACGGTGGCGGTGGTGCCTTCGCCGAGGCGGCTGTCCAGCGCGACGGCGCCCTCGTGGGCGGTGACGATGCCATGCACCATCGCCAGCCCGAGGCCGGTGCCCTTGCCCACCTCGCGGGTGGTGAAGAAGGGCTCGAAGGCGCGGCGCAGCACGTCGGGAGACATGCCCTGGCCGGTGTCTTCGACCACCAGGCGGGCGCACCGCCGGCCACCGAGGGCGCCCGGGCCGCTGCTCGTCACGTCGAGGCGGACCGTCAGCCTTCCGCCGCCGGGCATCGCCAGCGCCGCGTTGGTGAGGAGGTTCGTCACCACCTGCTCCAGTTGGGTGGCGTCGGCCAGCACCGGTGGGACGACGGGGTCGAACTCGGTGACGAGCTCGATGCCCGCGGGCAGCGCGCCCTTCGCCAGCCCCAGCGCGCGCTCGAGCACTGGCGCGAGGAGCAACGGGGCGCGCGGCTCGCTCATGGCGCGGGTGAAGAGCATCATCTGCTTCACCACGTCGCGGCCATGCTGGGCGCTCAGCACCGCCTGCTCGAGGTCGGCCAGGGCCTGTCGGTCGTCGATGCGACGCCGAGCCAGCTCGACATGGGCCAGCACCGAGGCCAGCACGTTGTTGAAGTCGTGCGCCACTCCGCTGGCCAGGGTGCCCACGGCCTCCAGCTTCTGTGAGTGCTGGAGCCTGCGCTCGAGATCCTCCCGGGCCCGCTCGGCCTCGATGCGGCGGCTGTCGTCGAAGACGTAGCCGTGGAAGTGGGTGACGCGCCCTTCGGCGTCCCGCAGCACGTGCGTGAAGTCGTAGACGGGGCGGGTCTCTCCCTGGACCGTGAAGACGCGGTACTGCTGCTCGAAGTAGGAGTTTCCGCGCTCCACCTCGGCGGCGACCTCGGCGGCCACGCGATCGAGATCGGCCGGGTGCACCAGCGGCGCGTAGGGCTGCCCCACGAGCTGCTCCACCGGGTAGCCGAACTCTTTGGTGACGTTGGGAGAGACGTCCTCCACCGGCCAGCCGGGCGAGTTCCGCCAGCGGAACACCACCACCGGGCCCGAGGTGAAGAGGGTGGTGAGGCGGCGCTCGGTGGCCAGCGCCTCTTCCCGCGCCACGGCCAGCACCAGCACGTCGGCGAGCGCCTCGGCCAGCGCGGCGTCGGGCGCCCGGCCGGGAGAGTGGATGAGCTGCAGCGCGCCGTCAGAATGGCCGTCCACCTGGAGCTCGCGATGGACGACGTGCACGTCGCTCCAGGAGGAGGGGTTGGGACGCGGGCCGTCGGCGCCGTCGTCGTCATGCCAGGCGAAGGCGCGCTCGGTGCCATGGGCGTCATTCACCACCAGCGCGGCGCGGCGGGCGGACAGGGCGGCGGGCAGCAGCGGCGCGACGGACGCGAGGAGGCCGGCGAGGCCAGACGTCTGGCTCGCGATCAGCACCCGGCGCAGCACCTGAAGCTGCTCCAACGTCATGCGTCACGTCCCCCCGAGGGCAGCGAAGCCCCGCCTCGCATTCTGACGCAAGCGACCGGGGGAAGTCTCGGCCTCCCCCGGCCGGCAACGGCGGCTACTTGCTGGCGATGGGCGGGAGCGGCGGCGCCCTGGGCGGGCCGCCGAAGTCTCCCAGCTCGCCGCGGACCTCCGAGACGACCTTGATCCGCTCGGCGTTAGCCGGGTGCGGCGTGAGGAAGCCGCCACCGTCGGGCAGCTTCGAGAGCAGCTTCTCGAACTCCTTCGTGTCGTACCCGGCGAAGACCATGATCCGCGCGGCGGTGCGGTCGGCGTCGAACTCGAAGTCCTTGCCGAGTCCCTCGTTGTAGATGGTGTCGCCAGCCTTGTCCGCGAGGAACTCGATGAAGCCCCCCGACAGCGAGTCGGGGTCGAACGTCGAGCCCCCGATGCTCTTGAGCACCTCGGCGGCGAAGGGGAGCGCCTTCACGCTGTCGCCCAGCGATCCCATCGCGCCCTTGACTGCACCGTCGAGCGCCTTCCCGCCGAAGTGGGCGCAGTAGCACGAGAGCTTCTTCGAGCCCTGGTACGCCTTGATGGCGTGACGGCCGGTGACGTGGCCGATCTCATGGGCCAGAACGCCCGCGAGCTGCGCCTCGTTCTCCAGCTTCTTCAACATGCCGCGGGTGACGAAGACGTAGCCGCCCGGGGCAGAGAAGGCGTTGGCGTCGTTGCTGTCGAGGACGGCGAAGGTCCAGGGCAGCGTGGGCCGCTCCGACAGCGCCGCCAGCTGCAGGCCCAGGGTGTTGAGGTATTTGTTCAAGTCCGTCTTCGGGCCGGCGCCCGGCGGGGCCTTCTCGGCGCTCTTCTCGATCTTCTTCCCGTAATCGGTGAGCTGTGAGGCGTTCAGGTTGGCCACCGCCGGCGAGAGCTCGGTGTAGACGGGCCCGGCGCGGATCGCCAGGTTCAACGCCACCGCGCCGCCGATGGAGCGCTCTTCGGGGAACGGCACGTCCCGGTCGCCAATCGCCTGGCACTCCTTGACCTTCTGAACGTCAGCGGCGATTCCGGGCGCGGCGGCGAGCCCTGACGAGACGTCAGTGGGCACTCCCGCCGCGCGGAGGAAGCTGCAGCTGGACATCACCAGCAGGAGCATCAGCGGAGCGCGCCTCACCTGGCACCTCCGCCGGACTTCGCCACGGCCGCGGCGATGCCTTCCGCGGTGATGACGCCCTTGGACAGCGTGAGGAGGTCGGCCGTGCCCTTCTTCTCGTTGTACTTGAGCGCCGCCTCGCTGAGCGCCTTGGTGGCCGCGCCGGACGAGGCGAAGGCCTGCGCGTCGATGGGCTTGCCATCGTCGGAGGCGACCTCCATCTGCGGCTTCGACGGCGAGAGGTTCTGCTGCAGCGTGTAGCCCGTCTTCCCGTTGCTGATGATGACCTTGTGGAACATCTTGTTGCCCGGGTCAGCGCCTTCCCACTTCACCTCTTCGCCGGGCTTCATGGTGCCGAGCACCTTCGCCTTCGGGTCCGCCTTCTCGAGCAGCTTGGCGTCCTTGGTCTTGATGAACAGGCTGCCGCCCTTGCCCACGGCTCCCGCCGCTCCTGCGACGAGCAGCGCGACCGTCGTGACTGTCAACCATCTCCGGCGCATGAGGCACTCTCCTTGTCTGCGTGTTTCACTTCGTCACTTCTCGAGGCTGGTGGCGCCGTCCCAGTCGGGGGGCGGCGGGCTCATCTGGTGGTGCTCGCAGCGCTTCAAGAGCACGTGGCTGGGGCCGTCGTTGGGTGCTTCGTTGAGCGCCAGGCGCAGCTCGACGGCGGCCTGCTCGAAGCGGCGGTCGCGGTACATCGCCAGCGCGCGCTCGTACTGCTGCACCACCTTGAGCGTCCGCGCGTCCACTTCTCCCTTGAGGCCGAGCAGCTCGTAGATGCGGGTGACCTGGTGCTTGCCCGCCACCCGCACCGCGTCCACCTCGCGCGCTACCACGTGTGAGCGCACCTCGAGGTAGGTGTTCTCCCCCATGAGGATGAGGGTGTCGTAGTGCTTGTTGGTGGCCTCGAGCCGCGCGGCGAGGTTCATGCCGTCGCCGATGGCGGTGTAGTCGAGGAGCTGGTCGCTGCCGATGTTCCCGACCAGCATGGTGTCGGTGTTGAGGCCCACGCGCGTGTACACGTCGGGCAGGCCTTCCTTCGCCAGCTCCGCCCGCAGCGTGGTGAGCGCCTTCTGCACGTTGAGCGCTCCGCGGCAGGCGCGCAGCGCGTGGTCCGCATGGGTGATGGGCGCACCGAAGAGCGCCACCACCGCGTCGCCGATGTACTTGTCGATGCAGGCGCCCTCGGCGGTGAGGGCCGGCGTGACGGTGGACAGGTAGCGGTTGAGCAACCGCATCAAGCGCTTGGGATCCGTCTTCAGCGCCTCCGAGAAGGTGGAGAAGCCCTTGATGTCGGAGAAGAAGGCGGTGACGCGCATCAGGTCGCCGTCCAGCTTCGGGAGCTCCTTGCCTTCCACCATGCGGTCGACGAGGTCCGTCTCCATGTACGACTTGAACATCTCCTTCATCCGCTCGCGTTCCTGGTTGGCGAACAGGCGGTCCCACGCGGTGGCCAGCACCGAGGCCACCGTGCCCGCGAAGCCCGGCATCGCCGAGAGGATGTGCACCTTCGTCAGCACCAGGAGGCTGCCGGTGACGATGAAGAAGCCGGCGTAGAGCAGCACCGGCCAGCCGATGTCGACGAAGACGTTGCGCACGATGAGGACGAGCGCGACGGAGAAGAAGCACACGAAGAAGGTGAAGAGGATGGAGACCCACAGCGGGGCGTCGATGATGAAGCCCCGGTGCATCAGCCCTTCGAAGACGGCGAGCTGCTTGGAGATGCCGGGTGTCCGCGTCTCGAGCGGGGTGGCCTTCACGTCGCCGGTGCCCAGCGCGAAGCCTCCGACGAAGACGTACTTGTCCTTGAAGAGCGCGGCCATCTCGGGCCGGTTCCTCGCGCGCAGCACGTCGATGAGGGAGATGCTGCGGTAGCGCGCCCCCAGCGGGCCGCCGTAGTCGATCCACGCGCTGCCGTCGGCGTTGATGGGGATGACGCGGCTGCCGATGGTCAGCTTGCCGGGCTCCAGAATCACCTTGTCGGCGCCCAGCGCGTCGGCAGCCGCGGCCACGGGCAGCGTGACGTAGGTGTTGGCACCGTCGGTGTACGCGAAGCGCGTCTGGCGCATCTTCCCGTCTTCGTCTTCCTCCACCAGCACCAGGCCCCAGCCGGACACCGAGTCCAGCATCGGCTCGATGGCGGGCACGGGGTGTACGTCCAGCTCGCCCGTGCGCTGGCCGTTGTCGTCGAAGGTCGCGACGGGCTCCAGCTTCGGCAGCTCGAGGCCGCCGCGCGTCTCCACCGGGAAGGCGTACAGCGTCGCCACGCGCTCGAGCCGCGCGGCCTTCTTCGCCGGATCCTCGGCCTTCGGCGCGTCGTCGGAAGGGAACTCGTCGCCCGACGGGAATTCCTCTTCGGCGGGGAACTCCTCAGCGGTGGCCCCGGCGTCGGCGTCTGCAGCGACGTCCCCCGCGTCGACCGCGGACGGCGCGGGCGCGGGCGGAGCGGGCTTCACCGGCGGGTGGTTCACCGGCGTCACCCTGGGCAGCGGATCCACCTTGGGGATGACGTTGAAGCCCAGGTACAGCGGAATGCCCTTGTCCTTCACCGTCTGGCCGAGCGCGAGGTCACCCGTCGGGTCCGGCTTCGACTCGTCGACGGTGGCGTCGAAGACGATCAGCTTCGCCCCGGAGTCGTGGAGGTACTCGAAGGCGTCCGCGTAGATGACGCGGTCGTACGGCCAGGCGCCGTAGCGCAGCACCCACTGCGGGTTGGTCTTCACGTCGATGAACGTCTTGTCGTCGATGGCCACGACGATGATGTCCTCGGCGCGCTTCACCTTGCCCCAGGGAAACCAGTCCTTCCCGGTGAACTTCTTCACCCCGTCGTCGTAGGCGTTGCGCTCGTCGTCGGACAGCTCGAGCAGATCGAAGTGGTACCAGACGTAGCCCAGGCCCGTGGCGAACACCGCGAGGCCCAGCATCACGGGCCACGTGCGACGGAACCGCAGGGAGATGAGCTCGAGCGCCTTCCGCACGGGCCGCGACTGTAGGCGAGGGCGCGCGCGGCGACAGAAGAAAACTACGGCTCGAAGTTGTCGGTGCGAGCGGGGAGGGCGCGCAGCACCTCGCGCAGGGGCTTCCCGTCGAGCGCGGCCAATTCCCTGAAGGCCTTTCCGCTCAGCGAGAACTCGGTGCCTGGCGCCGTGACGGCGAAGCGCTGGTAGAGCCGGTCGCCCTGCATCGCCACCTCCTGCCCGCGCAGGAAGACGCCGCCTTCCCGCGCCACGTCGGCCACGGTGGCCAGCAGGAGCTCGGGCGCGATGGCCCCGCCGCGCGACTCCTTCTGCACGAAGACGTCCAGCAGCTCGCCACCGGTGAGGCAGCGGCGCGCGTCCCACGTCTTGCGCCAGAGCGCGAAGCCCACTGCCTCCCCCTGGTCGACGGCCAGCAGCGCGAACGCT
Source organism: Myxococcota bacterium (assembly GCA_040752975.1). GTDB lineage: Bacteria > Myxococcota > Myxococcia > Myxococcales > Myxococcaceae > JADLDB01. The sequence continues at coordinate 11,265 of JBFMHF010000135.1, forward strand.
TCCTTTCCCAGCGCGTCGCGGGTGAGCGCCTCGAGGTTGCCTCTCCACGGCTGGTGGAACGTCTCGGTCATGTACTCCTGCATCAGCCCGGCGAGGGCGACCATGTCTTCGCGGGCGGCGCGGCGAATGCGAGGCACGGCGCGGCTTCGTAGCGGAAGTGAGGCCGGCCGTCAGCGGGAGTCGAGGTACGCCTGCACCGCGAAGGCGCCCCAGCCCAGCGTCCCCAGCGCGCCCAGCACGATGGCGGCGATGGCCTGCCCCTTCCTCCCGATGGGCGGATACGCGGTGGCATCGACGCGCCTGAGGCCGATGATGCCCAACAGCACCGCCAGCGGCGCGAAGAGGCCGATGAGCAAGCCCGCCACGCCCAGCATCACCGCGTTCCTCGCGATGACGTTGTCGTGCAGCACGCTCCAGGTCTTCTTCAGCTCCGCGCGCGTCACGTCCATCCGGAAAAACAGCTTCGTGCGCACGCTGCCGAGCGCCGAAGCGACGAAGGCCAGCGGGAAGATGACGCTGCCGAGGCCGGCCGGGCCGAGCATGAACGTCTGGGCGGCCGCGAAGAGGAGCACCACCACCAGGATGCCCGGCCGCGCCCACCGCGCACCCCACCAGAACGCTCCGGCAGTCACTCCCCAGGCGAGGAGGGCGGCGGCGATGACGACCGTCCCGGGCTGGAAGTCGGACACCGCCTCCGCGAGGAAACCCAGCCCGGCGGCCACGTTGACAAGGGCCGCGAAGCCGAACAGCCACGCCCACGAGTCGCGCTTGCCCCAGTACTTCTGGCGAAAGGCCTCGAGGTAGTCGACGTCGGGGCGCGCGGCGCAGTCGCCGCAGAAGACGGCGCTGTCGAGGAGGACCTGGTCGCTGATGCAGACGAAGGTGCCGCAGCGACGACACGCGGCGATGGCGGGCGCGTTCGGGTGACGTGGGCACGTCGCGCCTGCCGGAACGGGAAGCGGCTCGGAGCTGGCGGCCGGTGTCATCAGCGCAACAGTTTGCCACAGCGGCTATCGTCCAATGCGGGGGGGACCGCATGCTGCCTGCCAGGTCACTGTCCGCCGCGCTCGACGGGTACTTCGCCAGACCAAAGAAGGCAGCCTTCACCGTCTTCACGGAGGCCGTCGAACGCGCGACCGGCGCAGAGGTGCTGGCCGCAGCCCGCGAGCTCCTCGCGAAGAAGGTCGAACCTCCGCACCTCCTTGCGCACGTCATCCCCCCGCTGGCGCGGGCGCTGGGAAGCCAGGCGTCCGAGGCCGCGGATGAGCTTCTGCTCGCGCTGGTGGAACACCCGGATGACCTGGTGTCGGGGCACGCCTGTGACGTGGTCCTGGGGGGCCCCGGCGAGGCCTCCGCGGCAGCGCGCCGCCCTGTCCTCGGGGCGCTCGCTCGCCACCTGGTGAAGGGAGACCGGCTGCTGCCGGCCGCCGCGGTGGCGCGTCATCTCCTGGGAGGGGAGGACCTCGGCGCCCGCATCGCCGCGCTCGAAGACGACTCGCCCGGCTTCGCCGCGCTGCTGGCGCAGGTGCACCAGCGCCTCGCCGCCGCGAGGGTGCCCCTCACGCCGTCACTGTGGGACGTCTTCCGGCGCAGGCTGGATTTCCTCTCCGTGCGTTTCGGCGAACATCTGTCCGCGGAGGCGCCGGTCGGGCTCCTCCTGCACGTCCTTGCCTCCGACGTCGCAGAGCTGGACGACGCCGTCCTCGCCGGGCTGGAGCTGCGGGCGCAGTCGAGCGACGTCGACGCCCTGAGGGCGGCGCTCCCGCACCTCGGTCAGCGGCCCGCGGCGAAGCGGCTGCACTCCCTCCTCGAGCGGCTCCGTCTGCAGGGCGCCGCGCTCCCCATGCCTGAGGAGGAAGGAGTCGGCACCGACGGCGGCGCGGTGCTGCTGGCTTCCGAGAAGGCCCTCGGCGCGTGGAAGGGCCAGGCGGTCAGAGTGGGGAAGCTCGCCCGGCACCGGGCCTCCCCCGACATCATCGTGCTGCCCGCGCAAGCCGTCGGCGTGGTGCGACCCGAAGGCGAGCCTGGCCCGTGGCTGCTGCTCGAGGGGACGCTGGCGGAGCTGTGGAGCCAGAAGGCCGCGCTCCGCTTCAAGCCGACGGGGCTGACGGTGGACGCGAAGTCGCACGCGCTGGTGCTGCACGACGCCGCGCACGAGGGGCGGCGGAAGGAGCCCGACTCGCACCTCGTCGTCGCGAAGAAGGGAAAGCGGTGGGCGTTGGAGGACGCGAAGCTCGACTGGGGCCACGTCGTGCGGCTCGTGCCGCTGAAGAAGTGAGGGCACCCCCGTCGGCCATCGCCGCGGAGGAGCGGCGCGGCCGCCCATGCCGGGAGAGATGGCGTGCTCACCGACGTCCCCTCACCGTGCGCCCCGGCTTCACGTCGCGCCGGTGGAGACGTGGGCGCCAGCGGCGGGGCCCCTGCCTGGCCCGCTGCCCGCGGGGAACGGGTACATTGCGGCGATGGCGCGAAACCTCTGGGGCTGGGGCGAGGTGGAGGCGGCGGACCCTCTCGACGACTCACGCGCGCGGGCGCAGGCCTTCTTCGGCGAGTTGACGGTGGAAGAGGCGACGCCGCCCCGCGTCCCCCAGCCGCGCGTGGACGTCCCCGCGGCGCTGCGCGACTTCGCCACGGCCGAGCCCCTCGTGCGCGCCGCCCACGCGATGGGGAAGAGCTACGTCGACCGCGTGCGCGGCTTCCGCGGCGACTTCGCCAGCGCGCCTGACGTGGTCGCCTTCCCTCGCACCGAGGCCGAGGTGCTCCGCGTCCTCGAGGAGGCCGACGCGTCCTCGCTGGCCGTCATTCCCTTCGGCGGAGGCTCGTCAGTCGTGGGCGGAGTCGAGCCCCGCCTCGGCCGCACCCACCGCGGCGCCGTCACCGTCGACCTCTCGAAGCTCTCTCGCGTCCTCGAGGTGGACGACGTCAGCCGCGTCGCGCGCATCGAGGCCGGGGTGCTGGGCCCGGACCTCGAGCGGCAGTTGGGTGTGCACGGCCTGACGCTGCGGCACTTCCCCCAGTCCTTCGAGTTCTCCTCTCTGGGAGGTTGGCTCGCCACGCGCGCCGGCGGCCACTTCGCCACCGTCTACACGCACATCGACGAGCTCACGCAGGCGGTGCGCCTCATCACTCCGCGCGGCGTGGTGGAGACGCCCAAAGTGCCCGCCCACGGCGCCGGCCCCGACGCCAACCGCCTGGTGCTGGGCAGCGAAGGCACGCTGGGCCTCATCACTGAGGCGTGGATGCGCGTGCGCCCCAGGCCCGTGTTCCGCGGCTCGGCCAGCGTGCACTTCGAGGACTTCACCCGCGCCGTCGACGCCACGCGGGCCATCGCCCAGTCCGGCCTCTTCCCGGCCAACTGCCGGCTCCTCGACGCGCAGGAGGCGATGCTCAACGGCGTGGCCGGCGATGGCTCGAGCGTGCTGGTGCTGGGCTTCGAGTCCGCGGACGCCAGCGTCGCCCCGTTCCTGGATCGCGCCGTCGCGCTCGCCGAGGCGCACGGAGGCACGTGCCCGCGCGGGAAGACGGTGAGGGACGACGCCCAGAAGGCGCGCAGCGGCGATGCGGGAGACAGTTGGCGGGCGTCCTTCCTCCGCGGGCCGTACCTGCAGGACGCGATGATCCGCCTCGGCGTCATCGCCGACACCTTCGAGACGGCGTGCACCTGGAAGGCCTTCCCCGCGCTGTACGGTGAGGTGACACAGGCCATGCGAGACGCGCTGGAGCGGGTCTGCGGCGGCGGCCTCGTCACCTGCCGCTTCACCCACGTCTACCCCGACGGCCCGGCGCCGTACTTCACCTTCCTCGGGCGGGGGAAGCGGGGTGGCGAGCCCGAGCAGTGGGCCGAGCTCAAGCGCGCCGCGTCCGACGCCCTCGCGGCCTGCGGAGGCACCATCACTCACCACCACGCCGTCGGGCGCGTGCACCGGCCGTGGTACGAGCGGGAGAGGCCGGCGCTCTTCGGCGAGGCGCTGGCGGCGGTGAAGAAGCGGTGGGACCCACGCGGGCTGCTCAACCCTGGCGTGCTGCTCGACTCCGAATGAGCTTCACCCCTCGGCGCGTTCGAAGCCGCGGGGGACCCGCCGGCGTGTTTTCGTGACGGCGCGCGCCGTGCCCGGAAGAATGAGCGCCTCATGCACCGCGAGCTCTTCGGTTGGTACAGCCAGCGCACCGGCATGGACATGCCCATCGTCCGCTACGGGAACTGGGGGCCGGCGCTGCTGCTCATCCCCACCTGGCAGGCGGACTTCCTCGAGTCGGAGCGCCAGGGCCTCATTCACGCCATCGCCCACCACATCGAGGCCGGCCGCGTCAGCGTCTTCTGCGTCAACACCATCACCCCGTGGTCCTGGTGCGCCGACGGCGTGCCGATGGACGAGAAGGCGCGCCGGAGCGCAGCGTTCTCCGAGTACCTCGATGAAGAGGTGGCGCCGCACATTCGCCGGGTGCTGCGGGACGACGCCGCGCGCATCGCCATCGGTGGGGCGAGCTTCGGCGCCTTCTTCGCCGCCGACGCGCTCTTCCGCAGGCCGGACCTCTATTGGTCCCTCATCGGCATGAGCGGCATGTACCAGCTGGGCCACTGGCTGCACGGCTACTCGGACGAGACGGTCTACCTCCACTCGCCCGCCTGGTACGTGCCGGGCATGCCTGAGGGGCCCACGCTGGAGCGGCTGCGCCACGACACGCGCATCCACCTCCTCTGTGGGCGCGGCGCGTGGGAGGAGCCCTGGGACACGGAGCAGTTCGCCGCCGTGCTGCGCGACAAGCGCATCCCCCACTGGCTGGACATGTGGGGCCATGACGTGCCGCACGACTGGCCGACCTGGCACCGGATGCTGGACGTGGTGATTTCCGAGAGGATGGGTTGGTGAGGGCCCCGTTTCCGGGGCGGACAGTCACTCGACGGAGAGGGAGACGCGCACGGCCTTGTGGTCGGAGTAGCTGGCGCTCTCGTCGTCCGTCTGCGCCGCGATGATGCGGGACGGCGAGAGGGTGCCCTTTCCGTTGGACACGAAGACGTAGTCGAGCCGCATCAGCTTGCCGCCGATGCCCCAGCCCGCGCAGGTGTCCGAGCACGCCGTCTTCGCCGCGCACGACGACACGTTGGGGTAGGTCCACTGCCCGCACAGCTTCGCCGCGTCCCCGCCGCTGTTGGAGTTCCGCGCCGCCACCGCGTCGACGAACTTCCCGCCCCGCCAGTCGGTGTTCTCGGTGAAGTCCCGGTACCAACCCTCGGGGTTGAGCTCCCGCCGCCGCGCCGGGTAGTTGGCGCTCACCGTGTCCACCTCGGTGTTGAAGTCGCCGGCGATGATGCGAAGCGACAACGCACGAGCGCCGAAGGTGCTCCAGCGCCGCACCATCTCTTCGGCGACGAACTCGTTCGACGACGCGCGGCAGGCCGAGCCGTAGTGCGCCGACGCCACCGCGACCAGGCGATCGTCCGACGTGTCCGCGGTGCGCCGCGTGTCCCGCAACAGCACCGCCACCCGCTTGTAGTCGGAGAGCGTCGTGGGGCAGCCCGGCACCATCGAGTCGTCGTACTTGAAGGCATCCTCGAGCACGAAGCGGCGCTCGTCCCAGGCGATGGCGGTGCCAGTGCGCGACGTGCTGCCCAGCTTGTCGTCCCAGGGCCTGCGGTGGCCGACATTCTTCACGCCGCCCCACAGCCCTCTGCCCAGCCGCGCCAGCACCGAGCCCGGCAGCGGGTCCCCGTTGCGGCAGCCGGTGGCCAGCCCGCGCGCGTCCTTCGGAGAGCCGCGCCAGTTCATCAGCTCCACGTCTCCCTTCGCGGCGGGGTTGGCATAGTCGCCGCACAGCACGTTCTGCCAGGCCTCCTGCAGGATGACGATGTCGGGCCGGTAGGTGTAGGCCAGCATCCGTGCGGTGAGGCGTGAGGCCGGCGCCGCGCCCGCCTTCATCGCCTCGATGTTCTGCTGCCAGACGATGATGCGGTCCGACGGAGAGAGGGTCGCCAGCTCGGCCTCGTCCGTCTCCGTCTCGTCCGCCTGCGGGACGTCCACGATGACGGCATCGGGCGTGTCGAGGTCCGGCCCGCAGGCGCACAGCAAGGCGAGGGCCGAGGTGACCACGGGGCGACGAAGGGCGAGGTGCATGGCGTGCCTCCTGAGGGGAGGCGTAGCGCGAGGAAGGGTTCCCCGAGAAAGGCGCCTCGGACGGCGCGTCTCCCGCGCGTGACAACCGGCGGCGCAGGCCCGCCCACCCGAGCAACGACGGCCAGGGGCGGCGGGGACCTCGGCCTGAAAATGACTGGCGTGGCGCCGAGGCCCCTGGAGAGCACCTCTTCGCTTCCGGCCGTCGCGGTTCGGCAGCAGCGCGGTGAGCGCGTCCCGGGTCGCAAGGAGCCCCTGTTGCAGAGCGTGACAAAGCGGATGCACCAGCGGGTTACAGCGACAAGACCCAGGCCAGGAGATCGTTGCGCTCCTCGGCCGTCAGCTGATCAGCGCGACCATGCTTTGGGGCGAAGGCCTCGACGGCGGGGCGCAGGGGGAAGCGGGTCGCGACGCCGACGCTGCCGTCGGGCCGCACCTCGAGGCCTGCCAGGCCGGTGGTGAACATCGGGAAGACATCCCACGCGCCCACGAGGGCCGGCGGCGCGAAGCCGATGAAGGTGGGGTCCTGGAGCTCCTCGCGCAGCGGGAGCAGGTGCGGCGTGCCGACGTCGAGGAACTTCCCGCGCGTGGCTGGATCCTGATCCGTCGTGAAGTGCGGGGCCGGGTGGCACTCCGCGCAGCCGGCCTTGCCTTCGAAGAGGGCGAGGCCCTTTCGCGGGTGGCCCACCGCGCCGTCGGGGAGCGCGAGCTCGTCCTTCGGTGCGCCGTCATCTCCGACGAAGGGGTTGGGCAGCGTGGGGATGAGGGAGGTGTAGAGGGCCAGCGCGTCGACCTCCTGCGCGGTCGGATCCGGGTTGTGGTACCGGTTTCTCGCCCCGACGAAGTCCGCTGTCTCACCGATGCTGCGGGTGGAGGCGGGCGTGAAGTAGGGCGGCGTCTCGCGGCTGCCGCGCACGGTGGTCGACCGGTAGACGCGCATGGGCGTCGTCTTCTCGAAGAGGATGCCCTCGGTGTGGCCCTCGAGGTGGCACGCGTCACACGACATGGCGGTGCGCCCGAAGTCGGCGAAGTACAGCACCTGGCCCAACCGGCGCTGGCGCTGCCCGAGGACGTCGGTGAGCGGCAGTTGCTCCTTCCAGGCGGCCTTCTTCTGGGCGGCCTTCGCCACGTCGAGGATCGCCAGAGTGCCGGTGAAGCGGTTGAGCACGTAGAGGGACTTGCGGTCGGGAGAGAGGACGGCGGCCCGGGGGCCGGAGTGCAGCGAAGGCCCGGCGCGCCCGTTGACGTTGAAGTCCGCTTCGCGGCGCACCAGCGGAAAGCCCTGGGGCACCGGCAGGGCGAGCTCCTGCAGGAGCGCGGCGCGGGCGTCGGCGTCACTCTTCGCCAGCTTCTTCGCGTCGAGGACGCGCACCAGGCCCAGCGAGACGTCGGTCGCGTAGAGCAGGCCCGCCGCGTCGTCCAACACGAGCGCCTCGGTGACGCCCGCGCCGAAGCCCAGGTGCCGCCGCCAACCGGAGGCGTCCAGCACGCCGACGCCGCCATTCATCGACACCTCCATCTTGTCCGGGTTGGGGCCGATGTTGGGGCCGATGCTGGAGAGGAAGAGGGCCTTCAGCCTGTCGGACCAGGCGAGATCTCTCACCGCCTTCCCGCCCATGACGTACTTCCCGTACTTCTCCGTGCCGCCGCCGACGATGGAGACGCCCGGCGCGGGCTGCACCGCGGCCTTCGGGGCGCCCGACTTCTCATCGAGCCACTCCACCAGGCCCGTCTGCTGCGAGCCGACCGCGAGCCCCTGCGCGGTGAGGCACAGCTCGCGCGGGTTGGGCGCCACGGGCGTGCGCCACACCTCGCGCTTCTCCGGGAGGGACACCGCCGTCACCGTGTCGCGCGCCTGCTCCGCCACGAGCGCGAGGCCGTCCTTCGTCACCACGAGGCCGCTGGCGTTGGCCGGCGCGGGGACGGAGGCCGAGTCCCTGCCGCCGGCGTCGACGCTCGAGAGGCGCAGCGTCGGGGAGAAGTGGTGCGCCACCACCCACCATTCCCGGCCTGCGCCGTCCACCCACGTCGCCACCGCGGTGGGGCCGTCGTCGGTGGGCAGCTTCGCCACCGTCTTCGAGGAGAGTTCGACGACGTAGAGGAGGTCTTCCGTCTGAGAGACGACCGCGGCGTGCGTCCCCTTCGTCGAGAGCGCGAGCCCCACCAGGTCGGGGAAACCGGTGTCGTTGGCGAAGACGAGGCGCGCGGCGCCAGTGGGAGGCGGGCCCGACGGGGACTCGAGCGTGACGGAGACGGGCACCTCCGCCACGTCGCCCAGGGCGAGGTGGGCCGGCAGGCGGGTGAAGGCGTGGCCTTCGTCCAGCACGGTGAGGGGGAAGGCGCGATTCACCGGCGGGCCCAGCTTGAGCAACAGCCCGGGCACGAGGCGTTGGCCCTGCACACTCACCGGCTGCGACGTCTGGTTGGAGAGGAGTCGGGGGCCGGCCGAGACGAGGTGAGGAGCCATGGCGCCGGCATCGACGGGCGAGGGCGGGGTGTCGGGCTTCTTGCAGCCCGCGAGCGCGAGGAGCGCGGCGAGGACGGACAGGCGGAGCACGGGGAGGCAACAGCTAACACAGGCCCCCGGTTTCGGCCGCACTGGCGGGGGCACCCGCCAGCGCGAAAATCGAGTGCTGCACCAGCCACGCAGGACGTGGTTCCTGCAGCACTCGATTCTGGCTTCCGCCCACCGGTCGGGCGTCGCGGCCACGGGCTGCTCGAGGCGCAGGCGGGCGGCTCGGCGCCACTTCCGTTGCGAGACACCTCTGGAGCACTCGCGCTACCGTGCGCCGGTCTCGTGGCCGGAAGCCTGGGAGTGAGACGGATGCAGCGCGTCGTTCTGGTCGGGTGGGTCTTGCTGGCTGCGCTCGGCTGCGGCCGCAGCGCGCTCGATGAGCCAGACGCCGGGGGCGGCGGTGCTGGCGGAGGCGGTGGGGCGGGTGGTGGTGTGTCCGTCGGAGGAGGCG
>JBFMHF010000136.1:0-20338 GCA_040752975.1 Myxococcota bacterium
GGTGGCGGCGGCTTCGGCGGCGGCTTCGGCGGCGGCTTCGGTGGTGGCGGTGGCGGAGGCGGCGGCGGTCGCGACGGCGGCATGGGTGGCGGCGGCGGCTCGACATGCGCCAGCCTCCCGGTGGAGGCCTGCCGGGCGCGTCCCGACTGCGTGGCTGACTTCTGCCTCATCTGCACCTGCACGCCCCAATTCATGGGCTGTCGGGGCCTCAACGAAACCCCGCACGGCTGTCCACCGGTGGAGTGCGTGCAGCCCCTCTGCTGCTCGAGCCAGGCCTCCTGCACGGCGCCAGCGATGTGCGCGCCCCCGGCCACTCCTCCTTCGTGCGGCGCCTGCAACCCCCAGCCGGGCAGCTGCCTGGCCGACTCGGACTGCGTGGCCTTCCCCGTCGCCAACGTCTGCGACCCGATTCCCTGCAGCTGCACCGGCCAGCGCCAGTGCGTGCCGGGCTGTGGCCCCAACTCGCCCTGCGCGCAGGGCAGCACCTGCAACGCCACCACCGGCCGCTGCCAGCCCCTCACCTGCGTCACCAGCGCCGACTGCCCCGGCCCCTTCGCGTGCTCGGCTGGCCTGTGCGTGCGCAGGCCCTGCGTGGTGGACAGCCAGTGCGGCGACGGTTTCTGCGTGCTGAATGCCTGCTACGACGCCCTCGGCGACTGCCGCCTGCCCGTGCCGTGACTGTCAGTCCAGCTTGCCGAACCAGCCGCGGCGCTCCATCCACTTCGCCGCCTCCAGCACCGGCACCACGGTGACGGCCGCGCCGCCGATGATGAGCCAGTCTTCCTTCGTCAGCGCGAAGGTGTCGAAGAGGCGCTGGAGGAAAGGCACGTACAGGATGGCGAGGATGAGGAGGAACTCCCAGAAGATGGCGATGTTGAGCCACTTGTTGGCGAAGGGCCGGTGCCACACGGAGCGCCTGTCCGACCGGTAGTTGTACGCCTTGAAGAACTGAATCAGCACCAGCGAGACGAAGGTCATCGACATCGCCTCTTCCAGGCCGCGCCCCGAGTGCTGGGCCCACCAGAAGAGGACGACGTTCACCACCGTCGACCACAGCCCGCCCACCATCATCAGCGTCACCACCGGCCGCGTGAAGATGCCCGTCTTCGCGTCGCGCGGCGGGCGCTTCATCAAGTCGTCTTCCGGCGGGTCGACGGCCAGGGCCAGCGCGGGCAGGCCGTCGGTGGCCAGGTTGACGTACAGAATCTGCACCGCCGTCAGCGGCAGCGGCATGCCGAGGAAGGCGGTGCCGGCCATCAACCCGATTTCTCCGATGTTCGACGACAGGAGGTACATCAGGTACTTCTTGATGTTGCCGAAGACGCGGCGGCCTTCTTCGGCGGCCGCGACGATGGAGGCGAAGCTGTCATCGGTGAGGGTCATCGCGGCCGCGTCACGCGAGACGTCGGTGCCGGTCAGCCCCATGGCGATGCCGATGTCGGCCTTGCGGAGCGCGGGCGCGTCATTGACTCCATCGCCCGTCATCGCCACCACCTGCCCCTTCGCCTGCAACGCGGTGACGACGCGCAGCTTGTGGGCCGGAGAGACGCGCGCGAAGACGTCGATGGTGTCCACCTCGCGAGCCAGAGCCTCGTCGTCCAGCGCGTCGAGCTCCCTCCCCGTCACCACTCGGCCGTGCTTGAGCAGCCCCAGCTCGCGCGCCACCGCCTGGGCCGTCTCGGGGTGGTCGCCGGTAATCATCACCGCGCGGATGCCGGCCGTCTCGCACGTGCGAATGGCGTCGAACACCTCGGGGCGCGGCGGGTCAATCATCCCCACGAGGCCCAGCAGGGTGAGGCCCGAGGTGGACTCCTCCAGCGAGCCATCGCGCCTCGAAGCGATGGCCAACACCCGCAGCGCGTCCCCCGCCATGGCCTTCGCCGCGTCCAGCACCCGTGCGCGCATGGCCTCGTCCAGCGGGGCGGCGCCTTCGTGCGTCCGGAAGGTGTCGCACGCCGACAGCACCACCTCGGGCGCGCCCTTCACGAAGACGGCTCGCCCCTCGGGCGTGCGGTGGACGGTGGCCATGCGCCGCGTCTCGGACGTGAAGGGCTCTTCGCCCAGCCGGGGGCAGGCTTCGTCCAGCGCTCGCTTGTCCAGGCCCGCCTTCGCCGCGGCCACCACCAGCGCGCCCTCCGTCGGGTCGCCCTGCACCTTCCACGCCTTCGCGGCGTCGTCGAAGGCCAGGCTGGCGTCGTTGGCCAGTGCGCCGGCCTCCAGCAGCGCGCGCAGGGCAGGGCCGGGCTCCACCTTCTGGCCCGCACGGGTGAAGTCGCCCTTCGGCTCGTAGCCGGAGCCAGACACCTCCAGCGTCTCGCCGGCCACCCACACGCGGCGCACCGTCATCTCGTCGCGGGTGAGGGTGCCCGTCTTGTCGGAGCAGATGACGGACGTGCTGCCCAGCGTCTCCACCGCGGGCAGGCGACGGATGAGGGCGTTGCGCTTCACCATGCGCTGCACGCCCAGCGCGAGGGAGATGGTGACGACGGCCGGCAGCGCCTCAGGCACCACCGCCACGGCCAGCGCGATGCCGAAGATGAGCATCTCCACGAAGGGCTGCCCGCGGAAGAGGCCCAGCGCGACGATGAGGGCCACCATCACCAGGGCCACCTTCGCCAGCATGCTGCCCACGCGGTCGAGGTTCTTCTGCAGCGGCGTCTTCCCCGTCTCGACGGTGGAGAGGAGCTCGGCGATGCGGCCGAACTCCGTCTGCATGCCGGTGGCGACGACGACGGCCCGGCCTCGCCCGTACGTGACGGCGGTGCCGGCGTGCACCACGTTCTTCCGGTCGCCCACCGGCAGCTCCCCCTCGAGCCGCCCGGTGTGCTTCTCCACCGGCACCGACTCGCCGGTGAGGGCGGCTTCTTCCGTCTTCAGGTTGACGGCCTCGAGCAGCCGCGCGTCGGCCGGCACCTTGTCACCGGTGTGGAGGATGATGACGTCGCCCGGCACCACCTCGCGCGCGGGCACCCTCACTTCCGCCCCGTCGCGCAGCACGCTGGCGTTGGGCGCGGCCAGCTTGCGCAGCGAGTCGATGGCCTTCTCGGCGCGGTACTCCTGGATGAAGCCCAGCAGCACGGCGAACAGCACGATGACGGCGATGACGAGGGACTCGAGCCCGTGCCCCAGCGCCACCGACAGCCCAGTGGCCGCGAGGAGGATGAGGATGAGGACGTTCTTGAATTGTTCGAGGAGCAGCCGCCACCAGGGCGTGCGCTCGCTGGCCTTCAACTCGTTGGGGCCCGTCTCCGCGAGGCGGCGAGCGGCTTCCTGAGAAGACAGGCCCGTCGCCACGGTCGCGAGCCGCGCGAGAGCGTCAGAGGGAGAGAGCGTGTGCCAGGGCGGGGACGAGACCTTCTCCACGCGGAGGCTTCTAGTCCGCGAGATGGCGCGGCGCCCGGAGAAGCGTTCGACGGCGCTGGTCGATTCTTCGACGAGGAGCTTGCGCAGCGGCGCCAGCCTTGCCACCCGAACGCCCCGTGTGCCCGGAATCGTCGGACGGCGGCGCGGGAGGAAGTGGATCAGCCTGGTGCGGGAGCGCTGCGTGGCTGATCAGCGCTGATCGACGGCAAGCGTCCGGTGGGCCTTGCGGGGTGGGTGGGCTGGAAGGTCCCTCCGAAGAAGTCTCTCCACTTTGAAAAGACGCCGCTGATTTCGCGCGAGTGCAGACGAGTCGTCCGGGCCGAGCTTTTCCCAAGCGCTCGAAACGAAAGCTCCTTCTTCAAAGTGGAGAGACTCTTTCGGAGTGGCCCGCGACCAGGGGCCTCCTCGGGTGGCACGGGTGGATCAGCAACGGGCGAGTGGGTACGCGGTGGCGATCGCAGGTGATCGGCACGCACCTTCGGCGCGGCGCAACGCCAGGACGCAGACGCGCCCCATGGCGTGGCCATTGCACCGGCCGAGGTGTCCGGCGTGACGGCGCGGGACGGGGAAGGGGTGGACGGGGAATGGACGAGCACTGGAGGTCGGCGGAGCGCTTCGCCGCGACGGGAATTCAGAGTGTGCGGGCGCTTCAGCGGGCGGGGGTGGAGCGCTGGCTCTGGGAGCTCTTCCGGCCGCGAGACGCGTGGAGGCTGACGCGGGGAGTCTGGGTCTCGGCGCAGAGACTTCCGTCCGCGACGCTGTTGGTGGCGCACGTGCTGAGCCAGTTGGCGGCGCGAGGGGCGGTGGGGCTGCGGTCAGCGGCGGCGTTGCACGGTCTGCTGGAAGCGCCGGAGGTGTTGGAGGTGGTGATGCCGCGGGGCGCGTGGAGAACGCAAGCCTCCTGGCCCTTCGCGCATCGCCGCTTCACCGTGGCGTGCAGGGCGTTGGACGACCACGTCCTCACCGTCCCCATGGAGCCCGGGCTGGGGCTGCGGGTGACGACGAGGGAGCGAACGGTGCTCGACCTGCTGCGCTTCCGGCGTCAGGTGGGCGAGGGCGCGGCGAGGTCTGCGCTGCGACGCTTCCTGGACACGAGGGGGGACGAGGCGGTCCTCGCGGGACTCGCGCGGCAGCTTCGGGTGTCGACGGCGCTCGCCCGTGCGCTGAAGCAGGTGGCGCTGCTGGCCCCGCTGCCGCCGGTGCGCGACTGCCGGCCGCTCGTCTACCCCACCGCGATGGAAGAGGAGGCGCCGCCCCTCTTCCCGCGCGCGCCCGTGCACGTGCGAGGTGTGCCTCCTCTTCCTCTGCGCTAGCGTGCGGCGCCCCGATGTCCACCAAGCCGAAAGACAGCCCGCAGGACGAGATTCTCACCAGCCCCGGCGCTGCCGACGCACCGCTGCTCGACCCCTTCGAAGAAGCGCACATCACCACCACGCACACCCTGGTGGTGGAGAACCGCACCACGCTGAAGGTGCGCAAGTGCCGGCTCGCGGTCACCGGCGGCCCCGACTCGGGCAAGGAGGTGGTGAGCGACAAGGAGCGCCTGCGGGTGGGCGCGCACTCCTCCAACGACCTCATCCTCGCGGAGGACCGGACAGCCAGCCGCCACCACTTCGAGATTCAGTACACCGAGCGCGGCTACCTCCTCATCGACTTGAACTCCACCAACGGCACGTGGCTCGACGGCCGCCGCGTGGAGCGCGCCTACCTCTCGCAGGGCAGCCAGGTGCGCGCCGGCCAGTCGGTGCTGACCTTCAGCCCCATCGACGAAGAGGTCACCGTCGAGCCCGACCGGGACGGCGAGCTCTGCGGCATGGTGGGGCAGTCGGTGAAGATGCGGCAGATCTTCGGCCTCATCAAAAAGATTGCGCCCATGGACGTGTCCGTCGTCATCCAGGGCGAGACGGGCACCGGCAAGGAGCTGGTGGCGCGCGCGATTCACGAGCTGTCGGCGCGGCGGCGCGGCCCGTTGGTGGTGCTGGACTGCGGCGCCATTCCACCCAACCTCATCGAGTCGGAGCTGTTCGGCCACGAGAAGGGCGCCTTCACCGGCGCGGTGGCGGCGCGGCCCGGCGCCTTCGAGCGCGCCAACGGCGGCACCATCTTCCTCGACGAGCTGGGGGAGCTGCGCACGGACCTCCAGCCCAAGCTGCTGCGCGTCCTGGAGAACCGGGAGGTGCGCCGCGTGGGCGGCAACGAGGTGCAGGAAGTCGACGTGCGCGTCATCGCCGCCACCAACCGCGACCTGGTGAAGGAGATTCAGGCGGGCAACTTCCGCGAGGACCTCTACTTCCGCCTGTCGGTCATCAACATCCAGCTGCCGCCGCTGCGCCAGCGCCGCGAAGACATCCCCCACATCATCCGGAAGGAGCTGGGCGACCCCGACGTGGTGCAGCGCCACGGCCGCAAGCGCGTCTCGCCGCAGGCGATGTCGATGCTGCAGTCCTATGCGTGGCCCGGCAACATCCGCGAGCTGATGAACGTCATCTCGCACGTCCTCACCTTCTCCGAGGGCGAGGAAATCGACGTCGCCCACCTGCCGGCGCGGGTGATGGGCCAGGTGAAGGAGCAGCCGCTGCCCTTCAACGAGCACCTGTCCTTCAAGGACGCCAAGGAGCAGCTGCTGGAGAACTTCGAGCGCGAGTACATCAGCCAGGTGCTGCGGCGCTGCGACGGCAACATCAGCCGCGCGGCCCGCGAGTCCGGCCTGCACCGCAAGTCCATCGAGCGCCTGGTGAAGAAGTACGCGCTCGACGCCAAGGCGATGAAGGTGAAGAGCTGAGCCGGGAGACGAGCCATGCGCCTCCCGCTCTCCATGCGTGACAAGCAGCGGGGCTGGGGCATCCCCGCGGTGTACGTCGCGGTGACGATGACGGTGGGCATGGCGCTGCCGCGGCTGGAGGCCCGCTACCTCGAGCAGGCCCAGGCCGCCATCAGCGCCCCGGCGATGATGGCCATCGGCTCGGCCATCGCCTCGGGGATGATTGCGCTGACGGGCATCGTCTTCTCGCTGGCCTTCGTGATGGTGCAGTTCAGCGCCACCGCGTACTCGCCGCGCCTGGTGCTGTGGGTGGCCCGCGACAAGGTGCTGTCGCACGCGCTGGGGATGTTCACCGCCACCTTCCTCTACGCGCTCATCGTGCTGGCCTGGGTCGACCGTCACGGCTCGGGCAGAGTGCCCTTCTTCAGCGGCTGGCTGGTGGTGGGGATGCTGCTGGGAAGCATGGCCCTCTTCATCGCCCTCATCGAGCGCCTGTCGCTGCTCCAGGTCAACCGCATGCTCGTCTTCACGGCGGACCAGGGCCGCAAGGCCATCGAGGACCTCTACCCGGCCGAAGCCGCGTCCGCCGCGGCGCAGGACGCCGCGTTCGAGGAACTCCCCGTCACCCAGACGCTCGTCTTCCGGGGCCACCCGCGCGTCATCCAGGCCCTCGACGTGCCGCGCCTGGTGCAGCTGGCGCAGACGTCCAGCACCGTCATCGAGATGGTGGCCTCGGTGGGCGACACCACGCTGGAACGCACGCCCCTGTTGCGCGTGCGCGGCGGGAAGGCGGCGCTGCGGGAAGAGGCCTTGCTCGCGTGCCTGGCGCTGGGCGAGGAGCGCACCTTCGAGCAGGACCCCAAGTACGCTCTGCGCCTGGTGGTGGACATCGCCATCAAGGCGCTGTCGCCGGCGGTGAATGACCCGACGACGGCGGTGCAGGCGCTCGACCAGATTGAGGACCTGCTCATCCGCCTCGGGCACCGGCAGTTGGACGTGGGGCAGCACCGCGACGCGCAGGGGGCGCTGCGCCTCGTCGTGTACTACCCGACGTGGGAAGACTTCCTGCGCCTGTCGCTCGACGAAATCCGCTTCTGCGGCGGCAACAGCGTGCAGGTGATGCGGCGCATGAAGGCGCTCATCAAGAACCTCCTCGAGGTGCTCCCCGCCAGCCGCCACGCGGCCCTTCGTGGCTGGGAGGCGCGGGTGCAGGGCACCATCGAGCGCTCCTTCTCCGACGCGCAGGAGAAGCAGGACGCGTCGAGGGCGGACCGACAGGGCCTGGGCATGGCCGAGGACGAGGCGCAGCCGCCCGCGTCCTGACGACTCGCTACCTGGTTGCCGGTTTCGCGCGTGGTGGCCATGGGGCACCCCACATCCGCGTGGTGGAGCCCCAACCCACGGCGCGGAAGCGGCCCCGAGGCCTCGAGCGCGCGCAGCCTCTTCAGCGTGTCACGCGTTAGGCCACTGGATGAGGCCGGGAGGCCCGCGGTGGAGGCGCGTCGACTCTCACCGGGACCGCGCAGTCTCCGGGCGGCGGCGCTCCAGCTCGCGCTCCACCTGCGAGAGGATTTCCTGCTCCTGCGCGTGCCACCTGGCCCGCGTCGGGTCCGCCAGCGTCTTGCGCGCGCGCTGGGCGATGTACTCGAGGTCCTCCAGCGTGCCCCCCACCGGCGTGTGGGGCTTCACGTCGAGGGCGGGCTTCGGCTCCGCGCGCCCGGGCGTGATGCGCAGGGCGCTCAAGTCCAGCACGAAGACGCCGCCGTCGCGCCGCGCCGTGCCCACCCGCACCAACTCCTGCGTGCCGTCGTCCCGCCGCACCTCCACCACTACGGGAAGTTCCGTGGCCATGCGTGTCTCCTGAAATGGAAGTCAGTCGTCGTCGCGCCCGCGCGCGTGCCCGTCGCGGCCGTCGCACTCGTGACGGACGCCCTCGGCGAGGTACTCGTGCAGCGTCCACAGCGAGCCGGTGGCGAAGCCGGGCCGCCCCAGCGGGTTGAAGAGGGACGCGCTCGTCACCAGCCCGCCCAGCGTGCCGGGCGGGCCGCTCACCAGCTTCAGCGTGCACCCGGCGAGGATGATGAAGGGCTGGGGCACGGAGTTGGACGACACGGTGCACGTGCCCTGCGCGACGTACGCGCCCTGCGGCAGCTCGAAGCGCACGTAGAAGCGCTGCACGAGGCCTTCCGGGAAGAGCACGTTGGTCAACTCCAGGCACGCGGTGGCCCGGCCGATGCGGCGCTTCCTCTCGTCCACCACGCGGCCGTTGCGCTTCTTCGTCTCGATGCTCCACAGCCCCGCGCCCAGGCGGACGTTGGTGGCGAAGGGCGCCTGGGCGCACACCGTCGCGTCGGGAGGAGTCGAGGCGTCCTCCTCGCTGTGAAAGACGGTGGTGGCCTCGTCGGCCCTGGCGAGGCAGGCGAGGAGGACGGCGGCGACGGCGCAGACTCGATGCATGGCGTTACCTCCAGGCGACTCACTTCCACGACAGGTGGTAGTCGGCGTCGAGCAACCCCAGGCGCTCGCCGCGCACGACGGTGTCCTTCGTCCCCAGGGCGCGCAGCACCGCGAAGAGCACCCCCTCGTGGTACGGGTGGGGCATGAAGTCGCGGCGCACCTTGAAGACGCACGAGGTGTCCGACAGCATCACCGTCTCGCGCGTGCCGTAGCTGACGGCCGTCTTGTACGCGGTGGGCGCCGCGCGCATCAGCCGCTTCGCCTCACCTGAAGACACCGTCACCAGGGTGCGCCCCACCGGCGTCGAGAGGAAGTCGTCGATGGCCTGCTCGCCCAGCCGGCGCATCGCGCCGTCGAAGTCGCTGCCCACCTGCAGCAGCCGCGCCGCCTTGAAGGCCGCCGGGAGGAAGGTGACGATGGGGTAGTTGAAGAAGTCGACGTACTTCTTCTCGGGCAGCGTGGCGCGCACCACTTCCAGCGCCTCTTCGCCGCCCAGGTGCCGGGTGGCCGACAGCACGCCGTTGAAGAACATGCCCTTGCAGGTGTCCTGCGGCGTCGCCTGGCGCACGCGCTCGGCCACGTCGGAGATGGTGAGGTCCACCGCCGCCACGGGCACGGCCGGCTTCGACGTCGTCCTGCTGGTGAAGAGCGCCACGGAGTCTCCCTTTCAGAGGCGAATCAACTGCGCGCCGGCGTGCACGTTGGCGCCCACCGCCGCGATGCAGACCAGCTCGCCGTCGCCCAGGCGCACCACGCCCTGGCGGACGTCCTCGGACAGGGCCACCAACATCCCCGCCGCCGACGTGTTGCCGTAGCGCTCCACGGTGCACGCCACCTGCGAGGGCGAGAGGCCCGCGTCGGCCATGAAGCGCTCCAGCACCCGCTTGTTGGGTTGGTGGAGGTAGAAGCGCCGCACCTCGTCCGCCGCGCCGCGCGTCACGCCTTCCACGCAGGCGCGCATGAAGTGGGGGTAGCTGGCGGCCACCTCGCGGCCGTTGACGACGAAGGCGAAGTCGCCGGGGCGCGCGTCGTCGAGCAACACCGGGCACTCCGCGCCACCGCCGCGGCGGACGACGAGGGGCTCGTGCGAGCTCAACACCAGCGAGTCGAGCACGCCCCCCGGCCCCTCGTCGCCGCGCAGCACCACCGCCCCCGCGCCATCGCCGAAGAC
Source organism: Myxococcota bacterium (assembly GCA_040752975.1). Lineage (GTDB taxonomy): Bacteria > Myxococcota > Myxococcia > Myxococcales > Myxococcaceae > JADLDB01. The sequence continues at coordinate 9,753 of JBFMHF010000136.1, forward strand.
GTACATCGACAGGAAGCCCGACAGCCGGTGGCCCCCCACGGCCACCGGGTCGGTGTAGACGCGCCTGTCGACGTAGGCCGACGCGAAGTTGGACGCCACCACCGCCGCCGTCCGCACACCGCCCGAGGTGAGCAGCTTGTTCACCAGGTCCAGCACGTAGGGCGTGCCCCCGCAGCCGTCGTTGATGACGAAGGCCAGCGCGTCGGCCCGCAGGCCCAGGCGCCGGTGCAGCTGCATCGCGTCGTGGCTGAAGTCCGGCCGGTCCGGCGTGCTGGTGACGAGGAAGAGCGCGTCGACGGACGAGGGCAGCACGCACCCCATCTCCAGCGCCTCACGCAGCGCCACCTCGGCCATGTCCGTGTTGCTGCGCACCCCGTCCCACGGGCGAAGGCTGCGCCCGGCCACCTCGTCCAGCGCGCAGAGGAAGCGGCGCTCGAGGATGCCCGTCTTCTCCCGAATCAGCTCCGCGCCCCAGCCTGGAATGGCCCGGGCAATCTGCTCATTCGTGATGCGGTTGCTGGGTGTGTAGTCACCCACTCCGACAATCCTCGCCACGCGCGACATGGGCCGCCCTCAAAGCAACCGCGGGGCCACGGGCCAAGCCGCTGATTTCACGCGAGGTGACTGCGGGCGATGCTTCGGAAATGAAGTATTCTTCAGTCGACCTCTGCAATTTCCCTCTGAGAATGTTGCTTCAGAAGTGAAGTAAGGTGTGGTGGCGATGCGAGACGGGGTGGATCAACGCGAGCGCGGGGACCGCAAGTCGCTCTTCGTGCCGGTGTGGACGCGACCGGCGCTCGAGGGCTGCTGGTCGGTGAACGTCAGCGCATTGGGCCTGGGGTTGGTGGCGAGGACGAGCCGCGAGGTGCGCGAGGGCACGGTGCTGGAGGTGGACTTCACGCTGCCCACGGGGCCGCGGGTGCGCGCGCGGGGCGTGGTGCGTTGGGTGCACGCGTCCGAGCGCCTCCTGGAGGGCAGCACCTCGCTGGGGCTGGCCTTCACCGACTTCGAGGACACCGGGCAGGTGGAGCTGCGGCGCTTCCTGGCCGAGCACCGGCTGCGCGTCATCGTGGCGGGCGCGCCCCGGGGCCTCGAGCGCGCGCTGGAGCTGGCCTTCCAGCAGGAGCTGGAGCTGCTCTTCCTCTCCGACCCCAGCGAGGTGGAGGGGGCGCTGGGTCGCGGCGACGTGGCGGCGGCGCTGTTGTGCGGAGAGGACGAGTACCAGGCGCTGGCCCTGGCGCACCTCATCGACCGCGCCTCGGACGCGGCCACCAGGCACCTCGGGCGGCCCAGGGAGCTGGCGCCTCGAGTCGTCTTCGCCGCGCGCGCCTCGCCGGAGCGGCTGGTGGAGCTCTTCAACGCGCAGGCCATCGAGCAGGCGCTGCCTCTGGACGCGCCGGTGGCCGAGCTGAGAGACGCGGTGCTGTCGGCCTGTCGCACGCACGAGGTGCGGGTGCAGCAGCAGCGCATGTCGGTGGAGCTGGAGCGGCTGCTCAGGGACCGCGCGCGTCCGGTCGCGACGCCCGACGCCGGCGTGGAGGGCCCGGGCTTCACCAGCGCGCCGATGCGCGACGTCATCGCCTCGGTGCGGCAGGTGGCGCCCTTCAAGGTGACGGTGCTGCTGGAAGGCGAGACAGGCACAGGGAAGGAGGTGTTGGCGCAGCGGCTCCACGCGCTGTCCCCGCGCAAGGGCGAGCCCTTCGTGGTGCAGGACTGCGGCGCCCTGCCCGAGACGCTGCTGGAGAGCGAGCTCTTCGGCCACGTGAAGGGCGCCTTCACCGGCGCGGTGGCGGACCACCCTGGCCTCTTCGTGCTGGCCGACGGCGGCACCATCTTCCTCGACGAGGTGGAGAACACCACGCCCAACTTCCAGGCGCGGCTGTTGCGGGTGCTGGAGACGGGGGACGTGCGGCCCGTGGGCGGCACCAGCGTGCGCCGCGTGGACGTGCGCGTCATCGCCGCCAGCAACAGGCCGCTGCGCGCGGAGGTGGACGCGGGCCGCTTCCGGAGCGACCTCTACTTCCGCCTCAACACCTTCGAAGTGCACGTGCCGCCGCTGCGGGAGCGCCCCGACGACGTGCTGCCGCTGGCGAAGAGCTTCGTCGACCACTTCAACCAGGTGCACGGGAAGTCCGCGCGCGGCTTCACGCCCGAGGCCGAGGCGGCGCTGCTGGACTGGCCCTGGCCGGGCAACGTGCGCGAGCTGCGCAACGCCGTGGAGCGCGCGGTGCTGCTGTCCTCTCCCATGGAGCGGCTGGCGAGGGCCCGCCTGCCCGCGCAGCTGCAGGGGCGCGGCCGGCGGGGAAGTCCCTCAAGGCGCGGCTGGCGCACTTCGAGCGCGAGGTGGTGGAAGCCGCCCTCCAGCGCTGCGGTGGCGTGGTGCGGCGGGCCGCGGCGGAGCTCGACGTCGACGCGGTGACGCTGGCGCGGCGGGCCCGGAAGCTGGGGCTGCTGGGCGACGAGAAGCGCGGGGCGCGGCGCGGCGGGCGCTGAAGAAACGAAGTGCCGACACGCGGGACCCAGGGCCGTCGTACGAGTGAGTCCTACCCGCGTGAGTGTCACCAGCCGGGAATTCCGTCACTCACCCAGGGATGGCGCGGCGCTTTTTCGGAGCCGCTGGGGTAAGGCGCCGGCCGATGCACCCGCTGCCTCCGCGCCAGGCCCACGCGCTGATGCACCTCACCGTCTTCGTGTGGGGCTTCACCGCCATCCTCGGGCGGCTCATCTCCATCTCCGCGGTGGCGCTGGTGTGGTACCGCGTGCTGCTGGTGGTGCTGGTGATGGGCGGCCTCATCGCGTGGCGGAAGCTGGGCTTCGCGGCGCCGGTTGCGCTGGTGCGGCGGTTGTGGGCGGCGGGGGGCTTCGTGGCGCTGCACTGGCTCCTCTTCTACGGCTGCATCAAGTACGCGGGCGTGGCGGTGGCGGTGCTGTGCCTGTCCACCATCACCTTCTTCACCGCCCTCTTCGAGCCGCTCGTCTTCAAGCGCGCCGTCTCGGTGGTGGAGCTGGTGCTGGGCCTCTTCGTGATGGGGGGCGTGGCGTTGCTGGTGAAGGTGGAGACGGGCACCGACACGCTGGGGCTGTTGCTGGGCCTGGGCAGCGCCCTCTTCTCCGCGTCCTTCGGGGCGTTGAATGGGCGGTTGGCGCGCGAGGTGCGGGCCGAGGTGATGACGTTCCACGAGTTGTCCTCTGCCTTCGTGGTGACGACGGCCTTCTTCGCGGTGTGGCCGGGCGACTTCGTAGGCCCGTGGGCGCTGTCGGGGAAGGACGTGGCGTTGCTGCTGGCGCTGGCGGTGGGCTGCACGGTGCTGCCGTGGCTGTGGAGCCTGCGGGTGCTCAAGACGCTGTCGCCCTACACGCTGGCGCTGGCCGTGACGCTGGAGCCCGTCTACGCGATGGTGCTGGCGTACTTCTTCTTTCCCGGGACGGAGCAGCTCACCTGGCGCTTCTACGCGGGCAGTGCGGTGCTGGTGGCGCTGGTGGCGGCCAACTCGTGGCTCAAGCGCGCCCCGGCCGCAGCGAGGACGGCGCCGGGGTGAGCGCGGTTGGAGTCGCAGGGCGCCACCAGGCCGGCACCTCATCCTCGGCTTGCTCGCTCAGCACCCTGGCCCAGAGCTGCGTCCTCGACGAGTCGCCCCCGTCAGGCGTGCGCTTCGGCGCAGTTGCCGGCCGACGGACAGCCCGACGCGCAAGAAGACACGACGCGCGGCTGGAAGGAGGCCTGCACCACCGGGAGGCACAAGGACTCGGGCGCCGGCCCGGCGTTGCCGACGCTCACCTTCCCGCTGGGCCGCGGACGCGCACAGGGTGTCTCGGTGGGCGCCACGCTGCGACCGGCCAGCGTCCGGCCCGCCAGGTTGGGCACCGCCGCGCCGCCGGCCCCCGGCCTTCGCACCCCGCCCTCGGCCTTCCCCTGAAGCCACCGCTTCGCCCCGCGCCACAGCGTGCGCCCGTAGGACTCCCACAGCGAGCCGTCGTGCAGCGTGTCCAACAGGCGGTCGAACTCCGCCGTCATCTCCTCTCGCCAGGCGGCGTCGAACGTCACCGCCTTCTCCGCGTACCGGTGGCAGTAACGGCACGCCTCGCAGTCCTTGTCCTCGCACGAGAAGCCGGCGCGGAAGTGGTCGAGGAAGCCGTCCAGCGCGCGGTTGTCCACGTACACCGGGTTGTCGCCCTCGCGCGGGTACAGCATCGAGAGGGACTTGCCCCAGCGGACGATGTCCTTGAAGCGCAAGAGGTTCACCTCGCGCGGCTTCAGGAAGTACTTCGCCATCCTCCGCACCGAGAAGGCCTCTTCGTCGCGCTTCTTGAAGGCGGAGCGCGGGTACGCGTAGTTCTGCACCAGGTCGAGGAGGTTGCCGTCGTAGCGGCCCTGCGCGTAGGCGCGCACCCGCAGGCCCAGCAGCGCGGTGGGCGTGTTGCGCTCGACAATCTTGAAGTTGGTGTAGCCCAGGTCGACGTAGTGGCGGAGGTCCTCGGGCCGAATCCAGTTGGCCCGCACGTAGTTGACGGGCTCCTCCAGGCGCCACGCGTTGCAGTACACGCTGCAGTAGTCGAGCGGGAAGGCCTGCGCGCCGCTGCGGGACGCGTTGGACAACAGCACCGCGTGGTTGGACGCGATGGCGCAGTCCTGCCGGCACCAGTTGTTGACGATGAGGGACAGGTCCACCTTCACCGCTTCGCGCATCGCCCTCAAGACGGCCCACTCGCGGTGGATGGTCGTCTCCGAGATGACGATGCAGTCGGCGCCGTTGTCCTCCCAGAAGCGCGCCTTGCGCGCGTTGTCCGTCTCCCGGTGCGCGGAGATGCGCACTTTCAGTTGCGGGTAGCGCTTCTTGATGAGCCGCAGGAAGAAGAGGTTGGACACGGTGACGCTGTCCACCTCCGCCTCGCACAGCCACTCCAGCAGCGCGTTCAACTCCCGCTGGCCCTTCGTGGTGAACTCCACGTTGTTCATGCTGGAGGAGTTCAAGAGGTAGTTGAACTCGAGGCCCCTCCGGTGGGCGTCCCGCACCGTCTTCTCGAGGCCCGCCTTGTCCACCTGCGGCAGGTAGAAGGACGGCCGGCCGCCGCCGAAGAAGTCGCGCGTCAGCTTCCCGTACACCTCGTACACCGGCTGGCCTTCCAGCGCGTCGAACAACGCCGGGTCGAAGTTGCAGGCCACCGAGAAGCGCACCGGGCGCTGGGACAGCGGCAAGGCATTCACCTCGCGGGTGGAGGGAAAGCGGAACGTCGTCATGGGCGGGACTCCGGGGAGGCAGGGGAAGCGGCGCCGAGGGCGCGGGAGAGGAAGTCGTCGAAGTCGTCGAAGTCGAGCTGCTGCTGCGAGTCGGACAGCGCCACGGCGGGGCGCGGGTGCACCTCCACCATCACGCCCTGTGCGCCGGCGGCGAGGGCAGCGCGTGCCAGCGGCGGGAGGATGTCGCGCCGTCCCGCGGCGTGGCTGACATCCACCACCACGGGCAGCCACGTCATCTGCCGCAGGAGCGGCACCGCGGAGATGTCCAGCGTGTACCGCGTCTCGCGCTCGAAGCCGCGCACGCCGCGCTCGCAGAGGATGACGCGCCGGTTGCCCTGCGCCACCACGTACTCGGCGGCCTTGAGCAGCTCCTGCAGCGTCGCCGCGGGCCCGCGCTTGAGCAGCACCGGGCGGTCGACGCGGCCCAGTTCCTTGAGCAGCTCGAAGTTCTGCATGTTCCGCGCGCCCACCTGCAGCACGTCGATGAAGCGCGCCGCCAGCCCCACGTGCCGCGTGTCCACCACCTCCGTCACCGTCGCCAGCCCGTAGCGGTGGCCCACCTCGGCCAGCAGCTCCAGCGCCGGCTCTCCGAGGCCCTGGAAGTCGTACGGGGAGGTGCGGGGCTTCCACGCGCCGCCTCGCAGCCAGCGCACGCCCCGCGAGGCGAGGAAGCGGGCCGTCTCGTCGAGCTGCTGGCGGCTCTCCACGCTGCAGGGGCCGGCGATGACGACGGGCGCGTCACCCAGGCGGTGCCCTTTGACTTCGATGACGGCGTCGGCGCGGCCGTCCACGCGCGCCACCTCCAGCGCGTCGCGGGTGGATTGCTCCATGAAGCGCCGCGAGTGCCGGAAGATGTCCTGAAACAGCTCCGCCACCACGTGGTCCGGCAGCGGGCCTTCGTTGGCCTGCACCAGCGCGTCCAGCATGGTCAGCTCCCGCTCCGGGTCGTGCACGTCGCGGCCGGTGCGCTCCTTGAGCTGCGCCACCTCCTGCGTGAGACGCGCGCGCTCCGAGAGGAGTGACAGGAGCTGCAGGTTGATGCCGTCGATGCTGCGCCGGAGTGTGGCCAGCGTCGCTCCTTCGTCCATGGGTGAGTCCCTCGTGCGGGTGCGAGTCGAGGCCCGCACCGTGCACAACCGCAACGCGCCGCACCTTGATGTGCGTCAGCGGCTTGGCTGACTCAAGTCAGGGACATTTGTCAGCGGGAGCCACGCGGCGCTCGCCTGCTTCGCGCGGGACCTCTTCGCCGAGTGAGCAGCCTCGGGCCGTGCCTTCGTCCGGGTCTTCCCGAAGTCGTCCAGCGGGCCCAGCGCGACGGAGTTCATCGACCGGCTTCTGGGCGCGCCCCGGGGTGCGGCGGGGTTGCGCCGGGGCTCGAGCTTCGTCGCCCATGCGCAGCACTCGGCGGTGGCCGTCGAGTGAGCCACGTCCGCGCCGACGCTGACTTCAAGCCCTCCGGGTGGCTCGACCTGCGCTGGCGTCTCTGGACTCCGTGAGCGCCTCAGACGGTCTTCGCGTCGATGACGAAGCGGTAGCGCACGTCATTTTTCAGCATGCGCTCGTACGCCTCGTTGATGGCCTCCGCAGGGATGACCTCCACGTCGGCGAGCACGTTTCTCGCCGCGCAGAAGTCCAGCATCTCCTGCGTCTCCTTCATCCCGCCGATGGAGGAGCCGGCGAAGCGCTTGTTGCCGCCCACCAGCGACGCGGCCCTCACCGGAAACTCCTTCGGCGGCATGCCCACCATGGCCAGCGCGCCGAAGGGCTTGAGGAGCCGGAAGAGGGCGTCGACGTCGTGGCTCGCGGACACCGTGTCGATGAGGACATCGAAGCGGCCCGCGTGCGTCTTGAAAGTGCTGCGCTCGGTGGTGAGGGCGAAGTCGGAGGCGCCCAGCCGCTGCGCGTCCGCCTTCTTCGAGGGAGACGTGGACAGCATCGTCACCTCCGCGCCCATTGCGTGCGCCAGCTTCACCGCCATGTGGCCCAGCCCGCCGAGGCCCACCACGCCCACCTTCTGGCCCGGCTGCACGTTCCACTGCTTGAGGGGCGAGTAGGTGGTGATGCCCGCGCACAGCAGCGGCGCCGCGCGGGCCGCGTCGAGGCCCTTCGGCACCGTCACCACAAAGCGCTCGGTGACGACGAGGTGCGTGGAGTAGCCGCCGTACGTCGGCGTCTTCCGGTCCATCTCCGTGCCGTTGTACGTCCACGCCGCGCCCGCCTCGCAGAACATCTCGTGGTGGGCCTTGCACTGGGGGCACGCGCGGCACGAATCCACCATGCAGCCCACGCCGACGACGTCGCCGGGCTTCACCTTCGTCACCTGCGCGCCCACCTGCGTGACGCGGCCGATGATTTCGTGCCCCGGCACCATCGGAAAGGACGAGCGCCCCCACTCCCCCCGCGCCTGGTGGATGTCCGAGTGGCACACCCCGCAGAAGAGGACGTCCATCGCCACGTCAGAGGGGCCCGGCGCCCGGCGCTCGATGGAGAAGGGGGCCAGCTTCGAGTCGGCGGACGCAGCCGCCCAGCAGCGAGTCTTCATGGGGCGGAGGAATAGCGCCTCCCCCCACCTGCCGCACGTCTCGTCGCCCCCGTCAGCGCACGAAGTGCATCCGACCGAAGCCGGCGTGCGAGGAAGGGTTCAACCCCGGGCAGGTGTGCAGCCCGTTGGTCGCCGCCTGCACCAACAGCGCGTCGGCTCCGACGGCGATGGAGGGCTTCTCGGGGTGCCAGGCGGCCTGCTGGGGCGGCACCGGCTGTCCATTCACCGTGCAGGTGTCGAGGGCCGTCGGGTCCGGCAGCGCAGCAGTCAAGGACGAGATGGTCTCGACTTCGCCCGCGCCCCACGCCGAGGGCGCGCCGCAGCCTCCCTGGCTGCAGAGGTACACCTTCGTGCCCGTCGTCTGCGCCGTGGCCACCGCCACCCGGCCGCCGCGCTCGGTGATGGCGACGCCGTGCACGCCGTCGGTGGCGCCCGTGGTGAAGCCCACCCACGCCGAGGGGTCCAGGCAGTTGGACGTGCACTCGAAGAGATGGAGTTGGTTGTCGAAGGCGCGCGCGTCGGCGGGCGCCGTGGGAGGCAGCGCGCCCTGGTTGTAGGCCACCCACAGCACGCCCTGGGGAGAGGCGGCCAGCGAGAGCGAAGTGCCCGCGTGGTAGAAGAGGGGCGGCGAGAGCTGCCAGTTGGCCGGGTTGGTGCACTGGCCCGCGCAGGACTGGTAGCGCAGGGCCGACTGGCCGTCGTTGTAGAGCAGGTGCAGCGTGGCGCCGTGGCCCGCCAGGACGAACGCGGTGCGGGGGCTGCCCTGAGGGATGGCCGCCACCAGCCCGCTCTGCCAGCTCGACGCCGCGGCGCAGTTGCCCGCGCAGGTGACGAGGCAGGCCTTCGTGTCGTTGCCGTCGCTCATCAAGAAGGACAGGCGGCCCTGGGCGTCCAGCACCAGGCCCGAGTTCTCGGGGCTGTCGCAGTCCGCCGGCATCGCCAGCTCCGTCTTCGTCCAGTTGGCCGCCTGGCCACAGCCCGACGCGCACGTGGCGTACACCAGGGTGTGTGAGAAGGCGCCCGCCGTGTACGAGTAGACGAGGTGGACGCGTTGGTCCGGCCCCACGGCGAGGCGCGTGTTGTGGGCGAAGGCCACGGACTCGAGCTCGACCCACTGCCAGGACTGAGACTCGCCACACGCACCCGCGCACTGGCCGTAGGCGATGCGTCCTATGGCGGTGTGGTGCGAGGCGTGCCACACGCCGTCGGGACCGACAGCCACCTGGGTGCTCATCACCGTCGTGGGAATGGTGAAGCTGCCGCCAGACGCGGCGCCACCGCCGCTGCCTCCACCACCGCCGCTGCCGCCGCCACCGCCGCCGGCGCCACCACCGCCGCCGAGTCCGCCTCCACCCGCCCCGCCGCTTCCACCTGCGGAGCCGCCTCCGCTCCCGCCGGTTCCGCCGGCCTGTCCCCCTCCACCACCTCCCGTGCCCGTGCCGGACGGGCTGCCGCAAGCGACCCACAGCAGGGCCAGGGCGAGACACACCGCGCGAGACATGAGGTTCTCCTTCAGGTGTTGGCGACGAGGGACACCGGCGTCACCGCTCGAGGGCGGCGAGACGTCGCTCGAGGTCCGCGAGCCGGCGGGTGAGTTCGGCGTTCTCTTTCTCGAGCTTCGCGTTGAGGCCCTGGATGGCGGCGAGCGAGACACCGGCCAGGTCATTGGCGCTGATGAACTTCCCTTCGCCGGCGAGGCCGAAGGCCGCGTGGAAGTCCTCGGCCACGGGGCCGACGTGACGGCCTTCAGGAGAGCCTTTGTACTCCCAGGAGCTCACCTCGAGCGCCACCACCTTCTCGAGGACGGCCGCGGTGTTGAGCTGCGCGAAGGCCTGCTTGAGGGCGCGCGAGGAGGTGGACGTCCACACGCCACCGGGCGTGAGGTGGGCGCCGTTGCCCGTCTGCGCGTCGGTGCCGACAATCAACGGGTAGGCGGAGCTGCCGGCGAACGCGTCGGCCCGGTTGAGCGCCACGCGGCCAGCCTCGTCGATGACCAGGCGCCGGACCTGCGCGAAGCCAGGGTCGTACGCGTCCAGGTAGAGGCTGGCTTTGTGGTAGCGGGGGTCGTTCGGATTCTGCAGCGCGTCGCCGACGCTCAGCATGAAGCCGGCGGTGTCGTCCCCCTGTGCGAGGTAGAGGTTGGCGTAGTCGCCTCCGCGGACGGCCATCTCCACGGCTGTGGGAAGGATGGTGGTGTTGATGCCGACCTGCCCTGGGCCGAGGCGCATGACGGAGCTGGCGTTGACGCGCAGGTCGAGCTGCGCGGAGTCGGCCGTCCCCAGGTAGTCGGTGGCCGGGTTGGTGCCGGTGTTGCCGCCCCGGCGCCAGGTCGTCGAGTTGAGCGACGTGACGCTGGTGTTCAACGTGCTGACGGTGGACTGCAGCGTCGAGACGTTCGACTGCAGCGTCGAGACATTTCCTTCCGCCGTCTGGAGGCGCGCGTGGTTGTCGTCGACGCTCGTCTTCACGGCCGAGAAGTTGGCGTTGACCTCGGCCGCGCGCGCCGGCGTGCCTGACGTGAAGACGTGGGGGAGCGTCACGTTGCTGGCCAGCGCCGTGGCGCCCACCAGGAGGGCGGTCGAGATGGCTGCTTTCACTCTGCGCTTCGTGTCGTGGTTCATGAGTTTCGAATCTCCCGTCGCGTGTCACTGCCAGATGAGGTTGTCCCAAACGTTGAGGTCCCAGGCGTGAGGAGGACTCCCTCCGCCACCACCTGCGCCACCACCCGCGCCGCCGCCCGCACCACCGCCGGTGCCGCCACCCGCACCACCGCCCATGCCGCCGCCGACACCGCCGCCCGCGCCA
>JBFMHF010000137.1:0-20273 GCA_040752975.1 Myxococcota bacterium
AGCCGGCCGCAGGCCAAGAAGAAATCGCCAGCAGGCCCGCGCCCGCAGGGCGCAATTCCGTCGCACCACGTCCGCGCCCGCAGGGCGCAATTCCGTCACACCACGCCCGCGCCCGCAGGGCGCAATTCCGTCACACTACGTCCGCGCCCGCAGGGCGCAATTCCGTCACACCACGCCCGCGCCCGCAGGGCGCAATTCCGTCACACCACGCCCGCGCCCGCAGGGCGCATCCCCATCACCCCCCCGGCACACCGGCAAACTCCCCACCTCCGGCACGTGCGGCCAGTCGCGAAGCGCCCCCTTCCCCGCCGCGCGCGAGAGGTAGTCCGCCGCAATGTTCGCGCTCTCCATGATCGTCAAAAGCCCCGACCCCGGGTGCGTCCCCCCTCCCACCCAGTACAGTCCCTCCACGTGCGGCGACTTCACCCGCGGACGCAGCGGCCCCAACTGCAACCACGTGTGCGAGAGGTTGAAGACCGCCCCCCGGTGCACGTTGAACTCGTCCCGCCACGTCTCCGCCGTGAAGGCCACCCGCGCCCGAATGTGCTTCTCCACGCCCTTCATCCCCACCTTCGCCAGCCACCCGGGCACCTTCTGCGTCAGCTCCGCTTCGATGCGCTTCCAGTCGTGCTCACCCGCCGTGTTCGGCGTCGGCACCAACACGTAGAGCGCTGAGTGTCCCTCCGGCGCCCCCGCTTGGTCCGTCACCCCAGGGTTCACCACGTAGAAGGGCGGATCCTCCAGGTCCGCGTGCCGATCCTCCAGCGCGTCGCGATCCGTCCTCCGGGCCGCGTTCGACAGGTAGATGAGGTGGTGCGGCAACTCCCGGTACACCGTGTCCAGCCCCAGGTAGAGCATGAAGGTGCTGCAGCTGTACTTCGCCCGCTTCAACGCCGCGTTCGACAGCCGCGTGCCGTCCCGCCACTGCTCCTCGATCAACGTCGTCGCCGCGTACGGGAGATCCGCGTTCACCACCACCACGTCCGCCATCAACCTCTCTCCCGACAACAACTCCACCCCCTCCGCACGCCGGTTCCTCACCAACACCCGCGCCACCGGACTCGACATGCGGAAGCTCGCCCCCAGGTCCTGCGCCGCCCGCATCATCCCCCTCGCCAACTCCCGGAACCCCCCGCGCACGTGCCACACCCCGAACTCCAGCTCCAGGTACGGGATGACCGAAAAGACGCTCGAGCACGTCGTCGGGTGCAGCCCGAGGTACTTCGATGGGTAGCTGAACGCGTAGCTGAAGCGGTCGTCGTGGAACGTCTCGTCGAGGTGCTTGTACAGCGTCTGCCACGGCTTGTACTTCACCGCCGGGAGCAGCCGCAGCGGGTTGTAGTAGCCCAACGAGTCCGCCGGGTGCGCCATGAAGGTGCCATACGCGATGCGGTACTTCTCCCGGCTCTCCTCGAACCAGCGCCGGTACGTCTCCCCCTTTCCAGGCGCCAGGCGCTCCACCTCCGCGCGCATCCGGTCTTGATCCCACGTGGTGTCGAGGTGCGTGCCGTCCCAGAAGTGCACCCGCGTGTTGGTGGGCAGCCGCTCCAGCGTGACGTAGTCCTCGATGGCCAGCCCGCTGCGCCGGAAGATGCGCTCCAGCACCTGCGGCAACTGCATGATGGAGGGCCCCGTGTCCACCTGGTACTCGCCGCGCTCCCCGAAGGTGAGGCCGCGCATCCGTCCGCCCGGAATCGCCTCCTTCTCCACCACCGTCACGTCCAGCCCCAGCCCCGCGAGGTTGATGGCCGCCGAGAGTCCTCCGGGGCCGGCGCCGACGATGAGTGCCTTCATCTTTCCCTTCCTCTCCCGCGTCGGAGTTTGCCCGCCCCCAGCCAGGGCGATATGGCACCACACCCTACGGCCGACCCCGAAAGGATGTTTCCGTGACGCTCCGCCGCCTCGCGCTCACCTCCCTCGCCGCGCTGTCCCTGGCGCTGTCCGCCTGCGGGACCTCCTCGTCCACCGACTGCGGCCCCTCCACCTGCGCCACCGGCTGCTGCTCCGCCGAGGGCCAGTGCGTCGCCGGCAACGCCGATGACGCGTGCGGCACCGGCGGCCTCCAGTGCAACGTCTGCAGCGGCGGCCAGACCTGTCAGGCCTCCGTGTGCGCCCTGCCCCCAACCGGCGGCGGCGGCGGCTCCGACGCAGGCCTGGGCGGAGGCGCCGGCGGTGGCATGGGCGGGGGCATGGGCGGCGGAACGGGCGGCGGCGCTCCCGGTGACGCCGGGACTCCCATCTCCGCGCCCAACGAGACCTGGACGTGGGTGGGCTTCCCCGACTCCACCTGCGGCAACGGCGCGCCGACGGGCCTCGGCATCAACCCCACCACCCGCAGCCGCGACGTCCTCATCTACCTCGAGGGCGGCGGCGCTTGCTGGGAAGGCATCACCTGCTTCGTCTTGAAGTCCGCGGTGCGCATCGAGACGGGCTACGGGCCCGCCGACTTCGCCAACGACCCTGTGAAGAGCGCGCCCTTCTTCAACCGCGGCAACCCCAACAACCCCGTGAAGGACATGAACTACGTCTACGTGCCCTACTGCACGGGCGACGTGCACGCCGGCGACTCGGTGAAGGCCTACGACTCCGCCAACCCCAACCGCCTGGTCCACCACAAGGGAGGCAAGAACATGGACGCCTTCCTCCTCCGCCTCCGGGCCACCTTCCCCGACGCCCAGCGCATCTTCATCTCGGGCTCCTCCGCCGGCGCGTACGGCGCACAGCTCAACTTCCCCCGCATCAAGGACGCCTGGCCCAACGCCGAGGCCCATGCCCTCGCCGACTGCGGGCAGATGGTGAACCCCACCGGCACCCGCCTCACCGACTGGATGAACGCCTGGAACGTCACCGTGCCTTCCGACTGCACCGACTGCCTGTCGGACTTCACCAAATACCCCGCCTACCTGGCGATGAAGTTCCCCACGAGCCGCTTCGCCCTCCTCGCCTACGAGGAGGACGGCGTGCTGCGCCAGTTCTTCGGCTACGACGCCCCCACCTTCAGGACCCACACCCTCGACCTGCTCTCCATGAAGTACGACGGCCGCAGCAACGCCAAGTACTTCCTGGTCCCGGGCTCGGACCACGTGATGCTCGACGACCTCTTCACCCTTCTGGGCCCGGGCGGCGTGCCGCTCCTCACCTTCACCACCGACTTCCTCGCGGGCGATCCCGCCTGGGCGAACGTGAAGCAGTAGCCCTCACTTCACCAGCTTCTTCACCGGGCGCACCGTGCCGATGCCGCAGCCCTGGCCCGGCTTGCAGCCCTTGAGGATCCACAGCGAGATGACGCCCGCCGTCTCGTCGGCCCGCGCCTTCTCCGCCATCGACAGCGGCGTGCGGCCCGACACCGTCTTCGCGTTGACGTCGGCGCCGGCCTCCAACAGCAACAGCGCGTAGTCCGCCTGGCGGTGGAAGGCCGCCATGTGCAGCGGCGTGTAGTCCTCCTCGTCCTTCGCGTTGACGTCGGCGCCAGCCGCCAACAACACCTCGATGACGGTGGGATCGGGGTTGATGGCCGCGAGGTGCAACGGCGTCGCGCCCCGCACGTTCTTCACGTTCAGCAACGCCTTGTCCTTCGCCAGCAGCTCCTTCAGGCGCGCCCCGGTGCCCTGCTTCGCCACGTCGTGAATCTCCAGGTTGCCCTGCGTGACGGTGGCGCCGGTCACCACCACGGCGGCCGGCGCTGCGGCGGGCGCTTGCTGGGCGAAGGCGGGAAAGACGGCCAGGCAAAGCACGGCGGGGAAGTGCCTCATGGTGCGGCTCCTTTCGGCCGAATCGCGGGTGGCCGCGGGCACTCTACCTCCGCGCCACCCAGCCGCCACCGTCACGTCCCGTCGGCTTCCCCCCGGCGTACTCCACCCTCCGCAGGCCGTCGGCTACACTCGACCTCATGTCCGGCTACCGCGAAGATCGCCGCGTCGACCGCGTGCCCCGCCTCGGCGCAGTCACCAGAAACGAGGCCGCCGAGGCCACCGACATCAAGCGCGAGCGCACCTACGAGGCCTTCCGCGAGGCCATCGCGGATGACCGCCGCAAAGAGGCCGGCGGCGGCCCGAAGCGGAACTTCGCGGATCTCCTCAAGAAGAAGCCCTGAAGTCCGTCCCGGCCAGCAGGCCAGCTTGACGGCGAATCCGGATTGGCTACTTCTGGCTCCCGAGAGCCACGCCATGCCCATCTACGAGTACGACTGCCGCAAGTGTGGGACCTTCGAGGTGTCCCAGAAGATGTCCGAACCCGCCCTCACCACCCACGACGTGTGCGGTGAGCCGGTGCAACGACGCATCTCGCTTACCTCCTTCGCCCTCAAGGGCGGCGGGTGGTACTCGGACGGCTACGCGTCGTCGAAGAAGGCCAGCGGGGAGTCGGCGCCTTCGGGAAGCTGCGGCTCGGGGGCCTGCGGCACCGGCGGCTGTGGCGCCGCGAGCGCCTGACTTCCTTCAGGTGACATCCCGCGCCCGCCAGAAGCGCCACAGCCACACAGTGAGGATGATGGGCGCGCCTGTCAGCAGCCCGTAATACAGCTGCACCCAGTCGGGGCGCACCGCGGCCACTGCCGCGCTCACCACCAGCAGTCCCGCCCCCACCCCGAAGCTCCAGTGCAGCGCCAGCGCCGCAGCTCCGGTGGCGACGGCGTTGGCCAGGAGCTCCACCGTCAGCGTCTGCGCGTGCGGCAGCCCGAAGTAGACGCCCAACGTCCGAATCAGCACCTGCCCCAGCAGCAGCGCGCCGAAGAAGCCGGCCAGCGCCCAGTTGATGCGCGTGGTGAGCAGCCGCTTCCGGGTCACCAGCAGCGACCCCCAATAGACGGCGTTGAAGATGACGCTCCCGCGCACCAGCGCCCAGGGCTCCTTCCAGGCGTCGGGCGAAAGGACGCGCGCCAGCGTGAAGACCGCCAGCGCGAGAATGAGCCCGCCCACCACCACGTTGCGCGGCCCCTTCGCCACCGCGGGATCCAGCTCCCGCGCCATCTCGCCCAGCCGCCGGCTGCGCGCGTGCGCTGCGGCCTCCTGCGCCTCCAGCCGCGCCACGTCGGCCTGGAGCGCCTCCGTCACCGTGTCCAGCTCGTGCAGGAGCGCCTTCGCCGCTGCGGCGTGCCCCTGCGCCACCTCGAAGCGCGCGCCCAGCTCCAGCGCTCGCCGGCGGCCCTCCTTCGCCTCGGTGTTGTCCGCCCATTCCCGCAAGGCCTGGGTGAAGCCGAAGCGGCACTCGGACAAGAGCGGGTAGACGGTGGCGGCGTCTGCGCCCTTCGCCACCGCCCCGGCCAGCGCGGTGAGCCGCTCCTGCGTGGCGGCGGTGATGGCCTCCGACGCCCGGTGCCGCTGCGCGCGGGCCAACGCGTCGCGCAGCTCGAGGGCCGACGAGAAGCGCTCCTCGGGGTTCGCCGCCAGCGCGCGCCACGCCACCTTCGCCAGCTCCGCGGAGACGCCCTGAGGCACCGGCGGCAGCACCCCTTGCGCGGCCTTCTCGACGGCCTCCTGCACCGTCTTCCCCAGCCAGGGCGGCCGTCCGGACAGCACTTCGAAGAGACACGCCCCGAGGAGGAAGACGTCGGTGCGCTCGGACAACCGCGCCGCGTCGCCGTGCACCATCTCCGGCGCCATGTACGCGGGAGTACCCACCAGGCACTGCGGCCTCACCTCCGACTTGCGCACCGCCACGCCCCAGTCCGCGACGTACACCTCCCCGAACTCGCCGACGAGGACGTTGGACGGCTTCAGGTCGCGGTGCAGCACGCCGCGCCGGTGCGCGAAGGCGATGGCGTTGCACACCTGCTGGAGAATGCCGAGGTGCACGTCGAGCCGCGCGGTGCCCGCCGCCGTCAGCCGCTCCCACGCAGGGTGGTCCGGCGCGTCCAACAACTGCCGCCAGGTGACGCCCTCCACCCGCTTCATCACCAGCACCGGCAGCCCCCGCCCGTCGCTGCCCAGCGCGTACAGCGGCACGACGCCGGGGTGCTCCACCGCCCCCGTCAGCCGCGCCTCCTCCACCAACAGCCGCGCCGCCTCCGGGCTGCCCTCGCGACGCACCACCTTCACCGCCACGTCGCGGGAGAGGGAGTGCTGGGTGGCGAGGAGCACCCGCCCCATGCCGCCCACGCCCAGCACGCCCTTCACCTCGAGCTCGTCTCCACTTGCGCCTTCCAGCCCCGGCGGCGCCAGCGACAGCCGCACCGACTCGTCGTGCGGCGTCACCTCGCCGGACACGTATGTCTCCGCGAAGCCGTTCTCCGTCAGCGTGGTGCAGAGCTGCATGAGGTCGGCGGGCGCGTCGAGAGAGACGCCAGCCGCGGCGGGCACACGGACGGACACGGCGCGCATTGTGTGCAAAGCCCTTCGGCGTGGCCAGCGCTCCTCGCCGTCACAGCTTCTTGAGGTCGATGCGCCCAGGCGCCCCATTCTCACCGGGCTCGCCTGGCTGCCCGGGCGACTTCATCGAGCAGGAGATCGTCCCCCCCGCGCTGCCTCCCGCGCCGCCCGCTCCGCCAGCACCTCCGTCGACGAGGTAGCGCGCGGGAAGGTACGACGTGCCATAGCGGATGACGATGAGGCCCCCGGATCCACCGGCGCCCCCGCCCCCGCCGCCTCCTCCCTTGTTCAGGCGGTTCCCGGTTGCGCTGCCGCCAGCGCCACCCGCGCCCCCCGCGCTCCCGCGCACGTCGATCTCCCCGCCGCCGCCGTCGAAGGCGCCGAGGCTCTTCAGGTACACGAGCTTGCCGTGAAGGCCTCTCGCTCCCCCGCCGCCTCCGCCCCCGTGGTTCGAGCAGCCCATGCAGTCCGCCACACCGCCGCCCCCTCCCGCCTCACCCGGGACCGTCGCTCCTGCTCCGCCAGCACCACACCTCGTGAGTTTCCCTCCGCACTTCCCCTTCGCACCTGCACCACCACCCGCCGCCGAGCCCGGACTGCCGTTCTTCTTGTACCAGGCGCCGCCCCCTCCTCCGTTGCCGGCACCCTCCTTGCCCCCAACGCCTCCGTTGGCCTTCGGCGGCGGACAGTCCGATGAGCCTCCGCTCCCGCCCAGGCCCGTGGCTACCTCCAACGTGAGCCTCGTGCCGTCGGGCATGTCGAAGGCGTGGACGCCGGGCTGGCGCGCTCCTCCCCTGGCGATGATGCGCCCGTCCAGCACGAGGGCCTCCGTCGCACCGATGGCGATGAAGTCCGACTCGCCGGCCAGCTCCAGCGTGCCGCCGTCGTGAATTTCCACGCGGCGGTAGTCGAGCGGATGGTCGTCGGTCAGCGTCACCGTCTCGCCGTTCCTGACGATGAGGTCACCCATCTGGCCCGTCGGCCACGGCTGGGCCCAGGCGGCGCCCGAGAGCAGGGTGATGCCCACTGCAGCCGTCAGTCGCATGTCGTCGCGCCTCCCCAGGAAGCGGACCATACCCGAGCGGGGACGCGCGCCCGATTTCCCGCGCGCGCACGGCGACCTCGAGGCGAAAGCGCCTTCAGGGGCAGCCCTGCCCCATCAGCGACAGCGACTGAAGCATGTCCGGCTCGGACTGCCCGTGGCGCCAATAGAAGAAGGCCGTGCCCTGGTCCCGCGCCGCGCAGAAACGCTGGTGGAACTGCGCCGGCGTCAGCGGCGGGTTGGGGTTGTACTCGTTGACGAAGCACGGCTTGCCGAAGCACTGCGCGGCCGACAGCGGCTGGTTCTGGTGCGCCTCGAGGTAGTCCACCTCGGGCAACTGCATCGCCGTGGCGTCGCCTGAGTTGGTCGCGAAGAGGTGCCGGGGGAAGCCGCGCCGCGCCTCCTCGTCACGAATGAGCGCGTGCATCGTGCGCGTCCACTCGGAGTCGTAGCCCTGCACCAACCCCACCTCGTTGCCGTCCTGGTAGAGGACGTTGTCGAACTCCCCCGTCTCCGCCACCACCTTGCGGATCCACGCCTCGTGCACGCTGCCCGGCGCCACCGGTCCGCTCGCGGCAGTCGCGCAGTAGTCCACGTTCTGCGCGTTGAAGGCCGCATCCCACGCGCTGTACCCGGGGATGTCTTGCCACCGGCAGTGCTTCACCCCCCAGCCGTCGACGACGTCCACCTCCACGTAGAGGCCGCGCGCGCGCGCCTTCCGAATCAGCTCGCGGACGCGCCCCCAGAAGCGCTCGTTGAAGCGCGTCACGTCGGCCTTGCCGTTCTCTTCCACGTAGCCCCCGCCGATGGCCGCCCAGTCCGTCTCGCCGTTGCCCTGCGTGCGGAAGGGGCCGAGCCGCATGTGCAGGAAGGTGGCCCCGCGCGGAGCCACCGTGTCCAACCACGCCTCGTCGAAGAGCGGCCAGCCGAAGGCGCCCCCGCAGCAGCTGATGGCCCCCCGCACGTCCACCGCGCGCCCGTCGGTGTGCTCGAGGCGACCGTTCCTCACCGTGATGGCCATCGACGGCCCTGCGTCTGGTCCACCCGCGTCGGGGGCTCCGGCGTCGAGGTCCACGCCTGCGTCGCCATCGTTTCCCGCGTCCACGCCCGAGCCGCCTGCGCCTGCGTCCGAGGGGGGAGGCGTCGACGTGCAGGCCGACGTGTCGAAGTCGCGGCAGGTCGACGCACACGCCAGCGTTCCCGCGGTGAAGCCCCGGGTGGCGCACGTCTCGTCGCGAAGCAACGCGCCGTCGCAGACTTCGCCAACGTCGAGCGCGCCGTTTCCGCAGAGCGCGGGTGTGCTCATGCCGCTGCAGCCGAGGAGTGCCGCGTAGACCAGGAGTGGAAGGAGTCGTGACAGTGGTGGGTGTCGCACGGAGGGGGATGGTCCACGGTTCGTGCCGAGCGGTTCCTCGTGGGATTCCCGTGGCGTGAGGGGCTGGTGAGGAAGCAGTTGTTGCCTCCCCAGCGACACCGTGGAGCGTTCGCGACCATCGGCGCCTCGGAGAGATCGAGGCCTCGAGGAGTGCAGTGAGATTCAGGGGCGCCGACAGGCCTTCAGGAAGGCGTTCGACTGAGGTCGCCTCAGGGCGCCATGGCCTACAGGAAGGCGTTCGACTGAGGTCGCCTCAGGGCGCCGATGGCCTACAGGAAGGCGTTCGACTGAGGTCGCCTCAGGGCGCCGATGGCCTTCAGGAAGGCGTTCGACTGAGGTGGCCTCAGGGCGCCGACAGGCCTTCAGGAAGGCGTTCGACTGAGGTGGCCTCCGCATACGCCCTACCCGGACAGCCCCTCGAACTTCCACGAAGGAGCTTCAGGTCGTTCTGGTTGTACTTTGTGTTGTCCTGACAACACAAAGTACGACCAGAAACATCTTTTTCCACTTAGACCCCAGTCTACATGTCAGACCCCTCTGATACGCCTCTCAGCCATGACAGAGCCATGGGCGACGGTGACGGAAATCGCAAGGAGACAGCACGGCCTGGTACATCTCGACCAACTCGTTCGGCTCGGGCTGTCCCACGCTGCTATCCGATGGGCCGTTGAACGCCATCGCCTCGAGCGCCGCCGGCGCGGCCTCTTCGTCCTCCCCGGCTCGCCCCCCTCGTGGCGACAGCGCGCCTGCGAAGTCGTCCTTCTCTCCGGGCCCGGAGCCGTCCTCTCACACGCCACCGCCGCACACCTCTGGGGCCTCGATGGCTTCGAGCGCGCTCCCACCCGCTTCGATGTCACCGTCCCGCGCCGCCGCAGCGCTTCCATTCCCTGCGCCGCCAGGGTCCATCGCTCTCGCGCCACACCCCGCGCCATGTACCTCGGCGGCCTCCCCATCACGTCCATCGCCAACACCCTTGTCGACCTCGCCGCTGAACTCGATGACGAGGCCCTTGAGATCGCCCTCGACTCCGCTCACCGCCGCTGGCCCCGCGTCGGCCAGTGGATTGAAGACCTCGCCACGAAGCGCCAAACCCGCGGCGTCCCCGGCCTCACCCGCCTCGTCCAACTCGTCCGCGAGCGCGAAGGCCAACCCACCGACTCGCCACTGGAAGTCCGCGTGTGGCGTCGACTGCGAAGCACCTCAGGCCTGCCGAAACCCAGGCTCCAGGTCGAGGTCTTCGATGAACTCGGCTACATCATGCGCGTCGACTTCGCCTGGCCCCTCGAACGCGTCGTCGTCCATGCCGACAGCTTTCGCTGGCATAGCCGCCGCGTCACCTTCGATTCCGACGCCGACCAACGCAACCGCCTCCGCGCCGCCGGCTGGGAGGCGCTCGTCGTCACACAGAACTCCCTCCACGGCCCCTGGCTCGACGACCTCAAGGTGCTGCTCGCCCAACGACACCCACAACGGTCCTTCTCCTTCGCCACCAACCCCTGAGCCAATACCCACTCCGCCCCCCCCCACGAAACAACTGCTCCCCAACTCCCTCGCCAGCAACGCTCGTTCATCGCTGCCGCAGAGAAACACCTGCCGCACCCGCGCCCCGCACGCCCCAGGGAGTGCATGTACAGGTGTCTGACAGCGGAAGCCGGGCGCCTGTCCTGTCCCCCCCCGGACACGCTGCTCATGTCCTCGTCGCTGACGCTGTGAGCCCAGCCTACTGCTGACGGTGCGGCTGTGATGGTGTACGAGCCCAGGCTCTCGTGAAGTCGTTCGCGCCCGTCGCCGTCGCCATCGTGGTGCTGGGGATCCTCCAGGTGCTGACCGGAGGCTCTCCCTACTTCGTCTACCTGGCGATGCTGGTCGGCGTGAACGTGGTGCTGGCCGTCAGCCTCAACATCATCAACGGCATCACCGGGCAGTTCTCCATCGGCCACGCCGGCTTCATGGCCGTGGGCGCGTACCTCTCGGCCTACACGTCCCTCGCGATGAAGGACTTCCAGCTCTCCTTCCTCCCCGGGGCCGTCAGCAACCAGGTCTTCTTCGTGGTCAGCCTCCTCGTCGGCGGCGTGGGCGCGGGGCTGTTCGGCTTCTTCGTCGGCCTGCCCAGCCTGCGGCTCAAGGGCGACTACCTGGCCATCGTCACCCTGGGCTTCGGGGAAATCATCCTCGTGGCGGTGCGCAACACGCCGGCGCTCGGCGGTGCGCTGGGACTGTCGGGCACGCCCCAGTACACGAGCTTCTTCGCCGTCTGGTTCGCCGTCTTCCTGGTGGTGCTCCTGGCGTGGCGGCTTCTCGAATCTCCTCACGGGCGCAGCCTCGCGGCCATCCGGGAGGACGAGGTGGCCGCCGAGGCGATGGGCGTCGACACCACGTCGTACAAGGTGCGGGCCTTCGTGGTGTCCAGCTTCTTCGCGGGCCTGGCGGGGGGCTTGTTCGCGCACTTCCAGTCCATCATCACGCCGGGCGACAGCTTCAGCTTCGTGAAGTCGATGGAGATCGTCGTGATGGTGGTGGCCGGCGGCCTGGGCAGCACCACGGGGGCCGTGCTGGCGGCCGTGGCGCTCACCCTATTGCCCGAGGGCATGCGCTCGGCCTTCATTGCGCTGGGCGGAGACAACGCCGCTCTGGCCCAGTCCATCGACCAACTCCGCAAGCCCATCTTCGGCCTGTTGCTGGTCATCATCATGTTGACGCGGCCGCAGGGCATCTTCGGCACGCACGAGGCGTGGGACTGGCTCAAGAGAAAGAAGGAGCCGGCGACGTGAGCGAGGTGCTGCTCGAGGCGTCGAAGGTGTCGATTCGCTTCGGGGGGCTCCTGGCCCTGTCTGACTTCAGCCTCACCATCCAACAGGGCGACTTGAAGGGCCTCATCGGACCCAACGGCGCGGGGAAGACGACGGCCTTCAACGCCATCACCGGCGTCTACCTGCCGACGGCCGGCGCGGTGAAGGTGCGGGGCGAGGTGGTCAACGGCAAGCGGCCGTTTCAGATCAACCGGCTCGGCGTGGCGCGCACCTTCCAGAACATCCGCCTCTTCAAGCAGCTGTCGGTGCTGGACAACGTGCGGGTCGCGATTCTGGCGGACACGAGGCCACTCTTCGCGGACGAGTCGGTGGAGCGCCTGCGCCGCGGCGGAAGAGCGTCGCGCGCGGTGGGCTCGATGCTGGACGCGGTGAACAACTACCGTGACTGGTGGCGGGCCTTCCTGCGCACGTCGCGCTTCCTCGCCGAGGAGGCGACCATCGAGGCGCGCGCGAGAGAGCTGCTCGCGGTGATGGGCCTGTCGCACCGGGTCGATGAGCTTGCCAAGAACCTGCCGTACGGAGAGCAGCGCCGGCTGGAGATCGCCCGCGCGCTGGGCACGGAGCCGAAGGTGCTTTTGCTGGACGAGCCCGCCGCGGGGATGAACACCCGCGAGAAGGCGGACCTCATGGTGCTGATCCGCGAGCTGCGGTCCCGCTTCTCGCTGGGCATCCTCGTCATCGAGCACGACATGAAGCTGGTGATGGGCATCTGCGAGCACCTCACCGTGCTGGACCACGGAGAGACCATCGCCGTGGGGGAGCCGGCGAAGGTGCGGGCGGATCCGAAGGTGATCGAGGCGTACCTCGGGGAGGCGCCGGCGCATGCCTGAGACGCGGCTGGGCGAGCGCGCCCCACGCGAGGCGCTGCTGGACGTGAAGGACCTGAAGGTGTCCTACGGCGCCATCACCGCGCTCAAGGGCGTCACGCTGTCGGTGGGCCAGGGCGAGGTGGTGGCGCTCATCGGGGCCAACGGCGCGGGGAAGACGAGCACGCTGCGCGCCGTGTCGGGCATGCTCAAGCCCGCGGCCGGAGTGATTCACCTCAAGGGCCAGAGCGTCGCGGGCTTGAAGGCGCACCAGCTCGTCCCGAAGGGCCTGGCGCACGCGCCGGAAGGCCGCGGCATCTTCCCCAACCTGACGGTGCTGGAGAACCTGGAGCTGGGCGCCTACCTCCGGCGGGACAGGGACGGCATCTCGGCGGACTTGAAGCGCTGCTTCGGGTTGTTTCCCATCCTCGAGCAGCGCCAGGCGCAGCCGGCGGGCACGCTGTCGGGCGGCGAGCAGCAGATGCTGGCCATCTCGCGCGCGTTGATGTCGAAGCCGAGGCTCTTGTTGCTGGACGAGCCGTCCCTGGGCCTGGCGCCGCAGGTGACGCAGACCATCTTCCGCATCCTGCGGGAGGTGAACGCCGAGGGGGTGTCGATTCTCCTCGTCGAGCAGAACGCGCACCTCGCGCTGGAGCTGGCGCACTGGGCGTACGTGCTGGAGACCGGCGAGCTGGTGATGGAGGGGACGGGGAAGGCGCTTCTGGCCAGCGAGGAGATCCGCAAGGCCTACCTGGGCGAGTGACGCGGCTCGCGGCAGCCCTTCACGCTCGCTCCGGCGCTTCGGGCCGCAAGCGGTCGAGGAGCCCGCACTCCCGCGTCGTCCACCGCATGCGTAGGGACGGGCCCCCTGCGCAATCAGTGGAGGGGCGTTACGTAGTCTCGGCGTCCACGGCCGACGGCCCTGGATCCGCGCGGCCGGAGCGCCGGCCTTCGCGCGGTCACCCGAAGTCAAGTCGAGGGCAGAGCGATGAATGGTGCGCGTTGGCTCGCAGTGTCGTCGTGTGTGTTGGCGTTGGCGACCGGCTGCGGGCCGGTGGTGGTGGGCTCCGGGCGGGTGGTGGAAGAGCAACGGCCCGTGAGCCCCTGGAGAACGCTGAGTGTCGCGTCGGGCATCCGGGCGGAAGTGGTGCGCGGGGCGCCCGGCGTCACCATCACCACGGACGACAACCTCCAGCCGGAGGTCGAGGCCTTCGTCGACGGCTCCACGCTGGTGGTGCGGGTGAAGCCGCTCCTCGACGTGTCGTCGCGCACCGGCATCACCGCGCGCGTCTCCGGCGACCGCCTGGAAGGCGTGGCGGCTTCGGGCGGCTCCTCGGTGACGGGCGCGGCCACCAGCACCACCGACTTCCACGTCGATGCGTCCGGAGGAAGCGCCGTGACGCTCACCGGCCTCGACACCACGGAACTCAGTGTGGACGCGAGCGGGGCGAGCACCGTCACTGTCTCAGGCGTCGCCGCCACGCTGCGCGCGAGCGCCTCGGGCGCCTCCTCCGTGGACGGGCGCGGTCTACCCGTGCAGAGCGCCAGCATCGACGGAAGCGGGGCCTCGACCCTGCACCTCAACGTCGCGTCCACCATCACGGGCTCGCTGTCTGGCGCGAGCCGGCTGACGTGGACGGGCGGCGCGACCGCCAACGTCAGCACCTCTGGCGGCTCGACGGCCATGCGCTCGAACTGAAGCGCCTCCCCCACATCGCGGCCTCGAGTTGGGCCCGGCTGTCCGCCTGCGCGAGAGCGAGCGCTCCTGGGCCATGCCGCCGCCGCGCGTCTCGCCATTTGAAGAGTGTGCACGCCGTCTCCGGTGGCGTCCGAAGGCGCGCGACCCGACTGCCGCCGTCCACTCTCTGCGTCGCTGCGAGGGAGCGGCGCGCAGGCCGGGAGGCAACGGGGCGACCGCGCGGGCCTGCGGCGCGAGGGGCCGTGCGCACCGCACCGACTGGCTCAGCCGGGCGCCCGCCTCACGTCACGAGGAAGTCCCGCATCCTCTGCCCTTCCTCGGAAGCGGCGGCGGCACTCCCCGCGTCGATGGACTTCTGCATGCCCTCGGCCGTCCAGCGGACGTCTTCCTCGAGGTGCACGGACTTGTCGGGCCGATGCACGTACAGCGCGTCGAATTCCTCACCCGCTGCGAGGAAGCGCTCCCGCTCTTCGGGCCGCAAGAGCTCGAGGAGTCCCCGCACTGCCGCGTCGTCCGCCCCATGTGCGCGGGCGAAGCGCACCAGCCGCCCCAGCGTCGCCAGGAGCCGCGCCTCCAGCACGTCGTCGTCCTGCACCTCTCCGTCGAGGAGGTCGAACAGCACCCGCTTCCCCAGCGCCACCAGGTTCTCCCGCCCGGCGAAGGGGCCCTCCTTCGGCACGCCGTCCCCGTCCGGGAACAACGCGAAGGCCAGCACGCGCGTGGCCCCGGCAAAGAAGGCCGTCTCCACGGGCACCACGTCTCGCACCCCGCCGTCCATCAGCTCGTGCTTCACCCCGCCCTGCTCCAGCGGCGCCAGCGGCATCAGCACGGGCTGCATGCAGGAGGCGAAGATGGCGGTGCGGAAGCGCTCGGGGGTCATCGTCTCGTCGGCGCTGGAGAAGGCGATGAGGCCGCCCGTCTGCGCCGACACGCAGTTGACGAACACCTTCACCTTCTCTCGCGCGGCGAACAACTCCTGCAGCAGCGCGTCGGTGTACTCCGCGTCGATGGTGCGCCGCAGTGGCGCCGCGTCCAGCATCGCGCCCTGCTCGGCCAGCATCGCCACCTGCCGCGAGCCCTCCTCGCCCAGCTTTCCCCGCAGCACCCAGCGAAGCAGCCGCGCCCACCAGCGCACCGGCTCGTCGCGGAAGGCCTCGGTGGACGGCACCTGGTAGCGCTTCACGATGAGGTCGAGCAGCCCGCGGTGCCGAACGGGGTCGACGCAGTACAACCCCAGCGCCGGGGTGATGAGCGAGCCGGTGCTGGTGCCAGACAGCAGGTGCACGTGGCGGTGCAGCTCGGGGAAGCGGGTGAAGAGGCCCTTCACCAGGCCCGCGGCGTACGCCCCGCGCGCCGTCCCTCCGGAGATGACCAGCGCGTTGCGTCCCACCGCGCAGGAGTGTGCCAGCGGTCGGCGACGCGTCAATTCACCCGCCGCGCACGGCCCATCACTCCGGCTTCGTTCGCGCGGCCAGCGCCTTTTCCACCTGCGCCATGCGGGCGACGAGTTGCTCGTAGACCTGATCGATCTTCACGTGCAGCTGCGTCACCTCGAGGCTGGCGCGCATGTTGGCCTCGTACTCCACGTCGCTGCGGATCCGATCCTTCGCGGCGGTGCGGTTCTGGCTGATCAGCACCATGCACGAGAGGAAGATGGCCTCGAGCGACACCACCATGGTGAGCAGCCCGAAAGGGAAGGGGTCGAACGGGTGGATGCCCGGCAGCACGTCGACGTTGAGGACGATCCACACCGCGAACCAGAGGGCGTGCACCAGGAGGAAGCTGAAGCGTCCCGAGAAGTCCGCCGCCGCGTCCGCCATGCGTTGAATGGTGGTGAGCCGCTCTTCCACCGCCTGGTTGGGCGAGACGTTGGGGCGTACGCCCAGGAGCTTGTCGGCCTCGCGCAGCCGGCGCCCGATGACGGCCAGCACGTCGAGGGCCGCGGTGGGGTGCCGGGTGAAGAGCAGCTCGAGGTCGGCGCGATCGACGCGCAAGGCCTTCGTGTCCTGGTGCGCCTGCGCCGAGGCGCTGCGGGGATCTCCGTCGAGGAGCGACAGCTCGCCGAAGAAGTCCCCGCGCTTGGCCGTCTCGAAGACGATGCGGTGGCCGGTGGAGTCCTCGATGTAGATCTCCACCTCCCCGGACGCGACGATGAAGACCGCGCCGCCCGGCTCGCCCCGCTTGAAGATGACCTCGCCGGCCTTGAACTCCACCTCGTCCAGCTGAGCGGCCAGCACGGCGCGCTCTTCCTCGTTGAAGCGCTCGAAGAGGGGCACCCCGGCCAGGAGGGTGGTGTCGACAGGCATGAGCGGGGCTCCTCGCACGCGGCAGCCACACTGGCAACTCCACACACGCTTGGGGCAGCGCCTGAGTCAGAATGCCCCTCGTGGACGACGACGCCAGAGGTGCTGGGTGGAAGGCGGCGGCGAAGGCGCTGCTGGGCGCCGGTGCCTGGTTGGGGCGCGCGGCGAAGGCCGGCGTGGACTCCGTGGACCCCGACGTGTGGAAGCACGCGTCGGATCTGCCGCTGGTCGCGCTCACCATGCTGTCTCCGCGCCCCGGGGGAGTCGAGCAACTCCCCGACGACGGGCGCGTGCCGGTCGTCTTCGTGCACGGCCTCGGTGGCCACCCCGGCAACTTCCTCCCCATGCGCCTCTTCTTCCGCGCCCAGGGCCGCGCGCGCACGCACGCGGTGACGCTGCCCTCGGACTGCACGGTGCAGGTGCTGGGCGAGGTGCTGGCCGACACGCTGGTGGCGGCCACCGCGCGCGCGCCAGGCCATGAGGTGGACGTGGTGGCGCACAGCCTCGGCGGCCTGGTGGCCCGCGCCGCGCTGTTGGAGCTCGAGCGCCGGGGGACTCGCGATTGCCGGGTGCGCACGCTGGTGACGTTGGGCACGCCGCACGCGGGCAGCCACCTGGCGCGCTACGCCAACACGGTGACGACGCGGGACCTGCGGCCGGGCTCGGACATTCTCCAGCGGCTGGACGCGCAGTTGCCGTGGAGGGGCCCGCCGTCGCAGCCCCGCCTCGTCGCCTTCTGGAGCCGCGCCGACGTCATCATCCTCCCGGCGGAGAAGTCGACGGTGGACGGCGGGGAGAACGTCGAGCTGCCGGGCCTGTCCCACAACGGGCTGCTCCTCTCGCCGCGCGCGTGGGAAGCCGTGTACGAGGCCGTGGACGACGGAAAGGGGGCGCCTGGAGAGCGACTCGGCCCCCCGCGGTGAGTGTGGGCCGCGCCCTGCTGTGCCATCCTCCAGGGGGATGAACGACGACTCGGCGGAGCTGGAGTACGAGCTGAGCTTCACGCCGCGCCGGACGCTGAGCGGGCGGCTCAAGGAGCGGCCCCCGGCGGGCGCGACGGCCATCACCGCCTTCAGCCTCATCTACATCGGCATCCTCTGGGTGGCGACGCTGGCCCTCTTCTCGCGCGTCCAGGAGCGCCCGTCGGGCTCGGGCGTTATCGACCCGGGTTCCTGCGTCGTCTTCGTCGTGCTGGGCGTGGAGATGTTCGTCGCCGGCTGGCTCGCCGCGCGGACGTGGGTGGCCCTGGGCCCGACGGTGCGCGCCGTGCTGAGGCCGCTGATGGTCCTCGGCCCGTGGCCCTTCGTGCTGCTCCTCGGCTTCGGAGTGCTGGTGGCGGCTGGCCTCGTGTCGGGGGTGCTGAGCGGCAAGCTGTTCCACAAGCCGCCCATCTCAGGCAGCAACTGGAAGTTGTACGAGCTGTCCGCGGCGGAGAAGCGCGGCGTGTCCTACGACGCGGCGACGGTGCGGTGCCTGGAGCTGGGCGACGGCTGGAAGGTGCCGAGCGCCGCCGAGCTCCCGCGCTTCACCCCACCCTTCGAGGGCTGGCGGCAGGCGCGCTTCTGGCTGGCCCCGACGGACGAGGCGCCGCTGCAGGTGTGGCAGGAGTGCAAGGGCTTCGACTGCACGCTGAAGACGGGCCTCGCGCCGAAGGGCGCCGCCAACCAGGTCGTCTGCTTCAAGCCTTGACCCGAGAGCTCACCTGCGCGGTGCACGCCTCCCTGCTCCGTCGACGAAGCCCCGGCGGTAGATCTCCACCGGAGCCGGCGCGGCTTCACTC
Source organism: Myxococcota bacterium (assembly GCA_040752975.1). GTDB lineage: Bacteria > Myxococcota > Myxococcia > Myxococcales > Myxococcaceae > JADLDB01. The sequence goes on from JBFMHF010000137.1 coordinate 18,121, forward strand.
GTGGAAGGTGCGCGACCGCTCGTCGAAGCGAAACGCGCGCGGCTGCCCGGCGCCCACCCGCGACACGGGGACGATGACGGTCCACCACTGTGCCCAGCCCGTCTCCGCGTCGCGCATCGAAGGCGTCGCCTCGGCGTCTGGGTGCGAGTGGTAGAAGCCCAGCACGGTGAGGCCGCGCTTCGCCGCTTCCCTCTCGGTGGCCAGGTAGTCGCGTGCAGACAGCGAAAAACCCGTGCGCGGCGCGTCGGAGGCGTTGGCGAGGGGCTTCGCGAAGATGACGCCGCCCTTCGAGGAAAGGAGGGCGCCCACACACTCCTCGGGGTAGCAGGACACCGCGTGGCGGCGCAGCGCCGCGGACACCTCGTCGGGGAGGAGCAGGGCCATGTGCGCGCGCGTCATACCGCGGCGGCCTTCAGAAGCGGTAGCCGAAGGACACGATGGGCAGCGCGACGCCGTTGAACAGGTAGAAGAACCCCACCGACTGAGCCGAACTGACGTTGGACTCGACGCTGAAGGCCGCGCCGAAGACGGGCACCTTGAAGCCGGCAGTGAAGCCGCTGCGGTGCAGGTAGCGAAACCCCATGCCTCCGCCCAGGCCCACGACCGCCCCCGGAGCGCCCTGGCTGGTCCACCAACCGGGCAGCGCCTCCAGGAAGAAGTCCATGAACCACATCGACTCGCTGGGCCGCGAGAGGGGCGTGCTGTAGCCCAGGCCGATGGCGAAGGCGCCCACCTGGCCGTTGGTCACCAGCGGAATGCCGGCGTTGCCCGACGCGAAGCCGTAGAAGTGCCCCTGGTGCACGTCGAAGGCGAACAGCCCCAGGTTGACGCCGATGTGAATGCCCACCGAGCGGTCGCTGACGAGCTCTTCCGGCGGAACGGCGACCGGGCGGGGCGCAGCCACCGCGGCGGGTGGCGGGACAGGGCTCGCTGACGGCGGCGGCACGCTGGGGGGCGGCGGCGGGACGCTGGGAGCGGGCGGGGCGACTTCTCCCTGGTCCGGAGTGACGGTGACGTCCTGCGCCGACGCCAGGGGAGCAGCGAGCACCCAAAGGACCACCCACCTCCACATCATCCGTGGCATCCCCACCTCCAGCCCGAACCGTACCACCGCCCGCCGTCGTCTACCGCTTCACGTGGGGCCCCGGCGGCTCCTGGCTTCGGACGCTCAACGCCCCGACGCTTCCCGGGCCCGGCGTGGCCTCACCGGCGAGCCCGGCAGTCGGTGCAGGTGAGGGGAGCAGCTCCGTGCATGCGGCCCGCGGCATCGAGCGTGGCTGCGTCGCACCCGGAGGAATCAGAACTCCAGGATGAAGGCGTCGGGGTCGGGGGAGCGGAACCAGCGCAGCGTCGTCTCCCGGCCCGCTGCGTGGTGGATGACGCCGAAGACAGCGTGCTGGCGGGTGTCCTCGTCCTCGGTGCGAACCAGGTAGACATGGCCTTCCACCACCTGCAGGAAGTCGTGGCACTCGGTGAGCTGCTCCGGCGCGTCGGCGATGGCGATGGCCCCGAGGTCCTGGATGCAGCTCGAGTCGTCGGTGACGGTGTTGACGCGGAAGACGTCGTTGCCGGCGAGCGAGACGTCCCAGTCGTTGTTCGTGATGTCGACGCCCTCTCCGCCCACGGCGTACTGAAAGCTCACCACCGAGCGCAGGTACGTGTCCTCGTCGACGTGGGGCCGCAGCGTCACCTCTCCGGTGGCGGGGACGACGGCGCCCGGCGTGCACCCACAAGGCGCGGAAGGCTCGAGCGGGGACGGCGGCTCCGGCGGGCCCCACCCCTCCGGACCGTCACAGCACGCACTGCCCAGCAGCACCCCGAGCGTCAGCAGCGTCGTTCGCATGCCGACTTCGGTGCCGGGAGCTGGAGAAGTGATCATCCTCCTCAAGCGGCGGCCCCGGGCACCCCGCGACGAGGCTGCTCTTCGCAGCAGCACGCTGCGCCGTCGGAGGCGACGCCTGGCGCTCGCCGCGGGCCTCTGTCGCCGCCAGGAGGTCGCGCCGCCGCGTCACCCGATTCCCTCACGATTTTGCGTCCGCTCCGCGCCCGTGGAAGCTTGCCGCCTTCGGGGAGGACACCATGCCGGTCAACCGCCTGCAGCGCCCGTCGACCACCCGCCGCTCCACGCCCGCCGCCCGCGCCTCGGCGCCACG
>JBFMHF010000138.1:0-19977 GCA_040752975.1 Myxococcota bacterium
GGGGGGAGCGTGTCGCCGAGCGCGGGCGCGACTGCGGCAGACGGGAGCGCGGCGATGGGTGGCGGGAGCGCGTCACCGAGCGCGACGGGCGCAGCGACAGGAGGAGGCGCGACGCAGGGTGGGGGGAACGCGTCACCGAGCGCGACGAGCGCAGCAGCGGGAGGAGGCGCGACGCAGGGCGGAGCGAGTGGCTTGACGGGCGCGTCAGCGGCAAGCGGGAGCGGGCCGGACGCCTCGGCTGGTGCGTCCAGTGCATCCGCCGCGACCGCGCGACCAGAGGAGCAGGTGACTGGCGGAGGAAGACCGAGCGGTGTCGCCCTCGCCACCGAATCGCTCCGGGGGGTCGGCGTGGCGTCGAGCGGCGCCGGGATGACCTCCACCACCATCTCCCCGGGAGGCGCGTGGGTGGTGCGCGGCGCTGACGCGGGCACGCCGGAGGCGCCGAGCGCTGGGACATCCTCTCCAGCCGCGCCAGGAGCCGCCGACACCACTCGAGCCACCACCGCCGCTGCGAGCGCGGGCGCGCTCCCCACACCGCAGCGCCAGAGGGAGGTGGTCTCCGAGTCACCTCCGTCACCACCCGTCCGCATCACCCGCTGGGAGGTCCTCGCCGGCGCCGGCGTGTGGACGCCCACTCCCTCTTCTGCCTCCCTCGCCCTCTCTCTCGACGGCGCCCTCGTCCTCCAGGAGCGCTGGCGCCTCGGCCTCACCTCCAGCTTCTCCTTCGGCGACGCCGTCCCCGTCACCGATGACTCCGGCGCCTCCCGCGGCACTCTCACCGCGCGCGCCCTCCTCATCGCCCCCGAGGCCTCGGTGTGCACCACCACGCGCCTGCGCGGGTGCGGCGGCCTCCTGGCGGGCGTGCGCCTCGGCGTCGGCAGCACCGCCGGTGAGTTCATCTTCCAGGCGAAGACGAAGTGGGTGGCGACGCCCTCCTTCGGCCCCGTCGCGCACCTCTCCACGTCTTTCTCCCGCGTCGCCGCTTCCCTCGACCTCGCCCTCCTCATCAACCCCGTGCCGTCTGGCTTCTCCCTCGAGGGCCTCTCCGCCCGCATCGACACGCCCACCGTCGAGTTCGTCGCCCGCCTCTCCTTCGGGTACGGAGTCGACCGATGAAGGCCCCCGACGGCGACGCGTTGAACGCCGACGCCCCCTCGCGCCATTCACCGGCGGAGCCACGTCCTGTGTTTCTCGGTGCGTCCCTCGAAGTGTCCGATTCCCCAGCCGATTCGGGGACGGCCGAGGACCGCACGGCACCCGAAGCCGCGCTGGTGGCCCGCTGCCGGGACGGAGACTCCGCAGCCTGGCGCACCCTCTACGACAGCCACTTCGACTTCGTCTGGCGCACCGCCCGCCGCCTGGGCACGCCCGAGGCCGACGTGGAGGACGTGGCCCAGGAAGTCTTCGTGGTGGCCTTCCACCAGCTCCAGCAGTTCCACTACGGCCGCTTCACCACCTGGCTGTACCGCATCGTCGCCAACGTGGTGTCCACCCGCTTGCGCCGGCGAAGAGTGCGCGACTTCTTCTCGGGGCTGCTGGGTGCTTCCGAGGACAGCGAGACTCCGTCCGTCGAGGGCCGTGTGGAGGCGCGCCGCACGCTGGCGGAGATTGAGCGCCTCTTGCGCCACCTGTCCCGCGAGAAGCGCGAGGTGTTCGCCCTCTTCGAAATCGAGGGCCTCACCCACGAGCAGATTTCCGAGCTCACCGGCGTGAAGGTGGAGACGGTGCGCACGCGCCTCCACTACGCGCGCAAGGACTTCGAGAAGCTGTGCCTGAAGAGGGGAGTCGTCCCATGAATTCGTCCGACTGGCGGCGCGAGTACCGCGACGCGACGCAGGCGCCTCCGCCCGGCGCGAAGGAGCGCGTCTGGCGGCGCCTCGACACGTCTGCGCGTCCCTCGCCCGTGCGCCGGTGGGCGCCGGCCCTGGCGCTGGCTGCCGCCGTGGTGGTGGCCGTCGTCGCCTGGCCGCGCACCGAGTCGAAGACGTGGCGCACCGACGGCAGCGTCGTCTCCGTGCAGGACGCGCGCTTCTCCTATGACGCGCCGTCGCACACCTTCACCCTCGAGGAAGGCACCCTCACCGCCAGCGTCTGGCAGGGCCCCGCGCTGCACGTCCGCGCCGGTGGAAAGCACGTCGAAGTCCAGGCCGCTGTCGTCTCCATCTCCGTCGCCGGTGAGGCCGTCACCGTCACGCCCGTGGAGGGCTTCGTCCTCGTCGAAGGGCAGCGCGTCGAGGCGCCCGCGAAGCCGTCTTCGCCGCCGCTGGACGTCACCGCCCTCGAGCCGAAGGAAGCGAAGGCCCAGCGCGCCGCGGCCCTCGCCGAGGACGCCCTCCAGCATGGCCGGTATGAGGATGCTGCCCGCGCCTTCGAGGTGGTGGCGAAGTCAGGCACGCTGGGCGCCGAGGCCGCCCTTTTCCGCAAGGGAGAGGTTGAGTTGCGCCACCTCTCGCCGGAGCGCGCCCTGGCCACCTTCGCCGAAGGAGACGCCCGCTTCCCGTCCGGAAGTCTGGGGCCGGAGCGCGCGCTGTCGTCGCTGGAGGCCCTCGCCGGCCTGCAGCGGTGGAGCGATGTCGAGGCCCGCGCGGTGCGCTTCCTCGCCGACTTCCCCGCCAGCGAGCGCGCCGACGATGTGAAGGCGCTCCACGCCACCGCCCTGTTCGGGTTGGGGCGCGCCGCGGAGGCGTGCAACGAGGTGGGCGCTCTCGGTGGCCGCGCTCCATCGGTTCTGCAGGAGCGCTGTCCGCATTAAGGGGCGGGTGTCCTCGGCGGACGGCCTGCGTCCCCTTCATCGGCCGTGCTCGTCTTCCTTCATTGCTTTTCTCCCTCTCATCCCCCGCCTTCTCTCCCGCTGGGAGAGAAGGGGCCGCCTCGCCGGCAGCAGTCACCCCTCTGTCCCGTCCACGTCCCGTGCCCGCCCAATCCCTCCTCCTCCCACCCTTCCGCTCCGGCGCTGTCGCGCCGTGCACCGGACGGTGACGCTGCGCTCTGGACAGACTCTCCACCAAACCTCGTGCCCGCAGCCCCGCTGTTGGATGGCCGTTGGATGGTTGGTAGGGAGCGTAAGTGTTTGAGTTTGCAGGGTTTCTCTGGCGAGGCGCGGTGAGCGATGCTGCCCTTTGAACGCGCCTGTGGGCCCGAGCCATTCATGTGCGGAAAAGGGGTTCGGGAGACCAAACACATGACGACGACGACTCTGAGGACGCGCTGTTGGGTGACGGCCGCGGTGGCCGTGTTGTGTTGCGCCGGCTGCGGTACCACCGTGGTCGGCTCGCGGTACGTGAAGAGCCAGGACGTCGAGGCCTCGAAGGGCGCCGTCCTCGCCGTCACCGCAGAGGACAGCACCCAGCTCGCCGGGACGAAGCTGGAGATTCCCGCCGCGGCGCTGGACGCCGACACCACCATCACCCTCGAGCTGGGCGCCGACTCGCTGGTGGCCGAAGAGCTGGTGGCCGGCCCCGTCGCCATCTGGGGCCCCGCCGGTACGCACTTCAAGCAGCCGGCCCGCATGACGCTGCCGCTGAATCAACTCGAGGCGGGGGAAGAGCTCTCCATCTTCGTCCGCGAGGCCGACGGACGCACCTTCGAGATTCCCGCCTCCGGCGTGGTGGTGGACGCCGCCGCCGGCACCGTGTCCTTCGACATCGCCGGCTTCACCCGCTTCCAGCCCCTCCGCCGCCGGCCGTGCACCACCAACAGCGACTGTCGTCAGGGCCTCGCCTGCGTGAATGGACGCTGCCGGCCCACCACCTCCGGCTGCCAGGCGGACTCGGACTGCCCGCCCGGCTTCGTGTGCACCCAGGCCACCACCAACTCCATGGGCGGCGTGTGCCAGCCCCAGCCCCCGCAGTGCCAGAATTGTCCGCCGGGCGTGGCCTGCATCAACGGCGCGTGCGCCGTCACCTGCGGCAACGTCGTCTCCTGTCCCCCGGGCAGCCAGTGCATCAACGGCGCGTGCAGCGTCCCCTGCGGCGCGGGCACCACCGGCAACGTTTGCCCCTCCGGCCAGGTGTGCGACCCCAGCCGGGGCTGCGTCGTGCCTCCCGCACAGTGCGGCAGCAACTCCACCACGCCCAACTGCCCGCCCGGCAGCCAGTGCATCAACGGCGCGTGCGTGGCGCTGTGTAACCCCAACACCATCTGCCCCCAGGGTTTGACGTGTGATGCCAACCGCGGACTGTGCGTGCCCATTGGCCCGCCGACGCGGCAGTGCAACGCCAGCAACGACTGCCCCAACAACGAGGCCTGCATCAACGGCGTGTGCGTCAGCGCCTGCGGCTCCGCCGGCGCCACCTGTCCGACGGGGACGGTGTGCGACGCCGCGACGGGCCAGTGCGTGCCGGGCAATCCTCCGCCGCCCGCCTGCACCAACTCGGCCGGCAGCATGGGCTGCCCCAACAACGAGGCGTGCATCAACGGCGTGTGCGTGCCCTCGTGCGGCCCGGGCGTCGCCTGCCCCCAGGGGACGCAGTGTGACCCGATGCGCGGCGTGTGCGTGCCGGGCACCCCGGGCGCCTGCTCCTCTGGCCAGCTGTGCGGCCCCGGCCACGTGTGCGTCGGCACCCAGTGCCTCCCGGTGTGCAACGCCAGCGGCTCGACGGTGTGCGCCAACGGCGAGGTGTGCGACCCCAACCTCGGCGCGTGCGTCCCGGCGCCCACCGGCTGCGGGATGAATGTCTCCTGCGCCCCGGGCCAGGTGTGCGTCGCCGGCCAGTGCGTCGCGGCCTGCAACGCGGCCGGCACCGTCGGCTGCCCCACCGGCGAGGTGTGCGACCCGCAGACGGGCCGGTGCGTGCCCGGCAACCCCGGCCAGTGCGGCGCCAACAGCCAGTGCGCGCAGGGCCAGGTGTGCATCAGCGGCCAGTGCCTCGCGGCGTGCAACGCCATGGGCACCATCGGCTGTGCGCCGGGGACGGTGTGTGACCCCTCCACGGGTGCGTGCGTGCCGGGCACCCCGGGCACCTGCTCCTCGGGCCAGCTGTGCGGCCCCGGCCAGGTGTGCGTCGGCACCCAGTGCGTGCCTGTCTGCAACTCGACGTCCGGCGTCACCTGCCCGTCGGGGACCCGCTGCGACGCCACGACGGGCCAGTGTGTCCCGGTGAATCCCTCCTGCGGCTCCGCGGGCGCGGTGTGCGCCACCGGCCAGGTGTGCGTGAATGGCCAGTGCCGCGCCGCCTGCACCTCGGCGATGGACTGCGCGCCCAACCAGCAGTGCGTGATGACGCCGGGCGCCGTCGGCTACTGCCAGTAGACCGTCTTCCCGAGGCGCTTCGAGCCGGCGGTCTCCCGCGTGGAGGCCGCCGGTTTTCGTTTCCCGAGGCGTCTCGCGGGCCGTCAGTAACCGAACACCTCGCGCTGCTTGCCGGCAGCGAGGAGTGCGTCCTCCTTCTCCTGCGCCGCCTTCTCCTCCGCCTCGCCCTTCGCCGCCTCGGCGCGCAGCCGCTCCTTGTCGTATTTCCCGTCGAAGTCGCGCAGCGTCATCGCCATCGCCTCGGCCAGCCGCTTCGCCTTCGGGTGCCCCAATTCGTCGGCCCGCCAGAAGGCGCGCAGCGCGAGGTGCCTGTCGCCGTCCATCGCCAGCGCCACGCCCAGGCTGAACCAGACGTGGGAGGACTTCTCGCCCGAGCCGAAGCGGATGATGCCGGCCAGCGCCACGAAGACGTCCCGGTTGAGGCCTTCCTTGTCCAGCAGCGTCTTCTCCCCGGGCTTCTTCTTCTTGCCCTTGTCGCCGAACATCAGGCGCTCCGCCTCCGTGACGTCGACGCCCAGCAGGTCCTTCCGCTGCACCAGCGACGGGTCCTTCGAGAGCGCCTGGAGGTACTCGATGGCCTGCACCTGGTACTTCTCGCGGCCGAAGTGCGCGTCGGGGTTCTGCTGGATGGCGGCCTTGAGCAGCTCCACCGCGCGCACGAAGTCTCCGGAGTGGGCGTAGAAGGTGCCCAGGTTGGCCTTCGTCGTGTACAGGCCCGGGTGGCGCTGCTCCTTCTCGAACATCACCGCGATGGAGCGGTCCACCTGCCCCAGCTTGTCGTACGCGACGGCGAGGTCGTCGTAGCGCTCGGGCGCCGCCACACCGGCGTCGCTGGAGAGCAGCGGCAGGGTGTACGCCACCTTCGCTTCGTAGAAGGCCTTCGAGTGTTTGCCGAAGCGGCCCTTCACCACCTCGGCCACGTCTTTCTTGGTGAGGGCCTCTTCGGCGTAGGTGTCCGAGTCCCAGAGGCAGGCCAGCGCGACGGAGGAGATGAGGACAGCGAGCGCGGCGAAGCGGTGCATGGGAGACACCGTACTCCCTTCCCGTCGCGTCGGCCCGCGCGTCGGACTCGTGGCACCACCCATGCGGACGGAGTCTCCCCGGGCTACAAGTCTCGCGCGAGGTGACTCATGGCGCTGAGGCGGCTGGGACGCACCGGGGCGGAGGTGTCGTCCATCGGGCTGGGCTGCTGGCAGTTTTCGGAGGGCTTCGGGCTGGTGGGCGGCTTCTGGCCCGCGCTGCCCCAGGATGAAGTGAAGGCCATCGTCGAGAAGTCGTTGGCCGGCGGCATCACCTGGTTCGACACCGCGGAGGCCTACGGCAACGGGCGCTCCGAGGAGGCCCTGTCACGCGCCCTGCAGGCGGCGGGGAAGAAGCCGGGCGACGTCTTCGTCGCCACCAAGTGGCAGCCCGTCGGCCGCACGGTGTCGTCCCTGAAGGGCACCATCGACGAGCGGCTGCGGCGACTCTCTCCCTTTCCCATCGACTTGCACCAGGTGCACCAGCCGTACGGCTTCTCCTCGGTGGAGGCGGAGATGGAGGCGATGGCGGACCTCGTCGCCGAGAAGAAGGTGCGCTTCGTCGGGGTGAGCAACTTCAACGAGGGGCGCATGCGGCGCGCGCACGCGGCGCTGGCGAAGCGGGGCCTCACGCTGGCGTCCAACCAGGTGAAGTACTCGATGCTGGACCGGCGCATCGAGATGAATGGTGTCTTGTCGGCGGCGAAGGAGCTGGGCGTCACCGTCATCGCGTACTCGCCGCTGGAGCAGGGGCTGTTGTCGGGGAAGTTCCACCGGGACCCGTCCCTGCTGGAGAAGGTGGGCGTCCGGAAGTGGACGCGCGGCTTCCGCACGCTGAACCGGAGCCGCCCCCTCATCGACGAGCTGGAGAAGGTGGCCCAGGCGCACGGCGCGACTTCCTCTCAGGTGGCGCTCGCGTGGCTGACGACGTTCCACGGGGACACGGTGGTGGCCATTCCCGGCGCGACGAAGGTGAAGCACGTCGAGGAGAACGTCGGCGCGATGCGCCTTACCCTCTCGCGGCAGGAACTCGACAAGCTGGACGAGCTGTCGCGGCTGTTCATCTGAGGGAGCAGCCCCAGGTGGCCCGCTGCGCGAAATCGAGTGCTGCACCAGCCACCTGACAGGTGGCTCCTGCAGATGTCGATTCGGCGTCGGCCCGCCCGGTGTCCAGCACCTCGCGCTGGCTGCCCTCGTCGAAGCGCGTCGAGGCTACTGGCAGCTCTTCGCCTGCTTGTTGCAGCCGTCGGTGCACTGGGCGACCTCCATCTGCCAGTTCGAGCTGTTGCCCAGTTGTTGGGGCTGGGCCGTCGGCGGCAACCGTGATTTGGCGCACACGTCGAGGCACGCGTTGTACATGTTCCTGCAGTGCTCGCTCATCCCCGCAGTGTTCAGCGTGGCGCAGCCGGTGGCCGCGAGGAGCGCGAAGGCGAAGACGCGAGGCATGCCCCAAGGCTACACCCCTGCGCAGCCCTGCCGGCCGTGAAATCAGGGCGTCTCGGCGTGCACCGTTACCAGCGCGCAGTGACACCGCCTTCGGGCAGTCTGCGCGCCGGAGCCTTCGTCACACGTCGAGGTTGGCCTGCAGCGCGTTCTTCTCGATGAAGTCGCGCCGGGGCTCTACTTCCTCACCCATCAGCAGCGAGAAGAGGCCTTCCGCCTCCACCGCGTCGGACACCTTCACCTGGAGGAGCGTGCGGACCTTCTGGTCCATCGTCGTCTCCTGGAGTTGCTCGGGGTTCATCTCGCCGAGGCCCTTGTACCGCTGGATGGAGAGGCCCTTCTGCGCGTCGTCCAGCGCCCGCTTGAGGACTTCCTGGTACGTCTGCGCGGTGAAGGTCTCGTCTTCAATCTTCAGCGTGTACGGCGCGGCCCCGAAGGCGGCGAAGGACTTCTTCAGCTCGGACAGCACCTTGAACTCGGGGCTGGTGAGGAAGGCGGTGTCGATGACCGTCTCCCGCGGGCTGCCGTGCACCTCCGTCTTGAGGATGTACTTCTTCGCGGAGTGCTCCGGGTCGTCCTTGCGCCCGACGGTGTTCTTCTCGAGCCACTCCACCAGCTCCGGGTGCCGCGCCTCGAGGTACTCCAGCATGCCCTCGAGCTGCTCCTCGGCGGCCTCCGGGTCCTTCAGCATCTCGGGCGTCAGCGACGTGGCCTGCACCAGCGCGTCCACCACCCGGGCGTCCTTGCGCAGCGCCATCTTCTCGAGGTGCGCCTCGTAGGTGATGACCTTCCCCAGCAGGTCCTCGAGCTCGGCGCCCTCCAGCACCGACTGGTCCGCGCGGATGAGGCGGGTGCGCTCGCCGGCGATGGACAGGAGCAGCTCGTTCTTCGCCTCCTCGTCCTTGCAGTACACGTCCTTCTTGCCGCGCGTCACTTTGTAGAGCGGCGGCTGCGCGATGTAGATGTAGCCCTTCTCGATGAGCTCCGGCATCTGCCGGAAGAAGAACGTGAGCAGCAGCGTGCGAATGTGGCTGCCGTCGACGTCGGCGTCCGTCATCAAGATGATGCGGTGGTAGCGCACCTCGTCGGGCTTGTAGTCCTCGGTGTTGGAGCCCGCCCGCACGCCCGTGCCCAGCGCGGTGATGAGGGTGCGGATGGCCTCGCTGCTGAGCATCTTCTCGATGCGGGCCTTCTCCACGTTCAGGATTTTGCCGCGCAACGGGAGGATGGCCTGGTACTGCGGATCGCGCCCCTGCTTGGCCGAGCCGCCTGCGGAGTCGCCCTCGACGATGAAGAGCTCGGACTCGCGCGGGTCCTTCGAGCGGCAGTCGGCCAGCTTGCCGGGCAGTGACGCGCCGTCCAGCACGCCCTTGCGGCGCACCGTCTCGCGGGCCTTGCGGGCGGCGATGCGGGCGCGCGCGGCGTCTCCGATTTTGCCGACGATTTTCTTCGCGTTCTGCGGGTTCTCCTCCATCCAGATGGTGAGCTGCTCGTTGACGATTTGCTCGACGAGCCCCTTCACCTCGGAGTTGCCCAGCTTCTGCTTGGTCTGCCCCTCGAACTGTGGGTTGGGGATTTTGACGCTGATGACGGCGGCCAGCCCTTCGCGGGCGTCTTCGCCGGTGGGCTGCTCCTTGATGTCCTTCCAGAGTTGGCCGCGCTCGGCGTAGCCGTTGATGGACCGCGTCAGGGCCGCCTTGAAGCCCGAGAGGTGAGTGCCGCCCTCGGGCGTGTTGATGTTGTTGGCGAAGGTGAAAATCTTCTCGTCGTAGCCATCGTTCCACTGCATGGCGATTTCCACCTGCACGTTGTCCTTCTCGCCCTTGAAGCTGATGGGCTTGTCGTGCAGCGGGCTCTTCGCCTTGTTGAGGTACTCGACGAAGCTGACGATGCCGCCCTCGAACTTGAAGTCGTGGTTTTTTCCGCTGCGCTCGTCGGTGATGGTGATGTGGAGGCCGGCGTTCAGGAAGGCCAGCTCGCGCAGGCGGGCGGACAGGGTGTCGAAGTCGTATTCCTTCACCTCGAAGATGGTGGGGTCGGGGTGGAAGGACACCTTGGTGCCGCGCTTGTCGGTGACGCCGACTTCCTGCACCTTCCCCTGGGGGACGCCGCGCGCGTAGGTCTGCTGGTACACCTTGCCGTTGCGCTGCACCTCCACCTTGAGCCAGTCGGACAGGGCGTTGACGCAGGAGACGCCGACGCCGTGGAGGCCGCCCGACACCTTGTACGCGGAGTTCTCGAACTTCCCGCCCGCGTGCAGCTTCGTCATCACCACGTCCAGCGTGTCCATGTCGGGCACGGTGGGGTGCGGGCCGACGGGGATGCCGCGGCCGTCGTCGATGACGGTGATGGAGTTGTCGACGTGGATGAAGACGTCCACCCGGGTGGCGAAGCCGGCGAGGGCCTCGTCGACCGAGTTGTCGACGACTTCGTAGACGAGGTGGTGCAGCCCGCGGAAGAACGTGTCGCCGATGTACATGCCGGGGCGCTTGCGGACGGCCTCGAGCCCCTCCAGCACGGTGATGGAGGCAGTGCCGTATTCACCCGGCTTGGTCGACTTGTCCTGCGGTGCGGTGGTGTCCATCGGACCTCGAAAGCGCTTCGTTCGCCGGCGGGAAAGGGAGCGGCGAGCAGCCCCCTGCTCCTAGCATGAACGGGGCTCCGATTGAGGGCTTTCCGTCGGGATTTCCGGGCATGGAAGATGTTGAAATGACGAAAGAAACTAGGTCCTCAGAGCACCCTGCACGGGGGTCCTCAGAGCATCCTGCACGGGGGTCCTCAGAGCACCCTGCACGGGGGTCCTCAGAGCACCCGACGGGGTGGACGTCATCGAGGCCTCCATGGACGTCCGGAGCCCGGTGTCCAACCGATTCACCCCGAAGCGCTGACTCACACCGTCACTTCAAACTCGCCCTGTCTGTCCTTGATGGTGTTGTGCAAGTCGACGCTGACGCCCTGGCCCGCCACCTCGATGCCGCCCTCGAAGTCGAAGCCCGTCCTCTCGTAGTGGTAGCCCTCCAGCTTCACGTCGGGCAATTCCTTCAGCGCGCCGCGCGGGTCCCCGCTGGCCAGCTCGCGCGCCACCCGGATGGCGTCGCCCACGTCCAGCCCCGAGGCCTCGATGGAGATTTCCCCGCCGTGCGCCACGTCGCCCACCTTCACCTCGCCGCCGATGGTGCCGGTGATTTTGGTCTGTGCGCCCGGCATCAGCTGCGCGATGGCGCCCGACTGGTCCGTCAGCAGCGCCACCGCCGCCGGGAGGTCCTTCACGTCTCCCAGGCTGTCCGGCAGCGGCACCCGCGTCTCCACCGCCAGCTTCGCGCTGCCCGACAACTCGCCCGCCGGCAGGCTGCCCGTCACGCCCGGCCCGAGGATTTGCGCCGTGGCGTCGCCGGACACGCTGCCCTCGATGGTCTGCTTGCGCACCAGGTCCTTCGTGCCGTCCTCGTTGAACTCGATGCGGTAGGCCACCTCGCCCTCGGCCGCCGCGCCCGCCGACAGCTTCACGCCGCCCGCCTCGAGGCTCGCGTCGACGCCCGCGGACACGCTGGCCGACAGCTCGATGGCCGACAGGTGGTCCTTCATGAAGCCGAGGTCGCTGGACGACGGGGCCAGCAGCGGCGCCACCGCGCTGAAGGGAGGCGTCGTCGTCGCCGCGGCCGCCGCGCCCGCCATGGCCAGCGACTCGGCCAGCTTCTTCGCCTCCTCCGCGTTGGCGGCGCGGAACTCCAGCTTGCCGCCCGCGCCCACGTTGGCGCCGGCCAGGGCCTCCAGCCCCAGCTTGCCGTCCACCCCGGCGCTCACCGTGAAGGAGCCGTCTTCGTTGCGCTTCACCTGGAGGTCCGCAGACACCTCGACGTCCACGCCCGCCGTCACCTCCACCCCGCCGCCCACGTTGAAGGTGTCGCCCGGCTGGAGCCGGTCAATCTTCTCGTCAATCTTCAGGGCGCCAGTGACGGCGTCCTTGAACATGTCGCGGGCCTTGTCCAGCAGCGGTCCGGCCAGCTCGAGGCCCTTCTCGGCCGCCCACTGCACGCCTTCCTTCACCGCGTCCAACGTCATGCTGGCCGCGTCGCCGATGACGGAGATGGTGCCCTTCGCGGTGTCGATGGCGAAGTCCGCCGCCGCGCCGATGAGGCGCTCTCCTCCGTCCACCACCGCGCCCACCACGTTGCCGCCGAAGTCCCAGGCCGCGCCCGCCGCGTCGCTGGCGAGGTCGCCGAAGAACTCCCCGACGTCCACCGCCCGGCCGATGGTGTTGTCGTAGATGCTGTCGAGGACGCCCTTGTTCTGGTTGAGCAGCTCGTCCTTCGCCTCGTTCTTCCCCTGCGCCTCGAGCGCCCCGGCCAGCAGGCCGCGGAACTTCGAGTTGCCGTCCAGGAAGTGGTCGAGGCCGTCGTCGACGTAGTTGAGCTCGCTGTCGTCGTCGATTTTCTCCGCCACGCCAAAGGCCAGGCGGCCCGCGGCGTCCTCGGGGGCGACTTCGGCGAGGCGCGCGAGGTTGGACGCGATGCCTTCCACCTCTTCGCGGTCGAACTTCTCCTCGGTGGCCGCGCCCAGAAGCTCGGCCGAGCGCTCCAGGCGGCCCTGGGACAGCGTCATCAGCGAGCGGACGAAGGCCGGGTCCGGGTTCTCCTCGGCGGCGGACGCCAGCGCGTCGGTGAACTTCTGCGCGTCGGCGTGGGTCCACTCCGACAGCGGCTTCTGCACCGTCGGGCCCAGCTCCTTCGCGTAGACCTCGCTGGCGAGCTCTCCCGGCGTCTTCTCCTTCTCCGCCTTCGAGGCCGCCACGTCGGAGTTCAGCATCGCCTTCGCGGTGCCGCCCAGTTGCAGCTTGTCGAAGGCCGCGCGCTGCGCCGCGCTGCCGGGCGCCGCCGACATCGCCGCCTGGAGGTCCTTCGCCTTCACCATGCCCGCCGGGGCGTACGCGCCCTCGGAGTCGAAGCGCGCCAGCGAGGCGAACGTCTTGTTCTCCACCGGGTCGGTGAAGCGCCCGTCCTTGCGGAGGAGCAGCTTGCCCGAGTCCACCGGCGCGCCGGGGCGGGTGTCCTTCAGGAACACCACGTCTGTCTTCGCGCGCTCCGCGTCCGACAGGCGGGCCAACGCTGCCTTCGCGGCGGCGGCGGACTTCGCGGTGGCGTCGGCGCCAGGCAGCGCCTTCGAGGACGACAAGCCCTGAGCCCCCAGCGCCTGGGTGGCGCGCTCGCGCAGCGCCCGGCCCATGCCCTGCGACAGCTCGTCCTTCGTGAAGGTCTTCTTCGGCGGGGGCGCCTTCTGGGCCTGCTTCTTCGCAGCGGCCTCGGCGGCCTTCTTTGCGGCGGCCTGGGCGGCGCGTTTCGCGGCGGCTTCAGCGGCACGGCGGGCGGCGGCTTCGGCGGCGCGGCGGGCAGCTTCCATGGCGGCACGGCGGGCGGCGTCACTGGAGATGGTCATGGGTTTCCTCGCGGCCTCAGAAAGGAGGGCTCACGCACATTCTCGCGGAACGAGAAAGCCTGCCTTTTCGCCGCTTCTGGAAAGACGCTTTCGGGTGACACCAGCCCACATGGTGGGACGGTGTGCGGCGCTGTCGGGGCGTCCTTCAGCGAGACGCGGAGGGGGTGCCGACCGCGGGCGTGAGGAGGCGCAGCACCTCGGCCTCGTCGAGGGGGACGAAGCGGCCCTTGTCGGCTTCGTAGAGGTGCATCATCGCGCGGCCGATGTCGAACCACAGGGCGTGCAGCTTGACCTCGCCGGCGCGGCGCTTCACCGGGTGGAAGGTGGCGACGTGCTCGAGCTGCAGCAGCACGTTCTCCTGTGACAGCCGGTCCGCCTCGGACAGCTCCGGCGGGAAGTTCAGCCTGGTGCGGGCGAGGCGTTGCAGCGAGGGCTCGGCGTGGGCCAGCCACGTCACCAGGTTGGGGGCGGTGGCCTTCAGGGTGTGGCGGCCCTTCAGCACCGCGCCCATCGCGCCGCAGTTGCTGTGGCCGCACACGGCGATGTCCCGAATGCCCAGTACCTCGAGGCCGTACTCGATGGCCGAGGCCTCGCTGACGTCGCCCACGCTGTGCCCCGTCTCGTCCGCGGGGGCGATGATGTTGCCCACGCTGCGCACCACGAAGACCTGCCCGGGGCGCGCGCCCAGCACCTGCTCGAAGCGGCTGTCGCTGCAGGCGATGAGGAGCAGCTCCGGGTTTTGTTGATGGGCCAGCGACTGGAAGTGGGCCTTGAGGCGCGGGTCCATGCCCTCGGTGGCGCTCAGCAGGCCGTGGAAGAGGTGCAGCATGGCCGCGGATTGTGCAGGGGCGGCTGCAGCGGCGCCACACAAAGCGCCCGCGCGAGAGGCCGTCGCTGCCCACCGGTGGGGCGCGATGGTGGGATTCTCAATCCGGTAGATGGCGGTGTCCGCCTGCCCGTCAGCAGCGCTGGCCCTTCGTCGCCGTCGAACGACAGTGCGCTTACTCTCGCCGTGCTGAATGACGCGCGAAGCCCAACTGATTGCCTCGAGCGCGATTGGCCGGTGACGCCGCGCAGGGTCGCTACCGTGCGACCGGGAGGTCACACCATGCGCGCAGTCGTCGTCGCCGTCGCCCTCGTCTCGATGTCAGCCCTCGCGGAGCAGAAGGACAACGCGAAGTGCAAGGACTCGCCGCTGTTCACCCGCATGCCGGACAGCTGGATTCACAGCTGCGACGAGAAGGCCTTCGACTCCCACCAGTTCCTCGTGGCGAAGGGAAAGAAGGAGGCCGTCGAGGGCAAGAAGCAGGTCATCCGCTACTACCCGCAGGCCGACGCGAAGACGAGGCCCAGCGAGCTCCAAATCATCCGGAACTTCGAGAACGCGTGGACGAAGCTCGGCGGGAAGGTCGTCTACTCCGAGAAGGCGCGGACCACCCTGCACCACACCCGGGACGGGAAGGAGCTCTGGGTGGAGGTCACCGCCGAGTTCACGGGGAAGTACGGCATCACCATCATCGAGAAGGAGGCGATGAAGCAGGACATCGTGGCGGACGCCGCGGCCTTCGCGAGCGACTTGAAGGCGACCGGGCACGTGGCGGTGTACGGCATCTACTTCGACAGCGGGAAGGCGGACCTGAAGCCCGAGTCGAAGCCGGCGCTCGAGGAAATCGCGAAGCTGCTTTCCCAGGATGCAGCGCTCAAGCTGTGGGTGGTGGGGCACACGGACTCGCAGGGCTCCGCCGAGTCCAACGTCGAGCTCTCTCGGCGCCGCGCCGCGGCCGTCATCGAGGCGCTGACGGTGACGCACAAGGTAGCGCCTGGCCGCCTCGCGCCCTTCGGCAATGGCCCCTACGCGCCGGTGGCCAGCAACGACTCGGATGAGGGGCGCGCGAAGAATCGCCGCGTCGAATTGGTCAAACAGTGACGCGTCAGCGTGGGCTGGTGCGGAACGGCATCAGGTAGCCCTGCGACAGCAGCATCTTCGCCGAGGCGTCGAAGCCGGCACGGTCCGGCACTTCCCAGCCGAAGGCGTCGGCGAGGCGCGCGATGTGGTTGAAGCAGAAGCCCACCCACAGGGCGTGCTCCACGGCCTGCCGCGTGACGCCCAGCTCCTTGAGGGGCCGCACGTCGGCGGCCGTCACCTCGCCCGGCCGCAGCGTCACTTTCTCCAGCAGCGTCAGCGCCGCGCGCACCTTCTCGGGCACGGGCGCGGTGCGGTGGTCCGCCAGCGCCGCCGCCGTCATCGTCTCTCCCAGCTCTCGCGACGCGACCGCGCCGTGGGCACCCGTTCAAAATCGACAGCGATTCAAGTTGGACACGAAGGCGGCGAAGAGCTCGCGCTCGCCCACGCTCCAGTCCGACGGGCCGCGCATCACCGGCTGCAGCAGGTCGTTGTAGCGGTCGCCCCAGAAGTCCCGGCGGTACAGCAGCGTGCGCACCACGTCGGGCGCCGGCCGGCCGGTGAGGAGGCGCATCAGGCCCAGCACCACGCGCTCTTTGAGGCGGTGGCCGTCTCGCACCCGGGGCAGGCGGATGGACGTCATGGCTGTTCCTCGAAGGCGGCGGCGACGGCGGCGAAGCCGGCCTCCAGTTGGCGCGTCGCGGCGCCCAGCGATGCCGCCACCGTCAGCTCGAAGAGCTCGTCGTCGGAGTGCGTCGCGCGCAGGGCCTCGAGCTCCTCGGGCGTGACGCGGTAGGCGGCCTCGCGCACCTTCGCCAGGTAGCGCCCGAGCGGCGAGTCGTCCGCGCTCCCGTCCGCCGCCGCCTGCCGCGCCTGGACAGAGGCCTTCCCCGGTCCTTCGAGGACGGAGCGCTCCAGCGCGGCGTGGGCGTCGGCGAAGGACGAGGACATGCGGCGCCCCATCTACCCCGCCAGCCGTCGGCGCGCGAGGGCCCGCGATGCCCCGGCCTCGTGAGTGCGCCCCGGGAAACCTCGCGACCATCAATGGTGGACAGTCGCCGTGGCGGAGGGGGAGTTGCGCGGCGCCGGTGCACGCCCGAAAGGTCGCCGCAGGAAAAGGATGCGACCAGCGAAGTCGAGCCCTCACGCCCCCTCAGACAGAGGGGGTGCGCCCGCCACGCTCGCACTCGGAGGAACGGGGGACATATGGTGGGACCTCCATGCGCGTCCTCCGCCTCCTCCTGGCGCTGGCCCTCTTCGCTGGCTGTGGCGCGCTGACGCCTCCGCGGATGGACGCGGGCGACGACGCAGGCCTGGACGCAGGCGCTGCCGATGCCGGCGGAGCCGACGCCGGGGCTGGAGACGCGGGTGCGGACGCGGGCGACACTCCCGACGCTGGCCCCTGCGACGGCGGTTTCTGCGCGCCCGAGCTCCTCACCGCCGAGCGCATCGACCCGTGGGACCTGGCCGTCGACGGGCAACACCTCTACTGGCTGGAGTACGGCCTCGCCACCAACGGCCTCGACGGCCAGGTGATGAAGCAGCGCAAGGACGTGGTGTGCCTGACGCGCGACGCCGGCTGCGCGGTGGACCTGAACACCGGTGTCTTCGGCCGCTTTCAGGTGGACACCATGACGCTGACAGGGGACGAGCTCTGCTGGACGGAGCACGACGCCAACGCGCGCGACGTCATCTGCCAGGGGCTGCTCAGCAACGCCGAGCGCACCCTGGCCTCGAATCAGCCTGGCGCCACCGAGCCCGTGGCGGTGGGCGGCGAGCTCTGGTGGGTCAACAGGGGCTCCTCGCTCGCGGCGCAGGACGGTCAGGTGATGAAGCTGTCGTTGACGGCTCCGCCGGGGACGCCCCCCCGGGCCATGGTGTCGTCCCGCCCGGCGCCGGGCAGCGTGGCGGTTGGCCCTGGCCACTTCGCCTGGACCGAGGCGGGCTCGAGCGTCGACGCCGGCGCCGTCTGGGCGGCGCCTCTCGATGGCGGTGCGCCCTTTGCCATCGCCGCGGGACAACGTACGCCGTTGTCGGTGGTGCGCTGCGGGCCAGACGGAGAGCTCTTCTGGGTCAACTACCGGGACAACACGGTAATGAAGGGGGCCTTCGCGCCGAGCAGCGGCACGGTGCTGGTGTCCAACCAGAAGAGCCCCTTCCAGGTGGTGTGCGATGAGGACACGCTCTATTGGCTCAACGCCGGCGTGTCCGCCAACGGCGCGGACGGCGAGCTGTGGCAGGCGCGCCTGGACGGGGGCGAGGCGGCGGTGATGGTGCGCGGCATTCCGTTGGCCTGGGCCCTCGCTGTGGACGACGTGTACGTCTACTACCTCGCGCAGGGAACGGTGACGCGCCTCGACGGGCGACTGTACCGGGTGCGCAAGCACCGCTGACCTCAGCGAAGCGGCCCGGGTGGGGTTAAGGAGTGCGGATGAGCGACTTGTCCGTGAGGCACGACGAGCAGGGCCACCGCGGCGCTTTCTTCCTCGAGAAGGAGGGCGCGCGCCTGGCGGAGATGACGTACACCCGGTCGAACGCGGCGTTGATCATCATCGACCACACCGAGGTGTCCGACGCGCTCCGCGGCCAGGGCGCGGGCCGCAAGCTGCTGGACGCGCTGGTGGCGTGGGCGCGGGAGACAAAGACGAAGGTGATTCCGGTCTGCCCTTACGCGAAGGCGCAGTTCGAGAAAGACGCGGCGCTCCGCGACGTGCTGTCCCGCTGACCGCGACCACCGACGTCAGGGCGGCAGCGGCACCGTACGCGCCCACGCACGTGCACGAAGGCCAGCCGTGGCGGACTCCGTGCGACGCGTGCCCGACGCTGGCCCAGCCGCTCGCCCGACTTCGGGCACGTACCACCTGCTGTCCGTCGCCACGTCGATGGGAGACCGGGCACCGCGCGGGTGGTGACGGCGCAGCGGCAGGAGCCGACGCTGAATCGACTGCTGCATGCGCCACGCACCGGGTGGCTGGTGCAGCACTCGATTTCGCACAGCGGGCTGGGACCCGGGTCCACTGCGGGTGCGAGGCCCTGCCCCGCGCCGCCATCGCGCGATGGGCGCGGCCCTGCGCGAGCCGCTGCGCAACTCCGCCGGAGTGGCTCGTCGTTTCGCGCCCCGCGGGTGGCGTCAGGTGTGCATGGACCGGCATCATGTGGTGCGTCTTCGCGGCGGGTCTGGTGTTGGCGTCTTCTCCGAGTCCGAGCGCGGCGGCCGGCAGCGGGCTCGACGCTGGAGCGCATGAGTCACCGGATGGGGCGGGCGGAGGCAAAGTGGCGCTGACCACCTCCACCGCGGACGCGGGCATGGGCGGGATGGCGCCCCAGGGCTTCGAGGCGGGGCGGGTGGGCGAGCCGAAGCTGCGGGAGACGGCCGAGGCCACCTCGGAGGCGCCCCTCGTGCCCATCGAGGATGCCGTGAACGAGCCCCAGGCGCAGACTGCGGAGTTCGCTCCGGCAGCGCCTCCCCCCAGGCCGGAGCGCGGCGCGCCGTCTGCGCCGCTGGCGTCCCCTGCGGACGCGCCGCTTGTCGCGAGCGAGGCCCCACCCCAGGTCGAGGACTCGGCGGCAGGGGATGAGCTCAGGCCCTTCGCCGCGCGCTGGGGAGTCGTCGGGGTGATGGCCGCGGAGTATTTGAGTCCGCTGGGCCAGGGGGGAGGGACGTTTCGTTACCGGTTCGGGGTCGGGCCCCGCCTGGCGCTGTCCCCGAGACGACAGGGGGGCGAGTGGGTCCCCACGGTGGGGCTGGTCGGAGGCATCGTCGGAAGCGCGCAGCCGTCCTTCTTCACGGAGCTCCGCTTGGAGCTGCTCAAGGCCGCGAGCCTCTCCCTGACGCAGGCGCGCTTCACCGCGTACGTCGCCAGCGGCCTGGAGGTGCGCGGCGGCGTGGAGCCCTACGTCGGGCTGGGGGTCGGGTGGAACTGGTTGCCCACCGGTGAGTCGCGAGGCGCGCGTGTCGTCAAAGGCGCCGCGGCGGGCGCGGCGGGGCTCCTGGTGCTGACCGGCGGCATTCTGGTGGGCGCCGGCGTCGCCGCGCTCGTCTTCGCAGGGCGCCTCGAGCTTCGGTACTTCCCTTCCACCACTGCCGCGGGGTTGCGCGCCCCGCTGGCTCCCTTTGCCCCGCCGCCGGCGCTGGCCATCATGCTGGGCGTCGGGGCCTGAGCGTCGCCGTTGGTCGTCAGTGACGAGTGGTGCCGGGCGGCGGACCCAGCGTGGCGCGGACGATGGACAACTTCTCTTTCAGCGCGTCGACCTCGCGGCTGCGGCGCCGTCGCTCTCGCGCGGTGTCGAGGCTGTGCACCAGCTCGTCCAGGCTGCGGAAGGGCTTGGGCAGGTACGCGTCCCACGCGCCCTGGCGGCTGGAGGCCTCGGGCTGCGCCGTCATCAGCACGATGCCTGCGTCCTGCTGTTGCTGTCGCACCCGCGCGGCGAAGTCGACGCCTGAGAGGCGCGGCAGGTTCTTGTCGATGAGCACCGCGTCCCAGTGGGACAACACCACGACGTCCCCCGCCTCTTCGGCGCTCCGCGCCACCGTCACCGCCCAGCCCCGCGACGTCAGGACGCGGTCGACCAACATGCAGACAGATGGGTCGTCATCCACCACCAGCACACGGAGCCTGTCCGTCGACTGAATCGGCTGCGCTTGCATGAGCAACCCCCCCACGGGCCCCGACTCCCGGTGACGGAGTGTCTCGCCCGCCGACGCGCGCGTCCAGAGTCCCCGGCTGTCCATGGGTGCGTGTTGCGCACACAGGGCCGTAAACGCGCGCACGCGGCGCGGGAGCAAGCCGTCGAGAGGGGCGTCGCCGACGAGCGCGAGGTGCTGCGCGGGCGGGAGGAGCGGCGGTCGTCCTTCGAGGGCGCGGCGTACATCGCGGGGAGCCGCGGTCGTCCGATGGCGACGGAGGGGGCCGCGGACATCGCGGGGG
>JBFMHF010000139.1:0-19864 GCA_040752975.1 Myxococcota bacterium
GGGATCATCGCGGCGCTCGCGATCCTCGTGGCGGGGAAGGGACGGACGCACGCGGCGCTGGGATTGCTGTTGGGCGCTGCGTTGACGGCGCGCTCGGGCGGCGGGCCATGGAGCGCGTCGCTGGGGGTGGGGCTGGGCGCGGTGGGCGCCGTAACCCTGGCGGGGCCGGTGATGGTGGCGGTGGGGAGGATCCTCCAGCGCAGACCCGCGGCCTGGAGGGTGGCGCGCTGGGTGGCGGCGGCGGGAGTGTGGTTCGCCGTCGGATTCCGCGTGGCGGCGTGAGGGACAGCCGGTAGATTCAAGGCCGCATGGCACGGGAGTCCTACAACGATCTGATCTTCGAGTTGGGCGATCTGGCGCGGGAGCACCTGGCGGACGCGAAGAACCCCCCGAAGAAGATGGAGGACGTCTTCGCAGCCGAGGACGCGGTGCTGGCGATCCGCCAGGAGATCGAAGCGATCGAGGCGGACATGAACGCCGCCGACACCGAGTACCAGGACTTCCTCGCGCAGCAGGAGGCGGAGCGCGAGGAGCAGAACGCGATCATCAAGAAGTGGCGCGCGGCGGTGGCCGGCGTGGAGGTGCGCAGCCGGGATCTCAAGAAGAAGCTCTCGTCGCTGAAGGCGGCGTTCCGCTACCAGAAGGTGTCCTTGAAGCGGCAGGAAGAGAAGCACCGCGATCTCGAGCTGCGCGAAGGGCACGACGCGAAGAAGATCGCGCTGTCCAAGGAAAACCTGAAGAAGGCGCGCCTCCACATCATGCGCGAGCAACGGCACGTGGAAGAGCTCGAGTGGGAGTTCAACCAGGTGCTGACGCCCCGGCCGGGCCAGCCGGGCGCTCAGGGCATCCTCGCCCACAAACGGATCCTCGAGATGGAGGACGAGGCGGAGGAGAAGGAGTTCGAGCACAAGGAGCGCATGAAGGAGTTCGACGCGGCGCTCGCGGCGAAGGACGAAGAGCTCAAGGCCGCCGAAGAGGAGCTCGACGGGTGCATCTTCGACCTCGGCGAAGAGTGCTACGCGGAGCGGATCCCCCACCCGCAGCTCAACCCGCTGTACCCCCGCCTGGACAAGGCGGGGTAGTCGTTGGGAAGGCGCCTCGCCGGTCCGTCCCGCCGGACTGCGCGTCGCGGCCAGCCCCCTTGCATCCCCGATCGTCCTGACCTATGGGCGACGGCCTCACCAGTCATGGTGGCCGGTGTGCCCTGCTTCGCGCGAGCTGCCCCACGCGCGACAGAGGTGAAGTCTTGATCGGGGAGCAGTACCCGTTTGGAAGTACTCAGGAAACCCTAACCCTATGCAGCAGAACGTGAATCAGCAGGCCGGCCTGGAGGCCGAAGAGGACTTTGCAGCGCTGTTCGAGGCGTCCCTGAAGGAGGGAGGCCGTGGTGGGCTCGTCAAGGAAGGCGAGGTCATCAAGGGCACGGTGGTCCGGGTCACCCCCGAGTTCGCCATCGTCGACATCGGCTACAAGTCCGAGGGCCAGGTCGCGATCGCTGAGTTCACCAACGCCAAGGGTGAGATCACCGTCAAGCCCGGCGACGCCGTCGACGTCTACCTGGAGAGCCGTGAGAACGACACCGGCATGGTCGTCCTCTCCAAGGAGAAGGCCGACAAGATGCGGATCTGGGACGAGATCTCCGCCGCGGTGAAGGACGATCAGATCATCAAGGGCACCATCATCGGCCGCGTGAAGGGCGGCCTGCAGGTGGACATCGGCGTCAAGGCGTTCCTGCCTGGCTCGCAGGTGGACATCCGCCCCGTGCGCAACCTCGATCAGTTCCTCGCCAAGGAGTTCGAGTTCAAGGTCATCAAGTTCAACCAGAAGCGCGGCAACATCGTGCTGTCCCGCCGGGTGCTGCTCGAGAAGCAGCGCGAGGAGCAGAAGAAGGAGACGCTCAAGAACCTGCGCGAGGGCGCGATCATGAAGGGCCAGGTGAAGAACCTCACCGACTACGGCGCCTTCATCGACCTCGGCGGCATCGACGGCCTCCTGCACATCACCGACATGTCCTGGGGCCGCGTCGGCCACCCGTCCGAGATGTTCAACGTCGGTGACGAGGTGCGCGTCGTCGTCCTCAAGTTCGATCCCGCGCAGGAGCGCGTCAGCCTGGGCCTCAAGCAGATCCAGGAGGATCCGTGGCACCGCGCCGACGAGAAGTACCCCGTCGGCACGCGCGTCAAGGGCAAGGTGGTCAGCCTCACCGACTACGGCGCCTTCATCGAGATCGAGCAGGGCGTCGAGGGCCTGGTGCACGTGTCCGAGATGACGTGGAACAAGCGCGTCAAGCACCCCTCCAAGCTGCTCGAGGTCGGCCAGGAGGTCGAGGCCGTCGTCCTCGACATCGATCCCAAGGCCAAGCGCATCGCGCTGGGCATGAAGCAGATCGAGCAGAACCCCTGGACGGTGCTGGAAGACAAGTACCCGATCGGCTCCGTCATCAAGGGCCTGGTCCGCAACGTCACCGACTTCGGCGTCTTCGTCGGCGTCGAGGAAGGCGTGGACGGCCTGGTGCACGTGTCCGACATCTCCTGGACCCAGCGCATCAAGCACCCGGGCGAGCTCTACAAGAAGGGTGACGTCGTCGAGGCCTGCGTCCTCAACATCGACGTCGAGAACGAGCGCTTCAGCCTCGGCATCAAGCAGCTGCAGCAGGATCCCTGGGACACGCTGTCCGAGCGTCACCCCGTGGGCAGCCGCGTGAAGGGCAAGGTCACCAAGGTCACCGACTTCGGCGCCTTCGTGGAGATCGAGCCCGGCATCGAGGGCCTCGTGCACGTCTCCGAGATCAAGGAGGAGCGCGTCGAGAATCCGCGCGATGTCCTGGCCGAGGGCCAGGAGGTCGACGTGAAGATCATCGACATCAACACCTCGGATCGGAAGATCGCCCTGTCGATCAAGGCCACGCTGCACGAGGGTGAGGACGACTACCGCGAGTACCTGAAGAAGCAGGCGGAAGGCGCCAAGTCCCGCCTGGGCGACGTGATGGCCGGCAAGCTGAAGAAGTAGCCAGCCGCGCCGCTTGCGCAGTGGAAGGCCGGGTGCTCCTCCAGGGGGCCCCGGCCTTTCGCGTTTGTGGTGAGCCGCGCCTCCCGTAGAGTCGCCCGCCTGCAACCCGGCGTGGGGGCCGGGTGTCCAAGCGGCTTTCCTCAGGAGGTCCCCGTGCTGAAGCGACTCGCGTTCTTCTTTTCCCTCGTCGTGCCCTTCGTGGCCCACGCCTTCTGCGGCTTCTACGTCGCCGGCGGCGGCGCGGAGCTGTTCAACAACGCCACCCAGGTCGTCTTGATGCGCCACGGCACGCGCACGGTGCTGTCGATGCAGAACAACTACCAGGGCCCGCCCTCCGACTTCGCGATGGTGATCCCCGTGCCGGTGATCCTCCAGAAGGAGAACGTGAAGACGCTGAACAAGGCGATCTTCGACAAGGTGGACAAGCTGGGCGCGCCGCGCCTGGTCGAGTACTGGGAGCAGGACCCCTGCCCGAAGCCTCAGCCTGACTACTACATGGGCGGCCGCGGCGCGGGGATGGCCCCCTCCGCTGCGATGCCGATGAAGAAGGCCGAGGCCGGCCCCGCCCGCGACTACGGCGTCACCATCGAGGCGAAGTTCGAGGTCGGTGAGTACGAGATCGTCGTCCTCTCCGCGAAGGACGCGCTCGGCCTGGAGGACTGGCTCAAGGACAACGCGTACAAGATCCCCGCTGGCGCCGAGGCGCTGTTCCGCCCCTACATCCAGCAGGGGCTCAAGTTCTTCGTGGCGAAGGTGGACTCGAAGAAGGTGCAGTTCGACGACAAGGGCATGGCAACCCTCTCGCCGCTCCGCTTCCACTACGACTCTGAGAAGTTCTTCCTCCCGGTGCGGCTCGGCCTCATCAACGCGAAGGACAAGCAGGATCTGATCGTCTCCATCCTCGCGCGCAACCAGCGCTACGAGGTGGCCAACTTCACGAACGTCACCATCCCCACCAACATCGATCTCGTCCCGTCCGCCAAGAGCGAGTTCGGGCCCTTCTACGCGTCGCTGTTCGATCGCACGCAGAAGAAGACGCCGGGCTCGGTGGTGACGGAGTACGCGTGGGACTCGTCGACCTGCGACCCGTGCCCTACGCCGGCGCTCAACCAGAATGATCTCATGATCCTCGGGCTCGACGTGCTCGACGGCGACGTGGTGCAGCCGGAGATCACCGTCTCCAATTTCGACAAGCTGCCGCCCGACGATCAGCAGTTCATCACCCAGTCCCTCGACAACGTGAAGCGCCAGTTCCTCTACCGGAAGCAGCGGGGCGGGGCGCGCTTCGTGCTGACGCGCCTCCACGCGCGCTACGACAAGACGTCGCTGGGAGACGATCTGGTCTTCACCGCCGCGAAGCCCATCGTCGGCGGCCGCGAGTTCCTCAAGGACAGCACCACGCTCGAGACGGGCGCGGTGGAGTCCACCGTCAACAACTTCCAGGCGCGCTACGCGATCCGCTACCCGTGGACGGGGCCGATCACCTGCGCCAACCCGCGACGGGGGATCTGGGGAGGACCTCCGAACGGAGGGTACAACCGGCCCACGGCCGCCATCGGCACACCCTTCGTGAAGCGCGACGAGGCGATGCTGACGAAGCTGGTGGAGAGCCCGGTGGAGGAACTCGGCGTCAAGGGCAAGAAGGCGCGCGCCGGCATCCCGGTGAAGGGGAGGTGACCATGACGATGCGGCGGCTCGTGAAGGCGGCGCTGGTGGTGGCGGGATCGCTGGGCGCGCTGGAGGCAAAGGCCTTCTGCGGTTTCTACGTGGCCGGCGGTGGCGCAGAGTTGTTCAACAACGCGACCCAGGTGGCGCTCCTGCGCGACGGTACGCGCACGGTGCTGTCGATGCAGAACAACTACCAGGGCCCGCCCGAGGACTTCGCGCTCGTCATCCCGGTGCCGGTGGTGCTGCAGAAGGACAACGTGAAGACGCTGCCGCGGGACGTCTTCGATCGCCTCGACAAGCTGGCCGCGCCCCGGCTCGTCGAGTACTGGGAAATGGATCCCTGCGCCGCGCGCAGACGCGAGGAGCGCGAGCGCGAGATGGAGAGGAAAGGGCCGATGCCCAGCGCCATGCCCAAGGGGGCGGGAGGTTTCGGCGTCACCATCGAGGCGCAGTTCACCGTGGGCGAGTACGAGATCGTGATCCTGAGCGCGAAGGACGCGCTGGGGCTCGACGGGTGGCTCAAGGCCAACAAGTACAACATCCCCGCCGGCGCGGAGCCCCTGTTCCGCCCGTACATCCAGCAGGGCATGAAGTTCTTCGTGGCCAAGGTGGACGTGAAGAAGGTCGCCTTCGAGAACGGCCAGGCGATGCTGTCGCCGCTGCGCTTCCACTACGACACCGAGAAGTTCGAGCTGCCGATCCGCCTGGGCCTCATCAACGCGAAGGAGAAGCAGGACCTGATCGTCCACATCCTCGCGAGGAACCAGCGCTACGAGGTGGCCAACTACCCGAACGCCACCATCCCCACCAACATCGATCTCGTGCCCAGCGCCAAGGGCGAGTTCCCGTACTTCTACGTGAGCCTCTTCGATCAGACGCTCAAGAAGCACCCCGGGGCGGTGATCACCGAGTACGCGTGGCAGGCCTCCTCGTGCGATCCCTGCCCGACGGCGCCGCTGACGGACGGCGACATGGCGACGCTGGGGAAGGACGTGCTGCCGAAGGTGAAGGACAGCGAGAGGGCCCAGTGGGATCCGGCGAGCCAGTTCGTGCTGACGCGGCTGCACGCGCGCTACGACAAGGCCGGTGCGTCCGAGGATCTGGTCTTCAAAGCGGCGGGGCCCATCGAGGGCGGGCGGGAGTTCGACCGCGAAGGCGAGGGCCTGCGGCAGACGGCGAGCAGCTCCACCTGGAACAACTTCCAGGCGCGCTACGCGATCCGCTACCCGTGGAAGGGCAAGGTGGAGTGCGCCAACCCGCTGTGGGGCGTGTGGGGCGGGCCTCCCGCGGGCCAGCAGGGCGGGGGCGTCCAGGCCGCGCAGGGCACGGCCTTCGTGAAGCGGGACGTGACGCTGATCGCGAAGCTGGCCGAGGCGGACGTGCCGGCCTTCGAGGTGAAGGGGAAGAAGAAGCTGTCGGGGGTGGCCCTGCGCGAGGAAGAGAAGCCGCCGGCGCCGCCGCCTGCTCCGGCCCCAGCCCCCGCGCCGGCTCCGACGAAGCGGTGGTGGGAGTTCTGGAAGTGACGGACAAGACTCCCTCTCCTCCACCGGGGGAGAGGGCCGGGGTGAGGGGAAGACCCGCATGACGCTCTTGACGCTGATACTCGCCGCCGCGCCTGCGCCCTTGCTTCCAGCGGCAGCCCCCCAATCCCCCGCCCAGCTGCGGATCGACGGCCCGCGCATCATTCCTTCGGCCAACCTGGACGACGCGAAGAACTGCGGCGCCTGCCACACGGACATCGCGGCGCAGTGGAAGACGAGCGCGCACGCCCTGGCGAGCTTCAACAACCCCGTCTACCGCGTCACGGTCGAGAAGCTGCGGGTCGACCGCGGGGTCGAAGCGAGCCGCATGTGCGCGAGCTGTCACGATCTCGCGCTGCTCACCTCCGGGGCGATGGACGCGAAGGACATCTCCGCGGACGATCCGCGCGCGCACGCGGGTGTCACCTGTACCTCCTGCCACTCGGTCATCCACGCGGCGAGGGACGGCAACGGCAGCCTCACCTTGCGCAGCGACACCGTCTTCCCCACGAAGAACGAGGACACGTCGCTCGAGGCCCACCGCGCGCGCGTCGGCGCAAAGGCACTACGGACGTCCGAGATGTGTGGCGGCTGTCACCGGGCCTTCCTCGACGCCACCACCGGCAACGCGTCGGCCTTCTTCGGCATGGATGATCTCACCGCGTGGGAGCGCTCGGCCTTCGCGGGCAGCACCGCGGAACGGCCGGATCACGTGAAGGCGCAGGACTGCAAGGCCTGCCACATGGCGCGGGAGCCGGCGGTGCTGGGCGATGTCGCGGCGAAGAAGGGCACCGTGCCGTCCCACCGCTTCCTCGGCGGGCACACCTGGCTGTCGGCGATGCGGGGCGATGCCGACGCGCTCAGGCGGGCGCAGGACTTCCTCAAGGACTCGGTGACGGTGGACGTCGGAGCGGCGCGGGTGAACGGCGGGCCGTGGGCCATCCCCGCGGAGGGCGTCAAGCCGAAGGCGGGCGATCGGCTCGAGCTCGACGTCGTCGTCTTCAATGAACGCACCGGACACCGCTTCCCCGGCGGCGTGCTGGACAACCAGGGGACGGTGATCGAGCTGGAGGTGCTTTCGGCCGGCGGACGGGTGCTGGGCTTCACCAGGGAGCACCAGATCCGCTCGCAGATCGTCGACGCGCAGGGCCGGCCGGTGCAGCGCCGTGAGACGCACGAGTTCATCACCGCGGTGTGGAACCACACGATCGCTCCGCGAGACGCCCGCGCCGCCCGCTTCTCCCTCACGCTGCCGGAAGGCCTCTCCGCGAAGGACTTCCCGCTCTCCGCCCGCGCGCGGGTGACGCACGTGGCGCGGCTGGCCGAGATGGCCGACTTCGCCTGCGCTGACGCGAAGACGCCGCGCGGCCAGGCCTTCCTGCAGGCCTCGGCGCGCCTCACCGGCTCGGCGCTGGATCCCTGCGTGCCCCAGCCGAAGACGGTGGTGGCCGAGGTGACCCGCCGGCTGGACGGCACGAGGACGGCAGGCGCCTTCCTCCGCAGCTATCGCCTCGGGCTGGCGCGATCCGCCGCGCTGCAGGAGTACCTCGACGACGCGGAGGCCGCCTTCCGCGACGCGCTCGCCCGGGCCGGCAACGCAGAGGAGCGCTCCACCGCCGCCTGGGCGCTGGGCAACCTGGCGGGCCACCGGGGACAGACGGACGCGGCGTTGGCCTGGCTCGATCGCGCCGAGGCCGGCACGGGCCCGACGGCGGCCACCTTGAAGGCCCGCGGGGAGGCGTACGCCCAGGTGTGGCGGTGGGCGAAGGCGGCTGACGCGTTTCGCCGCGCCGCTGAGCTCGCGCCCATGGACTTGACGCTCTGGCAGTCGCTGGCGATGGCCGAGGCCAGCGTGGGCCGCTACGACGAAGCCCTCGTCGCCGCGCAGAAGGGGCTCTTGCTTCACCCGCGCGACGGCGACTGCCTCCGCGTGCAGGCGTTGGCCCTGGATCACCTCGGCGCCGACGCGAACGTCGTCTCCGCCTCGCTCGAGCGCGCGCTGGACTACCGTGTGCCCGACGACGGCCCGAAGGCCCGGGCGCTGTGCAGCAAGAACGTGCCAGGGTGCGCGGAGCGCCGGAACCCGCTGCCGCGGTACGAGCTCGCTCCCTGAGGCGGCTCGATCTGCGCTAGAGGGGCCGAATGGACGACGCCACCTTCGAGGGGCTGGCCGCGGCGCTGGCCGCGACGCCCGAAAACAAAGCGCTGCTCAAGGTGGTCCTCGACGCCGTGCACGCCGGCCAGCGCTGGTCGCGGGGGCTGGCGCTCCTCGAGCAGACGCCGCCGTCCGTCCTCGCTGGCGATCCTTCGCTGTCGGTGTCCGCGGCGCGTGTGGCGCTGGAAGCGAAGCTGCCCGCGCGCGCGCTGGAGTGGGTGAGAGGCGATGCGCCCGACGCGTGCCTCGTGCGGGCCCGGGCCTGCCTCGCGCTGGAGCGCCGCGCCGAGGGCCTCGACTGGTACAAGAAGGGTGTCGCGGGCAACGCCACGCTGGAAGATCCAGAGCTGGAAGCCGCGCTCGGCGCGTCGGTGCGTACCGTGGAGCGCGCGGACGGCCGCTCGCCCCTGCGGGTGATCAGCAACGACGACACCGCCGCCCTCGAGGCCGACCGGCTGATGGACTCGCCGGCGAAGAAGGTGACCTTCGCCGACGTGGGCGGGCTGGAGGACGTGAAGGATCAGATCCGCAAGCGGATCATCCTCCCGTTCCAGAAGCCGTCGCTGTTCCAGCGCTTCAAGAAGCGGGTGGGCGGGGGAATCCTGCTCTACGGGCCTCCCGGGTGCGGAAAGACGCTGCTCGCGCGCGCCACGGCCGGCGAGTGCAGCGCGACCTTCTTCTCGGTCGCCATCTCCGACGTGCTGGACATGTACATCGGCGAGTCCGAGCGCAAGCTGCACGCCATCTTCGAGAAGGCGCGCTCGTCGACCCCGGCGGTGCTGTTCTTCGACGAGCTCGAGGCGCTGGCCGGCAAGCGCCAGCACAGCCGCGAGGCCACCAGCGCGAAGATGGTGAGCCAGTTTCTCTCGGAGATGGACGGCTTCGCGCAGAACAACTCCGGGGTGCTGGTGCTGGGCGCCACCAACGTGCCCTGGGCGGTGGACTCCGCGTTCCGCCGGCCCGGGCGCTTTGATCGCGTGCAGTTCGTACCGCCGCCCGATCGCCCGGCGAGGGAGAGCATCCTCACCCTGCTGTTGGCTGGGCGCCCCGTGGACAAGGGCATCGACGTGGGCGGCGTCGCCAGGCGCACCTCGGGCTTCTCCGGCGCCGATCTCGAGCAGGTGGTGGAGACGGCCGCGGACGGCGCCATCTCCCGCTCGCTGTCCTCGGGCAACGAGTCGGTGATCACGCAGGCCGACCTCGAGGAGGCGGCGGAGGAGGTGAAGCCGACCGCGACCGAGTGGCTCACCACCGCCCGCAACTATGCGCGCTACGCGAACGAGTCCGGGCACTACGACGACGTGCTGAAGTGGCTCGACCAGCACGGGAAGGCCTGAAGCGATGCCGGCCGATCTGCTGTACCGCATCGTCGACGAGCCGAGCCCCAGCCCCTGGAAGAAGGCGGTGGTGCGCCCGTTCTGGCCCTGGCTGGCGATGGCGCTGGCCGGCACCTGGCTGGCGGTGCCCTGGTTCATCGTGAACGCGCTGGCGCTCGGGAGCCCCACCCGGCGCAGGGAGATCGCGCTGGC
Organism: Myxococcota bacterium; assembly: GCA_040752975.1. Classification (GTDB taxonomy): domain Bacteria; phylum Myxococcota; class Myxococcia; order Myxococcales; family Myxococcaceae; genus JADLDB01. The sequence goes on from JBFMHF010000139.1 coordinate 9,882, forward strand.
CGCGGCGGTGCCGGTGCTGATGGTGCTGGTGGTGGTTGGTGCCCAACTCCTCTTCGGCCTTTCCGAGGGCCGCGTGCCGTACGTGTTGGTGGCGGTGCGCTTCGCCAAGCTTCTGGCGGGCTACGTGCTCTTCACCTGGCAGGCCCGCGCGTTCCAGCTCCACGAGCACTTCGGCGGTGACGGGCGAAACGGTGTGCTGGTGCTGATGGTGGGCTTCATGTTGCGTGAGAAGGTGCTGAAGGGCCTGGGCGATGTGTCGCCCTTTCTCTTGCTGGGGGGGTTGTGAGCGAAGAGCTCGACGACGGGTCCGGACTGAATCGGGAGGAAGCCGTCGGAGGCCCTCCACCCTGGGAGCGCCTGGCCGCGCAGGCGATGGGCGTCGGGAACTGGAACGGAGCGATCCACCACCTGCGGCGCGCCCTCGGCGCCGATCCAGAGCGGGCCATGGCCCACGCGCTCCTTTCGCTCTGCCTGATTCACACCAACCGCCTCTTCGCCGCCACCCACGAGGCCCGGCGCGCCCTCGAGCTCGAGCCGGAGCTGCCTGAAGGGCACCTCGCGCTGGGCCTCGCGCTGCGCGGGCAGGGGAAGCTGAAGGAGGCGCGGAGAGCCCTCGAGCAAACGCTGGCGCTGGAGCCGGAGCACACCGGCGCGATGCTGGGCCTCGCCGCGCTCCATCGACAGGCCGGGGATCGCACGGGCGAGCGCCAGATGCTCGAGCGCGCGCTCCAGGTCGCCCCTGACGACGAGAGCGTGCACGTGGCCCTGGGCACCTGGCACCTCGTGGGAGGCGAGCTGGTCGAGGCGCGGCGGTACGCCGAGTCGGCTCGAACGCTCAGCCCAGATGTGCCGGAGGTGCTGGTGCTGCTCGGCGAGCTCGCCCTGCGGGAGGGGAAGGTGAATGAGGCGCGCGACTTCGCGATCTGGGCGCTCCAGCACGACGCGATGGACCCCGGGGCGCTGGCGCTGCTTGCGTCCATCCAGGCGCGGCAAAGCGTGCTGCTCGGGCTGTGGTGGCGTTACTCGGTCTGGATGCAGGCCCGCGGCGATCGCGGGCAGATCGCCGTCCTCATGGGGGCGTGGCTCGTCGTGCAGCTCGCCACGCAGGTGCTGACCGATCTCGGCCGAACGGGTGCCTCAGGCGCCCTGAGCACCGTCTGGCTCGTCGTGGCGATCTACTCGTGGGTGGGGCCGGCGCTCTTTCAGGCCGCGCTGGAGAAGGAGCTCAAGCGGGTGCGCCTCCGGGACGACTTCTGAGATTGCTGGGCCGCAACATTGATGCAATCTCGCCCGAGTTATTCCGTGACCTTATTGGTTGTGCAACTGCGAAAGCTGGGCGTGCAGGCGGGCGCTGCGACGCGCCTTGCTTCCCGCGGGCCACGCCGTCATAAGCCGCCTCGAAACCATCTTCCAGGAGAGATCTCATGGCTCGTGACGTCGTGATCGTTGGCGCAGCGCGGACTCCCATCGGCGCCTTTCAGGGTGCGCTCTCGTCGATGACGGCGCCGCAGCTGGGCGCGGTGGCGATCAAGGCGGCGCTGGAGCGGGCGGGGGTGAAGCCGGAGCTGGTCGAGCAGTGCTTCATGGGGCACGTGCTGCAGGCGGGCGTGGGGCAGGCGCCCGCGCGGCAGGCGGCGCGCTTCGCGGGGCTGTCCGACGGCACGCCGTGCGTGACGGTGCACAAGGTGTGTGGCTCGGGCCTGCAGGCGGTCGTCAACGCCTACCAGGTGATCGCGCTCGGCGACGCGGAGGTGGTGGTGGCGGGCGGCATGGAGTCGATGTCCAACGCGCCGTACCTCTCGCACCAGCTGCGCGGCGGCGCGCGCATGGGCCACGTCGAGTTCAAGGACTCGATGGTGTTCGACGGCCTCACCGACGCGTACGACAACGTGCACATGGGCATCTGCGCCGAGGCGTGCGCGACGGATCTCAAGATCAGCCGCGCGGCGCAGGACGAGTTCGCCCTCGAGTCCACCAACCGCGCCATCCGCGCGCAGAAGGAAGGCCTGTTCAAGGCGGAGATCGTCCCCGTGTCGGTGCCCCAGAAGAAGGGGGACCCGGTGCTGGTGTCCGAGGACGAGGGCCCGAAGAATGCGAAGCCGGACAAGATCACGGCCTTGAAGCCGGTGTTCAAGAAGGACGGCACGGTGACGGCGGCCAACGCGTCGTCGATCAACGATGGCGCCGCGGCGCTGGTGCTGATGAGCGCGGACAAGGCGAAGGCGCTGGGCCTCACCCCGCTGGCGAAGATCGTCGGACACGCCGCGGCGGCCCGGAAGCCGGTGGAGTTCACCATCGCCCCCACCGACGCGATCAACAAGCTGCTCCAGAAGACCGGCAAGTCGACCGGCGACGTCGACACCTGGGAGATCAACGAAGCCTTCGCGGTGGTCTCGCTCGCCAACAACCAGCTGCTCAAGCTCGATCCTGCGAAGGTGAACGTGCGCGGCGGCGCGGTGGTGTTGGGCCACCCGATCGGCGCGTCCGGAGCCCGCATCCTCGTCACGTTGCTCCACACGATGAAGGACCAGTCCTTCAAGCGCGGCGTGGCGTCCCTGTGCATCGGCGGCGGCGAGGGCATCGCGCTGATGGTCGAGCGCGTGTAGGCGAGGGTGGGGCACTCGGACCCCGACCTGCCGAGGCTCGAGCTGTCCCGCGAGTCGCTGGGGAGCATCGACTCCAACGGCGGCCGCCACGCCGGGCCAGAGAGCCTCGGCCCCGCCCATGAGCGCTTCGCGGACGGCTACCGGCACTCCCTGGGCACCCTCGCGCGCGACCCGGTCGCAAACCAGACCATCACCCGCGCCCTCGCGACCATACCCGAGTAGCTCCCACCGCTTTTCATTGCCACCACCGGCGCGTTGCGAAAGAACCCGCGCGCACGGAGGGCACGGATGAACAAAGTCATCGCCTCGGCCGACGAAGCAGTCGCCGACATCCCCGACAACTGCACGCTGATGTCCGGCGGCTTCGGGCTGTGCGGCAACCCCGAGAACCTGATCACCGCCCTCCACAAGAAGGGCGTGAAGGGCCTCACCATCATCGCCAACAACTGCGGCACCACCGATCTCGGCCTCGGCGTCCTGCTGAAGAACAAGCAGGTCAAGAAGATGGTGTCGAGCTACGTGGGCGAGAACAAGGAGTTCGAGCGCCAGTTCCTCTCGGGCGAGCTGGAGGTCGAGCTCAACCCCCAGGGCACGCTGGCCGAGCGGATCCGCGCGGGCGGGGCGGGCATCGGCGGCTTCTACGTGCGCACCGGCGTCGGCACCGAGGTCGCGAAGGGCAAGGAGACCAGGATCCTCGACGGCCAGGAGTACGTCCTCGAGAAGCCGCTCAAGGCCGACTTCGCCATCGTCCGCGCGTGGAAGGCCGACACCTGGGGCAACCTGATCTTCCGGAAGACGGCCCGCAACTTCAGCCCGATGATGTGTGCCGCCGCGAAGGTGACGATCGTCGAGGCCGAGCACATCGTCCCGGTGGGCGACCTCGACCCGGACGCGATCCACGTGCCCAGCATCTACGTGAAGCGGATCGTCCAGTCGAAGAACCTGCAGAAGTGGATCGAGCGCCGCACGGTCCGCAAGAAGGCTTGAGAGGGGCACGCCATGCCACTGACCAGAGAGCAGATCGCCCAGCGCGTCGCGAAGGAGCTCAAGGACGGGTTCTACGTGAACCTCGGCATCGGGTTGCCCACGCTGATCCCCAACTACGTGCCCGCCGGCGTCGAGGTCGTCCTCCAATCGGAGAACGGCATGCTCGGCACCGGCCCGTACCCCTTCGAGGGCGAGGAGGATCCCGATCTCATCAACGCCGGCAAGGAGACGGTGAGCGAGATCAAGGGCACCGCCTACTTCGACTCCGCGGCCAGCTTCGCGATGATCCGCGGTGGCCACATCGATCTCGCCGTGCTCGGCGCGATGGAGGTCAGCGAGTTCGGCGACCTCGCCAACTGGATGATCCCCGGCAAGATGGTGAAGGGCATGGGCGGCGCGATGGACCTCGCCGTCGGCGCCAGGCGCGTCATCGTCGCCATGGAGCACGCCACGAAGGAAGGCGGGTACAAGATCTTGAAGGAGTGCCGCCTGCCGCTCACCAGCCGTCGCTGTGTGCACGCGATCTGCACGGACCTCGCGTGGATGGACGTGACCGCGGAGGGCCTGGTGCTGACGGAGCTGGCGCCCGGCGAGACCGTGGAGTCGGTGCAGAAGCTGACCGAGCCCAGGCTCAAGGTGTCGGCGTCCCTCAAGACCATGGCCGTTTGACCGGGCTCGCTTGAGGCCCGCTTCCGTGTAGAGTCCGGCCCACCTATGGCGGACAAGGGCACCAAGGGCGTTCGAAAGTCGGAGCGGCTCCAGCACGAGCTGCTCGTGGCCTACCGCACCGTCGATGGCTTCATCACCGACTGGGCGGTCAACATCAGCCGCGGTGGCATGTTCATCAACACCCGCAACCCGCTCGCGCTGGGCAGCGTGGTGCGGCTGATCGTCAGCTTGCCCGACGCCGCGTTCCCGTTCGATCTCACCGGCCGGGTGATCCGCGTGCACCCCAACGATCCCGACAGCGATCAGGTGGCCGGAATGGGCATCGAGTTCATCGACGTCGACGAGGAGAAGCGGGTGCGGCTCGAGCGCTTCGTCGATCGGCTCCGCAAGGAGCTGCCGGACATGGCGCCTCCGCCGGCGAAGAAGTAGCCCGCGTCTCCACGTGCGTCGCCTCGAGCTCGTCATCGATCGTCTCTCGAAGTCAGGAGAAGGCGTCGCCGAGGTGTCGGGGCGTGCCGTCTTCGTGCCGGGCGCCTTACCGGGGGAAACGGTCCTGGCCGAGGTGTCGGACTCCGGGAAGGCGCTGCGGGCCGAGCTCCTCTCGATCCTCAAGGCCAGCCTCGCGCGCCGTCAGCCCATGTGCAGCAAGGCCGGCGAGTGCGGCGGCTGCGACTGGATGCACATCACCGAGGATGAGCAGGTGGCGTGGAAGGAGTCGATCGTCACCTCAGCCCTCGAGCACGTCGGCCGGGTGAAGCCGGGCAGCTACGAGCAGTTGCCCACGGTGAGATCTCCCAGGGTGCTCGGCTACCGCCGGCGCGCCACCCTGCACCCCACGAAGGGGAAGCTGGGCTTCTTCGGCAAGCGCTCGCACGTGCGGGTGGAGATCGACGAGTGCCCGGCGCTGACCGACTCGCTCTCGACGCTGCCGCGCGTGCTGGCCGAGGCGCTGGGCCCGTCGGTGAAGGACCTCGAAGAGGTACGCCTTCTGGAGTGCGAGGGGCGCGTGGCGGTGAGCTTCCACGCAAAGGGGCCGCTGCGACCGCGGCACCGGCAGGCGCTGGAGGCGCTGGTGCGGGACGGCGTCCTCGACGGCGGGGTGCTGGCGCCGGGCGAAGGGAAGGGCGCACTCGAGACGGTGGGCGAGCCGACCCTCACGGAGGACGGCCTGCTGCATCGGCCCGACGGCTTCGCGCAGGCCAACGCCGAGGTGAACCGGGCCCTGGTGCGGCAGGCCGTGGAGCTGCTCGAGGTGAACGGCGGCGAGGCCGTGCTGGAGCTCTACGCCGGCAACGGGAACTTCACCTTCCCCCTGGCCGAGCGGGCCGCGACGGTGCTGGCGGTGGAGTCCGCGGCCGTGTCGGTGATGCTGGCGCAGGCAGCGGCGCGCCAGCGTGGGGTCGGGAACGTGCGCTTCGTGCAGGGCGCGTGCGAGAAGATCGCCGACGGGCTGGTGAAGGAAGGGGCGCGCTTCGATCGGCTGCTGCTCGATCCGCCGCGCACCGGGGCGCCGGGCGTGGGCGCCTGGGCGGCTCGGCTGCTGGTGTCCCGGGTGGTGTATGTGGCGTGTGATCCCGCGGCGCTCGCGCGGGACGCGGCAGCGCTGGCCGCGCAAGGCTTTCGGCCGATCGCCCTGCAGGTGGTTGATCTGTTCCCTCAGACGCGACACGTCGAGGCGGTCATGGTCTTCGCCCGCGGTTGAAGGGCAGGGTAGGTTCGAGGTCGCAGTGACTTCTTCGGAGATCATCCTCGGCGTCGACTTCGGGACGACCTTCTCGACGGCGGCGGCGGCCATCAACGGCAAGTTCCAGTACGCGCTGGACGAGCGTGGCGAGGCGTGCATCCCCTCGGTGGTGCACTTCCCCCGGGCAGGGGCACCCATCGTCGGCGCCGAGGCCGATCGGCTGCGGGCGACGGATCCGGAGAACACGATCCATGGGATCAAGCGGGTGATCGGCCGGCCGATCGACTCGCCGCAGGCGCGGGTGCTGAACGCCTCGGCCCTGTTTCACCTGGACGGCAAGGGCGGCGGCGAGGTGAAGGTGAAGACGCGGCAGGGCGTGCTGGGCGCATCGGAGGTGGGGTCGATCATCCTCCGGTACCTGAAGGAACGGGCGCAGCTGCGCTTCGGTCGGAGCATCGAGCGCGCCGTCGTCACGGTGCCGGTGGCCGCGACGCCGCAGGTGCACGACGCGATGGTGCGCATGGGGCGCATGGCGGGGCTGCAGGTGATCCGCGTGATCGCCGAGCCGGTGGCCGGCGCGCTGGCGCGAGGGGCGGCGGGGGCCAACGACAGCGGCGAGCCTCGGCTCATCTTCGACTTCGGCGGCGGCACGCTGGACGTGACGGTGGTGCAGCGCTCGGGGAAGAGCATCAAGGTGCTGGCGACGGCCGGCGATGACTGCCTGGGCGGCGATGACTTCGACTTCGCCTTCGCCCGGTGGGTGAACAGCAAGGTCTTCGGCAGCCATGGCCTGGACATGACGAAGGACGCGATCCTGGCCGACGCGGTGCAGCGGCAGTGCGAGAAGGTGAAGCGCGCTCTCTCGGCGGCCAACGAAGCCCGGTTCTACATCCCCGACGCGCTGGGGACCGGCGGCCGGAAGAGCCCGATCAACCTGCAGGTGTCTCGCGTCGATCTTCGCCCCGAGTGGGCGGAGCTGGTGCAGCGCGCGGTGGACGTGGCGCGGGAAGCGATCTCGAGCTCGGGCCTGCCCGCGAACCAACTGAGCGTCGTCTCGCTCATCGGGGGAACGGCCTATGTGCCGCAGGTGCGCGAGGCGGTGGCTCACCACCTCGGCCGCCCGCTGGACGTGGAGATCGACCCCCAGACGGCGGTGGCGCGCGGGGCGTCGCTGCTGGCCGTCTTTCCCCAGTTGATCACCTGATCGCGTCCGTTGCGCCGCGCGGCCCCGGGCGCGTACCTTCTTCGGCACCGTGGAAGCGCGCGTCGTCGAGTTCGTCGAGGTCCTCCGCCAGAACGGCCTCAAGGTGAGCGTCAGCGAGACCAAGGACGCGGTGCGCGCGCTGGCCGAGGTGGGCGTGGGCGAGAAGGAGGCGACGCGGGCGGTGTTGGCCTCGACGCTGTGCAAGCGCGCCTCCGACGTCGCCACCTTCGACAAGGCCTTCGACTTCTTCTTCTCGGGCGCGGCGCGGACGTTGGAGAACATCGAGGAGTCGCTGCTCGAGCGCATCCGCGAGGAAGGGCTGCTCGAGGGCGACGAGCTCAAGATGGTGATCGCGCAGCTGGAGCAACTGGCCGGGCAGTTGTCTCCGCTCACGCAGGCGGCGCTCTCCGGTGATCGCGCGCGGCTGGCGCACCTCTTCCGGCAGGCGTCGCTGCAGCTCGACTACTCGCGGATTCAGAACGCGCTGCAGACGGGCTTCTTCAGCCGGCGGCTCGCGACGGCGGCCGGCAGCGAGGGGATGCGATCGGATCTCGCGGCGATCGAGGCCGAGCTCAAGGCCCGGGGCATCTCCACCCGCGGGCTGGAGATCACCGCGCGGCACCTGGGTGACGCCCTGCGCAAGGTGGAGGACGCGGCGCGGGCGGAGGTGCAGCGGCAGGTGAACGCGCGGCTCAAGCGGCCGACGACTGGCGTGGCGGATCGACCGCTCTCCCAGCTGTCCCGGCAGGAGATCGAGCTCGCTCAGCGGGCCGTGCGCGCCCTGGCGGAGAAGCTCAAGTCACGGCTGGTGCGGCGGCAGCGCTCCCGCCGGAAGGGGCAGCTCAATCCCCGGCGCACGCTGCGGAAGAACCTCACCTCCGGGGGCGTGCCGATGGTGCCGCAGTTCCGGACCCGCCGGCCGCAGCGCCCGGACGTGATCGTCCTGTGCGACGTGTCCGACTCGGTGCGCACCACGTCGAGGATGATGCTGCTCTTTACCTGGACGCTGCAGAGCCTCTTCTCGCGCGTGAGGAGCTTCATCTTCGTGTCGGAGCTGGGGGAGATCACCCGGCACTTCAAGGACGCGAAGCCCGAGGACGCGGTGGACGCCGCGACGACGAGCGGGGTGATCTCCCTGGCCTCCAACTCGAACTACGGGAACGCCCTGGCGACCTTCGTGCGGGGGCACCTGGGCAGCGTGACCCGGCGGACGACGGTGCTGGTGATCGGCGACGGGCGGAACAACTTCAATGCGGCGAACACCTGGGCGCTGGAGGACTTGAAGCGCCGGGCGAAGCGGGTGGTGTGGATCTGCACCGAGCCAAAGGCGAACTGGGGCTTCGGGGACAGCGAGATGCCGGGCTACGCCCGCGCGGTGAGCCAGGTGGTGACGGTGCAGACGCTGAGCGACCTGGAGCGCATCGCCCCGCAGTTGGTCCCAGGCTGAGGCCTCGAGTCGGAAGCTCGGGCAGGAACTCGTGGAGGGCTGCGCGTGGGGACGAGCCTGCTGGATCAGCCGCGCTCGAGGACCTCGCGATGAAGGCCGGGTGCCGGCGTCCGGCGCCTGGTGGGGAGGTCACTTCCGCTTCGACAACAGCGCCCGGGCCTCCTTCTGGACCAACGAGTCGTTCGGCGAGGACGACACCGCCTCTTCGAGGAGCGCGACGGCGCGGGCCTGACCATCTTTCGACCTGAACAGGAGCCTCCCGAGGGCCAGGGCCGTCTCGGCGCGGAGCTCGTTCTTCTCGCTGCGCAGCTCCAGCGCCTCTTCCAGCGCGGCGCGCGCATCCGCGACGTGCCCCAGCTCAGCCTCCGCCAGTCCCAGGCCCGTCAGGTTGTACGCGAGATCGGGGTGCGCCTTGCCCTGCCGCGCGCGCCGAATCTGCAAGGCGCGCCGGTCGAGCTGCTGTGACTGGCTCCACCCACCTCGTCGCCGGTTCGCCTGCGCGAGGTTGGTCAGCGTCACCGCGACGGTGAGCGCGTCCTTTCCAGCCAGCCGCTCCTTGATCTCGAGGGCGTCCTGGAGCTTCGCGATCGCGTCGTCCACCTGGCCCTGATCCAGCAATACCGTGGCCAGGTTCGTCAGGGACACGGCCACCGGGATGCTGTCCGCGCCGAAGGCCGCCTCCTTGATCTGCAACGCCCGCTCGAGCGCTGCCCGCGCGCCCGCGGCGTCGTGTTCCTGCAGGAGGACGTTGCCGAGGTTGTTGAGCGTCTCCGCGACGGCCGGATGAGATGGGTCGAGCACGGCCTCCTCGATCTTCAGCGCGCGGCGGTACTCGGCCGCGGCCTCGTCGAGCTGCCCCTGGCCCCGCAAGGCGGCGCCCAGGTTGCTGTGCGTGCGGGCCACCAGCGGGTGAAGCTCGCCCAGTTGGGCAACGCGCAGCGCCAGGGCCTGGCGGTGGGCCTGGACCGCGTCGGGGTAGCGCCCCTGCAGGTGCGCCAGCACGCCCAGGTTGTTGGCCAGCGAGGCCTCGAGGTCGCTCGGCGCTCCGGCTCGCGTCACCGCCGCCCGGGCGAAGCGCGCCCAGCGGTCCGCGTCCGGGCTGCCGGCCACGGCCGCGATGCCGACGCGCTCCACCCAGGCGCGGGCCTGCAGCTCGTCGTCCCGCGCGCTCTCCGCCAGGAGAATGGCCTCTTCCACCTGGAGATCCGCGCCGCGGGGATCTCCGCTGCGGGCCTTCGCCGACGCAGCCAACAGCCGCGCCTCGGCGAGCGTCGCGCGATCGCCACTACCGGACGCGAGGGTGGCCAGCTTCTCGGCTTGAGCCAGCGCCTCCGCGTAGCGCGACGCGTCCAGGCTGGCTTTGATCGCCGCGAGCTGTGCGAGCGC
>JBFMHF010000140.1:0-19840 GCA_040752975.1 Myxococcota bacterium
TCTTCTTCAGTAGATCAGCCGTGCCGCCCGGCTGCTCGAGCGACAACAAGAGGATCCGCTCCTTCCCCGCTGACTCGAGCAGGTTGTGCGCGTGGGCTGCCGCAAGCGTGGACTTGCCCGCGCCGCCTTTTCCGGCAAAGAAGTGGATCACCGGTCCATGACTCATGTCGAGACGACCTTCCGCGTAAGACCCATCGGACACCACACCCCGGACTGAAAGAGACGGACTGACTTTTCAGACACTTGCCGACAGGAAGAGGGCGCGGAGTTTCGTCGATCCCCGTTTGTCGGTCAAGGTGGGACAGCCTCTTTTTCAGCGGGGTTGCGCGAGGCCCCGGTCGATGGACCGGACCTCGGATCGCCGCGGATTCAGGCCGGAAATCACCGCCGCCACGCCCTGCTGCGGCAGCGTCTTGCCGCAGGTGAGGAGATCCACGGAAGCGAAGCCATGCTCCGGCCAGGTGTGAATGGCGAGGTGGCTCTCGGCGAGGAGCAGGACGACGGTGACGCCGTGGGGCGTGAAGTGGTGCCGGGCGGCGTGCAGCACCTCGCAGCGGGCGGCGCGGGCCGCGTGGATGAGCAGGGCCTCGAGGCGCGGTGGATCGTCGAGGAGCGCAGGCTCCACGCCCCAGCAGTCGACGAGCACGTGGGTGGCGAGGCCCTCTCCAGGCGCCCCATCAGGGAGATCACGCATAGCGCTTCTTCATCAGGAAGACGATCGCGTCCCGGGCCGACCCGTCGGTGTAGTGGAAGCGGGAGGCCATGGCGTCCAGCGTCGAGCGCACGGCCTGCTGCTCCTTCGCCGACAGCGTGCTGCGCTCGTCGGACAGGTACTTGAGGATGTTCTCGACGTTGCGCTTGAGCGTCTTCTTGCGCTCCTCGTAGAAGTGATCGCCCAGCCGCTTGAAGAGATCGGGGAAGATCTGCGCGTAGTCGACGGGCGCGGTCGGGTTGTCGATGCGCCAGGCGCCGATGGCCGCGATGATCGACTTGCGGAACTCGCCGGCGTCGTCGCCGCGGGGCATCACGAAGCCCTCGAACTCCGCCATGCGCCCCTCGTCGGGCTTCTCGGCCTCGCCGGTGAGGCGGTTGACCATCTTCTCGCCCTTCACCCAGTGCGAGACGGTCTGCACGTAGCGCTCGAAGAGCTCCTTGTACTGGCTCTCGCTGACCAGCCCCATCGACTCGCGCACCTCGCGATCCACCACCTCGAGGTACTCGTGCTCGACGATGCGCACGAACTCCTGGTGATCATGGTAGCCGTCGACGATCTCCTGCTGGAGGAACTCGTAGACGGACTTGTCCCGGGTGATGGCCGTCAGCTCCTTCAGCACGGCCAGAGGGTGCAGGGAGTCGTGCTCGGTGCTCTGCGCCGCGTTGAAGAGCGCGGTCTTGATCTCCCGGGCCGACGCCCCGGTGCGGCCTTCGTAGTTGGGGTAGTTCTCCGACTCCTCGTACAGCGCGGGGATCAGCTTCTTGAGCTCCTTCTGCTGCTGCAGGGTGAAGCGATCCGGCGCGACGCCGTCCTGGTACAGCTTGAGCTTCTCCAGCGGCGACAGGCGCTCGACCAGCGATCGCGCCTCGGGAGGGTACCGGTCGGGAATGGGCTTCTTCAGCCGCGTCAGCACCGCCCACATCGCAGCGACCCGCGTGGCGTGCGGCGCCACGTGCCGGCCCACCGTCCGCTCGTTCACCTGCGCGTCGTAGATCTCCTGCTCGACCTTCCAGCGGCGCAGGTACGGCACCCGGACCAGCTCGATGCGCCCCTTGAAGGACGCGAAGTCGGGCAGCTCCTTGAAGGCGGCCAGGTGCTTCTCGTTGCTCGACGCGATCAACACCTCGTCGAGCTGCAGCACCGTGGTGTCGAGGCCCACCTCGGCCGTCTCGGAGAAGCCCAGCAGGTACTTGAAGGTCTCCAGCGGGCGCTTGAGCAGGTCCGCGAACTCGATGAGCCCCCGGTTGGCCGCCACCACCGGTCCGCGCGGCTCGAAGAGGACGACGTTGTGCAGCGCCGGCGGGAAGTTGGCCTGGCTGCGATCGACGGAGAGCTGCTGCATCGTCGCGTCGACGCTCATTGCCGGCTCGACGGTGAAGGTGCCCACCTGGTAGCGCCGTGAGATGTAGAAGCGCTCGACCTGCACGTGGCGCAGCACCTTGAGCCAGTCGCCCCCGTAGCTGGACAAGAGCGCATCGAAGACGATCCGGTTCTTCGCCGACAGCTCTCCCTCGAGGAGCGACGCGGGGATGATGAAGTCCTTCACGCCCTTCTCGGCCAGGGCCCTCTCCACCAACGCTTGCCGATCGCCGCGCGGGATGAGGAAGAGCGGGTGCTCATGCAGGCCCGACGTGAGGCGCACTTCGATCTGCTCGGCGTCGAGGTGGGCGAAGCTCGCCAGCGACGCCCCGGAGCCGCCCCCGCCCGCGAAGCCGATGCTGCCCTTCTCGAACTTCTGCGTCGGGAAGATCCAGTTGAAGGAATAGAGCGCCCCTTCGGGCTGGCGGGAGTAGTGCTCGAGCCCTCGCTTCAAGGCCTCGACGAAGGAGGACTTGGCCGAGCCGTTCGGCCCGTGGAGGAGGATGAGCTTGTTGATCCGCCCCGCGCGCACGAAGTTGCCCAGCAGCCGGTAGAAGGCGTTCTGCACCTCCTCCTGGCCGGCCACGCGCCCCACCTCCCCCGGCGTCGCGTCGAACAGCTTGAAGCGGCGGATCGTCCCCGTCGGGTGCGGCACCTCGACCGCGCCAAAAGAGTCGATCGCGTCCTTGAGGTACTGGGCCGCATTGCGCGCCTGGAGCTGCGGCGCCTGGAAGAAGAGCTGCAGGTACTCCTCGAAGGAGAGCAACGTGCGGTTCTTCACGAAGTCGGCCGAGACAGTCGAGCCGATGTCCTGCAGGAACCTGCGGGCGTCCATGGTGCGGGCAGCTTACTCGCACGCGGGGTCGCACGCCGGACTGGTTGGTGGTGTGGACTCGAGAGCTCGAGTGCGGTGGAAGGGGCGAACGGCCTGCTCCTCAGGCACCGGCGGTCGACTCCGCGGCAGTGGATCGGCCTGCGGAGCGATCGCGCGAAAGTGAGGCCCGCGTTGATCTGCGCTGATCCCGGGATGACGCTCGCGCGGGCGACCCGCGGCGGTCGGGTCGCAGGTCCCTCCTACAAAGTCTCAGCAGTTTGGACGGAAGGCCGCGAGTTCTGCTGGGTTGCGTTGACGGACGCCGACGGCACCCACCGAGAGCAACACCTCGAAATCAGGGCAGGTCTGTTCAATCTGCTGAGACTTTGTACAAGGGGGACGCGAGTCGACCGCCTCGGGGCGGGTCCCGTCGGATCAGCGCGGAGACGACCTGGAGTGCCTCCTGATCCATCCCGATCACGGCGAAGGGAGCGGGCCCATCGCTTCGTCGCGTCGGCCAGGCACTGCACGTTGGGAAGGACGTCGGGCGCCGCGCTGACCAGACTCACTCGCTGCCTCGAGAGCCGCGCGCGAGGGCGGGTGGACGATCGAGGGCCGGCGACCTCCGCGCTCACTCGCTCCGACCACCCTGTCCCTCCCGCGCCGACGCTCGACGGCCGGCGACCTCCGCGCTCATTCGCTCCGCGCACCCTGACGCTGCCCCGCCCACGCTCGACGGCCGGCGACCTCCGCGCTCGCTCGCTCCGGGCACCCTGTCGCTGCCGCGCCGACGCTCGAGAGCTCCGTGCGCGTACGCGACCGTCCGCGCTCACCTGACGCGCTCCGGGCAGCCGCACTCACCACCCCGAAAAACGTGGCCTCTCACCGATCGCGGTGACGAGCACGACGCAGCACCGCACCCAGCAGGCCCAGCAGCGCCATCACCTCAAAGCCACCCGTCGCGCCGCACCCGCAGCCCGGGCGGATCTTCCCCGTGTCGTTGGGCACGTAGGTGTCCCACTTCGACGGGCCGGCGTCGCGCCCCTGTGCCCCCGCGTCTTCGGGGATGATCTCCCCGCCTGCGTCCGGCTGTTCTCCCGCGTCGGGCTCGATGATCCCGGCGTCCTCCTCCGGATCACCCGCGTCGGGCCGGCCAGCGTCGGGTTGGCCAGCGTCGGGCTGACCGGCGTCCGGCACCACCACCACCCCGCCGTCGGTGGGCGGGTTCACCACGCAGCCATTCCCGTTGATCCGCGAGTCCATCGTCCCACGCCCATCGGTGGCGAAGCTGAACCACGGGCCCCAGCGCGCGCGGTAGGCCTCGACCTTCTGCAGCATCGCCGGCGGGATCGTCGTCTGGCCGGGCGCCAGCACCACCACGAAGGCCACGCGCCAGCAGTTCTGCGCCATCGGGTACGCGGGGATGCGCGCCCCCATCGCGCGGATGATCTCGTCCGCCGTGATGTCGTGGCGGATCATGTTCGACACGGTGGATCCGCTCGAGTTGGCCGCCATGGCCACCGTGTCCACCCCCTGGCCCGACATCGCCGCGTCTTCCAGCACCATCATCGGCGACACCTCGGACGCCGCCCGCAGCCCCATGAGGTACTGATCGATGTGGCTGTACTTGCGCGGGCAGCCGCGGAGCTCGAACGTCCCGTTGCCGAGATCCGTGATGCACTCGCCGTACATCACCGAGCGCGAGTCGGCGAAGTGGCTGTAGTGCTGGTTGGGCGAGCCCTGCGTCATCGGATCGCCGCTGGCGAGGTAGCCACGGATGAAGTGCTGCCGCCCCCGCCCATCGTTCTGATCGAACTCGATGCCCATCAACCAGTGGTGCCCGTACTCATGGCCCAGCATCTCGATGCCGGTGAGCGAAGGGATGGGGATGGGCACGCCGATCGACGGCATCCACGGCGAGTCCGGGTTCGGCGGGAGCGGCTCGGTGCGCGGCAGTCCGGGGAAGAACGCAGCGGTCCTCCCCAGGGTGCCCATGAACACGCACTGGCTGATCTTCTGCCCGTTGTACGTGTTCACCCACGGCGAGTTCTGCCGCCCGTAGCCCGAGCCCGCTGAGCGCACCGGGCTGCCCTGCCACACGTTGTTCAAGTCGGTGATGTCCTCGGACGTTGAGAAGCTGATGATGCCGTCGTATTGATCGGGCAGGACCGTGCGCATCGCGTTGTACGCCGCGCGGCAGAACTGCTCCTGTTGGCTGGGGATGATCGACGTCGGGGTCATCGACGTGACGAGGTTGGTGATCGCCCCGGTGGGATCCTGGATCACCACGATGTCTCCCACCGTCGACACCTGCGCGAGGGCCGCCTGCGCGACCAGCACCGCGACTGCCAGCGACACACGACGCATGAAACCTCCCCGCGCGAAGGTTTCGCGATAAACCACATGGACTGTCACCTGCGCAAGACACCCCACCGTCGCGCACCCGCGACACGCCAGGAATTCTCGAGGCTTGAGAACCGCTGATCAGTTCTTGTGGAGGATCATCCCGTCGTCACCAACCGCCCACATGTTGGACGCGGAGGTGCCGGAGACCTCCACCCAGGGCGGAGCCTTCAGGACGGCCGTCGAGCTGCCGGTGGAGTGCCCGGTGTAGCCGATGAGGTCCCCTGAGGTCGACACGGAGAGAGCCGTCCACCTGCTGCCGTCGAAGGGTACGAACGTTCCGCTGTACCCGCCGGCGTAGATGTGTAGCCCACCGCGAGAGCGCCCGCGTATGGTGCGCGGCATGCGTCGGCTGCTCCCCTTCTTCCTCGCCTTCCTCACCGCGTGTCCGCCGGTGAACTCCCAGCCGTGCGCGAGCGACGACGAGTGCGAGAGCGATCAACGCTGCCGGCGCGGCGCGTGCGGACCCATCTGCGTCGACGACAGCGAGTGCGGATCGGGCCAGGTGTGCACCAGCGCCGGCGTGTGCGGCGCGCGCCCCGAGTGCGCGAAGACGAGCGACTGCGCGGTGGGCTTCACCTGCACCGCCGGCCGCTGCCGGTGCGAGGACGACAGCGCCTGCACCGCCAACCAGCAGTGCGTCTCGGGCACCTGCCAGCCCCGCAAGCCCTGCACCGCCGACGCCGACTGCCTCGGCACGGGTGGGCGCTGCGAGGTGACTCAAGGCCTGTGCCTGCCGGTGTGCTTCCTGCCGCAGGACTGCGCCCCCAACCTCGATCCGCGGCTGGCCTTCGCCATCTACACCTGCGTGATGGGGACGTGCACCCGCCGGTGCACCACCGACGTGCAGTGCGGCGGAGCCGGCTTCATCTGCAGCAACGGGTTGTGCAAGGCGGCGGACTGCGCCACGGCGGCCGACTGTCCCATGGGCCAGTACTGCACCAGCGCCACCTTCGGGCGCTGCGAGGCCTTCACGCCGTGCAGCTCCACCGCCGAGTGCATGCGCAACTTCGAGTGCCGGCGCTTCGAGGAGGGCGAGTGCCCGCCCGGCTTCGACTGCACCCAGCGCCTGTGCCTCGAGCTGCCGCGCTGCCTCGCCGACGGAGACTGCGTCACCGGCACGCCCCCCATGCAGATGCCCACGGGCTACTGTGAGGAGGGCCACTGCCAGTCGTCGCCTACCTGCACGGTGTCGGGCCAGTGCGGCTCGGGCAGGGAGTGCATCGGCGGCGTGTGCGTGCCCTCCGTCTGCCGCGGCCACCCCGACTGTGGGGCCAACGGCGCGTGCATCGACGGGGCGTGCATCTCGACTCCGGCGCCGACGGACATCAACCTCCTGCGCGTCACGCCTACCAGCGGGTGGCTGATCGAGGGCGACACCTTTCAGCTGCGCCTGTTGGCCTTCAAGCTGGACGGCACGTCCTTCCCCCTCACCGACGCCACCTGGGAGGTGAAGGACGCGCTGGGGCAGCCCAGCACCGCCGCCACCGTGTCGCCCGCGGGCCTGGTGACGGGGGTGACGGCCGGCGTGGTGAAGGTGAAGGGCAGCGTGCCGGGCGCCTTCGTCGCGGGGGCGGAGGCCACCCTCACCATCATCCCCGCCGTCACCGCCGGCCGTCGCGTCATCGTCGTCGACGCGGCCAGCCGGACGCCGCTGGCCAACGTCGCGGTGCGCGCCTGTGAGACGAGCAACTGCACCACGCCGGTGGACGTCACCACCGGGGCCGACGGCCTGGCTGCCTTCCCCACGCTGGACGGCGGCGCCTTCACCTTCACCGCGGTGGCTCAGGCCACCCGAAGCGACGGGCTGCCCACCTTCGAGCGGGCGTCGATCCTCGGCGCCACCGCCGCCGACGTCCTGCTGCCCCTGCGGGAGAACCCGGTGCAGGCCCAGGCGGGCCTCAATTCGTCGATCAGCTTCAGCGACGTCAGCACCACCGGCGCGTACTGGGCGGGCTTCGTCGCGGCGTCGGCGTCCGACGTGCCCTCGCTGTCTCCGCAGAGCCTGCTGGGAGACTCCTTCTTCGTGGAGCTGCCGGGCGTGGGCCAGCAGGTGCCGGTGCCGGGCGCGGTGGTGCTGTACACCTCACCTGGCTTCGGGATCCCCCAGGAGGTGAAGGGCCGGGCGCTGTCCCCCGCGCAGCCGGGCACGCGCTTCACCGCCGCCTGGGCGGGGCGCGCCTACCTCGAGTCGGTGCTGTCGCTGCGGTCGACGGACTTCCTCTCGTACCTGGGCGCCTTCGACTACGCCTTGGGCACCGGCGCCACCCCCAGCGCGAGGCCCTTCGTCCCTGACACGACGGACATCAACGGCAACGGGCGCTGCAGCGATCCGCAGAAGTGTCCGCTGGGTGACGAGGAGGTGCCGGACTACGGCGCCTTCTCCATGCAGTCCTTCCAGCCACGCCGGCAGCAGAAGCGCCGGACGGAGGTGGTGCTGCCCCGCGTGCCGTCCACCTTCGACACGGTGCTGGTGGCCGCGGTGGAGGTGGACGCGGCCGCGGGCATGCTGCCCACCGGCTTCGCCAACCGCACGGCCGGGCCCCCGGGACAGGACGGGACGCGCCCGGTGGAGCCGATCACCCTGCGCAGCGGCCCCGCCTACAACGGCGTGGAGATCGCCACTCCCGGGGTGTGGGCGCTGGCGGGCAACGCCGCGGGCACGTCGTCCAGCGGGCGGCTCAGCCGCACTCCGTCGCTGCCCACCCAGGTGCTGGTGACGCCCTTCCTCCCCGCGCCGGCGGACTCGTCCTTCCAGCCGGCCTCCCGCACCTTCGACACCGGGCAGCCCGCGTGGGCGTCGATCTACTCGACGGGGGGCGAGCTGGCGCGGGTGTCCCTCACCGGCTCCGAGACGCGGCACGTCATCTATTTCGAGCTTTTGGGGCAGCAGACGTCGGTGCCCTGGCCGCAGGGCCCCGCCGGGCCCGGGGTGGATCCCGCGACGGAGGCCAGCGCCGCCCTGCAGGTGGTGGCCGTCGACCTGGTGTCGGGGGTCTCCGTGCAACAGCTCTTCGAGGCCTCGGGTGTCACCCTGTCAAGCTGGGTGACGGCCCTGGACGGCTATTCCCGTCTCGACAGGTGAGGTTTTCTGCCTAGACTGCCTCCCCGTGGCTGAGCCCATCATCGGCATCGACCTCGGAACGACCAACAGCTGCGCCGCCTACGTCGACGGCTACAAGGACGGGGCGCCGAACGTGAAGCTCATCCCCTACAAGGGGGGCGACTACACGGTGCCGTCGATCTACGCGATCGACGACAAGGGCAACGAGCTGATCGGCTACGAGGCCAAGCGACAGTGGCAGTTGAACCCCCGCAACACCATCTACGGGGCCAAGCGCCTGGTGGGCCGCACCCCCACGTCCGACATCGTCGAGACGATGAAGAAGGTGGTGCAGTACGGGGTGAAGCCGTCCAGCGACAACAAAGAGGTCACCATCGAGGTGGCCAAGAAGGACATGACGCTGCAGGAGGTGTCGGCGCGGATCCTCAACAAGATCCGCGACGTCGCGTCCAACTACCTGCGCGTGCCGGTGAACAAGGCGGTGGTGACGGTGCCGGCCTACTTCTCGGACCGCCAGCGCCAGTCGGTGAAGGACGCGGGCAAGCTGATCGGCCTCGAGGTGGTGCGGATCATCAACGAGCCCACCTCGGCCGCGCTGGCCTACGGCGTGGGCAAGCACCTGGCCGAGAAGGTCGTGATCTACGACCTGGGCGGCGGCACCTTCGACGTGTCGATCATCGAGATCCGCGACCAGGTCTTCGAGGTGAAGGCCACCGGGGGCGACATCTTCCTGGGCGGCATCGACTTCGACAACGCGATGATCCACTACGTCTTGAGCGAGTTCCAGGCCAAGACGGGCATCGATCTCGCGACGGATCCGGTGGCGATGCAGCGGATCAAGGACCTCGCCGAGCGCACGAAGATCGATCTCTCCTCACGGGAAGAGGCGCCCTTCAACATCCCCTTCATCACGATGACGCCGCAGGGCCAGCCCCTGAACATCGAGATGAAGTTCACCCGGCGGCTGCTGGAGAAGCTGACCAGCGAACTCGTCGACCGCACGCTGAAGATCGTCGCCAAGGTGCTGGTGGAGTCGGGCCTGTCCACCCAGGACATCGACGAGGTGATGCTGGTCGGCGGCCAGACGCGCATGCCGATCGTCCAGGAGCGACTCACCAAGTTCTTCGGCAAGTCGCCGTCGAAGGGCGTGCACCCGGACGAGGCGGTGGCGATCGGCGCGGCGCTGTACGCCTTCTCGCTGACCGACGACACCAACCTGAAGCTGCAGCTCCTCGACGTGGTGCCGATGGCGATCGGCCTCGAGAAGGCCGACGGGATGATGCACACCGTCTTCCCGCGAAACTCACCGATCCCCAACGCGAAGCAGATCACCGGCACCACCAGCGTGCCCAACCAGACCGAGCTGATCATGCGGATCTGGCAGGGCGATCACGAGGTGGCGAACAAGAACGAGCAACTCGGCGAGTTCACCTTCTCCGGCATCCGCCCGGGGCCCGCCGGCAGCGTCAAGGTGGAGATCACCTTCGACGTGAGCGTGGAAGGGATCCTCACCATGACGGCGAGGGATCCCGACACGCGCAAGGAGCTCAAGACGACGGTGCGCGTGACGCAGCGCTGACGTCGGGGTGGCTCGACGACGGCGACGTCCGCTGCGACGGAGCTGGCCGGCGCGGCGACCCTGACTCCAGCGCTCCGGACGCGCTTCAAGGCTGCACGGACAGCCCGCCCGCGACGAGCTCGAAGGCCGCGGCCCCCACGCCGGGCGTGGGATCCTGGCTCACCACTCCCAGCGCGACCAGCTTCGTGCCGATGAGCGCGCAGCCGTACCGCCCCGCCGCTCCCGACTTCGTGCGGAGCTCGAAGACGCTGGCCACCTCCCCCAGGCTGGGCGGCGCAGGCCCGTCCACCTTGTCCAGCGCGCGCGTCACGCCCAGCGTCGCGAGCGCGTCGCGGCAGGCCTTCTCGAGCTCGGGCTGCTCGTCGCGGGAGACGATCACCACGCCCACCTGCCGCGGCGAGTCGAGGCGGAAGCCGCGGTTGATCGTCTTCCCTCCGTCCCAGGGCAGCACCAGGTGGGGAGCGACCTCGGCTTCCTTCGCGGCGCGCCAGCCGGGCGGCAGCGTCAAGGTGAAGCCCGCGGCCTCGTCGGCCAGCACCACGCGCGACTCGGGCTTCGGCACGACGCTCCAGATCAACGCGAAGAGCCCGAAGAGGAAGGCCGCGCCGGCCACGCCCGCGCCCACCTTGAGCCGCGCCGGCCCAGGCTCCGCCACCGTCATGGCGATCAACGTCACCCCGTGCAGCGCACACGCGGCAGTGACGGGAGGCGGAGCCGCCTGCGCCCACAGCGTCGCGAAGAGCTCCACGAAGCCGGCGAAGGCCGCGGCGTGCTTCGCCGGCCCAGACGTCGTCATCACCAGCACCAGCGCCACCACGTCCACCGCGGCGACGGCGAAGACGAGCGGCGGGTCGCCCACGTCGCCCAGGAAGCCGCCTGCGCGCACCGTGAAGAAGAAGGCGCCCAGCCCCAGGGCGATCGCCGTCGGCACGGGGTTGGCGGTGACCGATCCGGTGAGGCCTCCGGCGCGGGTCGCGGTGACGTTGGTGTACTCGACGCGCTCGTAGGCGAAGGCCTTGCCGCACTTTGGGCACTTCTCCGCCCCTTCGGGGATCGGGCTGAAGCCGCACGACGGGCAGAGGGTCTCGGGCACGCTGGCGCTCAAGCCAAGCGCACTTGGGGCGCGCGGGGAAAGAAAACGACTTCAGGGCGTCCAGCGGATCCGCCGTTGGAGCCACGAGTCGCCGCCGCGGCCGTCCCTCACCACGAAGGTGAGCGTCACGTCTTGCGGGGTGGTGGCCGTGGCGTCGGGCTGCCACTTGTTTCTGTGCCGGCCCGCCTCGCCGCCGAAGTCGACGCCGCCGGTGTTGTGCGAGCTCATCGTGCCGCTGGTGGTGTACCAGGACACCTTCCACGCCTCGCGCAGGCGCACGGGAGTCAACTGGAAGCTGGGCATGATGTAGGGCTCCTGCAGCGCGGCGAAGTCCAACGGCTCGAGCTCGATCTCCTGCGTGCCGGTGAACTCCTTCACCTCGTCCTCGGGCCAGGGCTCGGCGGCGATCGTCACGCCCGGGAGGATCGGCGTGGTGTTCTCTTCCATCTCGGGGAAGAAGCGGCACATGTAGACCATCAGCTTCTGGGCGTAGATGTGCTCGCTGCCGTCCTGCGTCTGCACGTCGAGCACCACCGGCACCCGGAAGCCGCCGAGGCCCTTGTAGAGATCCTGGACGATCACCTCCTGCAAAAGCGGCGTGCCGTCGGGCAGCAGCATCGCCCCGGGCGCCACGGTGACGGACAGCTCGCCCGCCGTCGTCTCGCCGCGCGCGAGCTCGAGGAAGTCGCCTTCGTTGGTGCACTTGCGATCGCCGGGGTTGGCGCAGGCCACCACGCGGTACTTCAGCGTCCTCCCGTTGCCCGCCGGATCCGCGATGAGCGACGTCATCGTCAGCGGGCGGGACGCGGCGATGGCCAGCTTCTGGAGGAGATCGGGGGGGAGGACGATCGCGCCCCCGTCGGTGTTCGCCAGGCCCGCCAGCAGGCCCAGATTGCACTCGTCGATGAGCACCTCGGGGGTCTCGAAGCGGATCGCCAGCACCCGCAAGTCCTTCACGGTGGTGGGGTTGTCCTCGGGCTGCACGCACGCGGTGAGCGCGGCGGCGACGACGAGGGTGAGCGCGCGCAGCCGCATGTCAGAAGCTCGCCTTCACCCCGAGCACGGGGAGGATGGGGATGCCCGGCACCTCGAACTCCTGCCGGAAGCGGTAGTCGTAGAAGGTCGCTTCCACGTTCTTCGCCCAGTAGACGTTCTGGATGTCGAGGTAGACGTCCAGCGTCCAGCGATCGAAGACGAAGTACTTGTCGAGGCGAACGTCGAGCTGGTTGAAGTCCTTCGAGCGTGCGCTGCGCGAGGGCCCGAAGGTGGCCGAGAAGCTGTTCGCGTCGGCCTGGTACACGTCGTAGTCGTGGATCAGCGGCGACTTCGGCTGCCCGGTGACGTAGCGGAAGCGCGCCCCCAGCTCGAAGCCGTAGGGCAGCTTCACCGAAGCCACCACGGTGAGGATGTGCGTCTGATCGAACTGCGTGACGCGGTAGGCGGTGTCGCGGCCGGCCCGGTACTCCTCGCTGCGGGACAGCGTGTAGGCGATCCACCCGAAGAAGTACTTCGACACCTCGTGACGAGCGAGCACCTCGAGCCCGTAGGCGCGGCCCAGGCCGTTGTTCGTCTCGCGGTACGTCTCGAGGCTGCCGTCGGGCTGCACCACGGCCGTGTCCTCGCTGATCACGTTGTCGAAGCGACGGTTGAAGAAGCCCGTGACGTCGAGGTTGATGTACTCGGTGAAGCGGTGGCTCACGCCGAGCGAGCTCTGGAAGGCCTTCTCGTGCACCAGGTTGGGTGAGCCGAACGGAGGATCGACCAGGCTCGCCGCCGCGGGGGGCTGGGTGTACAGGCCGATGCTGCCCTTGATCGCCGTCTTCTCGAACGGCTCATAGCGCACCCACAGGCGGGGATCGGCGGCGTAGCGCACCCGGTTGCTGATGAAGGCGTAGGACAGCCGCAGGCCGGGCGTGACGGTGACGGGGCCCAGCTTGAAGTCGGCCTCGGTGTAGAGCGCGCCGTCGAAGGTGTTGACGATCTGCGCCACGCGCTGCGTGCCGAGCTGGGGATCGGAGCCGGGGAACTCGACGAATTGGACCCCGCTGATCACCGGCAGCACCGCCTCGCCGACGATCGTCTGGTTGTAGATGTCCGCGCCGGTGCGGAGCGTGACGTGCTTGTTGAGCTCGACCTCGAGATCCTGCCGGAGGCCCGCCGTCCACTGGTTGGCGGTGACGTTGGCGATGCCGAAGGAGATCTTCGCCAGGTCGTAGCCGACGTACGGCGTCAGCTTGAAGGTGGTCTCGCCGCGCCGGTAGATCCACGAGCCCACCGCCCGATGGAAGGTGGTGTGGAAGTCCACGCTGACGTCGCGGTTGCGGGCGCCGCCGGACGCCACCACCTGCAGCTTGTCGTCGGAACCGAAGACGAAGACCGAGAAGTCGGAGGCGCCGTCCTTGCGGGGAGCGCCGGGCTTCGCGCCCACGTCGAGGCGCACCTGGTAGTCCCAGTACACGGGCAGGACCAACAGGGAGCCGCCCTGCGGATCCTCGGGGAGGACGAGGGGGAGGAGCGCGTCGATGTAGCTGCGGCGCGCGGCGGCGGCGATGGACACGTTCTCGGCCACCGGCGCCTGGAAGAAGAGCGCCGTGTCGAGGAGATCGACCTTCGCGCTGCCGTGCCACGTGTCCGACGCGCCCTTGCGGCTCTGCACGTCCACCACGCCGCCCACCGCGCGGCCGTAGCGGGCGCCGAAGCCGCCGGGGAAGAAGTCGAGGCGATCGAGAAACTCGGCATTGACGACGGAAGGGCCGCCGGCCACGTGGAAGAGGAGAGGGATCTCCACGCCGTCGAAGAAGGTGAGCGTCTGGTTGGGGTTGGCGCCGCGGACGATGAGCTGCCCGAGGATGAAGGGCGCCCTCGCCACGCCCGGGAAGTTCTGGATGACGCGCACGGGGTCGCCGAAGGTGCCGGGGACCTTCTGGGCCTCGTCGCGGGTGATGGTGCGGCGGACGACCTCCTTCTTGTCGCGTTTGCCCCGCACCACCGTCTGCATGCCCGTCTTCTCGATGAGGAAGTAGTTCACCTCGCGCGTCTCGTTGGGCACGAGCTCCTCGTCCGTCTGGAAGACGAAGTAGCCCGCCGCCACGACGCGCAGGTGGCACGCTCCCGAGGGGAGCTCCAAGGTAAAGCGCCCTTCCGCGTCGGAGGTGGCGACGTTCTCGGGATCCTCGTCGCAGAGGACGAGGGCGTCGGGCACGAAGCTGCGGCTGCCGCGAACCAGCGTCCTGCCCGTCAGCTTCGCGTCGCGCTTCCTCGGCGCCACGCCCGCATCCAGCTCCGGCTCGAGGGTCCCCGCGTCCGGCTCGGGAGCCTGGAGGACGAAGTGGTAGACGTATTCGATCTGCACGGGCGCAGGCTTGAAGTCGACCTCCGCGGGCGAGAAGCGGAAGCGCTTCACCGCGGCGATGGCGGCGTCGTCGAAGCCGTTGCCCACCGGCTCGGGCACCACCGCGTCGGCCACCGCGCCCGTCTCGTCGATGGTGACGAGCAGCCTCACCGAGGCGGTCAGCCCCTGGGCCTTCGCGTCGGGCGGATAATCGGCGGGGATGAACTCCAGCAACTCCGGCGCCTTCGTCAGCACCGGGATGTGCACGCCCGCGTCGATGACTTCGCGGCGGACGCCTTCCTCGGCAGCAGCCAGGCCGGCGGTGAGGGACAGGAGGACGACGGTGAGGCGGCGCAGCACGGTGGTGGGGGCTCGGCCCTTGAGGTGTGGGGAGATAACCAGAGCGCATTTCGCCGCGCCACCTCGCTCGACGGACGCGGCCGCATGCGGTACGGACACCGACATGGCGATCGACGCTCGGCTCCTGGAGATCCTCGCGTGCCCGGAGGACAAGGGCCCTTTGCTGTATTTCGCGGCGGACGAGCTGCTTTACAACCCGCGGCTGAAGCGGAAGTACCGCGTCGAGCACGACGTGCCGCAGATGTTGATCGAGGACGCGGCGCAGGCGAGCGAGGCCGAGCACCAGGCCCTGCTGGAGAAGGCGAAGGCGCAGGGCATTCAGCCCAACTTCTGAGGTGATCGACACGCACTGCCACCTCGACGTGCCGCGCTTCGACAGCGATCGCGACGCCGTCCTGGAGCGCGCGTGGGCGGCAGGGCTGGAGGGGCTGGTGGTGCCGGCGATTGGGCCCGACCGGTGGGAAGCGCTGCTCGCATGGCCCCGGCGCGACGCGCGCGTGCAGGTGGGCCTGGGCATTCACCCGCAGTTGTTGCCCGAGCTTCCCGCGGCGGAAGACGACAAGCACCTCTCACGCCTCGACGAGCTGCTCGCGCGCGGCGTGGCGATCGCCGTCGGTGAGTGCGGCCTGGACGGGCCTTCGGAAGCAGGGGCGCCGATGGATCGACAGCTCGCGGTCTTCGAAGCGCACCTGACGCTGGCGAAGAAGCACCGGCTTCCGCTGCTCGTGCACTGTTACCGCGCACACCCGCATCTGCAGCGGTTCCTGAAGGCCCACGACATCCCCTCTTCCGGGCTGCTCATGCACAGCTACTCGGGGAGCGCGGATCTGACGCCCTTCTACGTGAAGGCCGGTTGTCACTTCTCCTTCGCGGGGCCGGTGAGCTTCGTGGAGGCGCGCCGGCCGCTCGATGCCCTCCGCGCCGTCCCCGAGGAGCGCCTGATGGCCGAGACGGACGCGCCCGATCAGGCGCCGCACCCCCACCGGGGAGAGCGCAGTGAGCCCGCGTACCTGCCGCTGATCATCGACGCGATGGCCGCCGCGCGCGGGGTGACGGGCGAGGCGATGCGACGGCTGACGACAGACAACGCGAGGCGCTTCTTCTCCACTCGCTTCGCCGCGTGAGGGCTCCCCAGCTCCCGACTCTCACCAGCGCTCGACCTGCAGGCCCTGGACGATCACCTGGGACACAACCCACATGTATGTAGGCAGCGCCTCAGGAGCAATGAGCGGTGGCTTGCGCCCCGGCCGGCAGGTCGTGCATGAGCAGCAACATGCTGCCCCAGACCGCGTCTCCTCCTCATGTCGATCCCGCCCCCGAAGGCAAGGCGTTCCGATTGCATCGCCGGTTTGACCGGACGGGCCGTCTCATCGGCGACGCGGGCATGAGGCGCCTCGCGGACGCGCGCGTGATCGTCTTCGGCCTCGGCGGCGTTGGCAGTTACGCCGCAGAGGGGCTCGTGCGCAGCGGCGTCGGCCACCTCACGCTCGTGGACTTCGATCTGGTCTGCGTGACGAACACCAACCGGCAGCTGCACGCCACCGTCAGCACCGTCGGCAAACCCAAGGCCGAGCTCATGGCGCAGCGCTGCAAGGCGATCAACCCCGAGGCCGAGGTGACGTCCATCGTCGAGTTCTACCGGGAAGAGACGAGCGAGCAACTGCTGGCCGGCCACTGGGACTACGTCGTCGACGCCATCGACAACGTGAAGGCCAAGCTGCACCTGCTCAACGCCTGCGTGCAGCGGAAGATCCCCGTGGTGAGCAGCATGGGCGCCGCGGGCCGCCTCGATCCCACGTACATCCGCGTGGAGGATCTCTGCGAGACGCACATGGACCCCTTCGCCAAGGACATCCGCAAGCTGCTCAAGCGGAAGCACGGCATCGACACCAACCGGCCCACCGGCATCACCGCGGTCTTCTCCATCGAGCCCCGGAGAGCGCCGGTGCCCGTGCACTACGACGAGGCGCACGGCGGCTTCCTCTGCGTGTGCCCGCAGGGCGAGAACGAGTTCCATTCCTGCGAGTCGCGCAGCCAGATCGACGGCTCGGTCGCCTTCGTCACGTCGATCTTCGGCATGCAGGCGGCCGGCGTCGTGGTGCGGCGGATCGCCCAGGGGCGCTGACCCCGGAGATCACCTGAGCAGCACGCCGGGCAAGCCCTGCGCGAATCCAACTTCTCCCCCAGGTGAACTCCCGGGGCAGGTCCGCGCGGCCCACAACTGCGCGGGCAGGACCGGGCGTCGTGGTGACTCCATCCGGCCCGACTCAGCGGGCCAGCTTCCCGCCCAGCCGCTCCACCGCTCGCGCGAGATCCGGCTTGAGCTCCAGCACCTTCGCCATCGGATCGCCGCGCTGCTCGAGCCGGCCGACGGCGTCGCGGACGGTGAACTGCCTCGGCCCCAGGCCCGGCTTCACCTCGTCCCACGTGAGCGGCATCGACACCGGCGCGCCCGGCTGGGCCCGCACGCAGAGGGGCGCCGCGATCAGCCGCCCGGCCCCGTTCTGTCCCGCGTCGACGTACACCCGCCCGCCCCGCTTCTTCAGGGTCCGCTCCAGCGTGGCGATCTTCGGGTGCGCCTGCACCAGAAGCGTCGCGAAGAGCTCGGCGAGCTGCCTCGCCCCGGCGTGATCGAGTTGCAGCCCGAGGGGGATCAGCACGTGCAGACCGGACGACCCGCTCGTCTTGGGGAAGGAGGGTAGCTCCGCCTCATCGCACAGCCGCTTCAGGGCGCGCGCCAGCTCGATCACGTGATCGAACGAGGCGTCCTTGGGATCGAAGTCGATCACCACCCAGTCGGCGCGATCGATCGTCGCCACGCGCGCCGCGGGGATGTGCAGCGGGATCGCCCCCATCGTCGCGCACCACTCCAGCGTGCGCACGTCGTCACAGACGATCTGCTCGAGCGCCCTGCCCTCCTCCTCGTTGAACACGCTCACCGTTCGGATGAAGTCCGGCGCGCCCTGCGGCTTCGCCTTCTGAAAGAAGCTCTTGCCGGTGATGCCGTCGGGGTAGCGCGTCAGCATCAGCGGGCGATCGCGCAGGTACGGCAGCAGCCACCTCGAGACAGCGCGGTAGTACCCCACCACCTCCCCCTTGGTGATCCCGCTCTCGGGGAAGAAGACCTTGTCGGCGTTCGACACCTTGATCTCGGGCGGCGGCTTCGAGGGCGCGGGCGCAAACCCCGTCGTCGGCGTCGGGCACTCCTTCGGCGTTTTGTCGTCGCGTACGCGCAGGAAGGTCGGTTCCCGCAGCGACAGCCCTTCCGGCCAGTTCTTGTAGCGGACCTCCACCACCACCGTCGGCGTGCACCACACCGCTTCCTTCTCGCGGGGCGGATCGCCGGCGCACGGAGGGCCGCGTACGCGGTGCGCCTCCAGCTCCGGCTTGAGGCTCTCGGCCAACTTCGGCGTGAAGCCGCTGCCCACCTTCCCGGCGTAGACGAAGCGCGCCCCGTCCCACGTCGCCAGGTACAGCGCGCCCCAGTCGTCCGCCCAGCCCACCACCGCGAAGTCCGCCACGTGCTTGAGCGCGATCTTGAGCCACGTGTCGGATCTCCCGCCCGTGTACGGCGCGTCGAGGCGCTTGGCCATCACCCCCTCGAGGCCCTTCGCCCTGACGGCCTCGAGCAGCGCCTCTCCCTGGGTCTCCACGTGCTCCAGCGGCACCACGCGATCGGCCTTCGGGATCTTCTCGAGCAACAGCGCCTTCCGCTTCGAAAGCGGCTCGCCCCGGAGATCGACCCCTTCGTACATCAGCAGATCGAACGCGAAGTAGACCGCCGGATCCGCGTGCATCCCCTTCGAGATGTCACGCGGCGCGGTCAGCGTCGAGCGCTTGAGCAGGCGCTGGAAGATGGGCCGGCCCACCTCGTCCTGGATGACGAGTTCTCCGTCGAGGATGAAGTCACCGCCCGGCAACGCCGCCAACGCCTCGGCGATCTCCGGGAACTGGGCGGTGGCCTCCCGCCCCCGCCGAAGGACCAGGCGCACCTTTCCGCCGATCCGCTCCGCAAGCAGGCGAAACCCGTCCAGCTTGAGCTCGAAGGCCCAGCCTTCCGCGGTGAAGGCGGCCGTCCGCGGCTCCGCAAGCTGTAGCACGATGTCGTCGGCCCGGATTATTGGAGGCATCGTCCTTTCGACTACGGTACCGGCCCATGAGCGCGCGCGCGATGAGTTCGGGGACCATCAGCTTCGGGCTGGTGAACATCCCCGTGAAGGTGTTCTCAGCGACGGAGTCCGGCGGGAAGATCTCCTTCAACCAGCTCCACGCCGAGAAGAAGATCCGCCTCAAGCAGCAGATGATCGACCCGGAGACGGGCGAAGCCGTGCCCCGCGAGAAGATCGTCAAGGGCTACGAGTACGCCAAGGATCAGTACGTCATCGTCTCCGAGGAGGAGCTGGAGAAGCTGGAGCTGGCCACCTCCCGCGCGATGGAGATCACCGAGTTCGTCCCGCTCGAGACCGTCGATCCCCTGTACTTCGACAACGGGTACTACCTCGGTCCGGACAAGGGCGCCGAACGCGCCTACAAGCTGCTCGCCGCTGCGCTCAAGGACACGAAGCAGGCCGCCGTCGCCCGCTACGTCACCCGCGGGAAGCAGAACCTGATCCTGCTGCGGCCCGTGGACGGGGCCATCGTCATGCAGCAACTGCACTACGACGACGAGGTGCGGAAGCTGAGCGACATCCCCATCCCCGAGGCGTCCGTCACCGAGGCCGAGCTCGGCCTGGCCAAGCAGTTCATCGCGGCCCTCGCCCAACCGAAGTTCGACGTGTCGAAGTACAAGGACGAGTACCGCGAGAAGCTGCGCGCGATGCTGGACGCGAAGGTGAAGGGGGAGGCCGTCGATCTCACGCCCGTCCCCGCCCCGCAGGCCCGCGTGGTCGATCTCATGGAGGCGCTGAAGGCCAGCCTCGCCCGCGGCAGCGTGTCGCCCAACGCCGCGCCCGCGCCTGCGCCTGCGCCTGCGGCTGCCGTCGCCCTGGCGCCGGCGCCCGCCGTGGCCACAGAGGCCGAGCGCAAGCCACCCAAGCGCGCTCCCCGCTCGGAAGAGGTCGCCGCCGAGGAGAAGCCGGCGAAGAAGCGCAAGGCGAAGTGACCCGGCGCCCACCCGGCGCTG
>JBFMHF010000141.1:0-19488 GCA_040752975.1 Myxococcota bacterium
TCACCTCCAATGATCCGGAGGCCATGCGCAAGGAGTTCGACGCCAAGCTGGAGGCGGCTCGCCGCGAGATGAAGGAGCTGCGCGAAGAGATGCGCGCCCAGGCCGCCACGCAGTCGGTCGCGCAGGGCTGGCAGGAAGACTGGGTGGACGAGAAACGCAAGCTCGAGCTCGTCACCCTCGACGGCTACCTGCGGGTGCGGCCCGACCTCTTCTACCGGATGGACCTGGGGCGCGGCGCGGATCCCGCCGGCTACCAACTGTGGGGGCGCTCGCCCATCTCCGACGTGGAGCGCACCAACGCGGGCGTCAACATGCGCCTGCGCGTGGAGCCGACGCTGAACATCTCGGAGGAGGTGCGGATCCACACGCAGATCGACGCGCTCGACAACCTCGTCTGGGGCTCGACGCCCGACTACGCCTTCTCGCGCAACGCGGGCAACGGCTACTGGTACGACCGCAACGAGTTCAGCCTCTTCAGCTTCAGCGAGGCGCCGCAGCGCAGCGGCATCAACTCCCTGCAGGACTCCATCGCCGTCAAGCGCGTGTGGGGCGAGGTGTCGACGCCCATCGGCATCCTGCGGCTCGGCCGCATGGGCAGCCACTGGGGCCTGGGCATGATGTACAACGACGGCAACGGGCTGGACAACGACTGGGGCGACACCGTCGACCGCGTCAGCTTCACCGCCGAGCCGATCGCCGGCTTCTACATCACCCCGATGCTGGACTGGAACGTGGAAGGCCCCTCGTCGGTGCGCCTGCCCGAGGGCGGCCAGCCCTACGACACGTCCAACTCCGACGAGGTGCACAGCTACATCCTCGCCATCGCCCGCCGCGACACCGAGAGCGAGCGCGTCGCCAAGCTGGACGCCAACCAGGTCGTCTTCAACTACGGCCTCCACTTCACCTACCGCGTGCAGCGCAACGACCCCATCGACTACTACTCGCAGCCCTGGCCGGGGAACGACGGCCTCACGGTGCCGCTGTCCTCGCAGATCTGGGTGCAGCGCAACGCGCTCCTCTTCATCCCGGATCTCTGGGCGAAGGTGGAGAAGAAGAACTTCCGCATCGAAGCGGAGTTCGCCGCCGTCCTGGGCAGCATTCAGAACCGCGCGCTGACGGGCGCCACGGCCAACTCTCCGGGCTACAACCAGTCGCTGTACGTGTACCAGTTCGGCGGCGTGCTGCAGGGCGAGTACCGCTTCTTGAACGGCGATCTCGAGGTGGGCGGCGAGGTGGGCTTCGCTTCGGGTGACGACGCGCCGGGCTTCGGCAACTACCCGCGGCGAAGTGGCTCGGGCGCCGATGGCGCCACCGGCACCGGTGACATCGACGGGCCCCAGTACCGCTGCAGCAGCCTGGGCGGCTGCACCGACGACACCATCAAGAACTTCCGCTTCAACCGCGACTACCGGGTGGACATGATCCTCTACCGGGAGATCCTCGGAAGCGTCACGGACAGCATCTACGTCAAGCCGAAGGCGAAGTACCGCATCACCCAGGGCTTCGACGTCTTCGCTTCGCTCATCTGGTCGCGAGCCGTCTTCTTCGACTCCACCCCCGGGGGGTACATCGGCAGTGACGCCAACCTCGGCGTGGAGATCAACGCCGGCGCCCGCTACGAGACGGAAGACGGCTTCTTCGCGCAGCTGCAGTACGGCATCCTCTTCCCCCTGGGCGGCTTCGCCAAGCGCGACGTCACCGGCATGCCCGTCAGCCTCGACAACGCCCAGGCGCTGCGCGGCCTCTTCGGCATCCGGTTCTAACCCCCGCCGCCCCATTCCCTTGCGCTCGCGGCTCCACGAGGGCAAACGTGCGCGCGATGCGTCGGCTGTTCCTTCTCCTCCTGCTCGTGTCGTCGGTTGCGTGCGGCATCAAGGGTCCGCCGCGGCCGCCGCTGGAAGACACGCGCCCTCCGTCTCCCGCCGTCACCCCGCCTGACGCCGGCTGCTGCCAGGAGGCGAGGTGAACCACTTCCACCTGCGCAGAGGCGCGCTGCACTGTGAGGACGTCTCCCTCGAGCGCATCGCCCGCGCGGTGGGCACCCCGACGTACGTGTACTCGACGGCGACGCTGGTGCGGCACCTCACCGTGCTGCAGGAGGCCTTCGCCGAGACGCCGACGCTGCTGTGCTACTCGGTGAAGGCGTCCAGCAACCTGGCGCTCCTCAAGCTGCTGGCGGATCGCGGCGCGGGCTTCGACATCGTCTCGGCGGGTGAGCTGGGCCGCGTGGTGGAGGCGGGTGGAGACCCCAGGCGCGTCGTCTTCTCCGGCGTGGGCAAGCGTGAAGACGAGCTGGAGCTCGCCCTGCGCATGGGCATCCTCCAGTTCAACGTGGAGTCGGCCGAGGAGCTGGAGCGGCTCGACGCGGTGGCCAGGCGCCTCAAGACGCGCGCGCCCTTCGCCCTGCGCGTCAACCCGGACGTCGACGCGAAGACGCACCGGTACATCGCCACGGGCCTCAAGACGTCGAAGTTCGGTGTGCCCTTCGAGGAAGCCGTCGGCCTCTACAAGAAGAGCCGGAAGATGAAGGGCCTCGTCGCGCGCGGGCTGGACTGCCACATCGGCTCGCAGCTCACCGACACCCGCCCGGTGCGGGAGGCCATCGGCAAGGTGGCGGACCTCTTTCGCGCGCTGAAGAAGCTGGGCCTGCCCCTCACCCACCTCGACGTCGGCGGCGGGCTGGGTGTGAGGTACACGACCGAGGAGCCCCCGGGCCTCGAGGAGTACGCACGCGCGGTCAGAGAGCCGCTTCGCGGGCTTTCCGCCACGCTGGTGCTGGAGCCCGGCCGCGTGCTGGTGGGGAACGCCGGCGTCCTCCTGACGCGCGTGCTGTACCGGAAGAAGACGCCCGCGCGCCGGTTCCTCATCGTGGACGCGGGGATGAACGACCTGTTGCGGCCCGCGCTGTACGAGGCGCACCACGACATCCGCCCGGTGCGGCCGAGGAAGGGCGCGCTCTCGAAGTTCGACGTGGTGGGCCCGGTGTGCGAATCCAGCGACGTGCTGGGCTACCAGCGCGCCTTACCGCCCCTGTCACCGGGAGATTGCCTGGCGGTGATGACGGCTGGCGCCTACGGCATGTCGATGGCAAGCACCTACAACTCACGCCCCCGGCCCGCCGAGGTGCTGGTGGACGGCTCGCGCTTCCGCGTGGTGCGCGCGCGAGAGACGCTGGAAGACCTGTGGAGAGGAGAGACGCCATGATGAAGCTGTCCGGCTCGATGACGGCGCTGGCCACCCCATTCAAGGACGGGAAGCTGGACGAGGCCGCCTACGAGGGCCTCGTCGAGTACCAGGTGACCAACGGCACCACCGTCCTCATCCCCATGGGCACCACCGGCGAGGCGGTGACGATGACGCCCGCGGAGCGCCGCCGCGCCATCGAGGTGTGCATCAAGGCCAACAAGGGGAGGGTGAAGGTCTTCGCCGGCGCGGGCAGCAACTCCACCGCGGAGACCATCGAGGGCGTGAAGGTGGCGCGGGAGCTGGGCGCCGACGGCGCGCTGGTGGTGACGCCGTACTACAACAAGCCGACGCAGCCGGGCCTCGTCGAGCACTACCGCCTCGTGGCGAAGGCGCACCCGGGCTTCCCGCTCATGGCCTACAACGTGCCGGGCCGCACCGGCGTCGACCTCCTGCCGGACACCGTGAAGCGGCTGGCCGACATCCCCGAGGTGGTGGCGCTCAAGGAGGCCACCGGCAGCGTGCTGCGCACCCTCGACGTCTACGAGCAGGTAGGGGAGCGCATCACGCTCCTCTCCGGCGACGACTTCGTGGTGGCGCCCTTCATCTTCTCCGGCGGCAAGGGCGTGGTGTCGGTGTCGTCCAACGTGGCGCCGCGGAAGATGGCGGACCTCTGCGCGGCGGCGCTGGCCAACGACGTCGAGACGGCCCGCCGCATCCAGCTCGAGCTCCAGCCGCTCCACCGGCTGCTCTTCGTGGAGTCCAACCCCATTCCCGTGAAGTGGGCGCTGCACCTCATGGGCAGGTTCGGCCCGGAGATCCGCCCGCCGCTGGTGCCGATGACGGAAGGCAATGCCGCGAAGCTGGCCGCCGAGCTGAAGAAGCTGGGCCTCGTGTGACGGAGTCTCCCATGACGAAGAAGCCGACGCGGGTGGTGGTGACGGGCGTGTCCGGGCGCATGGGCAGCCTGCTGGTGCGCCTGGTGCGCGACGCCGACGACCTCACGCTGACGGGCGGCACCGACAAGCCGGGCAGCGCGGCCATCGGCCTCGACGTGGGGCTCGCGGCGCACCTGGGCGCGCTGGAGGTGGAGACGGTGGACTCGCTGGACAAGGCGTTGGCCAGCGCCGACGTCGTCATCGACTTCACCACGCCGGAGGCCTCGGTGGCGCACGCGCGGGCCTGCGCGGCGGCGAAGGTGCCGCTGGTGGTGGGCAGCACCGGCTTCTCGGCCGACGCGAAGGCGGAGATGGCGGCGGCAGCCCGGCAGGTACCGGTGGTGATGTCCCCCAACATGTCGGTGGGCGTGAATCTCGTCATCGAAACGGCCCGCGAGCTGGCGCGGCGGCTGGGCGACGACTTCGACATCGAGGTAGTGGAGACGCACCACCGGATGAAGAAGGACGCGCCGTCGGGCACCGCCCTCCGCCTGGCAGAGGAGCTCGCCGCAGGCGTGGGCCGCAGCACCGACGTCATCCGCACCTCGCGCGTGGGCCAGGTGGGTGAGCGGCCGCGCCGGGAGATCGGCGTGCAGGCCCTGCGCGGCGGCGACGTGGTGGGCGAGCACACCGTCTTCTTCTTCGGCGACGGGGAGCGCGTGGAGCTGACTCACCGGGCGACGTCCCGCGAGCAGTTCGGCCGCGGGGCGCTGCGGGCTGCGCGTTGGGTGGTGGGCCAGCCGCCCGGCCTCTACGACATGACGCACGTGCTGAAGGGCTGAGGCATGGCGCGCTTCGGACGCATCGCGCTGCGGGGAGACGCGCTCTTCGTCGAGGTGGACGGCGAGTCGCTGCACGTGCTGGCCCGGGCGCCGTGGGAGGGCATCTCGCGCACCGGCCAGGTGGTGCCGGCCGCGGAGGCCTCGTGGCTGGTCCCCAGTCCGGCGTCGAAGGTGGTGGCGATCGGCCAGAACTACCGGGCGCACGCAGCGGAGATGGGGAAGAAGGTGCCCGAGGAGCCGCTGCTCTTCCTCAAGCCCTCCACGGCGTTGAATGCCCACCTCTCGCCCATCGTGTTGCCGCCCGCCAGCCAGGAGGTGCACCACGAGGCGGAGCTCGCCCTCGTCATCGGCCAGCGCCTCTCGAAGGTGGACGAAGCCACGGCGGCCACCGGCATCTTCGCGCTGTCGTGCTTCAACGACGTCACCGCGCGCGACATCCAGCGGAAGGAGACGCAGCACTCCCGCGCGAAGGGCTACGACACCTTCGCCTGCCTCGGGCCGTGGATGGTGACGGGCCTCGACTGGAAGGACCTGCGCGTGCAGTGCCGCATCAACGGGGTGACGCGCCAGGACGGGCGGACCAGCGACATGGTGCACCCGCCCCCGAGGCTGGTGTCCTTCATCTCTCACGTGATGACGCTGCTGCCCGGCGACGTGGTCATCACCGGCACGCCGTCGGGCGTCGGGCCCTTGTCCGCGGGCGACGTGGTGGAGGTGGAGGTGGAGGGCATCGGCGTGCTGAGAAACCCGGTGACGCGTTAGAGGAGAGCCATGGCGCGCGTCCACCTCGCGCTGGGCTCCAACCTGGGCGACCGGCAGGCCGCGCTGGACGAGGCCGTGCGCCGCATCGGAGCAATCGCGGAGACGGCGGTGGTGGCGCGCTCCTCCACGCACGAGACTCCGGCGCTCCTGCCGCCGGAAGACGCCACGCCCCAGCCCGACTACCTGAACGCGGTGGTGCTGGTGGAGACGGCGCTCTCGCCGCGGGCGCTCTTCGTCGCGGTGAAGGACCTCGAGCGGGCGATGGGGCGTGTCAGCACCACGCGCTGGGCGCCGCGGGTCATCGACGTGGACGTGGTGCTGTGGGGCGAGGTGGTGGTGGACGAAGGCGACCTGGTCATTCCGCACCCCCGGATGCACGAGCGCCGCTTCGTCCTCGCGCCGCTGGTCGAGCTCTCGCCCGACGCGCGGCACCCGGTGCTGCACAAGACGGTGCGCGAACTGCTGAACGTGCTCCTTCTCCCCCATCGGGGGAGAGGGGCAGGGTGAGGGGAAGACCCAAACCCCGCACGCCCATGTTAGGGAGGCCGCGTGACTGCCTTCCTCGCCCTCCTCCTCGCCCAGGCGCCCCTTCCGCCCAACCACCCGCCGACGCCTTCCGCCGAGGCGCTGGTGAAGAAGCTGGACGAGACGCAGGGCCTCAAGGACCGGGACAAGCCCTTCGAGATCGCCGCCTCGCTGGGCCGGCTCTACTTCGGGCAGGGGCGCTTCGCCGACGCGAAGACGTACTACGCCCAGGCGGTCGCGGTGGCCGAGCCCGTGCGCGCGCTGTACCTCCAGGAGAAGAAGGCGCTGGGCAACAGGCCGGTCCCTCCTCCAGCGGACGCAGGCTGCAAGCCGGGCCCGGAGTCGACGCAGGTGGTGGTGCTGGACAAGGCGCGGGCGCACGTGAAGGCCGGAAAGCACGCCGACGCGGTGGCGTGCCTCAAGCTGGGCATGCAGGGCCTGATGGAGTCCGAGACGATGCTGGGCCACGCCCGGTTTCTCCTCGGCGACGCCGACGGCGCGCTGGCCACCTACACCCGCGCGCTGGAGACCTTCGAGGGCAACGTGGAAGCCCGCTACGCCCGCGCCGCGCTCCTCCTCGACGCGAAGGGGGACGACGCGAAGGCGTTGGCGCAGGCGAAGGCCGACTTCGAGCGCTTCCTCTCCGACGCCCCCACCGCGCCCCAGGCGCCGCAGGCGAAGCGACTCCTCGACCAGACGACGAAGGCGATCGCCGCGGGTGGCCTCTCGAAGGTGGCGCCGCAGGTGGCGGTGGCCCCGCCGGAGCCCGCGCGCCAGCCGGGCATGCCGCCGGTGCTGTCGAAGGAGACGATGGAGGCCTTCCAGAATGCGCCCCGCACGCCGGAGATGGAGGCCAACTTCGCGAAGCTGGTGGAGGACGCGGAGGAGCACCTCGCCCGCGGCCGCTTCCAGGAGGCGCTGGGAAATTACCGGCAGGTGATGCCTTTCCAGCCGGACAACCCGCGGCTGCGCGCCGGCATGGCGTGGACGATGGTGAAGCTGAACCGTCAGCCGATGGCCGACAACGTGTGGCGCGTGGCGACGGAGAACCCCGACGCCGTGGCGGCGCTGGGAGACCGGCTCAAGGCGAAGGGCGACGCGGAAGGCGCGAAGGCCCTGTGGCAGCGGCTCAAGGACACGGTGCCCTCGTACGCGCCGCGGCTGGACGGGAAGCTGTGAGGCGCGCGTTGCTCGTGCTGGTGGCGGCGGCGGGCCTCGCCTGCGGCCGCCCGGGCGTCCAGCCCACCAACCGCGGCGATCTCCAGCTCTCCCTCGACGGTGGGACTCCCACGCAGGAAGTGACGCACGACTTCGGCCTGGTGCCGCTGGGGCAGACGCGGGTGGTGGTGGTGACGGCCACCAACGTGGGGAAGGACACCCTGACCCTGACCCGCCTCACGCTGGAGGGCTCGGACACCGGCAGCTTCTTCGTCCGCGGCGAGCTGGGAGACGTGCCGCCCAGCGCCTCCACCTCTGCCACCGTCACCTTCGCGCCAGCGCGCGCCGGCGCCCAGTCGACGAGGCTCATCTTCGAGCACGACGCCGACGCACCCCGGCCCGCCGCCAACCTGAGCGGCTCCGGCCAGTAGCCCATCGGTGGTGGAGGAGCCGTTCGCCCATGGAGGGACGGCGAAGCGCTCGAGCTGCCGGCGACGACGGCTTGAGACAGGGGCCACAGGGGCGCGGCGAGAGGAGCGCCGTCGAGTCGTGCCCGCGCGCCGCGCCGCCAGTTGGCCGGAACGTCAACCGCGGATCTGCGGAGGCAGCCCGGTGGTGACGTACGGCGCGTACTTCTGGAGCTCGCGCGAGAGGTTGTCCCACACCTGGCTGGCGCTGCCCGAGAAGCGCGGGACCTTGTTGGGGTCGAGCGCGTCCTTGCGCGTCGCCTCCAGCTCCATGCCCACGCCGAAGCCCATCACGGTGAGGGAGGGGCTCATCGCCACGCCGAACTGCGCGTACGGGGTGACCTTCGCCTCCACCTGCGTCTTGTCGCCCAGCGCCCGCAGCGCACCCTGGAGGTCGCCCTTCGCGAGGCGCTCCGCGTAGCCGCTGTTGAGCAGATCCTCCACCTTGCCGCTGAAGGACATCTCCGCCACCAGGCCCCCGCCTTTGCCCACCGCCGCGGCCTGGCCGTCGACGCTGATGGTGACCTTCTGCTCTTCGCTCCTCGCCACCTGATCGCGGATGGCCGAGAGCGTGCCCAGCGGGTCGCTCTGCAGCTTCGCGCCGTCGATGGAGGAGGGCAGGGTGAAGCGCTGCTCCACCTCGGCCTTGAGCTCCACCTTGCCGCCCAGGTACGGCAGGCCGAAGTCGTTCTTCTGGTTCCCTTCCTTCCCGTTGCCGACGGCCACTCCGCCCCCGGCGCCGC
Source organism: Myxococcota bacterium (assembly GCA_040752975.1). GTDB lineage: Bacteria > Myxococcota > Myxococcia > Myxococcales > Myxococcaceae > JADLDB01. The sequence continues at coordinate 8,559 of JBFMHF010000141.1, forward strand.
CCTCGAGGGTGAGGGACTGCTTCACCGACGCCTGCGGCGGCAGCGGCCGGCCCGCGTCGTCCTTCCGGTTGAAGTCGAGGCGCACGGTGTACTCGGCCTTGCCCTTGACCCCCGCGGCGGCGCCCAGGGCATCCTTGAAGCCCAGCGTAGCCGCGGCCTCGGCCGCCACGTTGCCCTTGAGCTCCACTGCACTCATCCGCTGGCTGAGGAACTGGAGGTCGGCGGCGCTGGGGCCCAGGGTCCGTTGCGCCACCTGGCCGGCCACCGCACCCAGGGGACCCACGGGGGTCGAACTCATCGCCGCGCCGGCTGCGGACGCCGCCGCCTGCTTCAGCAGAATCTCCGTGGCGCGCTTGGCCTCCTCGGCCGTCTTGAACTTGAACTCCACCTTGCCGCCGACGCCCAGCGTGGCCTGCCCGTCGATGGACACCTTGCCGCCCACCGCGACGCCAAGCTGCCCGTAGAGCCCCCCGCCCAGCTCGCCGTCCACCGCGACGGTGTAGCCGTCCTTCTCCCGCGAGACCTCGATGCTGCCCTTGGCGTACAGCTTGCCGCCTTCGATGCTGCCGGAGCCGCCGACGCCCAGCTTGTACTTGTCGCCCTCGCCCAGCTTGTCGATGTTCGTCTTGTAGTCGACGGCCGCCAGCACCCCGGCCGAGTACTCGTCGGCCACACGCTTCAGCGTGTCGAGGCCCTGGCCCACCTGCTCCAGCCCGCGCCGCGCCGCATCGATGCCCGCGCCGATGGTCTTCTTCGCGTCCTCGAAGAGGGAGACGCCGCGCTTGTAGAGGTCGTCCACCTCGCGCCGCGCGAGCTGCGCCACCTGCACTGCGTTCTCCGGCGCGTCGGCGATGGCGCGCCCCGACACCTGGGCCGCGCGGCCGATGGTGGTCAACTCGTTGGCGCCGGGGAAGAAGGGCGAGAGCGCCTGGCCCCCGGCCTCGAGCAGCGCGCCGCCCTTGCGCAGGCCGCCCCCGAAGGTGTCCGCCACGCTGTTGAGCTTGTCGTACCAACTGTGCGCCACCTGGCTGACGCCAGCGCGGCTGGGGATGACGGACGAGGCGAGATCCACCGCCGGCTTCGTCGCCGCCTGGAAGACGTCCTTCGCCACGCTGGCGCCCGTCTTCACCAGGGCCGAGGGGTTGGGCAACGACGGCTTGGGCAACTCCACCTTCGGAAGGACGCTCGAGACCGCACGCTTCACGCTGTCGAACAGACCCATGTCAGCTCTCCGTTTTGGTTTGGAAGGCCGCCCCCCCAGGAGCGGCGCGAACGACTCACCCACATTGTCTCAGGAGTCGAGAAACTGTTGTTCACACCTGGAAGGGGTCGAGATCACGGCCTGACGCGTCGCGTTGGGTTGGAGGACGGTCAAGCCGGGGGGCCTCACACGACGCGCGCGGCGAGCAGGTCCTGCACGTCGAGCAGGCCGACCGCACAGCCCTCGCGGTCCACCACGGGGACCTGGTCAATCTTCGCCTCGCGCATCAGCGCCGCGGCGGTCAGCACCAGCTCGTCGGGTCCCACGCACCTGGGCTGGCGGGCCATCACGTCGCGCACCTTCGTCTTCAAGTCGAGCGCGCGCTTCTCGGCGAGCCGGCGCAAGTCGCCGTCGGTGAAGATGCCCTTGAGGCGGCCCTTCGCGTCCACGACGTTGGCGGCGCCGGGCCGGCCGGGGGTGTTGGTCATCACCACCACCACCTCGGCGAGGGTGGCGGTGTCGCGCACCAGCGGGTTGGCCTCGCCGGAGCGCATCAACTCCTTCACCAGCATCACGCTGCGGCCCAGCTTCCCGCCGGGGTGGAAGCGCGCGTACTCGGCGGCGGTGAACTCGCGACGCCAGGCCACCGTCATCGCCAGCGCGTCGCACACCGCGTGCAGCGCGGCGGAAGAGGCGGTCGGCACCAGGCCCATCGGGCACGCCTCGTCGATGGGGCCGATGTCCACCACCACGTCGGCGCCCCGGGCCAGCGGGCTGCGCTTGTCTCCGGTGATGACGATGAGCGTCACCTCGAGGCGCTTGAGCGGACCCACCAGGCGCAACAGCTCTTCCGTCGCGCCGGAGTTGGAGAGCGCGATGACGACGTCGCCCCTGGCCACGCGGCCGAGATCGCCGTGCGCGGCCTCGGCGGGGTGCAGGTACAGGGACGGCACGCCGACGGACGAGAGCGTGGCCGACAGCTTCTGGGCGATGAAGCCCGGCTTGCCGATGGCGGTGACGACGACGCGGCCCTTGACCCGGTGGATCGCCTCGACGGCCTCGAGGAAGTCGAGCTCGACCCGGGCGGACAGGGAGGCGATGGCCTTCGCCTCGTTCTCCAGCACGGTGCGCGCCCAGGCCAGCTGCGCAGATGCGGAGTCGCGCCCGCGGGGGCTCGAGTCGACGGGGCGAAGCTTGGGGCGGGCCATGGCGGTTGCGCATTACATCGGCTACGAGGCGCACACCAGCCGGGCAGTCACCTCCCGCTCACCCGAAGAAGGAGCACGACTCATGAAGTTCTTCATCGACACCGCCGACGTGAAGGAGATCCGCGCCGCGTACGAGATGGGCTGCGTGGACGGCGTCACCACCAACCCCTCGCTCCTGGCGAAGGTGGGCCGCCCCCTGGAAGAGACGATTCGGGAGATCTGCAGCATCGTCGACGGGCCCATCTCGGCCGAGGCGGTGTCGCTGGACGCGCCCGGCCTCATCGCCGAGGGCCGGCAGCTGGCGAAGATCCACAAGAACGTGGTGGTGAAGATCCCCATGACGGTGGAGGGGATGAAGGCGGTGAAGGCGCTCACCGCGGAAGGCATCCGCACCAACGTGACGTTGTGCTTCTCGGCCAACCAGGCGCTGCTGGCGGCGAAGGCGGGGGCCACCTACATCTCGCCCTTCGTCGGGCGGCTCGACGACATCTCCGAGGTGGGCATGGAGCTCATCCGGGACATCGTCACCATCTACAAGAACTACGGCTTCAAGACGCAGGTGCTGGTGGCCAGCATCCGCAACCCGGTGCACGTGCTGGAGTCCGCGCGCCTGGGCGCCGACGTGGCCACGGTGCCCTTCAACGTCATCCAGCAGCTCGCCCAGCACCCGCTCACCGACGCCGGGATCAAGAAGTTCCTGGCGGACTGGGAGAAGGTGCCGAAGCCGAAGTGAGTCGCTCCCCGCCAGGTGCGGAGCGCTGCAGCGGGGACGCTACTGGAAGGTGCCCGAGACGGGCGCGGACCCGGCGACACCACGCGTGGTGGTCGTCACGGTGATCGTGTCCCCCTGAGGTGGCGTCATGTCTGACGTCGCCGCGCCGGTGAGGCGGAGCTGACCGATGTAGCCGCGGCCCCAGGAGCCGAAGAGCGTCCGGTAGACGCAGATCGGCTGGGTCGCGTCGCACGGCCCCGTGCCCGTGGCGTTGACCAGCCGGCGGGCTTCGAACTCGAAGCCCCAGCCATCGAGGCCCAGGTTGGAGTTGATGAAGGCGACGGAGCCCTTCGTGGCCACACGCGTGGTCCCCACGCTCGAGCCGGACTCGACGTGGTTCAGGTTGAAGTCGGGCATGTACACGTCGACGATCGTCTGGCTGCCCTTGGGTACGTTGAAGCTCGAGGGGCTGAAGAGGGCCACGGCGCCCGACGCGTAGTTGGTGTACAGCACGTGAGCGACCGTCCACACCTTGGTGTTGGCGTCCCAGGTGCCGTTGGGGGGAGTCCACGCGCCGTTCCCGTCCACATCCGTGTACTGCTCTCCCGCATCCCACTGGTTGTTGTCGTTGGCGTCGATGAAGGGCTCTCCCTGGTCGATGAAGCGCTCGCTGGGGTCGCGCACGCCGTTCGAGTTGTCGTCGAAGTAGTGCTCTTCGCCGTCGGTGTACGCGAGGATCGTCACCAGGCCGTCGCGCGGATTTCGCGTCAGCGCTCCGGCCATGTACGAGGGCTCGGCGAGGCGGGGGATCGGGTACTGGGTGGGGTCAGCGCCCACCGGCGTCACGTCTTCGGGTGGCCAGCGCCCCACGGTGTTGAAGGTGAATGTGCCCTTGCCCTCGTTGGGGTTGGAGCCCGAAGGCATGAAGCCGATGGTCATGATGTTGGCGGGGACAGCGCCGGCCTCCGAGTTCAGGTTCACCGACGTCACGCGCCCCACCGGGTTGCCGAGGCGATCGACCAGCGTCACTTCGCACGCATTCGTCAGCGCGAGCGGCGGGGCTGGGTCGATCCACGCGGCCAGGTTGGTCTTCTGGCACTGCAGGGTGAAGCCGAAGTTGGAAGGCTTCGCGCCGCGCACGCCGATCGTGGGGCTGGTCGCGGACACCGTGCCCACCGACGCGGTGACGGTGAAGCTGCCGACGCTGAGGCCCGACTGAACCGACGTCTCTGCGATCCCCATGGAGTTGGAGACGGCCATGGGGGTGATGGTCAACCCCGACGGCGGACCGTTGGCGACGAACGTCACCGGCACGCCCGCCAGGGGCATCATGTTGGAGTCGCGAACCGTGAAGCGCACGAGCGCCGTCTCGTTGAAGCCCGAGTTGCGGATGCCCATGATGGTGCAGTTCATCGTCGTGCCGCAGACCGTCGCGGTGTGGGCGATGGAGTTGACCTCGAGGATGCGGACGGTCGTCATCCCGGTCACGCCTCCGTCGAGGGCGGTGGCGGTGATGGTCGCCACACCGGCGACGCCCGTCTCCGTCAAGCGCACCTGCAGCCGGCCCGTGCCGTCCGCGGTGCCGGAGATGGCCATGCCGCCGGCGCCTGCATCGGGAAGGGAGAGCTCGCCCAGGGACGTCGTCAGGTCGACGGGCTCGTTCGCGCCCGGCGCGCCGCCGACGGTGAGGACGGCTGAGATGGTGGTGCTGTCTCCGACGCCGCGGAAGATGGTCGACCGCGCCGGGGTGAGGGTGAGCGTTCCCTGGCCTCCGTCGCCCGTGCCACCGCCGGTACCGCCGCCCATGCCACCGCCGGCGCCTGCGTCGTCGCCACCGCCCCCGGTGCCGCCTCCGGTGCCGCCCCCGGCGCCTCCTCCTGTCCCGCCGCCTGCGCCCGAGTCCGGGGCGGCGATGATGACGGCCGTCGTCGCCTCGACGAGCTTCCCGTTCACCACCCACTCTGCGCTGATGCGGATCTGCCCGCTGCAGGCGGGATCGACGGCCGCGTCGCACGTGAAGTCTGCCGAGGCCTCGCCGTCGGCCAGCGTCAGCTCGACCGGCGTCTTCAGGCTGCCGGCGGCCGATGAGAGCCGCACCGTGCCTGAGCCCGCGGTCATGTCCGCCATCACGGCGGTGGCGGTGATGGTGGACACCTGCCCCGCGTTGTTGATGGTCCGCGGGCGGGCGGTCAGCGTGAGCACGGGATCTCCCGACGGCCCACAGGCCCAAAACGTGGCGACCATCGCACCGGTGGCGACGGCGAGACGAGACTTCCAGGACATTGAGCGCTCCCTCTGTGACGTGGCGAAGGCGCCAGTCGGCCGAAACGGGAGTATTCGTGGCGCTTCACGCGCGGTCAACGTTCACGCGCATACGGACTCCCAGCTTCTCCGGCTGGGCGCGCGGGCGTGTGTTATTCGCCCCGACATGAACTTCTCCCTGTCCGACGACGAAAAGGCCCTGCAGGAGACCGCCCGCAAGTTCGCCCGCGAGGTGATGCGCCCCAAAGCCGCGCACTACGACGAGGCCAGCGAGTTTCCGAAGGACATCATTCGCCAGGCGGCCGAGCTGGGGCTGATGAACATGACCATCCCGCAGGCGCACGGCGGCATGGAGCTGTCCCACCAGGCGCAGGTGGTGATCGCCGAGGAGCTCGCCTGGGGCTGCGCGGGCATGGCCACCTCGATGATCGCCAACGACCTGGCGCTGCTCCCCATCATTCTCGGGGCCTCGCCCGAGCAGAAAGAGAAGTTCCTCCGGCCCTTCGCGGAAGGCTTCAAGCTGGCCAGCTTCGCCCTCACCGAGCCGGGCGCCGGCAGCGACGTGGCCGGCATGCGCTGCACCGCGCGCAGGGACGGCGACTTCTACGTCATCAACGGGCAGAAGCAGTGGATCACCAACGGCGAGTACGCCGACCAGTACTCGCTCTTCTGCACGCTCGACCCGGCGCAGAAGCACAAGGGCATCATGTGCCTCGTGGTGGAGGGCCGGCCGAAGGGCCTCACCGTCGGCAAGCACGAGAACAAGATGGGGCAGCGCGCCTCCAACACCGTCACCCTCACCTTCGAGGACGTGCGCGTGCCGGTGGCCAACCGCATCGGTAAGGAAGGGGAAGGCTTCCTCCTCGCGATGAACACGCTGGACAACTCGCGGCCCCTCACCGCCATGTTCGCCATCGGCATCGCCCGGGCCGCCCTCGAGCACGCGCTCGACTACTCGAAGCAGCGCCAGCAGTTCGGCAAGCCCATCGCCGAGTTCCAGGGCATCCAGTTCATGCTCGCCGACATGGCCGCCGACATCGAGGCCGCCCGGCTGCTCACGTACAAGTCGGCCTGGCTGCTCGACCAGGGCCAGCGCAACACGCTCGTCTCCAGCTACGCCAAGCGCTTCGCCGCCGACATGGCCATGAAGGCCACCACCGACGCGGTGCAGATCTTCGGCGGCTACGGCTACTCGAAGGAATACCCGGTGGAGAAGCTGATGCGCGACGCGAAGCTGATCCAGATCTACGAAGGCACGAGCCAGGTCCAGCGCCTCGTCATCGCCCGCGAGCTCATCCGCGGCTGATCTGACGCAAGGGCTGCGGGGAGTCCCGTCGAAAGACGTTGCGCGGGTCGGGGTTGATACGTAAATCAACCCGCGCTCAACACAGCGCGTCATGGGCGCGCCCATGCACCTCACGCGAGGAGGAAGTCGATGCCGTTGAAGATCCTGGTCACCGCCAAGCGGGTCGAAGATTCGGAGTCGAAGATCAAGGTGGACGCCGCGGGCACGGGCATCGTGAAGGAGGGGCTCAAGTACAAGATCAACCCCTTCGACGAGATCGGCGTGGAAGAGGCGCTGCGCCTGGTGGCGAAGCACGGCGGCGAAGTGGTGGTCGTGTCGGTCGGCACCAAGGACGTGCACGAGCAGCTGCGCCACGCGCTGGCGATGGGCGCGAACAAGGCCATCTGGGTGCACCACGACGGGCCCATCGATCAGCTGGGCATCGCCGGCTGCCTGCAGAAGGTGGTGGAGAAGGAGAAGCCGGACCTCTGCATCCTCGGCAAGCAGGCCATCGATGATGATCAAGGGCAGGTGGGCCAGTACCTCGCGGAGTGGCTCGGCTGGAGCCAGGCGACCTTTGCGTCGAAGGAGGAGTCGCTCGAGTCCGAGGCGGAGAAGGCCAAGACGCCAGCCATCGCGCTGGCGGCGGACGGCAAGAGCATCACCGTCATCCGCGAGGTCGACGGTGGGCTGCTCACCGTGTCCGCGCCGCTGCCGGCGGTGGTCACCACCGAACTGCGGCTCAACCAGCCGCGCTACGCCTCGCTGCCGGGCATCATGAAGGCGAAGTCCAAGCCCATCGAGGAGCTGACCCCGGCCGGCCTGGGCGTGGACGTGTCCGTCAAGCTGACCGTAACGAAGCTGGCGCCGCCCCCCGCGCGCAAGGCGGGCATCAAGGTGCCGGACGTGGCGACGCTGGTGGACAAGCTCAAGAACGAGGCGAAGGCCCTGTAAGGCGCCCGAGAGAAAGCGAAAGGACACGACACCATGGGCAACGTTCTCATCTTCGTGGAAGCGAACCCCGACGGCTCGCTGCGCAAGGCCACCCTGAACGCCATCACCGCCGGGCAGCAGTTGGCGAAGGCGGCTGGAGGGGAAGTGCACGCGGTCGCGCTGGCGAAGGACGCGTCTGCGCTGGCCAACGCGGTGAAGGCGCACGGCGTGAAGGTGGTGCACGCGGGCTCTGGCGCGCACCTCGAGCACTACGTGGCCGAGAACTTCGCGCCCGCGGTGGCCGCTCTGGCCACCACGCTGAAGGCGGAGTGGGTGGGCGCCGCGGCGACCTCCATCGGGCGGGATCTCCTGCCGCGCGTCGCGGCGAGGCTGAAGGCCGCGATGGCGTCGGAGATCATGTCCGTCGAGGGCAGCGGTGCAGACGTGGCCTTCACCCGGCCGATGTGGGCTGGCGCGGTCATCGCCACCGTCAAGCTGTCCTCGCCGGTGAAGTGCTTCACCGTGCGCGCCACCGAGTTCGCGGCGGCCGAGGCGACGGGCGGCGGCGAGGTGCAGGCCTTCACCCCGGCGGCCCCGGACAAGCCGCTCACGAAGTTCGTCGGCTTCAAGGAAGTGAAGAGCGCGCGGCCCGCGCTGACGGAGGCGAAGGTGGTGGTGTCGGGCGGTCGTGGCACCAAGGGCGACTTCAAGCCCATCGAGGCCCTGGCCGACGAGCTGAACGCGGCCGTGGGCGCTTCCCGCGCGGTGTGCGACGCGGGCTGGCAGCCGAACGACCTGCAGGTGGGCCAGACGGGCAAGGTGGTGGCGCCGCAGCTCTACATCGCCGCGGGCATCTCGGGCGCCATCCAGCACGTGGCGGGCATGAAGGGCTCCAAGACGATCGTCGCCGTCAACAAGGACCCCGACGCGCCCATCTTCCAGGTGGCCGACTACGGGCTGGTGGCGGACCTCTTCAAGGCGCTGCCCGAGCTGCAGGCCGCGATCAAGGCCGCGAAGTAGGCGCCTCTCCCCCCGGGGAGAGGGTGAGGGAGAGGGGCGACCGTGCACGCCGACGTCACACCGGTCGACGAGCGCTTCCTCTCCTCTCTCGGCATCCACCGCATTCCTGTCCCCGTCCCCTTCCTCGAGGCGGGGGGGCCGGTGAACGCCTACGCCATCCTCGACGAAGACGGGCGCTGGACGCTGTTCGACACCGGCGTGGGCACGCCCGACGGCCTCAGCGCGTTGCGAGGGGGCGCCGCGGAGGCGGGCGTGGACCTGCGCCGCCTCTCGCGCATCATCGTCTCGCACGGGCACGTCGACCACTACGGCAACGCGCAGACGCTCTCGGAGGAGAGCGGGGCGAAGGTGCAGGTGCACCCGGCGGATCTCTCCAAGGTGCTGGGCCAGGAGCGCTTCTCGGCGCTGCTCGAGCGCCACCGCGGCTACTTCCTCACCGCGTTGGGCGTGCCGGAGTCCGTCGTCGACGAGATGACGGCGGCGGCGGCGAAGTCGAAGCCGGTGTCGCGCGCGGTGGAGAGGACGCGCGTCGAGCTGCTCGCGCCGGGCACGCGCCTGCGCTTCAAGCACTTCGACGGGGTGCTGCAGCACTACCCGGGGCACACGCCTGGGCTGATGTGCCTCCACGCGCCGCAGGAGCGCCTCTTCTTCGCGGACGATCACCTCCTCGCGCGGGTGTCGCCCAACCCGTTGCTCGACCTCTCGCAGGGCGAGGGCGAGACCAAGTTCCTCGCGCTGGTGCGCTACCTCGAGAGCGCGAAGGCGGTGCACGCGCTGGAGCTCGCCGCGGTGCTGCCGGGGCACGGCCCTTCCTTCCACGGGCACCGCGCGCTCCTCGACGGGCTGTTCGACTTCTACGAGCGGCGGCAGGAGAAGCTCCTGGCGCGACTGGCCAGCGCCCCCGCGTCCGTCTTCGAGCTGCTCGAGGTCCTCTTCCCCCGGCGCGACGTGCCGCGGCTGGTGCTGATGTTGTCGGAGGTGCTGGGCAACCTCGAGGTGCTCGAGGGCAGGGGCCGGGTCCAGCGCGTCCCCGGTCCGCCCACCCGCTACGCGCCGGCGTGAGCGCCCTGGGAGCTGGGTGTCCTCCAATCGGACGGCCTCGTCGCCTTTGCGTGACACTGGATTGACTCTGCAATCAAAACCGGCGCCGGTTTCGCGAGAGGCTGCGTGCCCATGCGAATTCACACCTGGGTGCTGCCGCTGCTGCTGCTGACGGGCTGTGCGTCGGAGGTTCACGTCTTCGAGTCGATGGCGGAGAGCGAGGAGGTCGTCGAGGCGGAGCTGGGCTTCGCGGGCGACCCGGCGAACAACGCCGTCTACGCCGTCGACGTGTCCCACTGGGAGGGGATGATCGCCCAGCACTCGATGGACTGCCTGTGGGCCTCCAACGTCCGGCACGTGGTGGCCGGCACGCAGGTGGAGGAAGTCACGCGGCAACAGCTCGCGATGGCCGTCCGCCAGGGGATGACGGTGGACGCGTACGTCTACCTGTACTGGGACCGGGACATCGCGGAGCAGGTGCGCACGGCCTTTGGGCGCGTGACGGGCTTCCCCATCGGCCGGCTGTGGCTGGACGTGGAGGAGAACCCCGCGGGCCGCACCCCACAGCAGCTCATCGACTTGACGCAGCAGGCGGTGGACGCGTGCCGGGCGCAGGCACCGGCGGGCGTGGACTGCGGCATCTACACGGGGCCGGGTTTCTGGCGGTCGTACCTGGCCAACACCACGCGCTTCTCCGACGTGCCGCTCTGGTACGCGCAGTACAACGAGCGCACCTCGCTGTCCTCGTGGAGCACCGAAAAGTTCGGCGGGTGGGCCTTCCCGGCGGCGAAGCAGTGGGCCGAGAAGGTGCTGTGCGGCATCGGCCTCGACCGCAACACCATGCAGGTCCGCACCACGCCGACGGTGGTGGTGAATCGCACGCCGCCACCGAAGCCCACCGCGGCGCCTCCGGCCCCGGAGGGCCTCGCGCCCCGTGGCCGCACCCGCCTCGACTACGTCCGGATGATGGCGGACTCGATTCCGTGGACCTCGTCGTGGCAGTTCGCCGTCGAGCACTGGAACGGCACGAAGTGGGTCGCGTACGCGACGTGGACGCAGGCGGTGCCCTCTCGCAAGTTCTGGCCGTACTGGCTCGACCACCTCTTCCGCTTCCGCGCGCGGGCGCAGAACGCGAAGGGCTGGGGCCCCTGGAGCGACTGGGTCCAGTTGGAGGTGGGCACCTGGACCGGCGCGCGCCCCCCAGACGCGCCCCCGCCGCCGCCGACGCAGCCGCCCCCGACACAGCCGCCCCCGACACAGCCGCCGCC
>JBFMHF010000142.1:0-19339 GCA_040752975.1 Myxococcota bacterium
TTCAGCCCACCGACGGCGGCCTGGGCGGAGCGCTGGCCATCGACGCCGACCGGCTGGTGCTGGATCAACAGCGCAACGTCGCTTCCTGGACCGGCCACGTGCGCGTCACCCGCGGCCCCACCCTCATCACCGCGCCCGAGCTCATCGCCCACTCCGATGAGCGCGGAGAGATCACCCGGGTGCAGGCGAAGGGCGGCGTCGAGGCCACCGAGCGCGATCGCTGGGCGAGGGGCCAGCGCGCCGACTACGACGTGAAGCGGGGCGTGCTGGTCGTGACCGGGAACCCGGAGGCCCGCCAGGGGAAGAACCGCATGCGCGGCAGCAAGGTGACCTTCCTCCCCGGCGCCGACTTCATCGAGGTCGAGAACGCCACGACGGTCATCGAGGTGGCCCCGAAGCGAGGGGCGCCGTGAGCGACGACGCGCTGGAGGCGAAGGGCCTGGTGAAGTCGTACTCGCGCCGCCGCGTCGTCGACCAGGTCAGCTTCTCGGTCCGCCCGGGAGAGGTCGTCGGCCTCCTCGGCCCCAACGGCGCCGGCAAGACGACCAGCTTCTCCATGGTGGTGGGCCTCGTTCAGCCCGACGCAGGCCAGGTGACGCTGGCAGGAAGAGAGCTGGCCCGCCTGCCGATGCACGAGCGCGCCCGCGCCGGCCTCGGCTACCTCCCGCAGGAGGCGTCCATCTTCCGCAAGCTGACCGTCCGGCAGAACCTGCTGGCCGTGCTGGAGCTCGACAAGTCCCTCTCCCGGACACAGCGCGACGCACAGGCCGACGCCTCCATCGCGGAGTTCGGTCTGGGCAAGGTGGCCGACAGCCTCGGTGAGACGCTGTCTGGCGGGGAGCGCCGCCGCGCGGAGATCGCCCGATCCCTCCTCCCCAGGCCCCGCTTCATGCTCTTCGACGAGCCCTTCGCCGGCGTCGATCCGATCAACGTCGCCGAGCTCCAGAAGGAGATCGCCCGCCTCAAGGACAAGGGCCTCGGCGTCCTCATCACGGATCACAACGTCCGCGACACGTTGCGCATCTGCAACCGGGCGTACATCATCGCCGCCGGGCAGATCCTCGAAGAGGGCACCCCCGAGGCGATCGCCTCTTCCCCCCGCGCCCGCAGCGTGTACCTGGGCGAGTCCTTCACACTTTCATAAGGTATTTCGCCAGGTTGTCACTCTCGACTCACTTGGCAAGTGACGTGCCGGTCGCGACCGACTACCCTTGGCACGCCTCTTGATGGGCCGGGGGCAGCTCCGGCCAGGTGGGAGTGGAAGCCGTGGGCATGGAGCTCAAGCAGAGCCTGAAGATGTCGCAGCAGCTGGTGATGACGCCCCAGCTGCAGCAGGCGATCAAGCTGCTCCAGTTGTCGCGGATGGAGCTGATCGAACAGGTGCGGGAGGAGATGGAACAGAACCCGCTCCTCGAGCAACCGGACGAGACGGTCGAAGGGGACATGGCCGACAAGGCGCCCGGCGAGGCGTCGCTGGAGGCGGGCAACCTCGAGGCGCCGCCGGACAGCACGCCGCGGGAAGTGGACAACGCGCAGGAAGTGAAGCCCGAGAGCGGCCCGGCGGAGATCGACTGGGACGCGTACCTGAACAGCTACCAGTTCAACGAGCCCACCGTCGCGTCCAACAAGGGCAACGTCGATCTCGAGGATCTGCCTTCCTTCGAGGCCAACCTGGTGAAGCGGGAGGATCTGGTCGCGCACCTCCACGAGCAGCTGGCCGGCATCACCTTGAACGACGCCGAGGCGCGCATCGCCGAGCTGATCATCGGCAACCTCGACGACGACGGGTACCTGAAGCTGGCCGACGTGGAAGGCGACCCGCTGATCCGCCTGGCCAACGAGGCCGACGTCCCGGTGCGGATCGCCGAGCGCATGCTCAAGAAGATCCAGCTCCTCGAGCCCAAGGGCTGCGGGGCGCGCGATCTCCAGGAGTGCCTCCTCATTCAGTGCCGCTCGCTCACCGAGCCGCAGGCCGCGCTGCTGGGGACGATCATCAAGAAGCACATGAAGCTGCTCGAGTCGAAGAACCTGCCGGCGATCGCGCGCGATCTCGGCGTGTCCCTCGAGCAGGTGATCGAGGCCTCGAAGCTGCTCAACCGGCTCGACCCCAAGCCCGGCCGCAACTTCTCGGGGGAAGACGCGCAGTACATCACCCCCGACGTCTACGTGATGAAGCTGGGCGACGAGTACACGGTGGTGCTCAACGACGACGGGCTGTCCAAGCTGCGCATCTCCGACGCGTACCGGCAGGCGCTCAAGAAGGGCATGCTCCCTTCGGGCCAGACCAAGGAGTTCGTGCAGGACAAGCTGCGCAGCGCGATGTGGCTCATCCGCTCCATCCACCAGCGGCAGCGCACCATCTTCAAGGTGACCGAGAGCATCGTGAAGTTCCAGCGGGAGTTCCTCGACAAGGGCATCGCGTACTTGAAGCCGCTCATCCTGCGCGACGTGGCCGAGGACATCGGCATGCACGAGTCGACGGTGAGCCGCGTCACCACGGCCAAGTACGTGCACACGCCGCAGGGCATCTTCGAGCTCAAGTACTTCTTCAACTCGTCCATCGCCCGCACCGGCGGCGACGACATCGCCAGCGAGGCGGTGAAGAACCACATCAAGCAGATCGTGAGCACCGAGGATCCGAAGAACCCGTACTCGGATCAGCGGATCGTCGAACTCCTGAAGGCCCAGGGGATCGAGATCGCCCGCCGCACGGTGGCCAAGTACCGCGAGGTGCTGGGCGTGCTGCCGTCGAGCAAACGCAAGAAGTACTTCTAGACCGGAGCCCACGCATGTCGCTGCCCGAGGTGTTGATCGTCGACGACGATCGTCTCTTGCGGACGATGGTGAAAGACGCATTGTCCGACGTGCCGTGCACCGTCCGCGAGGCCGACTCCGGCGACGCGGCGCTCAACGCCATCACCGAGCGCGAGCCGGCGGTGGTGGTGCTGGACCTGGTGATGCCCGGGAAGAGCGGCCTCGAGGTGCTCAAGGCGCTCAAGCCCAAAGGGCTGCGCACCCGCATCCTCGTCCTGTCCAGCCTGGACACGGAGGCCCTGGTGCAGCAGGCGATGACGGACGGGGCGCACGGCTACCTGGCCAAGCCGATCCACCCGCTGGACGTGCAGAACGTGGTGCGCGCCGCCCTGGAGGCGGTGGGGGCGAAGTCGTGAGCGACTACTGGCTCGCAGACAGCGAGGCGCGGGTCCTCGGCCCGGTCAGCCTGGCGGTGGTGCGCGATCTCGCCCTGCGCGGGAAGATCCAGGACGTGCGCGCGGTGTCGCGCGACGGCCGCACCTTCGTGCCCCTGCGCGAGATGCCCGAGCTGATGGAGGTGCTGTCGCTGCCTCCGAAGCAGGGCGAAGCCACCCGCGCCCAGGCCGAGGCGACGCAGCAGATCCGCGACTGGCTGGCGTCCATCAAGGACCGCCCGAGCCACGAGGTCTTCCGCGTGCCGGCCAACGCTTCCCGGGACGCGTGGCGCGCTGCCTTCTTCGCCCTGATCCACCGCTACGTGCCGAGCCGCCTGCCCACCGACGCCACGCCCGAGCTCCGGCTCGCCTGCGAAGACGCCTTCCTCGCGCTGGCCGAGCGCATGGTGGCCATCGAGCGGATGTTCCGCCCAGGCGCCGCCGTGCCTCCCCCTCCGCCGCCGCCGTCCGCCCCCTCGCCCTTGCCGCCCATGGGGCCCGCGCAGGTCACCTGGCGGGGCGGGATGATCCACGTGCGGCTCCACCTCGCCCGCGGCGACGCACGCCCCTTCACCATGGATCCCGAGGCCACCTGGAAGCAGGACAGCCTGGCCGTGCACTCCAACGAGAAGGTGATGGTGAACACCCCAGCGGAAGTGACGCTGTCCTTCGAGGGCCACGTCACCCAGATGCACGCCACCGGCCGCGTGGTGGGCGTGAAGACGACGCACCCGCTGGGCTTCTCCGTTCGCCTGCTCGATCTCGGAGAGGATCAACGCGCGATGATCCGCGCCTGGGTGGCACGAGCCCAGGCGTGAAATGCCCTGGTCCACACCGAGGTTTCACCACATGCAGTCCAGCGCGGGCCGCTGCCGGATCCGGTGGTATTGCCCACGCGCTTCTGTAGGCTTGTCGTTGACCCCGCGCAGCTCGGAGGACGCATGCACATGAACATCACGTTTCGCCACCTCGATCCGATCGACTCGCTCAAGAACTACGCCCAGGAAAAGGTGGAGCGCGTGAACAAGTACCTCGACCGGGCCACGGAAGCGCACGTGGTCCTCTCGCTCGAGCGCCACCTCCACCACGCGGACATCACCATCCACTCCGGCACCTACGTGCTGCGCGGCCGCGAGAAGAGCGAGGACATGTACGCCTCCATCGATCTCGCGATGGACAAGATCGAGCGCCAGCTCAAGCGGTACAAGGAGAAGCTCAAGAGCCACCACGGGCGTGAGCGCGTGCACCACCGGCACGAGCTGGTCGAGCGCAAGGCCCGCTACACCGTGCTGGAGGCGCCCGAGCCCGAGCACGCCGAGCCCCAGGCGAAGGTGGTGAAGACGAACGAGATCCTCGCCCGGCCGATGGCCGTCGAGCAGGCCATCATGCAGATGGATCTCCTCAACAACGACTTCTACGTCTTCACCAACAGCACCACGATGGAGATGAACGTCGTCTACAAGCGCAAGGACGGCACCATCGGCCTCATCGAGGCGTCCGCGGCGAACAAGAAGTCGCTCGTGAACGGCGACTGACGCCCCAGCCCTTCAGGGCGCGGCGGTGGGTGGCCGGCTCGAGCTGCCCGGCCCCGTCGAGTCCCCGGTGCCTGCCAGCCGCTGTCCGCCGGGATCCAGCCCGAAGCCGTACGGCCACTTCCCCAGCGCCACCGGCAGCCGGCCGGGCGTGCCCTGCGCTCCCGTCAGCGCGGCCGCGGCAGCCTCCGCGGCCTCGGGCCGCGACGAATACACGGTGACGATCGCCTTCGCGCTGTGCGCCTGGGAGGCCAGGTAGGGCGCGCCCATCACCACCACCACCACCGGCTTGCCGGCCAGCGCCGCATTCACCGCGAGCTCGAGCTGCCGGCTGTTGACGACGCCCACCACCACCACGTCCACCTGCTGCGCCAGGGCGCGCGCGCTGCGCTTGAGCCCTTCCCTCGCCTCGGGCGCGGGGATCGCCGGCACCTCGAGCACCTCCACGGCGGGCAGCCGGCGGGACAACGCCTGGGACAGCGCAGGCTCAGCGGTGACGAGGCCCACCCGCTGCCCGGGCCGGAGCGGAAAGACGGCCGGGCTGGCGCGCAGGAGCGTCACGCCGGCCCGGGCGATGCGCTCCGCCACGTCGCGGCGGCTGCCGAGGGCCGCGAGGCGCTCCTCGCGGGGTGGAAGAGGCGTGAAGATCCCGCGCCGGACCTTCACCTCGAGGATCCTCAGGACTGCGTCGTCCAGCCTCGCCTGGGGCAGCTCGCCCGAGCGCGCGGCCAGCACCAGCGCCTCCCACACCTCCAGCTTCTTCTCGGAGCGCCACGGCACCAGCACCATGTCGGCCCCGGCGTTGATCGCCAGCACCGCGGCGCGGCCGACACCCCAGCGCGCGTCGATGGCGTCCATCTCCAGCTCGTCCGTCACCACCAGCCCGTGGAAGCCCAGCTGTTGGCGCAGCACCGTCCCCAGCACCCGCGGCGACAGCGTGGCGGGCGTGTCGTCTCCCGTCAGGGCGGGCGTGGCGATGTGGGCCGTCATCATCCCGTCGAGGCCCGCCTTCATCGCCGCCTCGAAGGGCTCGAGCTGGCTCCACACCTGGGACAGCGGCGCCTTCACCACCGGCAGGCGGCGGTGCGAGTCGGCGTCCACCGCGCCGTGCCCGGGGAAGTGCTTGGCCACCGTGACGATCGCCGCGTCCTGCTGCCCGCGCACGAAGGCCGCGCCCAGGCTGGCCACCAGCTTCACGTCGTCGCCGAAGGCCCGCACCCCGATGACGGGGTTCATCGGGTTGGAGTTGACGTCCAGCACCGGCGCCAGGTTCATGTTGAAGCCCAGCCGCCAGAGATCCTCCCCCTGGGCGCGCCCGGCCTCGTAGGCCAGCCCCTCGTCGCGCGCCGCGCCCAGCACCATGTTGCCCGGCAACACCACGTTGCCGTCGTCCACCCGCACCACCGAGCCGCCCTCTTGATCGACCGCGAGGAAGGGCGGCACCGCGTCGGCCATCAACGCCCGCAAGTCGTCGTTCAGCTTCGCGATCTGCGGGGCGTCGGCCAGGTTGCGGTTGAAGAGGCACACGCCTCCCACCCGCCGGCCGCGCACCAGGGCGGCCACCTCGTCATCCACCGCCTGGCCCTTGAAGCCCACCATCATCAACTGGCCGACCTTCTCTTCCAGCGTCATCCCCGCCAGCAGAGCTTGCGGATCGAGCGGCGCGGACACGGCGGGCGCAGGAACGGCGGGCACGGCGGGCGGCGGTGGGGCCTGGGCGACGGGAGGGGCCACGGGCGCGCGGGCGCACGCCGCCAGCACCACCGTCACCGCGATGAAGGCCCCTCGTCTCGCCATCGCTCTCGAAGTGCACCCTACACCATCCCGCGGCTTGCGCCGCCTGAACTGCTCGGCTATTCCGCGGCGCGATGCGCATCACGGAGTTCCTCAAGCCGGAGGCCGTCGTCGCGGAGTTGACCTCCAGTTCGAAGAGCGACGTGCTCAAGGAGCTGGCGCAGGCGCTCGCGAAGGCGGCCCCGCAGGTGTCTGCCGAGCGGCTGTGGTCGGTGCTGGACGAGCGCGAGAAGATCGGCAGCACAGGCATGGAGAAGGGTGTAGCGATTCCCCACGGCCGCCTCCCCGAGCTCGGCAACCTGGTGGCCAGCTTCGGCGTCTCCCGCGCGGGGGTGAACTTCGATGCGCGTGACGCGAAGCCCTCGCAGTTCTTCTTCGCCCTCGTGGCCCCGGAGAACTCCGCGGGCGTGCACCTGAAGGCGCTCTCGAAGATCAGCCGCCTGTTCCGCAGCGACAGCCTCCGCGAGGCCCTCCTCACCGCGAAGACGCGCGAGGAGATCTACGCGCTCATCTCCCAGGAAGACGCGCGCACCTAGCCTGTTCACCGCACCTGCGTCCACTGTCGCGCCGTGCGCGCCTTCCCCACATTCGGTTTTCGCTGGCGGCGACGATCGGCCTGAGGGCTACACTTCGCGCTCGCGCGCATGGAAGTCGTGATTCGCCCCGTCAACGACGTCTTCCTCAAGGAGGTCGTCTTCCCCGCCTTCGAGCTGGGCGTCGTGGACAAGGTGCCGGCGATCGAGCACCTGCTGCACCACCTCAATGACGAAGAGACGCGCGTCTTGCTCGAGCTGGTGTTGGAGCACTCCAGCTCGCCCACCTTCTTCGGGATGAATGACGAGCGCTGGAACGAGGCCGTCTATCGCCTGCTCTTCTACGAGTGGATCGCCGACTCCGAGGGCTGGTCGCTGTCCCAGCAATACGTCGGCTACGCGGCGCCCTGGGAAGAAAGCTTTCACCTCTCGCTGATGCTGGAGGATCAGGACTACCCGTACTTCGACGAGGAGCGGGCCGACCTCTACCGCCGCGCCTTCTGGGGGCAGCCGAAGAAGCACGTGGGCCTGTCCTCGCTGATGTGCGGGGCGTGGGATCCAGTCCCCAGCTTCCCGCCCGATCAGGTGCTCACCACCGAGGGCAACGGCCTCTACAACCCGCAGGCCGGCATCGCGCGCGCCGACTGGGCCTGGCGCCCGATGTACACCGTCAGCCAGTGGGCGGCGAAGCTGCCCAGCGCGCTCAACCGGCTCCTCGATCGCGAGGTGAAGCGGCTGCACCCCATCGATCCGCCCGAGCGCTTCGAGCTGATCGACTTCTGGCTGGGCCGGGTGAAGGAGCCCCCGGTGCTGGCGGTGTCCTTCTCGGGCCTGGGGCCCCGCGCGCACGAGTGGCTGCGGGAGATCGGCCAGCTCGCGCACCTGGTGCGTGGCGCCGCCGCCGCCCAGCAGGGGTTGACGGCGGTGATCACCCGGCGCGCGGTGCAGCAGCTCGAGCAGTTCCGCGACAAGCCAGAAGACGACTGAGGCTTCAGACGTACAGCGCCCAGGCCGCCACCGCGAGGTAGAGCGCGATGGTGGCCAGCAGCGCGACATCGCCCAGCACCACCTTCTCCGGCGCGCCCCCGGCCCCCCGCTTGTGCACGAGGAAGAGGTAGCGGAACACGGCGTACACGACGAGCGGCACCGTGAACTTGAGGCGATCGCTGCCCACGCGCTCCACCGTCTCGCGCGACACGGTGTACAGGCCGTAGCCGAGGATCGCGCTGGCCGCGCTGATGCTCATCATCTGATCGATCATCGGCAGCGAGTAGTCGGCCAGGTTCGAGCGGTGCGCGGTGGCCATGTCCTCGAGGCTGGACAGCTCGGCCCGGCGCTTGGCGAAGCCGAGGAAGACGGCGCCTAAGAGCGTGCAGAGGAAGAGCCAGTTGGAGACCTCCACGTTGATCGCCACCGCGCCGGCCACCACGCGCACGATGAAGCCCAGGGCGATGGCCATCACGTCGAGGATCACCAGCTTCTTGAGGACGCCGGTGTAGAGGACCTGCAGGAGGAGGTAGCCGGCCATCACGCCCAGGAAGGCCTGGCCCACGTACCAGCCGATGCCCGCGGCGCCGCCCCAGCACCCGACGAGCAGGAGCAGCGCCATCGCGCCCGACAGGTGACCCGCGGCGATCGGGCGTTTGCGCTTCTCGGGGTGCAGCCGGTCTTTCTCGCGGTCGACCCAGTCGTTGACCACGTAGACGCCGCTGGCGAGCAGGCTGAAGGCCGCCACCGCGGCGAGGGCGTGGAAGACGAGGCCCGACTCGCGGACATGCTTGGCGAAGAGCAGCGGCACCAGCAGCACGGCGTTCTTCGCCCACTGGCGCGGCCGCAGGGCACGGATCATCGCGATCGGGAGGAGCGGGCGATGGGCGCTGTCCAGGGCCGACGTCGTCACGGTCGCCCCACGCCGTACCACGTGAAGCCCGCCTCGCGAAGCCGCGTCGGCGAGTAGACGTTGCGGCCGTCGAAGATCACCGGGGTCTTGAGCAGCGCCTTCATCCGGTCGAAGTCGGGCGCGCGGAACTCGTTCCACTCCGTGGCGAGGAAGAGGGCGTCGGCCCCGGCCAGCGCGTCGTAGGGGAGCGCGGCGAAGGAAATGCGTTCTCCGAAGTGGCGCTTCGCGGCGGCGAGGGCGACCGGGTCGAAGGCGCACACCTGGGCGCCGTGGGAGAGCAGCCCTTCGATGAGGGCCAGGGCGGGCGCCTCGCGCAGGTCGTCCGTGCGCGGCTTGAAGGACAGCCCCCACACTGCGAAGCGCCGGCCGGCGAGGCTGCCGAAGTGCTTGACCGCCTTCTCCACCAGGCTCTTCTTCTGGCGCTCGTTGGTGGCCTCGACCGCGGCGAGCAGCCCCAGCTCGAGGCCCGCGTCCCGGGCCGTGGCGAGCAGCGCGCGCACGTCCTTGGGGAAGCAGCTGCCGCCATACCCCAGGCCCGGGTAGAGGAACTCGGAGCCGATGCGCGAGTCGCTGCCCAGCCCCTTGCGCACCGCCTCGACGTCGGCCCCCAGGCGCTCGCATAGCGCGGCCATGTCGTTCATGAAGGAGATCCGCGTCGCCAGCATCGCGTTGGCCGCGTACTTGGTCAGCTCCGCCGACCGCGGATCCATGAAGAGGATCCGCGCCTCGCGCCGGAAGAAGGGCAGGTACAGCTCTTCCATCACCTTCCGCGCGCGCTCCGAGTCCGTGCCGATCACCACGCGATCAGGCTTCAAGAAGTCCTCGACGGCCGCGCCTTCCTTGAGGAACTCGGGGTTGGAGACGACGTCGAAGGGGTGGCTGGTGTGCGCGGCGATGGTGGCCCGCACGCGATCCGCGGTCCCCACCGGCACGGTGCTCTTGTTCACCACCACCGCGTACCCGCTGAGCGCCTGGCCGACGGCCTTCGCCACCTCCAGCACCGGTCGCACCTCCGCCTCGCCGGTGGCCAGGCCGGGCGTGCCGACGGCGATGAAGATGGCCGCCGCCTGAGCGACGCCCTCCCTCACGTCGGTGGTGAAGGCCAGCCGTTGCTCGCGGACGTTCTTCTCGATCAACTCGGCGAGGCCTGGCTCGTAGAGGGGGACCTCGCCCCGCCGGAGCATCGCGATCTTCGCGGCGTCGATGTCGACGCACGTCACCTGGTGGCCCGCGTCGGCGAAGCAGGTGCCGGCGACGAGGCCGACGTAGCCGGTGCCGATGACGGCGATTCGCATCGGCCGGGGCGTCTACCCCAGCGGCGGAGCCTCGTCACCCGGCGAGCAACGCCCGCAGCGCCTCTTCTCCCCGCAACGCGTGGGTGCGCTCGAGGTCGGCCTTCGGCTCCACCACCAGGCGCTCGAGCAGCTCGCGCACGGGCAGCGACAGGCCGGGCAGCAGGCGCGTCACGGCGTCCTTCGTCTCGGGGAACAGGCGCTGGACCAGCGACAGGGCGGCGAAGAGGCCTCGCTCGGCCCCCCAGGCCTTCGCGCGCCGCTGGAGGGCCTCGATGTCGGGCGCCCGGGAGTACACGCCGCCCAGCGACGGCGCGCCCAGCACCAGCTCGCGCAGATCGACGAGCTCGATGAGCGGCGCCTCGAAGCCGACCCGCGCCAGCATGAGCGCTTGGAGGAGCAGCGCGTCTTCCAGCTCCAGCCGGCGCACCGAGGGCCCGTACACCTTGAGCGGCGTGGAGCGCGCCAGGAGTCCTTCGTCCTCCGCGGCGTCTCCGAGGAGCCCACCGTGCAGGAAGAGGAGCGTCCGCGAATCCGTCAGCACGCGACTGGCCTGGTGGGGATCGCCGACGCCATCGGCGACGCGGAACTGGGCCTTGCGCAGGAAGTTGGCGAAGGCGTCGACGTCGGCCTTCGGGAGCAGCAGGCGCAGCTCGATGACCGGGCGGAAGGCGACGTGCGGGTAGAGGCTCTCCGCGAAGTTGCCGGCCCCCAGCAGCACCACACGCCGGCCCTCGAGCGCGTCCACCGCGCGCTTGAAGTTCACCAGCTTCATCACGTTGTCGTTGGCCGTGCCCTGGTAGATGGAGAGGAGCCGATCGCGCACCCACTCCGGAGCGCCGGCGTTGGCGAGCCGGTACTCGAGGTTGTAGGCGGCCAACGGCGCGAGGCCCTGGGCGATGGCCCAGTCGGCGTAGCGATCCCACGGCGCGTCCTTCAAGTCCACGCGCGCCGGCTCGAAGGAGGCCAGCACGCGGAAGAGCTCGAGGAGCGAGACGGCCATGAGGGCTTTCCTATGCCGAGCTTGTGCTACAGGCGGCAAGTGAAAATGCGCGCGGCGGCGTTGCTCCTGGGTCCTGACTCGGCGGCGGAGGCCAGGCTGGCCTCCCTCGGATGCGAGGTGTCCGTCATCGGAAGGGATGTACCGGGCGGTTGGGGTGCGGCTGTCCGTCAGGTGCTGGCGAGGACGACGGCCCGCGCGCTGGTGGTGGACGCGCGGCCCGAGGAGCTCGACGCCCTGCTTGGCCCCCTCGAGCGCGACGAGGCAGACGTGGTGCTCGGGCGACGGCCCCGCGTGCCCTGGGCCGAGCGCGCGGTGAACCAGGTGGCCGCGCTGGCCCTGCAGGACGAGGGCTCGTGGGACGCCTCGTCACCGGCGCGGGCGTTTCGCGTGGCGGCGCTGGCGGCCGAGCCGGTGAAGGGCGACGGCGAGGAGGCGGAGGCGGAGGCGCTGGTGAAGTTGGCGGCGCAGCACTACCGGCTGACCGAAGTGCAGGTGGCATCGCGGCCGATGCGCCCCTTGAGCGTCGTGGCGCGGCTGGCGCGCACCTTCGGGCGCTACGCCACGCTGCAGAATGACGCCGACAATCAGCACGAGGGGTACTCCACGCTGGCCCACCTCGAGGCCGGCGCGCCCAACTACAACGCCTGGCTGGGGGACACCTTCTCGCGCTGGGCCGGCCGGCGCGTGCTGGAGATCGGCGCGGGCATCGGCACCATCACCGCGCATCTCGCCCCGGGCCGGGACCTGGTGACGGCCCTGGAGGTGGACGAGTTCTACGTCCGGCGGCTCAGGAACCGCTTCCGCGGGCAGCCGCACGTCGAGCCGTACCAGTCGGACGTCGCGCTGGCGGACTGGAGAGCGCTGGCGAAGCGGCAGTTCGACACCATCGTCCTGTCCAACGTGCTGGAGCACATCCCCGACGACGCGGGTGCGGTGAGGACGTTCGCGAACATCCTCCCCGTGGGCGGGCGGCTGATCCTCTACGTGCCGGCCCTGCAGGCCCTCTTCGGCAGCCTCGACGAAGCCGTGGGCCACCACCGGAGGTACACGCCGGAGGCGCTGCGCGCGGTGCTGGTGGAGAACGGCTTCGACGTCGAGCACCTCCAGTGGATGAACCTGGTGGGGATCCCCGGGTGGTACGTGAACGGGAAAGTCCTCAAGCGGCGCGTCCTGCCGCCGCTGCAGCTGCGCCTGTACGACCGGATCGCGCCGTGGCTGGCGAAGGCGGAGTCGCACGTGAAGTTGCCCGTGGGCCTGAGCCTGCTGTGCGTGGCGAAGCGACGACGCGAAGCGCAGCACGCCGGCACCCCGCCGTGACGCACTCCATCGGCATCACGTGGGACGTGGCGTGCGAACGATCTGCGCGGAGCTCGCGGGGCCGCGGGAGAACTCTGGCGTCCACGTGCAGAGGGCCTCGGATCGCCGCGATGGTCAGCGACGGTCGCCGGCTTTCGTCCACCGCTGCGACGGCGGGAACTGCGCGAGGCGGCCTCGGGAGAACCGGGGCGTCCACGTGCAGAGGGCCTCGGATCGCCGCGATGGCAGCAAGGGTCGCCGGCTTTCGTTCACCGCTGCGACGGCAGGAACTGCGCGAGGCCAGTCGCGTCGACCTCTGGTGTCGCCGACTCGGAGGGCATGGCGCTCCCTCAGCGGAGGACCGTGGCGTCACACGCGATTCTCGCCACGCCGTGGCGCCTTCGTCTGGAGACACGCGGCGACCGACGCCTGCGCTCGAGCAAGGCGCCCGGTGAGGCCCGACCGGCTTGCCTTCCCCCGCCCTGGTGAGGAGCGAGCCGATGGCCTCGCCCGAGAGGCTGTGCGGGTCCGCCGATCGGAGTTCCACCTCGCAACCCGGCGAACGTCTCCATGCACTTTGGGGTCATCGTGACGGGCGCTTCAGCCCCAGCTTCGCCATCCGGTAGACGACCGTGCGCCGCGGCATCCCCAGGCGCGTCGCCGCGGCCGTGACGTTCCACCGGGTGCGCGCGAGCGCCTCCAGCAGCACCTCCCGCTCCGCCGCCTTGAGGGCGCCCCGGTAGTCGTCCGCGGGCGCGTCCGCCGAGAGGCGAGCCGGCAGCGAGTCCCGCCCCACCTCGTCGCGCACCGAAAGCCGCGCGGCCCGGAGCAGCGCATTCTCGAGCTCGCGCACGTTGCCCGGCCACCGCCAGGCGCCCAGAAGCGATCTCGCCTCGGCGCCCAGCGTGAGGCGCGGCCGCCCCAACAGCCGCCTGGCCCGGCTCACGAAGTTGTCCGCCAGCGCCAGGATGTCCTGCGGCCGCGCGTGCAGAGGCGGCACCTCCACCACCGTCTGGAAGAGGCCTCGCGCCGGCGCGGTCCGCCCGGTGGCCAGCACCCGGGTGCGGGAGCGCTTCAGGAGCTCCGCCACCGCCGCCTCGGGGAGGCTGTCCACCTCGCGCACCAGCAGCCACGGCGCTGGCCCACTTCCCTTCACCTCGGCCGGAGGAGCGGGCCTCTGGCGCCGGCCGGGAGCGGGTGCCCCCTCCTTCAGCGCGGCCTCCAGCGCGGGCCCGTCGGCGGCGCTGATCTCCCGCACCTCGGCGTCGGCGGCGCGCGTGAGCAACCCCAGCAGCGTGCGACGGCCGGCGCCGCGAGGCCCCACCACGCACACCGGCCCGCCCGACTGGACGACCGCGTCCGACTCCATCAGGCCGGCGAGGCGCACCATCACCGGATCGACGAAGGTGGGCTCCACCGGCTCAGCGCCCGCCTCCAACAGCCGAGCCCAGGCCACGCCCACCAACGTCTCGGCGTCGAAGCCGTCCACCGGGGCCGTGGCCGTCACCACCTTCGCCCGAGGTCCCGCCACGGCGGGCAGCCGCGTCGTCACGTCGGAGAGCAGCCGCTCGCTCGCCTCGGGCAACACCGCCAGCAGGAGATCGCCCGCCACCTCGCCCCACGTGGCGATGATGCCCGCCTTCGCCACCTCCTCCACCACGCGCCGCGTGAGCGCCTGCCGCGCCGCCACGTTGAGCGCTGGCGCCGACACCAGCAGCACGCCGACGGGTCGGGCCACGCCGGCGCGCAGCAACTCCTCCTCGAGCCGGCTCATCACCTCGTCATGCGACGCCACGCGCGGCCGAGCCGTGGGCAGCGCCGGGGTGGCCACCGCGATGAGGCGCGATCCCCCCAGCCGAACCTCGTCCCCCGGCTGGAGCAGCGCCTGTCCGCTGGAAGGCACGTCGTTCAGCAGCACCTCGCCCGCGCCCCGCAGCACCTCGAGGAGGAGCCCTTCATCGCGCGCCGCCAGGGAGACGTGCCGCTCGGACACGGAGGCGTCGGGCAACTGCAGCGTCGCCAGAGCGCCCCGCCCCACCACCGTCGTCTTCCCGGGAGGGAGCTCGGCCGGGAATGTCCTTTCTGGCGTCACCACCACCAGCGACCAGCGCACCATGTGCGGCGTTGTACCGCACCCCACCGCCCTTGAATGCCGTCAGGCGACGTGGCGTCGTCGCGGCATGCTCGCCCTCGCCGCGGTCCTGATCCTCCAGCTCGCCGCCCCATCGCCGTCGCACCACGCCGACAACCCCGACGGCGGCACCACCAAGAAGAAGAAAAAGAAGGGCACGGGCGACGAGAGCAAGGAAGAGGAATGCCGCCTCACGCTGCGCTTCGTCAGTCCTTGAAGAGATCGGCCTTCAGCACCACGTTCCCACCGGGTGGCACCTTCACCGACACCTTCCGCGTCACCTTGAGCTGCTTGTTCTTCAGGGTGAAGGTGGCGGTGCCGCTGGGCACCTCGATGGGGGCGATGGGCGTCACGCCATAGCTCTTCCCGCCGTACACCACCTCGGCCCACGGGTTGACTCGGACCGTCACCTTGCCCGGCTTGGGCGCGGGCGGGGGCGGCTTCTTCACAGGGCGCGGCGGCTTCTTCACCACCTTGGGCGGCTTCGGCGGGGGTTTGGGCGGGGGCGTGGGCTTGTCGCCGGGCGGCGTCAACACCAGCTCCGGCATCACCTGGTCATTCGGCCCCACCTCCGTGACGGGAATGGGCTCGGGCTCCGCGCGCGGCCACACCGCCAGCAGCGTGATGAAGCCCACCAGCAGCGCCGTGCCTCCGCCCACCACCAGCGCGACGATGAGCTGCGTGCGCGAGCTGGACGGGGGGAGCGCCTGCGTCTGCACCCGGCGGATCTGCCCGGTGGCGGTGCGCGGGGGCCCCGCCCCTCCCGCGGTGAAGGGCTGCGTGGTGCCCTTGAGGATCGGCACCTGCTCGGTGACGCCCACACCTTCCTCGAGCGCCACGACGCCTACGTTCACCTCGGCGCTCTGCTTGCCGAAGAGCTCCACCAGGAAGTTGGCCACGTCGGCGGGCTGCGCCGTGAGCCGGGAGGCGCCGAGCCACGCGCCGAGGGCGTCGATCATCTCCTGGGCGCTCTGGTAGCGGTCGGCGGGATCGGGCGCCATCGCCCGCTGCAGCACGGCGTTGAGCCCGTCCGGCAGCATCGGATCCGCCCGGTACGGCGCGCGCGGCTTCATCGCCTCCTCGGCGGAGGTGGGCGCGTTGGGGGGGCGCTTCAGGGTGAGGGCCTCGTACAGCACGATGCCCATGGCGAACACGTCGGCCCGCCGATCGATGGGTGCGCCGCTCAAGGCCAGCTCGGGCGCCATGTACGCCACCTTGCCCTTGGGCCGCCCCACCCGCGTCTCCGCGCCCGTCATCGCCCGCGCGATCCCGAAGTCCACCAGCTTCACCGCCCCGGAGAAGCCGACCAGGAGGTTCTCGGGGGTGACGTCGCGGTGGAGGATGCCCAGCGGCTGCCCGCGCTCGTCCTTGAGCTCGTGCGCGAAGTGCAGCCCGGCCAGGGCCTGCATCGCGAGCTGCGCGGCGATCCGTGGAGGCACCTTGAGCTCGCGCCGGCCCGCCTCGTCGAGGACGTCGCGCAGGCTCTTGCCGTGCACGTACTCCATCGCGATGAACCAGCTGTTGCCCTCGTGCTCCAGGCCGAAGACCTGGGCGATGTTGGGGTGCTGAAGCTGGCCGGCCAGCTTGGCCTCGTTGAGGAAGAGATCGATGAAGCCCTGGTCCTGCGCGAGGTGGCGGAGGATCCGCTTGATCACCACCATCTTGGCGAAGCCCGCCGGGCCCTCCTGCCGCGCGAGGAACACCTCTCCCATGCCGCCGGTGGCGAGCAGCTTGAGCAGGCGGTAGCGGCCGAGCTGTTCGTACACGGGAAGGAGAGCTCCAGGGAGCGACCCTACACGAGAGGAGCCAGCTCGCGCGCCGCGTCGGCCAGGGTGACACAGCGGCGGTCTTCGGCCAGCCAGGAGAAGAGCCTGCGCAGCCGCGCCAGCTTCTTCCTCGCGGGGATCTTCACGTCCCGCTGCTGGCGCGCCAACACCTCGGGGATGCCGTCGCTCACGTCCAGCACGTCGATGGCGTGCAGCTCGAAATTGAAGAGCTCGTCGCGCGACAGCGTCCGGAAGGTCAGCTCCACCGCCGCCCACGGCGCCATCGTCGCGAAGGTGCCGATGAAGGGCACGCGCGTCACGGGCGCCACCGACATCGGCAGCTCGATCAGCGGCGCGTCGCCGCGCGCATAGGGGGCCGCCAGGCTGGGCCGGTACGGTGTCCGCGGCGCGAAGAGGACGCGCGGCGAGTCGAGGATCGCGCGCGAGGGGCGGCCGACCGCAGCGAGCGCCCCCATCACCCCGGCCTTCAGCAGGTAGTACGGCGTTGCCGGGTAGGTGGACGAGTCGTACTGGTAGCCGCGGGCGGCGACGGCGGACAACAGCACCGGCGACAGCGTGTAGCCCGGCGCCCGGAAGCCCACCGGCCTCGCGCCCGTGGCGGCTTCGATCGCCTGATCGGCCTCTTCGAGATCGCGGGCGATCACCTCCGGGGCGCGGCGGGAGATCGCATAGTCGTGCGCGAAGCTGTGGCTTGCGAGCTCCACGCCCGCGCCCCGCGCGGTGACGAGCGCCTCCTTCATGCCCGGCTGCGCCACGTCGGCGCCGATCACGAAGAAGGTCGCGGGCACCCGCGCGCGGTGAAGCAGCTCGAGGAAGCGGGGGATGGCCACGTCGCCCACCAGCGAGCGCGCCCGCGCATCGAGGACCTGCTCGTCGACGCCCTGGATGCGGCAGTAGTGCGGCAGCGAGTCCAGGTCGACCGAGATGGCGCCCAGGCGGCTCATGCCAGCGCTCCGGCGCGTCACTCCCCGCGGACGCGGATCACGTACACCAGCCGGGCCACGTTCTTGAGCACGTTGGGCACCCGGCGGAAAAGGTGGATCGACGGCTGCCGCTTCTCGTGGAGCTGGATGGGGATCTCCCGCACCTCGAGCCCCTCGCGCCAGGCCCGCACCACGAACTCCGACGCGAAGACGTCCATGTCCACCACGCACCGGGCGATCACCGGCAGCAGGCGCTCGCGCCGGAAGGCCTTGAGCCCGTGGGTGTCGGTGCCCTTGAAGCCCAGGGTGACGCGCAACAGCCCGTTGTGCATCCGCGTCGCCAGCCGGCGGACCAGCGGGCGTTGATCCGACGCGCCCCGCGCCGCCTTGGAGCCGACGATCAGGTCCGCCTCGCGCCGCTCCAGCCGCGGCACCGCCTGGTCGTAGAAGACGAGATCGCAGAGATCGATCTCGTCGCAGATGACGATGTCGCCGCGGGCCTTCTCGATGCCGGCCTTCAGGGCCACGCCGTAGTTGGGCCGCTCGCTGTGGAACCACTTGAGGCGAGGGTTCTTCGCGCACATCGCGGCGAGCAGCTCCTGGGTGCGATCCCGCGAGCCGTTCTCTGCGAAGATGATCTCGTAGTCCCAGCCGCGGGAGTCGAGGCCGGCCGTCAGCTCGGCCGCCGCCTGCTCGATGATCGCCTCCTCGTTGTAGACGGGAATGACGATGGACAAATGGGGGGACGACGGTTCCATGGAGGCGCGGGGCACCTAGCACGGACAATCGCCATGGTCACGGCCATGAAGTAACGTCGCGCGGCTGCCGAACGCTGCTCTCAAGGAGCCTCATGAAGGTCACGTGCCCCTCTTGCCAGTCCGGTCTGAACATCGACGACAAGAAGATCCCTCCGGGCGGCGCGCGCATCAAGTGTCCCACATGCCAGAACGTCTTCCCCGTGAAGCCGGGCGCGGCGGTGGCGTCGTCGCCGTCGGGCGCCGTGCCGCTGCCGGGCATCAGCGCGCCCAAGCCGCAGCGCCAGGACTGGGAAGACGAGGCCACTCGCGTCGCTGAGGTGCCGCTGCCGCACGGCGCCACTACGGTGCCGGTCAGCTACCAGGACGAGGCGACGCGGGCGGTGCCGCTGCCGCCCCCGGCCATCCCCGGCGCGACCATGGGCGTGGCCCCCCCGTCGAACGTGAAGATGCCGTCGATCCCCGCGGCGAAGCCTGCGGCCGGAGCCACGGTGCCGCTCCCCGGCATCAGCGCCGCGGCGCCCCAGCGCCAGAGCTGGGAAGACGAAGCCACCCGGGTCGGTGACGTCCCCCTGCCCGGAGGCGCCCCTCCCTCGGCAGACATCGACTTCAGCATCGACGCCCCGCCCACCGGCCGGGCTCCGGCGCTGGGCTTCGATCCGGGCGCGACCAGCCTCGAGCCGGCCATCAGCCTGCCGGGCGCCGCGGGGCCCGCGCCGGATCAGGCGGCCACCAACGTCGCTCCGGCCTTCGTCCCGCGCTCGAGCGCAGGCGCGTCGATCCCGCTGCCGGGCGCCGGGGGCGCCCCGCCTCCCCTGCCGAAGAAGCCGGCGTCGTCTTCCTCCATCCCCCTCCCCGGGGGTGGTGCACCCGCGGGGGCGAGCTCGATCCCGCTGCCGGGTGGTGGCGCCGCAGGCGGTGGCGGTGCGCCTCGCGGAGGGGGAGTTCCCCTGCCCGGTGGCGGCGGCGGCTCCTTCGGCACCGAGGTGCCGCTGCCTGGCACGGGCGGCGATGATCTCGAGGTCGATCTCGGCGGCCCCACCGACGCGGTGGCGCTCCCCGGCGGAGGCATCGGCGATGACTACGGACAGGCCCCCGCCGCCGTGGCTCCGGCCCAGGACTTCGGCTTCGACGCGCCGGCCGCCCCCGCGCCGGGCGCCTTCGACTTCGGTTCACCCGCCGCGCCCGCGCCCGCGCCCGGCGCT
>JBFMHF010000143.1:0-18645 GCA_040752975.1 Myxococcota bacterium
GGTCGAAGTCGGGCCGCGCGGCCCAGAGCGCGCCCCTTCGCCCCCGGCGGGGGGCGAAGGCGGGGGAAGGGGGGGAATAACCAGCCGGCCGCAGGCCAAAGAAGCAATCGCCAGCAGGCCCGCGCCCGCAGGGCGCAATGTCCTCACCTATTGGCCGCGCCGCAGGCGCAATGCTCTCACCTCAAGGCCCGCGCCCGCAGGGCGCACTGTCCCCACTCGAGCCGCGCCGCAGGCGCAATACCCTCACCTCACCGGCCGCGCCGCAGGCGCAAATCACTGCCACACACACTCGGCATCCAACGCCGGCACCGTGCCATCCATCATCCGCTTCTCGTAGCGGCGCACCACGCCCCCACCGTAGGTGACGATGCCGCTGCGCGTGCCGAAGACGTCTTCGGGACTCGTCGACAACTGCGCCAGCCGCTCGATGCGCCCCCGGTACACCTGCCACACGAAGCGGCTGTGGTCGACGACGTAGAAGAGATCGTCGTCGACCCGCGTGACGTCGTTGTCCCCGATGCTCCCGTTCCCATTGCTGATGCCCGGCAACGGGATGACCGCCCCCATCGCCGCCAGCGTGTTGCGATCGAGCTTCTGCAACTGCACCTGCCCGCCCTGGCCGCCCAACACCCACAATGAGTCGGGCGCACACTCGAGGTCGAACATGTTCGGGAAGGCCCAGGTGTCTCGCCGCGCGGTGGAAGACGTGAGGTCCACCATCACCGACTGCGCCGCGGAGTTGACGTCCACCGGGGAGGTGAAGCGCAGCATGCAACGCGTGCCGCTGAAGTAGTTCGCGAAGAAGTAGAAGTCGCGCCCACACTTGGCGAAGCGCCCCCCGTTGCTGAAGTTGGCGCCGACGTCGTTGTTGAAGTTGATGAACTGAATGCGCACCGCCACCTGGCCATCCCACGGCCCCCCGCCCGCCACCCACCAGAAGTTGCCCGTGCCCGTCAGGCCGCTGTTCGCCACCGTCGCCGCCTGGTCCGAGAAGCCCTGCGGCGTCGGCGTGTTGTTGGGCACCTGCACCAACGGCGGCACCGTGGGCTGCTGCTCCACCGGCATCATCCCCGGCGCCACCCGGAAGCGCCGCACGTTGCGGTTGGCGTAGTTGTTGTCCCATTGGCCGTGCGACACGTACACCTCACCCGTCGCCGCGTCGAAGCCCGAGGCGAGGCTGTTCCACGACGTGATGTAGTTGGGCACCGCCTGCGTCTCGAGCAACTGCAACTGACACCGCGGCCGCTGACACACCAGGTTCTCGCAGATGACCGCCTTCACGCACTGGTTGGGCCCCGTACACGGCTGCCCCGCCGGGATGCGGCACACCATGTCCTCGCAGGTGAGCCCCAGGTTGCAGTCGGTCGACTGCCCGCACGGCCCGCCCACTCCCTGCCGGCAGATGCCATTCATGCACGTGCCGCCGTTGGGGCAGGTGTGCGTCGTGTCGCACGCCGTGCAGACGCGGTTCTCGCACAGCCGCGACTCGCACTCGTTGTCCATGGTGCACGCGCGACCCGCCGTACACACCGGACACACGCCGCCACACTCCACCGTGCAGCGGTCGACGCAGGCGCCCGCACGGCACACGTCGTTGGCCCCGCTGCAGGTGACGCCCACGCAGGACGCCTCGATGCAGGTACCCATGCTGCACACCGTGCCCCCGTTGCAGGTGATGCCCACGCACGCCGTGTCGATGCACATCCCCGCCTGGCACGTCTTCCCCGCCTCACACGTCACCCCCATGCACGCGTCGACGCACGCGCCGTTCCGACAGGTGAGGCCCGCGCCGCACGTGACGCCCATGCACGCGTCGGCGCAGACGCCACCTCGACACGCGAGGCCGTTGGGACAATTGACGCCCGCGCACGCCGCCTCCACGCAGGTGTTGGCCGCGCACACCTCACCCGCCGGACACTGGCTGCCGTTGCACGCCGTCTCGAAGCAGGTGCCCTTCGCGCACACGCTGCCCGCCGCGCAGGTGACGGTGACGCAGCGCTCGTCGACGCACGCGTCCGCCACGCACACCTCCACCGCGCCGCACGTCTGGCTGGCGCACGCCCTCGCGTAGCAGGTGCCGTCGAGGCAACGGCCGCCGCTGCACTCCGAGTCCTTCGTGCAGGTCCCCGCGGAAGGAGGCGTGCCTCCACAGGACAGAAGCGTGGCGGCGAGGACGGGCGAGAGGAGGCGGGACATGGGGAGAAACTCCACGAAGAGGCGCGGCCCGGTGAGGCCTGCATTGTGCCCCGCGCAGCAGAGGGCCTCCACCTTCCTTCGCGTGTGTGCACACCACGCACAAACGGAATGCGCTTGGCGGCCCAGCCGCCGCGCTTCCATGATGGCCGCTCGAGGGGGACTCATGCCGAACGCCGTCCGTGGGTTTGCCGACCTCCACGCGCACCTGGTCGCCCACCGGGGCATGGGCGGAAAGGCCATCGCCGGGGAGGCCTGGAACGAGAAGGGCTACCGCGAGGCGCTCGCCAACTGCCAGCAGTCGGGCAAGCCCCACAACGTGTGGAACCACCCGCTCCTCGCGTCCTTCCTCCGCGGCGTCCTGGAGCAACACGGCCCCTGCGGCTACCCCACCTTCGCCGACTGGCCCACCCACCGCACCGTCTTCCACCAACAGATGTACATCGACTGGGTCAAGCGCGCGTACACCCACGGGCTGCGGCTGATGTGCATGCTGGTGGTGAACAACGAGTTGATGGCGCGGCAGTTCGGCGCCCAACGCTACTCAGACCCCAACATGCTGGACTCGCAGCTGAACGCCCTCGGCGAGCTCGTCACGTACGTCAACAAGACGTG
This sequence comes from Myxococcota bacterium, assembly GCA_040752975.1. Classification (GTDB taxonomy): domain Bacteria; phylum Myxococcota; class Myxococcia; order Myxococcales; family Myxococcaceae; genus JADLDB01. The sequence continues at coordinate 2,809 of JBFMHF010000143.1, forward strand.
CGACGACGCGGGCGTGCCGCGCTGGCTCGGCGTCGCGAAGACTCCGGCCGAGGCGCGCACCCTCATCAACAACGGACAGCTGGCGCTGGTGGTGGGCGTGGAAATGGACACCCTCGAGTCGCTCGCCCGCCGCACCAACAACGACGAGCCGACCCACCTCTCGGAGGGCCCTTCGCTGCCCACCCGCGACCTCAACACCACCCCGTTGACATCGCCCGAGGTGGACGTGGTGCTGAACCAGCTGGTGGCCAGGGGCGTGTCGATGGTGACGCCGGTGCACCTGGCCGACAACAGCTTCGGTGGCAGCGCCCTCTACGACGCGAACTTCGACCTCCTCAACCGCTGGCTGAGAGGGAAGTACTTCGACGCAAAGCCCGACGGCAGCGTCGCGTTTCAATTGAAGGACTCGCTGTCGCTCCAGTTCGCCCGCGGCGTGCTGGGCCTCGAGGCGCCGAAGTACGGCGGCATCAGCTGGGTGCTGGGGCACGTCAACCAGCGGGGCCTGACGCCGCTGGGACAGCAGTTCCTCACCGGCGCGATGAAGCGGGGCCTCCTCATCGACGTGGACCACATGTCCACCGCCACCACCGACGCCGCCATCGCCCTCGCGAAGCAACACCAGTACCCCGTGCTGTCCAGCCACAGCGCCTTCCGAGACCTCGGCTTCTTCCGCGACGAGGTGACCGACCCCTATGCCTGGGCGCATGAGGGCATGAAGACGAAGCAGCAGGTCGACGACATCCTCTCCCTCGGAGGCCTGGTCGCCCCCATCACCAACCAGCACCGCTGCAAGCAGCACGGCAACCAGGTGGCCAACTCCCAGCACGGCACCTCACGCACCTGGGCGCAGGCCTTCCTCTACGCCATCAGCCGCGTGCAGGCGACGGGCAAGGGCGGCGTGGCCCTGGGCACCGACTTCAACGGCTTCGCCCAGCAGCCCGGCCCGCGCTTCAGCCGCCCGTCCACCGACGCCACCAGTGTGCGGTACGGCGACCCCAACCACCCCGCCTTCTTCACCCAGCAGCCGCTCTCGAGGATGCAGCTGCCGCTGCGCGCCAACCCCTTCGACTACAACTACGACGGCCTCGCCCACTACGGCCTGTTGCCGGACTTCATCGAGGACCTGCGGAACGTGGGCGTGCCCGACGCGGCGGTGGACGAGCTGTTCAACTCGGCCGAGCGCTTCATCCAGTGCTGGGAGACGTGCCTGGCGCGCGCGCCGTCGATTCCGTGAGAAGAAGGGGACCGACTCCCCGCCCACGGCGAAGCAGGCCTCACCTCGCAGAGGTCCCACGTCCCCGCCCTCCCCGACGACTCTGGCCGTACGCGGGCTTCGCCGCCCCGACCGACTTCGTGGCGCGGCCTTCCGCCCACAGCCCTGGAGCGGTGGATGGTGGTGGATCTCCCACCGGGACCTCGCGCCATACTCGCCGGCGTGGGGCTCCTCCTCCTCGCGCTGCTGTCCCAGGCGCCCGAGCGCGTCACCTTCGCCTTCGGCGGCGACATCATCCCCCACGACCCGGTGAAGACGGTCGCGCGCCTGCACAACGTCGTCACCGACGGTGGCGTCAGCCTCAACAACGAAGGGTGGGACCACGTCTTCGGCCCGCTGGCGCCCGTCTTCGCGCGCAACGACTTCACCGTCGTCAACCTCGAGACCCCCATCGTCACCGTGAAGAAGCCCGAGCGCGGCGAGATGGTCTTCCACGGGCCCCCCGTCATGCTGGCCGCGCTCAAGCGGGTGGGCGTGACCGTGGCGTCCTTCGCCAACAACCACTGCCTCGACCAACACCGCGAAGGCATCACCGCCACCCGCGCCTACCTGCGCGAGGCAGAGCTGCTCAGCGTGGGCTGCGACGTGGACGAAGAGAAGGCCTGGACGCCGGTGGTGCTCGAGAAGAACGGCCTGCGCGTCGGAATCCTCGCGGTCGCCCGCTTCATCAACGGCTTCAACAACACGAAGGACCCGAAGGAGCCCCACGTGCCCGCGGTGGGCTACCCGAAGGAGCCGAAGATCATCGGCGATCACTCCATCGAGCAACTGCTGGACACCGTGCGCCAGCGCGCCGCCGAGGTGGACGCGCTCATCGTCTTCATCCACTGGGGCGACGAGTACAAGACGCTGCCGCGCGGAGAGGACCGCGTGCTGGCCCAGCAGCTGCTCGAGGCGGGCGCCACCTCCATCGTCGGCCACCACCCCCACGTGCTGCAGCCGGTGGAGTGGCTGACGCGCGCCGACGGGACGAAGGGGCTGGTGGCCTTCTCGCTGGGGAACCTCGTCTCCAACCAGGACTTCGACAAGGAGGCGGGGCTCAAGCGCGACGGGCTGCTCCTCGAGCTCGAGCTCTCCCGGCCGGAGCCGGGCGCGGCGGTGCAGGTGACGAGGGTGAACGGTGTGCCCGTCTTCACCGAGAACCGCCTGGCGGGAGGCGGGAAGAAGCGCAACGTGCAACCGCTGCTCCTCGAAGACGAGCTCGCCGCCATGCAGGCCCGCCTCGCGGAGCTGGAAGGCCGCGTGGACAAGGCCGCGAAGGAAGAGCGCAAGACGTTGACCAGACGTCTGGCCATCGCCACCGCCCGGCTGGGGCGCATCCAGGCCGCGATGGCGGGCGCGCTGGCCGACTCCGCCCCCGCCGCCGCGATGGCCACCCCGGGGAAATAGGGGCGACTGTGCTCCGTGCGCCCACCTCGCGGCGCGGAAATTCTGCGCCTGCGCGGCCCACGCCCACTAGCATCGGTCCGCCGTGCCCACGTCCTCGCTCATTCTCGGCATCGACTTCGGCACGACCAACACCTCGGCGGCCTACTTCGACGCGGAAGGCAAGCTGCGGCTCGTCCCCGTCAAGGACAAGAACTTCATCCTCCCGTCGGTGGTGTGGTTCCCGTCGGCCGACAAGCACCTCGTCGGCCACGCCGCGCGCACGCAGATCATCGAGGACCCCAAGCACACCGTCTTCGGCAGCAAGCGCTTCCTCGGCCGGCGCTTCCAGTCCGAGTACGTCAACCAGCACAAGGACCGCTTCGCCTTCGATATCGTGCAGGGGCCCGACGGGTACTGCGCCGTGCTCATCTACGGCCAGCTGATCTCCCTCACCCACGTCGCGAAGTTGATCATCGGGGAGATCGCCGCGCGCGCCGCGCACGCCGCCGGCGCCCCCTTCAAGGAATGCGTGCTGACCGTCCCAGCACACGCGAGCGTCCGGCAGCGCGAGGCGGTGCGAAAGGCGGCCGAGGCCACGGGCCTCACCGTGCGGGCCATCGTCAATGAGCCGACGGCCGCGGCGCTGTACTACGCCAATCTACGCAACCCCCAGCAGCGGGTGCTCATCTTCGACCTCGGCGGCGGCACCTTCGACGCCACGCTGATGAACGTGGAGAACCGGGTGGCGCGGGTGATGGCCACCGGCGGCGACGCCTTCCTCGGCGGCGGCAACTTCGACGAAGCGGTGGTGGAACACTTCGTCGAGCACTTCGAGCGGCAGACGGGCCTCTCGGTGCGCCAGAACCGCACGGTGATGCAGCGCCTCGTCTTCGCCGCCGAGCACGCGAAGATCGCCCTGACGCGCTCGGACACCACGCAGCTGCGGGTGCCAGCCATCGCGGTGAGGCCCACCGGGGAGTTCGTCGACTTCAACTACACGCTGACGCGCGCGAAGCTGGAAGAGCTGACCTTCAAGCTGGTGGAGCGCTGCGTTGCGGCCTGCGACGACGTGCTGGCCAGGGCGCACCTCGCCACCTCGGACGTGGACGAGCTGGTGATGGTGGGCGGCCAGACGCGCATGCCCGCCATCCGCAACCGGCTGGCGTACTTCAAGCGCTTCGCCTCGGAGAAGGACGTGCACCCGGAACTCGGCGTTGCGGTGGGCGCGGCCATCCTCGGGCGGAACCTGGCGAAGGCCAGCCGCACCGGGCTGCAGGACGTGGTGCCGATGCCCATCAGCGTGATGTTGCCGGGCGGCCGCACGCTCGAGGCGATCCCCGCCAACACGCCGGTGCCGGCGACGAAGCGCCTTCCGCTGGACGCGCTGCCCGCCTGGTCCGCCCCCGTGCCGCTGGTCCTCTTCGAGTCGCTCGACCAGACCAGCACCGACCGCGAGATGATCGGCACCGTGCACATCGGCCCCGAGTGGCGCACCGGCAAGGCGGTGGCGTCCTCGCTCGAGCTCGAGGTGGGCCAGGACTTCCAGCTCAAGGCGAGGGTGGTGGCGCCCGGCGGAATGCAGACGTCGCTGCAAATCGTCGAAGTGCGAGGGCCCTGATTCCAGCTCAGAGGGTAACGTGGCGGGCCTCGGTGACGAGGTGTCGCTGGGGGGCACCGGCCCTCGCGCGGCTTCACGCCTCGAGAAGAAATGAGCGCGTGAAGGCCAGGCGTCGCTCCGTTACACCTTCCGCGCATGATGGAGCGGACGACGGGTGAGCTCCCCCTGCGCTTCGAGGACATCGCGCAGGACGGACGGCTGATGCTGGAGCCGCTGCCGGCGGGGCTGACGCCGCTGTGGCGGGTGGTGGAGGCGCGGGCCCGCGGTTGGCTCGCCACCGGCAGCATCCCCATCATCAGCCGCATCACCGCGTCGGCCGGCGACGGGCCCTTCGGCATGGACTTGCCGCTGACGGTGGAAGGCGCCTTCTCGCTGGCCCACACGGTGGACGACGCGGGGCAGGTGCAGCGCATCGTCTTCGACGCCGACGTCTCCTTCACGGGCAAGGTGGGGCGCACCACGCTGCCGCCTCCCGACGACGCCGGCCGGGTGGTGCCTGCGGGCAGCCTGCGCGTGGAACACGTCTTCACCCGCCCCTTCGCGCCGAAGGAAGAGCGCCGCGTCACCTACCTCGAGGAGAACGGCCAGCGCTTCGTGCCGCCCGCCCGCCGCGCGTGGAAGGAGCCGCACAGCACCCTCGACGTCTCGCCCGACGCCCAGCCGCTGGACTCCGACTTCGTGCGCGACGAGGCGCCCCTGGTGCTGGGCTTGACGCACACCGACAGCAACCAGCACGTCAACTCGCTCCTCTACCCGCGCTGCTTCGAGGACGCGGCGCTGCGCCACCTCAAGCGCCTCGGGCGCTCGACGGAGGTGCTGGGCCGCCGCATGGACATCGCCTTCCGCCGGCCCAGCTTCGCGGGGGAAACGCTGCACGTGCACCTGCGCGCGTACCAGGCGGGCAACGCGACGGTGTGCACCGGCTTCTTCGTGGGCGAGGGAGAGGCGCCGGCCAGGGCCCGCGTCTACGCGCAGCTCGCGCTGGAGTAGGCGTCAGGCCTGGGCCAACGAGTCCGGCGCCACCACCAGGCCGTCGGGCCCGAAGCCCACCCTCGTCCGCGCGATGACGCGACACGCCGGGCAGTAGGTGCGCGCGCCGTCGGGCGAGACGCGCAGCTTCAGGTCGCCGCCGCAGGTGGGGCACGCCGCCGTCAGCGTCAACTCCGCCGTCTTCTCGTTGAGGATGGTGACTTCGGGAACCATGCCTCACTGGTACGGCACCTCGCCCGGCCCGCAACCAGATCCTGCCCGTCTGGATGGGCTCGCCCAACGCCGAGGCGCGTGGTTAGGTGCCCCCGCCTCGAAATGTCTCAAGACAGGCTCGTCCTCGGAGGCCGCTTCAAGCTGCTCCGCCACCTCGGCGGCGGCGGCATGTCCGAGGTCTTCCTCGCGGAGCAGCTGTCGCTGGGCCGGAAGGTGGCCCTCAAGGTCCTCAAGCGCGACCTCGGCAGCCAGCCGGCGATGAGCGAGCGCTTCCGCCGCGAGGCGCAGCTGCTGTCCACCGTCGACCACCCGTCGGTGGTGCGCGTCATCGACTTCGAGACGAGCCCCAAAGACGGCACGGTGCTGGTGCTGGAATTGGCCGAGGGGGAGACGCTCGAATTGGCGCTGCGCATGGGGCCCTTCGAGCCCAGCCGCGCCATCCGCGTCTTCCTGCAGCTCGCGGAAGGGCTCGCCGCCATTCACGACAAGGGCATCATCCACCGCGACATCAAGCCGCAGAACGTCGTCATCGGGCACTCCACGCGCGGTGAACAGGCCCGCCTGCTGGACTTCGGCATCGCGCGGCTGATGGAGCTGGACGTCGAAGACAAGCAGGACGCGGTGGACACCGACCCCGAGACGACGGGCCCGCTGCCTCAGGTGGGCGCCGACCCCTTCGTGAGCCACCCGGGCCAGGCGGTGGGTACGCCCGCGTACGTCGCGCCCGAGCAGGCGATGGCCCAGCCCGTGGACCCGCGCACCGACGTCTATTCCTTCGGCGTGCTGGCCTTCCGGGTGCTGGCCGGGAGGCTGCCTTTCGAAGGCCCGTCGACGCGCGACTACCTGGAGCAGCACGTCAAGGTGAAGCCGCCGCGCCTCGACGAGGTGGAGCCGAAGCTGGCGGAGTGGCCGGCGCTGGTGAAGCTGGTGATGCAGTGCCTCGAGAAGAAGCCCGACGCCCGGCCCGACGACGGCCACGCGCTGGCCCGGGCGCTCAAGGCGTGCATGCCGGCCGAGGCGATTCCCCTCACCACGCAGACGCGCATGGCCCTCAACGCGATGGCCACGCAGAGCCTCTCGGCGGTGAAGGGCACGGTGGGCACGCTGGGGCAGCATGGGCAGACGGCGGCGCGGCGGGTGCGGCGGCTGGCGGCGCTCCTCGACAGGCAGGCCCGCGTCAGCCTCCTCATCACGCTGGCGCTGACGGCGCTGGTGCCCGGTGCGTGGGCGATGTGGCCGCCCAGCACCACCGAGCAGGCCGAGCGGCGGCTCGAGGCGGGCGACGCGGCGGGGGCGTTGCAGCTCATCGACGAGTCGTTGCCCGACGCGAAGGGCGACGTGCCGGTGCTGTTGTCGCTCAAGGCCGCGGCGCTGCACCAACTGGGGCGCGCGGACGACGAGCGCGCGTTGATGCGCGACATGCCGTACCAGGTGCTCTTCCCCGCGCGGCGGCCGCTCCTGCAAGCCCTGGCGGAGGACTTCTCCGACGCGGAAGGCGACGCGGAGCTCCAGGAACTCCTGGCGCTCGTGCCGGCGCGTGAGCTCGACCCCGTCTTCACCGCCTTCGCGAAGGAGCCCCTCTCACGCCGTCAGTGGGGCGCTCTGCGGTGGCTGGACCAGGCGGGTCGGGCGAAGGGCCTCGACTTCGTCGAGCGCTACTCCGCGTCGCTCTCGTCCCGCAGTTGTACGGTGAAGGCGAAGGCGGCGGTGCGGCTGGGACAGCTGGGAGACAAGGACGCCATCTCCGCCCTGCGCGACCTCTCGGAGACGCCCAAGGACGAAGGGACGAGCGGGCCCATCAACTGCGGGCAGGACGAGGCGGCCGAGGCGATTCGGCAGCTCAAGAAGCTGCCCTGAGGCGCCTGAAATTTTGACTCGCGGGCCCCGGCGCGTCTGATCGCCACAGACCTGCAGCGCCCTGTGGCGCTGCGCCACCCGCGAGGACGACATGAACGAGCAGAAGACGAGCACCCCCTGGCAGGGCCCCGAGCGCCGCGGCGGTGGAGCGCCCGGCCCCCTCTTCGGCGAACTCTCGATGGAGAGCCTCTGGCGGCCGACGGACAAGCCCGCCGGCGCCTCCGAGGGCTGGCTGCGCGCAAACGGCTACGCGCCGGACCGCCGCGCGAAGTAGCTCCTTCTCCTCTCCTGGCGGGGCGGGCCGCGGCTGTCCGCCTGGCAGCAGCTCCCGGCCCGTGGCGGGGCCCTCTCGAGGCGACTCACGCCCCATCACTCGTGCGAGCCTGCGGTGAGACGGGGCTTTCGCCGACTGCACCGCCGCGGAGGCCCTCGAGTGTGTTGGCCAGGCGCCTGTCATTTCCCGAGCGCGCTCACGTGGATGCCCGGCAGCCGTCGCTCCACCGCCGCCTCCACCACGCGCCCGAGGCGGAACAGGAGGTGCTCCTCCCACGGGCGACCCAGGAGCTGCAGCCCCACGGGCAGGCCCCTGCCATCGAAGCCCGCCGGCACGGACAGCGCCGGGAAGCCCGTCAGGTTGCCCAGCCGGATGAAGCGCATGAGTTGATCCACCACCGGCAGGTTGGACTCGCCCTCGGGCAGCGTGTCCTCGGGAATGGGCGGGGCGGTGCAGGCCGTCGTCGGCGTCACCACCACGTCCACCGTCTGCAGCAGGTCCAGCAGTTCGCGCGTCAGCTTGTGTCGGTGCCGCATCGCGTGCACCAGGTCGGTGGCGCGGAAGTGGCGGCCGATGGCCAGGTTGGTGCGCGAGTCCAGCGCGAAGCGCGTCGAGTCCTTCTCCACGTGTTCCCGCATCGCGGTGGCCATCTCCGACAGGATGATGACGGCGTGGCTCCAGAGAATGGTGTTCAAGTCCGGCGGAGGAATCTCCACCACCCGCGCGCCCGCGGCTGTCAGCGCCCCCAGCGCCTCCTTGCACCGCTTCACCACGTCGGGCTCCGCGTCCTCGAAGTACGGCCAGCAGACGCCGAGCCGCACCCCGCTCAAGTCTCTCCTCTCGTAACCGGACAGGTGCGCCGGCGGTTGGGCCTGCGAGACGAAGTCGTGCGCGTCGGCGCCGGCGGTGAGTGCATACCCCACCGCGACGTCATCCACCGTGAGGCCGATGGGGCCGACGTGCCCCACGTTCCAGCAGAGCGCCGGCACGCCCGTCTCCGGGATGCGGCCGAACGTCGCCTTGAGCCCCACCACGCCGCAGAGGGCCGCCGGAATCCGGATGGAGCCGCCCCCGTCCGCGCCGATGGCCAGAGGACAGAGGCCCGCGGCCACCACGGCCGCCGAGGCGCTCGAGGAGCCGCCGGTGATGTGCCCCCGGTTCCACGGGTTGCGCGCCGGCCCCCAGTGCGGGTTGAGCCCGATGGGGTTGATGCCAATCTCATTCATGTTGGCCTTGCCGAGGATGACGGCCCCCGCCGCCTTGAGCCGCGCGGCCACCACCGAGTCTGCCGCCGCCACCTCCGTGAGGAAGCGGGTGCCCAGGGTGGTGGGGAAGCCCGCGAGGTCCACCTCGTCCTTCAGCACCACCGGCACGCCCTCCAGCACGCTGCGCGGCGTCTTGCCCCGCAGCCGTCCCAGCGAGGCCTCCGCGTCGCGCAGCACCTCGTCGGGCTTGCGGCTGATGAAGAAGCCCATGCGCTCGTCGCCGCCGTCCAGCTTCTCGATGGCCTCGTGGAGCCGCCGCACCACCGAGAGTGGATCCGCTCCGTCCCGGTACGCGCGCGCGAAGGCCCCCACCGTCTCGAGCCGCCTCAGGCCTGCGAAGGGTGCGCTGCTGGCCTCCACCGCGCGCGCGGCCTGCTCCAGCGGCGTCTGCGGCTCCGCGGGCGGAGGGCCCGGCGGCAGCGGCACCTGCACGGGCGACGCGCCGTCCGCCCTGGTGGCGCGGAACTCCTCGAAGCCGCTGTCCGTCACCAGCTTGTTGACGAGGACGGGGCCGACGCTGCTCTCCAGCGCGCTGACGAAGGCCTTCAACGGGAGGCCCGCGACGCGCGGCGCCTTCACCGGGTTGCGATGGTAGGTCATGGCGGCGCACCGTAGCGCGAGTCGCTGGCCTGGCCCGTTGAATAGAAGTCAGGGGGTGTCGGTCCAAGCGCACATGAAACGGACCCTCAGTGGACTCCTCCTGGCGGCGGCGATGGTGGGCGCGACGGCGGCGCGCGCGGACGACTGCGACCTGGGCGGCCAGTACCACGCGGCCGCGGCCATCACCGCCCAGCGGCCTCCGCCTCCGTTGATTGCCCCGCGGCAGCACGGCCGCTACGAGCTGCGCACCGTGCAGCGCTGGGTGGAAGGCACCAGCACCCAGGTGTGGGTGGAAGGCCGCTGCGTGACGAAGCGCCATGGGCGCCACGGCCGCTTCGAGCACACCCGCTGCCTCCCCGGCCGCTACGAGACGGTGACGACGCCCGGCCACTACGAGTCGCGCCAGGAATGGGTGTGGGTCGCCTACACCCCGCCCATTCGCTACGGCGCGACGTGGAACGACGGGCAGGTGACGGGCGGCTTCGAAATCTCGATGCGCTGACTTCCCCGGCGGCGCAGGGAATGAGGGCTCCGGGCCGGTACCGGGGCCCTCTTCGTTTTGGCGGCACCGCGGTTGCTCCCGGAAGGCGGAAGGCGTCCAATGGTACTCATGCGTCGGGTTCTCGCGCTGGCCCTGGTGGTGACTGCCTCGCTCGGCAGCGCGCAGGAGCTGTCTCCACCGCCCCTCCTCGAGCCGCCACCGGAAGTCACGCCGCCCCCGCCCGTGGAAGCCCCGCCGCCGCCGATGGAGCCCGCGCCGGCTTCACCGCTGCCTGCGCCCGAGGAGCCTCCGTATGTCGCGCCGTCCTTCTTCGACCGCTGCTTCGCGGTGCCCGCGGTGTACTTCGCGCCGGCGCCGCGCATCGCCGTCATGGGAGGTGTGGTGGTGCGCCCTCCTCCGGTGGCGCCGCCGCCCGCGAAGCCGGCTGACCCGGGCAGCGTGGGCAAGGTGGACGGAAAGGCCGCCCTCATCGTCGCGGTGGTGGCCCTCATCGCCCTGCCCGTCGTCGTGTACTTCTTCGATTCCGACGCGGAGCCGCTGGTGGAGCAACGCTTCCGCTGCCCGACGTTCAGCTTCGAGGGCTACGGGGGCGTCAACGTCGTGCCGGGCCTCAATACCACCGCGTCCTTCTTCAGCGGGCGCGTCACCAGCGCGGTGGGCCACTTCGGCGGCGACTTTCAGTTCGACATCAGCCCGGTGATGGGCGGGTACGCGGCCCACGCCCTCTTCCGCATCACGCCGAAGCAACACGTCGAGGGCGCGGTGGCGCTGGGCTACAAGAGCATGTTCCTCAACGGCGACTTCCGCGACGGCTTCGAGGTGGGGCTGCCGCACCGCTACGTGTTCTGGCGCAGCGGCCTCAACGCCTTCGGGCTGGAGCTGCGGCCGATGGTCCTCTTCGGCTGGCGCGGGGTGGACGCGGCGCTCGAGGCCACGGTGGTGGTGCCCATCTGGGAGCTCTTCAACGCGCGAGTGGGCGGGCGCGTGGCGTCCTTCGGGGAACAAATCGTCTGGACGGCGCAGGCGGGGCTCACCTTCGTCTGGTGACGTCAGACGGGCTGTCGCGCGGTGCCGCACGAGGCTCGCGAGGGAGGTCCACCGCCTTACCCGGGCCGGGCCCGCGTCAGTCGTCGTCGCCCAGCAGGCGGTACAACGTCTTGCGGTCCACGCCCAGGAGCCGCGCCGCCTCGGACTTGTTGCCCTGGGCCTGCTGCAGCACCTGCCGGGCGTACCGGCGGCTCAATTCGTCCAGCGACGGCAGGTCCTCCGTGAGCCCGGCGGCGGGGGGCCGCGCCTGGGCGTCGCCGATGGGCTCCGGAAAGTCGCCAGGGGTGAGGATGCCGGTGGCGTTGAGGGCCAGGGCGCGGGCCACCACGTTCTCGAGCTGCCGCACGTTGCCGGGCCAGTCGTAGGCGGTGAGGCGGGCCATGGCTTCGGGCGTCACCACCGGCCGCGCTCCGCCGCGTGCGTACTGGGAGGCGAAGTGCTCCACCAGCGCGGGAATGTCCTCCTTGCGCTCGCGCAGGGGAGGCAGGTGCAGTCGCACCACGTCGAGGCGGTAGAGGAGGTCTTCGCGGAAGCGCCCTTCCTTCACCAGCTCGCCCAGGTCGCGGTTGGTCGCGGCCACCACGCGCACGTCCACCTGCACCGGGGTGGACTCTCCCACGCGGCGGATCTCCCCTTCCTGCAGGGCGCGGAGGAGCTGGGACTGGATTTTCGGGCCGATGTCCCCCACCTCGTCGAGGAAGAGGGTGCCGCCGCTGGCCTCCTCGAAGAGGCCGCGCCGCGCGCCCGCCGCGCCGGTGAAGGCGCCCCTGGCGTGGCCGAACAGCTCGCTCTCCATCAACGACTCGGCGATGGCCCCGCAGTCCACGGGCACGAAGGGCCCACGCGCGCGCTGGCTGCGCTGGTGGAGGCTCCGGGCCACCATCTCCTTGCCGCTGCCCGTCTCGCCGGTGATGAGGACGGGCACGTCGGACTGGGCGGCGCGGGCCACCTGCTTGAAGACCTCCAGCAGCGCGGCGCTGCGGCCCACCAGCGAGGCCGGCTTCACCTGCTGCTTCAAGGTGCGGTTCTCTTCCACCAGGCGCTTCTGCTCGAGCGCGCGGCGCGCGACGCGGGTGATGGCGTCGACGTCGAAGGGCTTGGACAGGTAGTCGAAGGCGCCCTGCTGAATGGTGTCCAGCGCGCCCTCGATGTTGCCGTACGCCGTCACCACGATGACGGGCGTGTCGGGCGAGGCGGCGCGGCTGGCCGTCAGCACCGCGAGGCCGTCTCCGGCGTTGGGCATGGCCATGTCCGTCATCACCAGGTCGAAGGGCGGCCCGGCCTCCAGCGCCCTCTTCGCCTCTTCCGCGTTCGCCGCCTGGTGCACCTCGCCCAGGCCGGACAGGAGGCGCTGGAGGAGGTCTCTGGCGTGCGGGTCGTCGTCGACGACGAGGAGGCGTGTCACGGGGGCACGCTGTAGCGCGAGGTCGCGCGCGCGTCACCTCGGAGCGGACGCAGTGGGGCCACACGCCGCTCGCCGCGCGCGTCGCCTCGGTGCGCCGGAAGCGGGGGTGCGAGCCGCGCGGATGTCCGTCGGCTCCCGGCACCGCGTGTCCGGCAGGCGCGGCTGCTTCGGTTTGCGCCTCCGACGGGTGCGGGCCAACAACGAAGCCGGAGGTGCGCCGTGAGCAACGGGTGCGAGCCGCGCGGGTGTCCGTCGGCTCCGGCCATCGCGTGTCCGGCAGGCGCCGCTGCCTCCGCTTGCGCCTCCGACGGTGCGGGCGCCACGTTTCGCCGTACCGAAAGAGGCGAGGCGGGCTGCGAGGTGTCCTGACGCGGAGGCGCCTGGTGGCGCAAGGGAGGGCGCGGGGCCTCTTACCTCGCGGTGGCGGCGGGGGGCAGCGGAGCGGTCGACGGCTGCCGGGAGTCGGCGGTGGGCTTTTCGGCCAGAGGGAAGCGGACGGTGACGGTGGTGCCCTGCTGCGGGGCGCTCTTCACCTCGATGGAGCCGCCGTGCGCTTCCACGAGGCGCCTGGTGGTGGCCAGCCCCAGGCCGGTGCCGGGCAGCGCGCGCGTCTCGGGGGCGCGGAAGAAGGGCTGGAAGAGCTGCGCGCGGGCAGCCTCCGTCATCCCCGGGCCGTTGTCCTGCACCTCGAAGACGGCGGCGCCGTCCTCCCGTCGGGCCACCACCGTCACCTTCGCGTCGGGCCGGCCGGCGGTGTACTTCACCGCGTTGCCCACCACGTTTTGCGCGATGGACTGGAGCAGCTGCGGCGGGCAGGGGACGGCGAGGCCCACCTCGAGCCGGCGCTCGAGCTGCACCTGGGCCGCCTGCGCCGCCTGGGCCTGCTCGAGGAGGATGGTGGTGACGGCGGTGTCGAGGTCTCCCTGCGCGTGCTCGGTGGGCTTGCCGGCCCGGCAGAAGCGCAACAGGCCTTCCACCAGCTCCGACACGCGCGCGGTGGACGACTCGGCCTGCGCCAGCAACTCCTTCACCTCCGGTTCCGTCACCTGCCGGCGCGCCAGCGTCAGGTAGCCCTTGAGCGGCGACAGCGGAGAGACGAGGTCGTGCGCCACGCGGCTGGCGAAGGCGTCCAGCTCGGCGTTGCGGCGGTTCAACTCGGCCAGCTGCGAAGAGATGGTTTTTTCCTGCCGCTGGAGGGTGCGCGTCACCTGCCAGGCCACCAGCAGGGACAAGAGGAGCGCGAGCCCCACCACCGCGCTGCCCAGGGCGCTGGTGCGCAGCCGCATCTCCTGCAGTTGGCCCAGGAGGGCCCGGGTGTCCTCGGCGTTCTTCCGCGCCAGCTTGCTGGCCACGTCGTCGAGCTCGAAGCTGATGGGGCGCGCTTCCTCTTCGAGGTGCTGGCGGGCGCGCTCCGCTTCCTTGCGGTTGGACGCCTTGATGGTGACGTCGACTTTGGTGACGAGCCGCGCCGCTGCGTCCGAGAGGTGGTGCCACAAGTCCGCCTCGGAGCGCGGCAGCCCCGCGGTGAAGCGGGTGGAGATGTCCTGGATTTCCGACAGCGTCACGTCCATCGCCTGGTTGGCGCTGTCGCGCTCGGCCTCAGTGGTGGCGTTGATGTGGTCGCTGGCGGCCTGCACCAGCATGGTGGCGTCCAGCCGCATCAGCCCGATGAGGCGCTCGCGTTCCAGCGACGTCGTCACCAGCCGGTCGATGCGCTCGGCGGCGCGGCGGGCGGACCACAGAGAGAAGCCCGCCCCGCTGGTGAGCAACACCACCACCAACAGAAAGCCCCACCGCAACGCGCGTGTGCTGGTCCTCTGCGTCGTCACCCCCGCCTCCTCTGCGGCAGGCCTGTCCTAGCGCCTTCGCGCGTGCGTCGCGAGTGGGGAAGGACGGGGCAGCCAGGCGTGGCCGGTGGGGAGAATCTCCGCAAGCCGCCGGGCTGGTTTGTGAGTGAATTCAATGGGTTGGGTGTGGCACAGGCGGCGCAGCGTGGCCCCCGCCGCACTTTGGCGGTTCCTCTCACTCTGGAGACACACTCATGAAGAAGCTGCTCGCCGTCGCCCTGTTCGCCTTTGCCTTCAACGCGTTTGCCGGCAACTTCGCTGAGGAGGCGAAGGCCGCGGACAAGTCCGCGAAGAAGGAGGAGAAGAAGGCTGAGAAGAAGGAGGAGAAGAAGGAGGAGAAGAAGGCGGAGCCCGCGAAGGCCGAGCCGGCCAAGGCGGAGCCTGCGAAGGCTGAGCCGGCCAAGGCTGAGCCGGCCAAGAAGTAAGTCGTTTCGAGTCTTCGCTCCTTCGCTCGGGGCTTCCGGTTCATTCCGGAAGCCCCGTCGTCGTTCCAGGGCCCGGTGGGTGCGTGGCCGGGGCCGCCATGGTACAGCCCGCGGCCATGTCGATTCTCCCCAACCTGAAGAAGCTGGCGTCGCCGTCCACCTTGAAGAGCCTGTGGGGCGTGCTGAAGACGATGCCCGGGGGCGGGGTGCTGATGGGCCGCATCATCGGCCGCATGGCGCCGTACACGGGGACGATTCGCCCGGAGATTCTCGCCCTCGAGCCCGGCTACGCGAAGGTGCGCATGGCCGACGCGCGGCGGGTGCGCAACCACCTCAACTCGGTGCACGCCATCGCGCTGATGAACCTGGGCGAGGTGGCGACGGGCACGGCGATGCTGGTGTCGGTGCCGGACGGCGCGCGCGCCATCATCGTGCACCTCGGCATGGACTACGTGAAGAAGGCGCGCGGCCCCATCACCGCCGAGTGCCGCTGCGAGGTGCCGACGACGCTGGAGCGCAAGGAGTACGACGTCACCGCCGAGCTCAAGAACGCCGACGGGGTGCTGGTGGCGAAGGCGTCCGCGCGGTGGCTGGTGGACGCGGGCTGACGAGTCACCACCACGGGCCCATCGAGAAGCGAATGGTGGGCTGTACTGCGTTGCGCCCGGGCGGAGGCTCCCAGAAGCCCGGGAAGGGAATGAAGAAGGACGGCGTCAGCGTCGTGCCGGCCAGCCCCAAAGACGTCGGTGTCCGCCAGACGGTCCACCAGAGCGTCACGCCCACGCCCACGCTGGCGATGATGGCCTTGGTGCGCCAGGTGTAGCCGACGCCCACGCCCGGCCCGGCCATGCCGTACTGCTGCCCGGGGAGGATGAAGCCCGCCCCGCGCACGTCGACGAAGGCGCCGTCCAGCGCCGTCCCGAGGACGGCCCAGCGGAAGCCCCCCTCGAAGCCCAGCTGGCCGAAGAGTCCACCGCCCGCGGCGACGAAGGTGGACAGGCCCGCCGGCAGGCCCACCTCCAACTCCGCGGTGAAGTAGAGGCCGAAGAGGCTCATCGGCGCGAAGAGGACGGCGCCCTTCGCGGGAGGGAGCGTCTCTGGCGGTGGCTTCCTGGTGGGCGGGTAGACGACGGGGGGGACGGTGGAGCTGGGC
>JBFMHF010000144.1:0-18056 GCA_040752975.1 Myxococcota bacterium
CGCCGCCGCCCGCGCCTCCACCCATCGCGCCGCCGCCCGCGCCTCCACCCATCGCGCCGCCGCCCGCGCCTCCACCCATCGCGCCGCCGCCCGCGCCTCCACCCATCGCGCCGCCGCCCGCGCCTCCACCCATCGCGCCGCCGCCGGAGCCTCCACCCATCGCGCCGCCGCCCGTGCCGCCGCCCGTCGCGCCACCGTCGTCGATGAGCCCGGCATCCACGTCGAATTCGGACGCAGGGCCACAGGCGACCAGCGCCACACAGCAGGACAGGACGAAGGAGCGTGTCTTCACGGCGCACGCGGATAGGTGGATCGCCCCTCGCCCGTCAACCCGCCCCGTGCACGGCTGCGCCCTCAAAGCCGGGTACGCTGCCCTCCATGGCCCACCCGCTGCCCCGCCTCGGTCGCGCCGCCGTCATGGGCCTCGCGCTGGGCCTGGGGTGTGCTGCCGTCGTCCTGCTGGTACTGGCGGTCCAGCGGCTCGACGTGGACTGCGCGGCGCTGTCCCCCACCGAGTGTGACTTCGAGACGCAACTGGCCCGCGACATCGCCCGACTGCAGGCCTTCTCGGCGCTGGGCTGCGCGCTGGTGGGCGCCGGCCTCGTCGTCGCCCTGCGCCGGCCGCGTGGAAAACCCTTGCCCAAAGCCGACTGACTCCCGACGCTCCGCCCCGGCATGACGCTCGACCCCTTCCAACTCCCCGAGTCGCTCAACCTGGCGGAGGTCTTCCTCCACGCGCAGGCCCGCGCGCACCCGGAGCGCCCCGCGCTCTACTTCGAGGACCAGGTCATCACCTACGGCCAGCTCTCGACGGACACGCACAAGGCCGCCGCCGCCTTCCGCGGCCTGGGCCTCGAGCTCGAGCAACGCGTGCTCCTCATGCTGCCGGACTGCCCCCAGTTCGCCACCGCGTGGTTCGCCGCCGTGCAGGCCGGAGGCGCCGTCAGCGCCGTCAACCCGGGCCTCAAGCCGGACGAGGTGACGTACTACCTCAACTACACCCGCGCGAAGCTGCTGGTGACCGACGCCGAGACCGCGCGCATCGTCGACGCCGTCCGCGCGCAGTGCCCCTTCCTCACCCACGTGCTGGTCGCGGGCCCCGGCCAGACGCGGCACTTGAGCTACGACGCCGAGGTCGCCCGCGCGCCCGCCCACCCCACCATCGCCCCCACGCACAAGGACGACGTCTGTGTGTGGCTCTACACCTCCGGCTCCACCGGCTTCCCCAAGGGCGCCGTGCACAAGCAGCACGACTTCGTCTTCAACGCCCTCACCTACGCGATGCCCGTCATCGGCTACAGCGCCCGCGACATCGGCATCTCCGTGCCGCGCCTGGCCTTCGGCTATGCGCTGGGCACCAACCTCCTCTTCCCGCTGCTGGCCGGCGGCGCAGCCGTCCTCTTCAAGGAGAAGGCCACCCCCGAGAAGTTCTTCGAGCAGGTGGCCCGGCACCGGCCCACCCTCTTCACCGCTGTCCCCACCGCGCTCAACCAGATCCTCAACGCCGACGGCCTCGCGAAGGCCGATCTCTCCTCGCTGCGGCTCACCATCTCCGCCGGAGAGGCGCTGCCCGCCGAGCTCTACCAGCGGTGGAAGAAGCGCACCGGCGTGGAGATCCTCGACGGCATCGGCTCGGCGGAGATGTTCCACATCTTCATCACCAACCGCGTCGGTGACGTGCGCCTCGGCAGCCTGGGCAAGGTGGTCAACGGCTACCAGGCGAAGATCTGCGACGACGACGGGCGCGAGCTGCCGCGCGGAGAAGTCGGCACCCTGTGGATCAAGGGCGACTCCATGGCGCTGGAGTACTGGCAGCAGCACGACAAGTCCAAGCACACCTTCCGCGGCGACTGGTGCGTGTCCGCCGACAAGTTCCAGCAGGACGACGACGGCTACTTCTATTTCTGCGGCCGCGGCGACGACATGCTGAAGGTGGCCGGCAAGTGGCTGTCCCCCGTGGAGGTGGAGAACGCGCTCCTCATGCACCCCGCCGTGCGCGAGGCCGCCGTCGTGGGCTTCAAAGACGCCGACGGGCTGGAGAAGCCCCGCGCCTTCGTGGCCTTGAACCCCGGCTTCCAGGCGAGCGACGCGCTGGGCGAGGAACTCAAGCAGCACGTGCGCGAGAAGCTGGCCCCCTTCAAGGCGCCCCGCTTCGTCGCCTTCCTCGACGCCCTGCCCCGCAGCGATCGCGGCAAGGTGCTCAAGACCGAGCTGCGCGGGTGAGGTGACATGCTCTTCGACGCCAGCACCTCGAGCTGGAAGAAGGTGAAGGCCCTGGCCGACGCCGGCGCGGTGGCGCTCTTGCCCGTCGGCTCCACCGAGGCCCACGGCCCGCACCTGCCGCTCAACGTCGACGTGGTGATCGCGCTGGAGGTCTGCCGCCGCGTGGCGAAGGCGCTCCCACGCGACTGCGTCGTCTTCCCGCCGGTGGCGTACTCGCTCACCGACTTCGCCGCGCCCTTCGCCGGCACCGTGTCCCTTCCGGCCGACACCGCCCGCGCGCTGCTCACCGGCGTGCTGGAAGGCATCGCGAAGGGAGGCTTCACCCACCTCGCCGTCATCAACCACCACCTCGAGCCCGCCCACTTCCGCGTGGTGCACGAGGCCGCGAAGGCCGCCGCCGCGTCGACGAGGGCCCGGGTGGTGGCGCCCGATCACCGCCGCCCACCCACCGGCCCACGGCTGGGCCACGAGTTCATGCACGGCGGTAGCCACGCGGGGCGTTACGAGACGTCGCTCATGCTCGCCGCCGCCCCGGAGCTGGTCGACCAGACGACGATGCGCGCGCTGCCTTCGCTGAGCGTCGATCTCCCGGGGGCGATCAAGGCCGGCGCGAAGGACTTCCTGCAAGCAGGCGGACCCGACGCGTACTTCGGCGCACCGGGAGAGGCGTCCCAGGCGGAAGGCGAGCGCCTCTTCGAGATCCTCGTCGAGGCCACCGCCGCCTCCATCGCCGAGGGCCTCTGATCGTGGAACCGAGCCAGCTCAACGAAGACCTGGCCGTCGGCATGCTCCTGATGGGCCTGTGCTGCTGCTTCGTCTCCCTCGTCGGCTTCATCGTGCTGCTCGTCTGGGTGACGCGGAAGAGCCCAGCCTCCTCGACGACTGCTGCGCCCGGCGCCGCGCCCACCTCGCCCATCCCCGCAGGGAGCAGCCCCGCGGCGCACCTCCACCTCTCGGTGATGGCCATCGCCTTCGACTCGTTCTTCAGGGAGCAGGTGATGGCGGTGCTGAACGCCCCGTCCTCCGCCTCCGATCCGGTGTCCCAGCGCGTGGAGCTCGTGCAGCGGGTCAGCCACGCGCTCCTCGGCATCGAGCCCCAGTGGCGCGCCTTCGGCTACGGCGAGAAGGACCTCGGCGATCTCGCCGCCACCCAGGACAGCTACCTCAAGGCGCTCGACGACTTCCGCGCCCGCAGCGCCGGAGCGGGCGATGGCGGCCAGGCCGTGGTGCTGACGCTGATCATCGCCACCCGCACCAGCCTGCTGGGCGTCGATCGCCTCGATCAACGCGCCCAGGTCCGGGTGATGCTGGAAGATCGCGCCCGCTTGGAGGCCACCAACCTCCTGGGCGCCGACGTCCTCTGGTCGCCCCCCGACGGCGGCCTTACCGAGACAGCCCTGCACCAGCGCTTCCCCGAGATGCACGCGCTGGTCGCCTAAGACTCTGAAAACCCGGCCTCCCCGAAGGAGCGCCCACGCACCACCCGGTGCCCACTCCCGTTCCCAATTCCATCGCGCCCCGCGATCCGTCCACAATGCGGCTTGATGCGGCTCACGTGGATGATCGTCCTGGTCTTTTCGAGCGCGGCCTTCGCGGCGAAGAAGCCGGTGTTGGTGAACGCGCCGGCGAAGGTGGCGAAGGTGCTGAACAAGGAGCTGGCGGCGAAGTACACGCCGGTGCCGCTCCCGCAGTCGCTGGGTCCGACGCCCACCGCGAAAGAGGTGCGCGACGTCGCCGCCCCCGCACGCGCCATCGCCGTCATCCAGGCGCAGGCGGGCGGGAAGTACATCACCCTGCAGATCCTCTCGGGCCACGACGGCACCCCGCTGGACACGCTCACCTTCAAGCCGCCGAAGAAGTTCAAGGCGCTCCCGCGCGAGACGGCGCAGGCCCTCTTCGCGGCGCTGGCCCAGGGCAAGGCGCCCGCGGCCCAGCCGAAGCCTCCACCGGAGGATGCGCCCACCGCCGACGCGCCGAAGAGAGAGGCCCCCGAGCCGAAGACGGAGACGAAGAAGGCCGTGGCGGCCGCGCAGGAAGACGCCCCCGCGAAGGTCGCGTCGAAGGAAGAGGCGGTGACGGAGATCTCCTCGTCCTCGTCGAGCGCTTCGACGCCGTCGACGCTGCCCGCCTTTCAGACGGGCGTTGGCTTCAAGGCCTTCGCCCGCAGCTTCACCTGGGCAGCCGGCCACAGCGACGCGCTCGCGTCCTACTCGTTGCCCTTCGCGGGCGCGGTGGCCTTCGAGGGCGCATGGTTCCCAGGCGCCCACTTCACCAACGGCGTCGGCGCCAACATCGGCGCCTTCTTGAACGGCGAGGTGGGCATCGGGCTGGCGTCGCGACAAGACGACTCGCGCTACGGCACCCGCGCCGATCGCTTCCGCTTCGGGGCGCGCATGCGCTTCCCGGTGGGCAAGGTCGTCCTCTTCGACGTCCTCGCCGGCTACTCCACGCAGACCTTCTCCATCGCGCAGCAGTCGGCCACCACCGGGGCGCCCCGGCCGAACATCCCCTCCGTGACCTACAACGGCCCGAGGATCGCCGGCGGCGCGAAGTTCCTCATCGCCGGCACCTTCACCGCCGAGGCGCTGGTGGGCTTCATGTACGTCTACGGCAAGGGCGAGCTGGCGTCCGACAGGTACTTCCCCAACACCACGGGGCTGGCGCTGGACGCCAGCGCTGCCTTGTCCATCGAGCTGGTGGAGAGCCTGCGGCTGCGCGGCTCCTTCGACTGGACCGGCTACTTCCTCAACACCAACGCCGATCCGTCGGCCGTCATCACCGCCAGCGGGGCGACCGATCACTTCCTCGGCGGCACCCTGTCGCTGGTGTGGGTGATGTAGTCAGCGGGAAGCGACCAGCAGGTTCTTCTTCAGCGTGTCCACCGCGGCGCCCGCGGACGCCCGCTCGCGCTTGAGCTCGTCCAGCTGGCCTTCCAGCGCCACCAGCCGCTGCCCCAACAGCTCGGCCGCCTTCGCCGCTCCGCCCTTGCCCGTCGCCGCCAGGTTGTCCCGCGTGCGCGCGATGGTGGCCTCCACCTCGCGGATCTTCGCGTCGATCGCCTGGGCCCGCGCAGAGGCCGCCTCGTGTTGCTCGAGCCGGGCCTTCAAGGACGCGAGCAGCCCGCGCGCGTCGTCCGGCATCTTCTTCTTGAGCAGCTCGGCCACCCGCGCCGACGACAGACCCTCGGGGGCGAGGCGCTCCACCACGGCGCCCTCCTCCACCACGTCCACCGCCTCCGACGCCTTCGCCGCCACGGTGAGGCGCGCGTAGCGGGGCTGGCCCGGAGAGCGCACGTCCTCCTCGCCGCCCGTCACCACCCGGTAGCCCTGCTCGGGCAGCTCCACCAGCACGGTCCGCGGCTTGTCGGTGCGCGACGTGAAGTGCACGGTGTGCACCAGGCGATCGACGCGCGTCAGCTCGAGCCGCGACTGGCCGTTGGCGGACACCAGCCGCACCTTGCGCAAGTCGCCCTCCTCGCGGGCGGTGGAGCGCGAGACCTCGAGATCGAGATCGACGCCGTGCTTGAGCACCCGCACCTCTCCGGGCTTCACCCGGTCGATCTGCGTCTCCCCCGCGTAGGCGCCGTCGGTGAAGACGGACAGGGTGCCGCCCTCCAGCGTGAGGGGCGTGGTGTTGGCGAGCCGCACGCCCGAATAGACCTCGCCCGCCGCGTCCAGCAGCGTCACACGCTCCGCGCCCGTGGGGCCGTCGATGATGGGGAGCAGCGCCGACTTCCGCGCGCCCAGCACCACCGGCTCCTTCACCGAGTAGAGGAAGAGATCGCCCGCCTCGCTCACCGCCGCCGGCTCGAGGGGCGTGGGCCCGTCCTCCAGCAGGGTGGAGGTGATGCCCGTGGCCAGGCCCGCGCCCCGCCCCACCGCGCCCGCGTGTCCGTAGCTGATGCTGCCGCTGCCGGCGCCGTAGCCGCCTCCGCCCGAGCCGCTGCCGAAGAGGCCCAGCCCCACGCCCACCTGGCCGCGCAGGTGCTCGCGGGCCTCGCGGGTGGCCAGCTGCGGCGCGTTCTCCAGCCCGTCCTCCGGCGTGACGAACTCGCGGCGCCCGTAGCGGGGTCCAGCCAACGGGAAGAGGAAGGACGTCGGCCGCCCCGAGGCGAGCGTCACCGCCACGCCGTTCCACGCCTCGTCGCTGTCGTTGTGCACCAGCGCGAAGCCCTGCAGCCGCGCCTTCTTCCCCAGCACCAGGCGGTAGGTGGTGCGCCACACCGGCGCCTCCGTCGTGTAGCCCACCGCCACCACCCCACCCTTCGCGGAGCCACGCACCACCAACCGCTCGCGCTCCGGCTGCAGCGCCGAGGAGCCCACCGCGCGGCTCCAGGCCTGCGCCACGTCCTGGCCCACCGGCCGCACCGCCTGCACCAGCCGCAGCGGCACCTTCGCCAGCCCGGCCGCGCCGAAGACCAGCAGCGTGGGCTCGACGACGGGCTTGCCATCCTTGTCCAACAGCCCCGCCTCGTCGCTCACCTGCACCACCCGCCCGCGCACCGCCGGCCCGCCCGCGCGCGCCACCTCGACGTCCACGCCCTGCAGCGACAGGAGCAACCCCTCGAGCGTCTCGTCCCCGCTCGCCTCCGGCAGCCCGGCCAGCGCCCGCGCGGCCTCCTCCGCCAGCGGCGGCGCGAACTCCACCGAGGCCACGCCCGACTCGCTCATCACCACCAGGGACTTGAGCGCGTCGTCGAGTTGACCCGACTCAAGGGGGATCTCCGCCACCTTCCCCGGCGGCACCGCGCCCCGCCGCTCGAAGTAGCCGACCCCGTTCTCGTAGAGGACCAACGTCTTGAGCGGCAAAGGGCTCGGCGACGACGGCGCCGCCGCCACCAGGAGGGCGAAGAGTGCGTGCATGCCGCGCCCGGACACCATGGCCCGCCGGTGGGTTTCGGTTCACTTGCGCTAATACCCAAGCGCCGCTAATAAACGCGCCGAGCCGCCGGGAGGACACCTCATGCAGCTGGAATCGCTGAAGATGTTCGTGGACGTGGTGGAGACGGGCTCGTTCTCGCGGGCGGCGCAGCTCAACCACGTGACGCAGTCGGCGGTGAGCCAGCAGATCCGCGCGCTGGAGAACCGGTACGAGCAGCGGCTGTTGTCGCGCAGCGCCCGGCAGGTGACGCCGACACCGGCGGGAGAGCGACTCTTCCGGGGGTGCAAGGAGATCCTCACCCGCTTCGCCGAGGTGGAGCAGGAGATCCGCGAGCAGGCGACGGAGGTGTCGGGCACCTGCACGGTGTCCAGCATCTACTCGGTGGGGCTGACGAGCTGCACTCGCTGCAGAAGGAGCTGTTGCGGGCGCACTCCAAGGTGAACCTGCGGCTCAACTACCGGCGCAGCGATCAGGTGTACGACGACGTGATCCTCGGCGCGGCGGACCTCGGCCTGGTGGCGTACCCGCAGGCGCGGGCGGGCGTGGACATCGTGCCCTTCCGCGAGGACAGGCTGGCGGTGGTGCTGCCGCCGGGCCACGCACTCGCGTCGAAGGCGCGGGTGGCGATGAGCGCCCTCACCGGGCTGCCCTTCATCGCGTTCGATCGCGAGGCGCCCACCCGCAAGGGCATCGACAAGCTGTTCCGCGACAAGGGCATCGAGCTGACGCCCACCATGGAGATGGACAACGTCGAGACCATCAAGCGGGCGGTCGAGCTGGGCCTCGGCGTGTCGGTGCTGCCCATCCCCACCGTGAAGCAGGAGCAGAACCTCGGCACGCTGGTGGTGAAGCCCTTCGCCGAAGGCGCCTTCACCCGGCCCATCGGCATCCTGGTGCGCAAGGGGAAGTACCTGTCGCGCGCGAGCCAGGCGGTGCTGGACGCCTTCAAGCGCGCCAGCACGGAAGAGTAGCGCGCCACCCGACGCGCGCCCTTGGTCAGCCCACGGAGTGCGCCGCGGGGTTGACCGCCGCCAGGAGCGCCACCACCGCCTCGCGCGGCACGCCCGTTCGCGGCTCGAACGTCGCCGGAGAGGCCTTCGAGCGCCTCCTTCATCGCGTCGTTCGGGACGAGCAGCCCTTCCGTCGTGCAGGTGAGGACGCAGGGGACGGCGCTTCGCTCTTCATGCCGCCCCTCGACTTCGTCACGGATCCGCTGGCTCGACGTCCTGCGCGGCCGGGCCCTTCTGCATGGCGCGGCGGTAGAGCTCGAGGACCTGGTGCTCGGACACGCCGTCGAGGCCCGCGGGCCCGGGCTGGCACTCGCAGGTGATGTGCCCGCTGTTCAAGTCGTGCGCGAAAGCGCAGAGGCCCGGACATTCCCGCATCGGCTCCTCTTCGTAGAGGCCGAAGGCAACGTCCGGGGCGGCGGCCAGCGTCGCGGCGCACTCGGGCAGGGACTGGACGAGGCGATCCCACGGGAAGGCGTGCTGCGCGCTGCGCCCGCGATCTCCCGGCGGGAAGGTGAAGCCCACGCGGCAGCGCGACTTCGCCGCGTTGGGCACGTCGAGCAACAGCCGCGCCCCCTCGGGGAGCTGCCGCCAGACGGTCGCGGTGGCCACCAACGTCCCTCTCGCATCTCGCCGGCTGTGGAGCTCGAAGCAGCGGTCCTCGCTGGACGGCCCTCCGCGCTCGCACTGGGCGCGCGCGCCCGAGGTGAAGACGCGCGGACGCCGCAGCACCAGGAGGCCTGCCTTCAGGTCGATCGCCACGTCGAAGCGCCCCCAGACGTCCGCGCCCAGCAGGCCGGCCACGCCGTGCGGCGGCGCGCCGGGCTCCAGCTCGAGGATACCGTCCGTCACCCCGAAGCCCGGCGAGAGCTCGAGCAGCTCGTAGGCGACGCCGCTGAGGCGCTGGAGCGGCTCGGGGAGGACGCCCCCATCGGGGACGAGGCCGTCCAGCAGGGCCCGGCCGAGGCGCAAGTCGGCCTCCTCGGCGGCGGCGACGAAGAGGCGGCTGCGGGCGTCGCGAGAGGACAGCAGCACGCTCCAGGTGACGACGCGCGGCCCCTGGGTGAGTCGAATGGGGAGCAGCGGCCAGTCGTGCGTCGGATCCCGCGTCAGCGCGAGCAGCTGCGCTTCCACGCCCTGGGCCTGCACCTCGGCTTCCCACGCGGCGCGAGACTGGGAGGGCCGAAGCGTCACCTCGCGCCTGGCCGGAGAGACGTCGATCGCGAGCGCCCCGAGGACGTCGGCGCCCAGCACGACCACGCAGCCCTTCCCTCCGGCCAGGGCGGCGTCGAAGGAGCGAAGGCGCGCGCCGCCCAGGGTGAGGCCATTCACCCGGCTGACGGGGAAGCTCTCCGTGGGCCCGAGGGGATCGTCCACCTCGACGTGCGCGACGACGCGCTTCTCGTCGAGGCAGAAGGGCGTCACGAAGGAGATGGGCGCGGTGACGTCGAGCTGCACGTCGGCGTCGACGTCCCCCACCTTGCCCTCGAGCCACAGCCGCAGGCCCGGGCCCGGCTTGAGCGGCAGCGTCAGCCCGGCCAGCGTGTCCACCGTCGGCCGCGAGGGCCCGCGCGCGCACCCGGCGACGAGAACGACGAGCAGAGCCGTGCGGCGCATCACGCAGACAGCGTAGCCGTTCTCGGGGCAGGCGCTCACGACATCGCCGGACACCCAGCCGTTTCCGCAGGCGGTCCTTCAAAGCTTTGCGTAGGGGCCGCTGCATTTTCGCTTCGCGGAACCCTGGAAACCCGCCGGCGAGGCCTGAGGGCTGGGCCTGGCTCCTCACGCTGACCGCTCGCCTCACCTCACTGCTTCGGCAGGAAGTCCTGGACCTGCGTGCCGGGCGGCGGCGCCAGCTTGAAGGTCTTCTCGTCGATGCCGAGGTTGGTGGTCATGCCGAGGAAGGTGATGGCGTTCTCGCTGCCGTCGGGATCGATGACGATGCTGCGGATCACCTGGGCCGTCTTCGGGTCGACCTCCAGCTTCACGCGCTTGAAGCGGGGATCCGGCACCAGGGGCGTGAGCTCGAGCAGCCGGCCCGTGCACTTGTCGCAGGCCACGGCGGCGATGGAGAACTCGTCAGCCAGTCTGCCCTGCCCCCAGAGGAAGGTGACGGAGGCGGACAGCTGGTTGGTCGAGATGCCCGCGCGGGTGAGCAGCTTCGCGCCCGGGTCGTAGGCGTACACGCGATCGCCGGCGAGGACGAAGGTGCGGGGCGAGGGCTTGCCGTCCTGCGTCTCGTACTCCCAGCGCATCAGCGCCGGCTTCTTGTACGTCACCTTCCCTGCGGACTTCGTCACCCGCTTGAACATCTTGTACGTGTAGACCTGCTCGAAGGTGGCGCTGAAGTCCTGCGTCTTCTCGTAGAAGGCCTGCATCCGGTCGACGAGCTCCTTCACCTCGGGCGTCATCGGCTTCGCCTGCGCTCTGGCCACTCCGCCGTCGGCTGGCGCAGCCCCTGTCACTCCCCCGTCGAGCGCCTTCGTGTCGGTGGCCTGTGCGCCGAGTCTCCCCGCGTCCGGGGCACCCTTCTGCGGGGCCAACGCCATCACCCCGCCGTCCGGCCCGTCCATGCCCGGCTTCTGCACGCCCAGCTCGGACTGCTTCGCGCCTGCGTCGGGCGTCTTCGCTCCCTGGGCCGCGTCGGTGGACTTCGCGCCCGCGTCCGCGGCCCTGGCGGCCTTCGCAGCGGAGAGGATCACGTTGTCCTTCGCCTGCGCCTCACTCAGCCCGGGCTGCGCCGGCGTCGCGCACGTCATCAGGGCCACGGCTCCTGCCACCACCAGGGTCTCGAGCATGTGCGTCCTTTCACTCACCATCGACGGAGTGCCTGCCACAGGCTTCACCGGTTGCGGTACAGGCGCCCCCGCTGCTTCACCGAGCGCAGCTGGAACTGTTCCCGCAGCTCGGCCGTCTCTTCAGGGCTCAAGTCGCCGTTGCGCCCGAGGTGCTCCAGCCGCCAGGCCACCGCCCGGGTGACGCACGCGCTGGCCGCCGCGGAGATGTTCATCGACTGCGCGAAGCCGCGCATGGGGATCCAGAAGGTGCCGTCGCACCGCGCCAGCACGTCCTCGGACACGCCGAAGCGCTCATTGCCGAACACCAGGGCCACCTTCTGATCGAAGCGGAGCTCGAAGAGGCTGGTAGCGCCTTCGCGGATCGCCGAGGCCAGCACGCGGTAGCCGCGCGCGTGCAGCGCGTCGAGGCAGGTGGCGAAGTCCCGGTAGAGGTGGAGATCGAGCCACTTGTCGCAGCCCTGGGTGACGGTGCCGTTGGGCCTGAAGGGCGCGTCGGGGTTGCGAATGACGTGCACGTCCTGCAGGCCCATGGCCTCGCAGGTGCGCAGGACGGCCGCCATGTTGAAGGTGTCTTCGAGGCGATCGAGCACCACCGTCACCGTGCGGGTGCGGTGGGCCAGCACCTGCTCGATGCGCTCCTTGCGGGGCGGCAGTAGGAGATCCGCCGGCGCGGGGCGGCGCTCGTGAGGCTCGTACCGGGGGCCGCCGCCGGACATGACGGTCTACCGGCCTCCGCGGGCCTTCTTGCGGGAGACCACCGGCTTCCCGCGGCGCTTCACGGGCGAGGAGCGCGCCGGGCCCTTCCGCGCGGGCTTCTTCGAGGCCTTCGTGCGAGCCCGGGCCGGCGTCGCCGCGGCCAGCGCTTCGTGGGCCGTCACCACCGCGCGCACCTCTCCCTCGGTCCGCGCCTTCTTCGACACGCCGCCGAAGAGGACGCGGGCGCAGGCGTCCAGCACCGCCTGGAGTCCGTCCCCCGTGGCGCCGGACATGGCCAGCACGCGGATGCCGCGCTTCCTCATCGCGTCGGTGAAGGCAGGCAGGGCCTCGCGCGCGTCAGGGAGATCGAGCTTGTTGGCCACCACCACCTGCGGCTTGTCGGCCAGCGCGGCGCTGTACTTCGTGAGCTCCCGGTTGATGGTGTCGAAGTCGTCGACGGGCTTGCGGCCCTCGGTGCCGGCGGACAGGTCGACGAGGTGCACCAGCACGCGGCAGCGCTCGACGTGCTTGAGGAACTGGTGGCCCAGCCCGTGGCCCTCGCTGGCGCCCTCGATGAGGCCGGGGATGTCCGCCACCACGAAGGACTTCCTGTCCTTGTAGGCCACCACGCCGAGGTTGGGCACCAGCGTGGTGAAGGGGTAGTCGGCGATCTTCGGCCGGGCGCGGCTCACCCGGCTGATGAAGGTGCTCTTGCCCGCGTTGGGGAAGCCCACGAGGCCCACGTCGGCCAGCAGCTTGAGCTCGAGCGTCAGCGTCACCTCCTCGCCGGGCGTCCCGTCCTGCGCGAAGCGCGGCGTCTGCCGGGTGGAGGTGGCGAAGTTGATGTTCCCCAGGCCTCCGCGTCCGCCCTTCGCGGCCACGAAGCGCTGGCCCGGCGTGGAGAGATCGCACAGCACCTCGCCCGAGGGATCGTCCGCGTTCTTCACCAGCGTCCCGACGGGCACGCGCAGCACGAGATCCTCGCCCTTCTTCCCGTTGCAGTCGCTGCCCATGCCGTGCTCGCCGGCCTGGGCGCGGTGGTGCTGCTGGTAGCGGAAGTCGAGCAGCGTGGTGAGCTGCGGGTCGGCCTCGAAGATGACGGAGCCGCCGTCGCCGCCGTCGCCGCCGGACGGGCCGCCCTTGTCGACGTACTTCTCGCGACGGAAGGCCACGGCGCCGTTCCCGCCGTCACCGGCCTTCACGTAGATGCGGACCTGATCGACGAATTTCATGGCGGCGATGGGCTTCTGAGAAAGGCGAACGCCGCGCCCGCAGGACTCTTGTGGAGGAGTGCCCCTGCGACGCGCGGCGCCGGTACGACGAAGCGGTGCTGGTGATCAGCCCTCGGCCGGGTAGACCGAGACCTTCTTGCGCGTCTTGTCGAGGCGCTCGAACTTCACCAGGCCGTCGATGGTCGCGAACAGCGTGTGGTCGCGGCCCGCCTTCACGTTGCGGCCCGGGTGGATCACCGTGCCGAGCTGGCGAACGATGATGCTGCCGGAGGTGACGAACTGGCCTCCGAAGACCTTGGTGCCGCGCCGCTGCGCGTTGGAGTCGCGCCCGTTGCGCGAGCTGCCCTGTCCTTTTTTGTGTGCCATGGCTGTCTGGACCTCTTCAGGCGGAGATGGAGGTGATCTTCACCTCGGTGAACGGCTGCCGGTGACCGCGGCTCCGCGTCCACCCTTCCTTCTCCTTGCGGAAGTGCAGCACGCGCCGGGCCTTGGCCTGGCGCAGGATCTTCCCGGTCACCTTCGCGCCCGAGACGGTCGGCTTGCCGACCTTGACCGAGTCAGCGCTGCCGGTGCCACCCACCATCAGCACCTCGTCGAACTTCACGTCAGCGCCGGCGTCGCCCTTGATCAGCTCGATGCGGAGGATGTCTCCCTCGGCGACGCGGTACTGCTTGCCACCTGTCCGAATGACGGCGTACATCGTGGTATCCCTCTGGTTTCGTTCGAGAATCGTTCCGGATGTCCCGGTAAGGGCCGGAAAGGACAGCCCGCATATTCGATGTGGGAGGCCCGGTCAAGCCGAGGCCGGTTCAGCGGCCTGCCATCCATTCCTTGAGCGCGGGCACGGTCTTCGAGTCCCACGTCCGGCTCGTCCTTTCGGCGACGAAGGCGCGCACGAGGGCGTCGAGGAGGTGGGAGAGGCGGCCGGCCAGCTCCAGGCGCTCGGTGATCCGCTCGCCTTCTTCTTCCTGGATCAGCGCAGGCAGCTTCGCGCCCTTCACGTCGAAGGTCTCGGCGTCGACGCCCACGTCGTACTGCTGCTCGCCGTGGTCGAGCTGCAGCCGGGCGCCGTGCACGAGGAGGCCCTTGTTCAGCGCCGAGCGCACCAGCGGGGAGTAGGGGCTCGTCACGCCCTTCACGGAGAGCTCGGTGACGTCGCCGGCGCCCGCGCGCAGGACGAGGCGCCCGTGGAAGATGGCGGAGAGGGGCAGGCCGTCGACGCGGGTGATGGGCTCGGTGGACTCGCTCTTCCAGAGCAGCCAGGTGAGGCACTCGCGGCCCAGCCACGTGCGCCCGCGGAGGAGCGCTTCCCGCGCCTTCGCCTGCTCCACCTCGGAGGGATCGAGCTCCTCTTTCCCCGACGCGCCGTCGACGCCGGTCTCGCCCCGCAGGAAGCGGGCCTCTGCCTGCGCGGCTTTTCGCGAGCCCATCTTAAGCGGCCTCCCCGAAGAGCGCGGCGGTAGGCGCCAGTTGGTCCAGCTTCGCCTCGTCCATGAAGGCGGCGGGCACCCGCGGGAGCAGCTTCACGTCGAGCGCGTCTTCCAGCACCGCCTGCACCTCCTCCACCACCGGGCGGCTGGTGGCCCAGACGAAGAGCTCCTTCGCGGTGAGATCGACGCTGATCTCGTGCACCTTCGTCGAGGGCTCCAGCTTTCCGCGCAGGGCGCGGCGAATGGCGTCCTTCTGCTCGCTCTTCTCGCGACGCCCGGGCGGCCGGCCGTTCTTCCCCTCGAAGGCCTGGGCCCACTGGGAGAGCTGGGTGCGCACCTGGCTGGACGACACCTTCAGTTTGTCGACTCTCCACGCGAACAGGGCGTGCATGCCGTGGAAGAGCGCGCCGGCCTCGAAGTCCGTACGCTCGGGCGCTTCCAGCTCCACGAAGCCCGCGGTGCGCTCGTCCTCGCTCTTCACGTCGATGGGCTCGAAGGCCTCCTTCCGAAGCGCGCTCTGCAGCCAGCGCTTCACGTCCTTCGGCACGGCGCCCTGCACGAGGAAGCGGGCGAAGTTCACACTGCCACGGCGGATCGGCATGCCCGGCGCCTAGCAGACTTCTCGGCGCGTGCGATCACCGTTGAGTGTCGGCCCGCGCGCGGCAAGGATGGCCACGTCATGCGCCCCGTCGTCATCGACAGCGTCGTGTCGCGCGCGCTGTCCGTGCCCACGGCCGAGCCCTTCGTCATCGCCACGGGCGAGGTGCACGCCACGCGCTCGGTGCTGGCGAAGGTGGTGCTGGAGGATCTCGGCGACGGCCGGAGATCGCAGGGGCTGGGCGAGGGCTCGTGCTTTCCGCCGGTGACGCGCGAGGATCAGCCGGAGGCGCTCGCTGGACTCGAGCGGGCGGTCCCGCTGCTCGTGGGCTCGAAGGTGACGAGCCTGTTGCAGCTCCAGTCGCTGCTCGACGGGGTGCTGGGGGATCTGCCGGTCGCGCGCGCGGCGCTGGAGGTGGCGTGCCTCGACGCCCTGGCCCGCCTCGACGCGGCGCCGCTTTACCAGTGGCTCGAAGGAGACGACGGCGCGGCCTCGCCGCTGGAAACGGACGTCACCATTCCCCTCCTCCCGCCCGAGCGCATGGCCGCGCTGGCCGCCGAGTGGTGGGCCCGCGGCTTCCGGGCCCTCAAGGTGAAGGTGGGCAAGCACCTCGAGGACGACCTGAAGGCGCTCGGCGCGATGGTGAAGGCCACGCCACAGGCGCGCTTTCGTCCGGACGCCAACGGCGGGCTGTCGGTGGAAGAGGCGCTGGCCTGGCTCGCGGCCGCCCGCACGCTGGGCGCGCACGTGGACTGCTTCGAGCAGCCCTGCGCGACGCGGGCCGAGCTGGAGGAGGTGGCCCGGCGGACCGACGTGCCGGTGATCGCCGACGAGTCGGTGAAGCAGGCGAGCGACCTCGAGGGCCTGTCCGTCGATGGCGTGAACCTGAAGATCGCCAAGTCGGGGAGCCTGCTTCGTGCACGTGACGTGGGCCTCCTGGCGCGGACGCGGGGACTCAAGGTGATGGTGGGCGGCATGGTGGAGACGCGGCTGGGGATGACGGCGGCGGCGCACCTCGCGGCGTCGCTGGGGGGCGCCGACTTCGCGGATCTCGACACCGCGTTCTTGTTGACGAGCGACCCGTTTCACGGCGGCTACGTGGCGACCGGAGCGCAGCTCGCGCTGCCCGACGCGCCGGGCCTGGGCATCAGCTTCGGCTGAAGAGGAGGGAGTCATGGAGTTGATCCGCAACGCAGGCCCTCCCGGGCTCCTGGTGATCGCGTTGGGGCTGGGCGGCGTGGTGATGCTGGTGTTGACGGGCGCGATGGTGGCAGCGTCCAGGGCGCAGCGGACGCTTCTCTTCGCGGGACTCGTGATGGCGTTCGGCTCGGCGGCGCTGCTCGTCGGCGCGGCGGGCCGCACCTCGGGCCGAATGAACACCTTCAACGCGGTGGCCTACGCAGACCCCTCGCAGCGAGACGAGTTGATCGCCCGGGGCTTCGAGGAAGCGAACGCCTCGCTCTACCTGGGCGCGGGCTTCGGACTGCCGCTGCTGCTGCTCGGCGCGGCGACGACGGCGCTGCAGCTGAGCCGCGGGGGAGGCCGGCAATGATGGTCCAGATGTTCCAGGAGGGCGGCTGGTGGATGTACCCCATCACGCTGCTGGGCTGCGCGCTGGTGCCGCTGTCGATCGTCCTCGTGATCCTCGGGGCGGCGTCGAAGCAGCGCAACGCGTTGATGATGTCCCTCATCCTCCTCGTGGCCGGCCTCACGCCGGCGATGCTGGGTGCGGTGGCGCAGATGCTGTCGATGCGCTCGGCGGAGGAGGCGATCGTCCACGTCAACCCGGCGGACGCGGCGACGATTCGCGCCGCGGCGATGAGCGAGTCGTTGACCACCGTGCTGTTCGGGCTGTCGTCCTCGGTGATCCCCGTCTTCTGCGGCTTTGTGCTGCTCGGCATCGGGCTGGGCCGGCTGCCCCGCTTCGAGGAGCAGGCTTGAAAAACTTCGTCGCCGTCGCCCTTCTGATGTCCTCTGCGGCGTGGGCCGACGTCGGGCCACCTCCGCCGAAGTGCCAGGTGCCGGCGGGGTGCGTGACGTGCACTGCAGAGGCGGGGGATCCAGACGCCGGCTCGGACTGTCGCGCGGGGGCGGCCGACGCCGGGTTGCTCAAGCAGGAGTGCACGGATCGCTCCGGCGCTTCCACCAGCGAGTACTTCTGCCCGGCGGGGACGACCGCGAGCCGCTCGTCGTGTGGCTGCGCCGCGGCGGAGGCGCCCTTCGCGATCGGCTTGCTGGCGCTGCTCCACGCGCTGCGAAAGCGCAGGCCATCAGGGTGGTAGCGCGCCGCGAGATCCACCGTCAGGGCTGGCATGGCTGTCGAGGTGAGCGCGCGACGCGCTTGCTTCGGACTCGCCTCGACGCGGTGAGCGGTGGAATGCCGTCGATCGGGCACTGGGCGCGATGACCCGAATCGCGCGGCATCGTCGCCGCGGCGAGAGGCGCATCCTGGCGCCCGGCTGCGGCGTGAGGCCGGGGTCGGGCCGGCACGGGGCGGGCGGAGTACGCATCGGACCGGGAAGAGGCTATGGGCACCGGCATGGACCGCCGCTTGATGTCGATCGCCGCCCTGCTGGGCTTCACCGGAGTCGCGCTGGGAGCGATGGGCGCGCACGGGCTCAAGGCGGCGCTGGAAGGCCTCCCGGACGCGCCGCAACGACTGGGCTGGTGGGAGACGGCAGCGCGCTACCACCTCGTGCACGCGCTGGCCGTAGGCTTCGCCGCGGTGGTGGCGGCGCACTCGACAGGGCGCGGGGCTCGGCTCGCGGCGGTCCTCTTCGTCGCCGGCATCGGCGTCTTCTCGGGGAGCCTGTACGTGATGGGCGCGACAGGCATCAAGGCGCTCGGGGCGCTGACTCCGGTGGGAGGCCTGGCGCAGCTTGGGGGCTGGCTCGTCCTCGCCGTGACCGCGTGGCGGTCGCAAGCGCCCAGGGCGTGACGTGATGCAGCCGGCGCTCCACGCGATCCTGCCGGTCGTCTTGGCCGTGCGGGCGTCGCTGGTCTCGGCGGCGCTCCCCGGCGCATTCGCTGGCAGAGACTCTCTCACCGGGCCGTACGCGCACGCGGCGCGGTGGACCCGCGCCGGGACGCAGCCGCGCGGAACACCGCCGGCGCACGACGCACTTCCGGCGCACACAGGCCCGACGCCCGCCCAGCAGCACGCGTCGCGCGCAGATCCAGACGCGACGCTC
>JBFMHF010000145.1:0-18032 GCA_040752975.1 Myxococcota bacterium
AAGCCACCGCCACCTCCACCGAAGCCGCCGCCACCGCTGCCACCGAAGCCGCCGCCCGCGCCACCGCCGGTGCCGCCGTCACCAGCGCCCGTGCCGCCGTCACCACCCGGCTCCGTGAGGGCCGCGCGCCCGCAGCCCAGGAGGGCCACCACTCCGACCAGAACCAGGACTCGCATGCCCGCGCGACCAGCAAGGGACGTTCCACGCGCCGCCCCACGAATTCCGCGCGGGTCGATGCGCCCGCGACTCGGAATTCCGTGAGTCGACCGGGGAGATGGCCTCGCTGGTCCGGGCCCAACGCGCCCTGGGCCTCGGTGTCCGTGCCGCGCAGGTCAGCGCCTTCACCGCCTCGCTCGCCTCCGCCGCGTCACGGTTGCTTCTTGCCGCACGCGCCCTTGCACGCCACCGTCTTCGCCTCGCACTGCTTGACGCATTCCATGAGGCGCTGGCTGGCGCCGGGCTTCTGGGCGTCCTTCGGGTCGCCGGTGCAGGCCTTGAGACACTCCGACGCCTGCTGGTTGCACTTCGCTTCACACGCGTCCTGCGCGGAGGCCTGCGCCGTGAAGAGGAAGGCTGCCACCAGCGCCGTGCGGAACATGAGCCCAGTATGCCTTCGCCACGGGCCGAGGTGTCAAAGCGCCGCCGGGCGGCTCTACCGCCGCCGGCGCTCACCGGGTGAAGGGCCACCCCGCCTTCACGCGCTCGCGTCGTTCCACGGCGCGCACGAAGAGGCTGAGGAGGCGCTGCGCCACCGCCTGCGTCGCGCACCGGTAGCGCTGGGAGTGCCCCAGCGGCCCAGGCAGGCACACCACCCAGCGGTCGACTTCAAAAGACAGCGACGGCACATTCAATGACAGCGACGAGTCCATGAATGGCCTGGGAGCAAGCCGTCGGCCAACGTCCTTGCGAGGGACGCCGGGTGGCGCCGTGGGCCAGGCGAGTCGGTTGCGCGGCTCTGCGGCGGCGACGCGCGGCTTCAAGCGCCCGCCAGTCGAGTCACGAGGCTCTCCTGGACCCTGGCGTCTTTCCCTCTCGTGTCGAAGCCGCCCGAGGCTCGCCGGGAGTGAGGTACAGTCACCCTCGTGCAGGCGCGCAAACTCGTCCTTCCCCTCCTCTCCAGCTTCGCCCTCCTCGCGTGTGGCGGAGGCTCGACGTCCGCCTGGGTCGGCACGTGGGACGCCACCTACGCGGGCACCTACAGCCTCAATCCGCCGCCCCAGCCCACCCAGTCCAACAGCGCGTCGGGTGTCTTCACCATCAGCGAGTCGGGCTCCACCATCACCATCGGCATCGCGCTCAGCGGCGAGACGACGGGCAACTGCTCAGCCACGCTCGCCACGACGGGCAACACCGCGGCGTACGCGCCGCCCACGCAGAACTGCAGCTTCACCGTCGCCGCCACCGGCGCACAGCAGACCAACACCAACGGCGGCACGGCCACTCTGAGCGGCGACACCCTCACCCTCACCGTCGTGAGCGGCACCTTTGCGGGCACCGTGGCCGGCGTCCCCTACAGCGGGACCTACAACGGCACGTGGACGGCCATTCGGCGGCCCACACGCTGACGCGCCTCGACAGGCGGGCCGGGGCGCTGCACACTGCCGCGCCGTTTCAGCACTCGCCCGGGGGGCGTCATGAAATTCGAAGTGCGGCTCAAGCAGCTGGGCGACGGCAGCTGGCACGCCCGCTACATCGGGGGGAAGGTGGAGAACCTCTCCGTGCACGACGCGTCTCGCGAGGCAGCGCTGGAACGGATGAAGGAGAACATCCGCTACCACCTCGAGTGGTGCCCCTGAAGCGGCGTCTCTGACGAGTTCGTCGAGCTCGTGCCAGTCGAAGAGAAGGCCTCGCCTCCCTGGCGTTGAGGGAGGCACGCCCCTCAGTATTCGCCGCAGATGTCCGCGCCCAGCGGCAGCGGGAAGGGTGTCGTCGTCTCGTCGATGGACTCGAGGAAGGCCACCAGGTCCTCCACCTGGCCCGGCTGAGGCGCGGCGAGGAAGTCGGGCACCCGCGCGCTGGTGTGCGCCGCGAAGCGCGGGTGGAAGACGTTCTCGAGGGTGCGCGCCGCCCCGTGATGGAAGTAGGGCGCAGTGGTGGCCAGCCCCAGCAACGAGGGCGGGTTGAAGCCGCGCGTGCCCTGCGCCACTTGCCCGTTGGCTTTCCGCTCGAGCGGACTCGTCGCATCGAAGGTGCCCACGTCGCGCAGCACGCAGGTGATGCGCTCCGGCCCCACCACCGTGTTGTCGGGCAGCGTCTCGGGCGCCACCTTCAGCGTGTCGGTGTTGAGGCCGGGCTTCCACAGCGCCAGCGCGAGGCGAGGGGAGGTCCGAAGGCCCCAGGGGACACGCGGCTCCTGCCCGGCCTCGCCCACCGCGGAGCCATTCTTCACCACCGACGGCGAGTACGGCACGCGGCTCACCGTCCACTTCGGTCCGCCGTGGCAGAAGTGACAGCCGCCGGCCTCGAAGAGGAGCCGCCCGCGCGCCACCGCCGCTGCGTCCAGCCGCGTGGGGGCCGCAGGCGTGTGCACTTGCCGCAGCCACGCCTCCACCTCGCGCCAGTCCTTCACCACCGACACGGAGTCCACCAACTCGGTGGTGCTGCCCGACAAGCCGTCGTTTCGCGTCCACCGTCCGCCCGGCGCCTGGCGCGGCGCGGTGAGGCTGACGGGCACCTCCGCGCTCATGGGGCCCAGCTCGGTGATGGCGCCCAGCCCGCCCGCCATGGTGCGAATGACGCCTTCCACGTCGGAGATTTCGTCGAAGAGGGCCGTCCAATTCTGCGCGCGGTGGTCGGTCGGGTCCCCCTTCGCGAAGGTGCCGTCCAGCGGCGGCGTCTGGCGCGGCCCCGCTGGGAAGGCCCAGGTGAGGTTGTCCGACAAGCCGTCGGGGTGACAGGTGACACAGGCCAGCCTGTCTCGCTGAGACCACCGGCCTAGGGCCGTGGCAAAGAACTTCTGCCCCAGCCGTCGCTCCAGCGCCTCGCCCAGGGGCGGCAGCTCGAAGCGCGCGGAAGCCCTCCCGCCACCCAGGTCCAGCACCGTCACCCGCCGGCCGGTGTCGTCCAGCACCAACACCTCGCGGCCGGAGACGAAGACGCCGGTTGGGACGCCGTCGACGGCCGAGTCGCCTGCGACGTCGGGCGTGGGCGGAGGCGGCATGCCGTACGGAGAAGTCCCCCCGCTGCCGGCGCTCAGGAAGAGTTGCTGCGCGATGCCCGGCCCCTCGCCCATCAGCGTGACGTTGTTGCCACCCTGCGAGAGGAGCGCCACCGGGAAGCCGGGCGTCGTCGACGGCGCCAGCGCCACCGGCACGCCAGCCAGCGAGGGCACCATCAAGTGGTCCACCACGCGGGAGCCTGCCGGCCAGGGCACCTCCGCCCCCGTCGTGAGGTCCACCACCGACACCGCCGTGTACGCCATGGCGTAGGGCTGCAGCGGCAGCTCGGGCGCCGCGCAGACGTGCGAGACGAAGGCGCGGTCCTGCGCCAACGTCACCGCGTACAGTTGGTTGGGTGCGCAGAAGCCGGTGCCGATGCTCAAGGGCGCCAGCGATACCTGCCGCGTCACCGCAGAAGAGGAGAGGGACAGTTCCAGCAACTTGCCCACGCGGCCCACGTCCGACACCTCGGCCAGCGGCTCTCCGTAGAAGAGCGTCACCCAGGCCACCTCGTCGGCGTCGTCGAGGTCGCTGTCGTTGGTGATGGCCACCGCGCGGGGATGGCCGCCCACGTCCACGTGCGTCACCTCGAAGGTGTCCGTGTTCACCACCGCCACGCTGCGCTCGCCGAAGGTGCACACCACCGCCCGCGTGCCGTTGGGCGACAGCGCGAGGCCCGTCGGCTCCGCGCCCACGTCGAGGGAGACGTCGACGCGCCCCTCGTCGAGCCGCACCCGCGCCACGCGCCCCAGTCCCCGCAGCGCGACCCACGCGCGCTGCCCGTCGGGCACCACCGCCACCGACGAAGGGCGAGCGCCCGCTGGCAGGGGAATGCGCACCGTCCCGGTGTCACCCACCACGTACAGCGCGTCGGCCTCGGGCAGCGCCGCCAGCACCGCGCGTCGTCCGGGCAGCGGCGCCAACGGCGTCGACTGCAGCGGGCCCGAAGAGAAGCCAGGCCCGGGTGGCAAGGGCGTCAGCGCCGGGGGCAGGCTGACTCCGCCGCCGATGCCGCCGCCGATGCCGGCGAAACCTCCGCCCATTCCGCCGCCGGGCCCGCCGCCCATCCCGCCGCCGCCGGTGCTTCCCGTTGGCGATGTCTGGAGTTGCAGCGTCGTCGCCGGCGCCTCGCAGCCAAGAAGAGACACCGCGGACAGGGCGATGAGGAGCGCTCGCATGGTGCCTCCCTCCAAGGCAAGCACCGTACCATCGCGTGTTGCGGACCGACGCTGGCGTCCGCCCTGAGGGAAGAGGGCACGCGTGGGGCGTGACACAGGAGGAGGTGTGTCGACACAGCGCAGCCGTGTCACACCCTTCGTCGACGGTGCGTCGCGGGGTTGGGCTCGACGCGAGGGGCCGGCACGGCGAGTGCTTCCCGTCGGGCCTGACGTCCTTCGGCGCCGCGGAGTAGAAGTCCATGTCCATGTCTGTGTTGCTCACCGTCGCTGTGCTTCTGGCTGCGCCGCCCGCGGGGCCCTCGCCGGCGACACCACCCGCGTCCGCGAAGGGCGTCTTCAGTTTTCAGGCCGACACCATCGACGGGCAGTCCGTGGCGCTGTCGAAATACCAGGGCAAGGCGCTCGTCATCGTCAACACCGCGTCGCGGTGCGACTACACGCCGCAGTACAAGGGGCTGGAGGCCCTCTACCAGCGCTACAAGGACAGGGGACTGGTGGTGCTGGCCTTTCCGTCCAACGACTTCGGCGCGCAGGAACCGGGCAGCAACGCGGAGATTCGCCGCTTCTGCCGCCTCACCTACAGAGTCACCTTCCCGTTGTTCGCCAAGGTGACGGTGAAGGGAGAGGGCGCGCACCCGCTGTACAAGTACCTCACCGGCCTCGCGGAGAATGGCGGGGAGGTGACGTGGAACTTCAACAAGTTCCTCGTGGCTCCCGACGGGGCGGTGGTGGCGCACATGCCGGCGGGGGCGGACCCCACGTCGGAGGACTTTCAGAAGAAAGTGGAGGCGATTCTCCCCAGGCCCTCCCCGGCGCACTGAGTCGTCGCGCGGGTGGACGACGCGGGGCGCGCGTC
Organism: Myxococcota bacterium; assembly: GCA_040752975.1. Taxonomy (GTDB): domain Bacteria; phylum Myxococcota; class Myxococcia; order Myxococcales; family Myxococcaceae; genus JADLDB01. The sequence goes on from JBFMHF010000145.1 coordinate 5,193, forward strand.
GATGGCAGCTGCCCGGAGGCGCTGTCGTGGTCGCCAGGGAGGTGTTTGGGCGAGGCCTCGACACGGGACATCGCAGGGCAACCGCCGTCAGCCTCCGCGCTGAAGGGGTCTTTCAGCGTCAGTCGGCTTCTTCGTCGCTTCCGTCTTCACCGCGCAGCACCCCGAGGCGCTTCATGGCCCGGTACAACTGCGTGCGGTGGACGCCGAGGGACGCTGCGGCGGCGGAGACGTTGCCCGCATTCTTCGCCAGCGCCTCTTCCACCTGTTCGCGGGTGAGGTGCTCGGCCGACTTCTTTGGAGTGGAGGGCGTGGCCGCAGGGGGTTGGTGCGGGTTGCCAGGCGTCGTGCGCGTCTCCCTCGACTGGCCGGCGTCGGCGTCGAGGTGCTCCCCGCGGAGTACAACGCTTCCGGCGGCGGTGGCCGTGGCCCCTGCGCTGCGGACGGCGGACAACAACTCCCGCACGTTGCCGGGCCACGCGCGCAACATCGCGGCCTCCACCGCGGTGGCATGCAGGCCCAGTTTCTGGCCGTCCAGCGCGCGCTGCATCAGCCAGGGGACTTCCTCACGGCGCTCTCGCAGCGGCGGCAGGGCCACCTTGAACTGCGCGAGGCGGAAGTAGAGGTCTTCCCGGAAGCGGCCGGCCTGCACCTCCGCGGCGAGGTCCTTGTGGGACGCGGCGACGACATGCACCGTCACCTTCCGTGGCGTGGACGCGCCCAGCGGCAGCACCTCGCCCGTCTCCACCGCGCGCAACAGCGTGGCCTGCACCTCGAGGTTCAACTCGGCGATTTCGTCGAGGAAGAGGGTGCCGCCGTCGGCCGCGACGAGGTAGCCCGGGCGATCCTGCTTCGCCTCGCTGTGGGAGCCCTTGAGGGCGCCGAAGAACTCGCCCGCCGCCAGCGTCGGCTGGAGGGTGCCGCAATTCACCGCGAGGAAGGGCGCCTTCGTGTTGCCCGCTTCGTGGAAGCGCCGCGCCACCAACTCCTTGCCCGAGCCCGACTCGCCCCGCACCAGCAGGTGCGCGTCGTGGCTGCGCGCCACCACCGCGCGGTCCAGCACCGCTTGCAGCGTGGGGCCGACGACGAAGGCCTCGTCCTTCACGTGGCTCACGAGGAAGGGGCGGAGGTCGTCGAGGAGCAGCAGCACCGTCTGGGCCAGCCGCAACACCGCCCCGCCGCGCGCCTCCGAGAGGCCCTCGACCGGCTGGCCGTCGAGGAAGGTTCCGTTGCGGCTCTCGAGGTCGCGCACCTGGAAGCGGCCGTCGGCGTAGCGCAGCTCGGCGTGCTGTCGCGAGACGCGCTCGTCCGGCACCGCCACGCCGCCGAGGTCCTCGCGGCCCACCACGTGGCTGGCCCCCGGCGTCAGCACCACCGGGCGGTACAGCGGCGTGCGCCGGCTGAAGACGAGCAGCGCCCCGGGCACCGGCGTGGCGCGCGCACCTGACTCGACGACGCTTTCGCTCTGCGTACTGTCCGCCATGGCGAAGCGGGCACCGTACCCCCGCACCCGCGCCGGCGTCACAGCATTTCCCGCGCCAGCCCGCGGGTGCGGCGGCGTACGGCTTTCCGTACGGCGGAGAGGTGTCGCCTCGTGGCCGGCAGCAGTCGACATCTGCAGCGACGCCTGGTGTGGCCGAAGCGCTGACGCGTGGCTTCCCCGCGCGGCAAGCGTCGCCTTCCGCGCAACCGTCAGGCACGGCAGGCCGAGGGAGCCGCTCGCCGGACGCGCCCGCCGGAAGAAGTGGGATGTCACTGCCCGGTGCGCGTGTCACCGTGTCACCTCGTGTCAGTCGCAGCGCTGCCGCTGTCGCGCGGACTTGAGTCGTGAAGGACGCAGTGGCACGTCGATTGCGAGTAGCCTCCGCGGTGACGCACTTCACTGCCTCGGCGCACGTGATGATGGACGAGACTCCGGGCGACTCCAGCGAGCAGTCGACGGGCGCAGCCAGCCGGCCGAGAGGGGCGCCGGCGGCGGTGCTGAGTCGCGGCATGTCGTTGGGGCGCTACGTAGTGCTGGAGCCTCTCGGGCACGGCGGCATGGGTGTGGTGTACGCGGCCTTCGACCCGCAACTGGACAGGAAGGTGGCGCTCAAGCTGGTGCGCCCCGACGTGCGCTACGGCGCGCTGGAGGACAGGCGCTCCCGCCTCTTGAAGGAGGCGCAGGTGCTGGCCCGCCTCTCACACCCCAACGTGGTGGCGGTGCACGACGTCGGCACCTTCTCCGACCAGGTCTTCATCGCCATGGAATTCATGGCCGGAGGCAGCCTCACCAACTGGCTGAAGCAGCCGCGCGCGTGGCGTGAGGTGCTGGAGCGCTTCCTCGAGGCGGGCGAGGGCCTCGCCGTCGCGCACCGCCTGGGCATCGTCCACCGCGACTTCAAGCCCGACAACGTCATGCTGGACGGCACGGGGGTGGCCCACGTCACCGACTTCGGCCTGGCGTGGACGCAGGACAGCACGGCGCCCCGCCACGGGGGCACCGGCGGCTACATGGCGCCAGAGCAACGCGAGCGCCAGGCCGTGTCCGCTGCGTCCGACCAATTCTCCTTCTGCGTGTCGCTGCACCGCGCGCTGGCCGGCGAGCCACCCTTCATCCCCGCCGAGGACGTGAAGGGAGGGCCCAGGCCCTTCCCCGCCGGCAACCCCACGCCTCAGTGGATTCGACGCGCGCTGGCCCGCGGACTGGCAGCGGAGCCCACGCAGCGCTTTCCCTCGATGGAGGCCCTCCTCCTCGCGCTGAAGGATGACCCGGCCGCGCAGCGGCGGCGCGCGCTGGCCACCTCCGGCGTCGTCCTCTCTCTCGTCGGGGCGTTGGGTGCGCCGGCGTACTTCGCCTTGCGCGAGACGCCCCGGCAACGGGCACAGCGGGAGTGCGTCGAGGCGGTGCAGCGCGAGGCCGCCGACTTGTGGGGGCCGGAGCGCGTGGCGGCCATGCACCAGGCCTTCTCCACCGCGGACCCTCAGCGCGGCCCCGACACCTTCGCCCGCGTCGAGCCCCGCGTCGCGCCGGAGGTCCGCGCCTGGGCCCAGGCGGCCAGTGCCCAGTGCGCGGTCGACACCAGCACCAGCGCCGCACGGGCCCTCGACGGTTGCCTCGCGTCCCGGCGGCGCGTGCTGCACAGCCTCGTCGACCTCTTCCACCACCCCGACGCCGAGGTGCTGGACAATGCCGTCACCACCGTCGCGCTGGAGATGTCTCCGGTGGCCTCCTGTCGCTCCACTCCCGCGCCCCTGCCCCCGCCAGAGGCCGTGGAGGAGGACACCGACGCCCCTTCCGCCGAGAGGCGCCTGTCTTCCGAGGAGTTGCAGGCACTGCTGGGCACAGCCCGGGTGATGCGGGCCGCGGGCAAGTACCCCGAGGCCATCTCCGATGCGCTGCGCTGCGCCGCGCTGGCGGAGGAAGCCCACCAGGGGCAATTACAGGCCGAGGCGCAGTTGTTGGCCGGGCTGCTCTTCTCCGACTTGCGGCGCCTCGACGCCGAGGACGCGCTGCGCAAGGCCATCACCGTCTCCGAGGCCGCCGGCGCCGACGAAGAGAGGGCCCGCGCGTGGGTGGCCCTCGCCGGCTGGTACGCCCAGCGGAACAAGCTGCAGGAAGCCCGCGAGGCCTCGCAGCAGGCGGAGGCGGTGGTGCTGCGCCTGGGCCGACCAGACCTCCTCGAGGCCGAGCGCCTCACCCAGTTGGGCACCCTGTACTCGTACGGCGGCGAGCGAGAGAAGGCGCGCGAGGCCTTCGACGCGGCCCTGGCGCTGCGGAAGCGACACCTGCCCGACGACCACCCCCTCGTCTTGAGCGCCCTCGCCAACCGCGCCGGACAGCTGCCGCGCTCTCCGGATGACGACGAGGTGGCCGAGGCGGTGGGGGACCTCCAGACGGTGTTGGCCACCAGCATCCGCGTCTTCGGTGAGGCCCACCCCCAGACGGCGCTGGCCGAGTACCAGCTGGGGCGAGCCCTCCTCATCGCCGGGGACTACGACGCGGCTCTCCAGCAACTGTCCCGCGCCGCCCAGTCCAGCGAAGGCCAGGTGGAGTCCGACCCGGTGCGCGTCGGCCGCGTCCACACCGCCCTGTCCCGCGCCTTCTCCGCCCTCGGCCGGTGGCAGGAGGCGGTGCGGGAGGGCGAGCGCGGAGCGCAGTTGCTGGTGGATGGCAGCGCCCCCGACGAAGAAGTGGAGGCCGAGGTGCGAAGGCTCCTCTCCTTCTGCGAGGCGAACCCCTGCCACCCGGACCAGTCCACCCGCCTCAAACAGATGTGGGAGGCGCTCGGCCACTGAAACCAACCGCCCGGCCCCGGGTTGAAGCCCGCACACCCTCTGCCTGCTTCGGCCGTGACGGGTGACACACCCGCTGTGTCACGCCCTGTGTCACGCCGCCGACGGCGTTGTTTCCGCTGGTTGGCCGCGCGCTCGCGGCTGACGACGTGCTGGCACGCCCGCCGCAAAGGGCCTCCTCCGTCCACGACTTCTTGAAGGGGGAACTGCCATGACTTCCACGCGCCTCGCCATTGCCGCCGCCGTCGCCGTCTCCACCGCCGCCTTCGCCCAGGCCCGCTTCGACGAGTCCACGGGCACCTGCCGTGACGCCTCCGGGCGCGCGGCGTGGAACCCGGGCCTCAAGGCCCCCTGCGGCGACTTCCGCGGACAGGACCTCTCGGGAGGCGACTTCCAGGGCCTCGACTTGCGCGGCGCGCGCTTCGACGGCGCGAAGCTGGACGGCGCCTCTTTCTTCCGGGCCGACTTGCGCGGCGCCACCCTCGACGGCGCGTCGCTGCGGAGGGCCGTGCTGAGCGGCGCCAACCTCTCCGGCGCGTCCCTCAACGCGGCCCAGCTGGCGGGCGCGCTGCTGACGAAGGCCTCCTTCGCCCACGCGTCGCTGCACGGGGCGGACTTGCGCGGCGCGGACCTCCACGGCGCATCCTTCGCCGAGGCCGACCTCCGCGGCGCCACCTTCTCGGCCACGCGCAGCCTGCTGGAAGGCGCACGGTGGAACTTCGCGCGCGTCGACGCCCACACCCGGCTTCCCTTCCAGGGTGACGAGCTCGCGCGCCGGCAGTTGGTGCTGGCCGGGCCCGCGGCTGTCGTCGCCACGGAGCCCTGACGGACGCCGCGCAGCAGATTCGGTACCATGCCCGGGATGCGAGGGGGGGCCTGCATGCGCGCCAGTTGCGTGGTGTCCGTCATGGCCCTGGCGGCGTCGGCGTGCGGGGCGGACCTCGACTCCCACTCCGAGCAGGACCGCGCCCTCATCCGCGCGATGCGCCTCGAGGGGAGGCCGGGCGACGTGGGCAACGAGTACGTCGGCAACGACGCCGTCGCCGTCTTCGGCCAGCAACTCTTCTTCGATGACCGCCTGTCCGCCCCGCGCGCCGATGGCAGCACCATGGCCTGCGTCGACTGTCACCAGCCGGCCCTCGCCTTTTCGGACAAGAGCAAGGCCAACGTCTCACGCGGGGTGTCCACCACCACCATGCGCAACGCGCTGCCGCTGGCCAACGTCGGCTTCTACCGGTGGTGGGGGTGGGACGGCCGCGCGGACTCGCTGTGGGGGCAGGGGCGCTTCGCCTACGAGTCCCCGCGCACCATGGCCGGCACGCCGCAGCGCCTGGTGTCCGCGGTGCACGCCCACTACCGCGACCGCTACGAGAGCCTCTTCCACGAGTCCCTCCTCGACGCCAGCCAGCCGCAGTACCAGCCCTGCCCCAGCCCGCCGGATGTTTTCCCCTGCGCCGGGACGATGGCGCGGGTCGACTTGATGCGCACGTACGCCAACCTGCTCAAGGCTCTCGGCGCGTACCTGAGCCGCCTCGTCAGCAGCGACGCGCCCATCGACCGCTACGCCGCGGGAGAGGTGGAGGCCCTGACTGACGCGCAGAAGCGAGGGCTGCGCCTCTTCATCGGACAGGCGGGCTGCGTCGGCTGCCACTGGGGGCCGCACTTCACCGACAACGCCTTCTACGCGCTGGGCCTGCCGCAGGCCGGGCCGGATGTGCCGCCGGTGGACCCGGGCCGCGCCCTCGGCCTCGAGGAGCTGGCGAAGAACCCCTACACCCTGACGCCGCCGCCCACGCCTCGGCCCGAGGACGTCGGGGCCTTCCGCACCAAGAGCCTGCGCAACGTCGCCCTCACCGGCCCCTACTTCCACGCGGGCCAGGCGGACACGCTGAAGGACGTGGTGTGGTTCTACAACCAGGGCGGCGACCGACAGGGCCCCAACATCACCCCCTTGATGGTGCCGCTGGGCCTCTCCGACACCCAGCAGGCCGACCTCGTGTCCTTCCTCGAGGCCCTCACCGGCCAACCGGTGGCGGCGGGGCTGTCGTGCGACAACTCCCGCTCCTCGCGGCAGCCGAAGTGCGCACAGGGGGTGCCTTGAGCGCGCTCCTCGCCGCGTGTGTCTTGTCCGCCGTCCCCGGACAGCCGTGGCAGCCGCCGCCCGATGGTGAGGCGGTGGAAGAGGGCGCCCCCGCGGAACCGGTGTCGACGGAGGAGGGCTCTGTCGGGGAAGAAGAAAGCGAAGACGACGAGTTGACCGAGCGCGTCCGCCAACTGGAGGAGGAGTTGGCCGCGACGAAGCGCGCGCAGGCGGCCGAGCAGGAAAAGCAGAGCCTGCTGGACCGCTTCAGGGTGAAGCTGGGCGGCTACGTCGACGTGGGCTTCTTCGCCGTGCAGGGCAACGGCGCCGGGGTGCGGAAGGACGTCGAGCGCGACTTCCCCGAGTACTCCGACATCCTCTCGACCTGGGTGCTGGTGGGGGACCCGCTGGGCACCACCATCAACTCGCGCGGCGACGTGGCCGACCTGGGCGACTCGCGGGCCATTCGCTTCGACCCGGTGCACTCCCAGGGGCGGCCCACCTTCCTCGTCAACAACGTCAACCTGAGCCTCTCGGCGTCAGTGGGCGACGACTTCTCGGTGCAGGTGTTGATGGACTTCCTCCCCCGCTTCCGCGACGTCAGCGACCCGGCCGGCGTCTTCGTGGGCGACTACCTCGCCGTGAAGCTGGCCTGGGCGCGCTACCACCACCGCTTCGGCTGGGGCAGCCTCGCCGTCTTCGCGGGGAAGGTGGACTCGATTCTGGGCGTCGAGTACCGCACCCAGGAAGCGCCGCAGCGCCTCACCATCACCCCGTCGCTGATTTGCCGCTACACCTGCGGCCGCCCGCTGGGGGTGATGGCCTTTGGCACCTTCTTCAAGAACTGGCTCGAGGTGGCGCTGGGCCTCACCAACGGCAGCCAGCAGGTGGAGACCTTCCCCTTCTCCAACGAGGTGGACTGGAACCGCTTCAAGACAGGCACGGGCCGGCTGGCGCTGCGGCTGCCCGTGGGGAAGAAGCTGGAAGTCAACGTCTCGGGGGCGGTGGGCCCACAGGACAAGCAGCCCGACGACGCGGTGCTGCAGTGGCACTTCGGCGTCGCGGCCCTGTGGGAATGGAACGAGTGGCTCGTCAGCGCCGAGTTCGTCACCGGCCGCGCCAACGGAAAGGACGGCGTGGTGAATGGCGACGCGGTGCCCTGCGCGGCGGCGGCGTGTCTGGTGTACCGGGGGGCCTACGGGCAGGTGGGCTGGTTCGGCTTGCCGGTGGTGGCGCCGTACCTGCGGGTGGACTGGCGCGCGGCGGACATGCGAGATGGGCGCAGCTGGGCCTATGTCAGCGAGGCGGTGCGCTTCACGGCCGGCGTCAACGCGCGGCTCCACGCGTACGTGCTGCTCAAGGCCGAGTACGTCGTCAACCGGCAACTCCTCACCTCCGAGGCCGTCACCGGCAAGTCCCTCGAGTTTCCAGACGACGTCTTCACCAGTTCGCTGGTGGTGGCTTTCTAGAAGGCAGGTGTGGGTTTGCGCGCGACTCTCCTCTCTTTCGTGTTGGTGGCCGGGGTTGCGGGCGCCCAGACGGTGTCGGGCACGGTGACAGCGGGAGGCCTGCCGCGGGCGGGGGTAACGGTGCGCGTGAAGGGCGTGGAGACACGCACCGACGCGGCGGGCCGCTACCAACTGGCGCTGCCGCCGGGCGAGAAGGGGCCTCCCTCGGCCGAGCTGCCGGGCTGGCGCTTTGAGGTGCGCGGCGACGCGGCCGACGGAGGGGCGCCGGGCCAGGTGGACTTCGTGGCCGTGGGTGCGCGGGTGAAGGGGCGACTGCCGGCGTCGCTGACGTCTCCTCCCACCGTGACGGACGGCGTGCGCAGCGCGGTGGCGTCGCGAGAGCGCCCGGGCGGGCCCTGGCAATACACGCTGGAGGCGGTGCCGGTGGGGGAGGTGACGCTGACGGCCACGGTGGAGGGCGCGACGCTGAAGCTGCACCCGGGCCTCAAGCTGCCGCTGGTGGTGGACTCACGCGGGCGCACCGACGCCGACTTCATTCGGGTGTGCACGCTGACGGGCCGGGTGGACCTCGTGTCCTCGTCCGACGGGACGCCGGTGCCCGCGCCCAGGCCGCCGGCCGTCGTCTTCGTCGACGTGAGCGCCCACTTCTGGCAGCCGGAGCCCGCGACGCGCACCATGTCTCAGGTGGGGCAGCAGTTTCAGCCGCGGCTGCTGGTGGTGAAGAAGGGGGACACGGTGGAGTTCGTCAACGAGGAGCGCAACCAGCGCACCGAGCACGCCGTGGACCTCGCGGACCCCAACGCCACGCGCTTCCCGCCGTCCACGCGCGGGGTGACGGGGCAGAAGGTCTTCTCCAACGAGGGGGCCACGCACGTCAGCTGCAAAATCCACAGCAACATGCACGCGGACATCTACGTGGTGAAGGGGCCGTTTTTCACCACCACCGGTGAGGACGGCCGCTGGCGCCTCGAGGCGGTGCCCGAAGGGAAGTGGACGCTGAAGGCTTGGGAGCCCAACGGCGGCGAGGTGACGCTGCCGAAGAAGGTGTCGGCGTGCGGGCCCGAGGTGACGGTGCGGCTCGAGCAGAAGCCCCCGCCGTCGCGCGCCTGTGAGCCCGGAGACCGCTACTGCGGCGACGACGTGCCGCTGCCGTGAGACGAGCACCAAGGGCGCGCGCCGCCGCGCAGCGGGCCGTGGCAGCGTGGCAGGCCAGGGGAACACGCGGGGTGGCGCACCGGCCGCCGCTGCGTCCTCCGCGCGACGCGCACAGGTCTCGGGTCGATGAAGTGGCCTCGGGGCCGGTGTGCTGCTGGCCACCTGCGCTGTGCCACTGCTGCTCGCCGGCACCCCTCGGCTGTCGTCGCTGGAGTGGGCCGACGGGCTCGGCGGTCCGTCACCGCAGCGCCGGTGTAGGCAAGGCACTCCGCTGCTTCACGCGCGGCCTCTTCCCGGCGCACGCTATGCTCTCCCGGGAATGCGGCGGCTCCGGGTGTTCGCGGTCTTCTGTCTGGCGCTGTCGACCTGTCGCTTCGACGACTCCGTGTCCGCGGACACGCGCGTCCTCTGCACGCAGCCCGACTCGCGCGAGTGCCCGTCGGGCTTCCGGTGTCAGACGGGCATTTCGCGCTGCGTGGCGGAAGCCGACTTCGACGACACGCCCCCCGCGCTGCTACCGGGAGACCGCATCAACATCATTCCCGGGCCGCTCAACCCGCGGCGCACGCCCACGCGCCTCAACGCCTCATCGGAAGCGCTGGTGTCCTTCCAGGTCAATGAGCCTCTGTCCGGCATGCCGGACTTGTCCTCGCCCACGGCCGTCTGCCGCCTCGACCACGCGGTGTCCGAGCGTGACTTCTCCTTCCGCTGCACCGTGTCCGCGCCCGACATCGAGGCGTCGGAGGTGCTGACGGCGGTGCTGGTGGACCGCGCCGGCAATCGCGCCGAGGGGCAACTGTCCAGCCGCCTCTTCGTCGACACGCGCCCGCCCGCTCCGCCCGACGTGGTGACGCCTGGGCGCATCGTCTACACCCGGGTGCCCTGGGGCGCCGAGTCGACCGGCGGCCTGCCGGACTTCCGCGTGGTGGGACAAGCCGCCGCGGCCGAGCCCGGTGCGCGCGTGCGCTTTCGCTCCGGCGCCTTCGACCGAGGAGACGCCCTCGTCACCACCGCCGGCGCCTTCACCGCGCCCCTGGTGCCGCTGGACGCGCCCGACCTCGACGCCTCGACGGTGGACGACGCGGGCAACTCTTCGGCCTGGGTGGCGGTGGCCGACGGGCGCTGGGTGGCGAGCTTCGTGGGGAAGGAAGCCGGGCTGGCCACGCCCAACCCGCACTCCTTCGGCTCCGTGGTGGCCCTGGGGGATGCGGTGGCGCGCGAAGACCTCTTTGCCCAGGGCGCCGCCGACGGCATCGACCGCGTGGGCGGACGCCAGGTGACGGTGTGGGGCGGAGGCCGCTGGGAAGAAGTCGCCGCCCTTCAGGCCGCGCGCCCGCTGGGCCTCGTCTGGGACGACGCGCGCGCCAACGCGCTCCTCTTCGGGGAGTTACAGGGGACAGTCCTCGGCAACACCGAGGTCCTCCTGGTGTGGAACGGGAAGGCCTGGCGCGCCCCGGAGGTTTCGGACCCGGAAGGCGACGGAAACCCCCGCCCCCTGCAAGGCGCCGTCACCGTGTACGACCAGCTCAACCGGCGCATGCTGCGCATCGGCGGCGCGCTGGGCTCGCAGGCGACGGGAGAAGTCTGGGCCTGGACGGGCCGCAGCTGGCGACGGTTGGTCGACAGTCCCCCGCTGGCCTTCGCGGGCGGCTTCTACCAGCGCAGCCGGCGGCGCGTGGTGGTGAGTGGTGGTGTGACTGGCGCGGGGACGCGCAACGGCGAGACGCTGGCCTTCAGCGACAGCCGGTGGACGACGCTGCCACCTTCACTGCCGCCCCTCGCCGGCTTCAGCGTGGCCTACGACGGCCCGCGAGACGAAGCGTGGGCCTTCGGCGGCGTGTGGCCGGACGGCGGCCTCAGTGACACCCTGTACCGCTTCACCGGTGACGCCTGGCAGGCGGTACCCACCGATGGCGGGCCGCCTCCCCTCACCCAGCCGGCCTTCGCCTGGGACGAAGGGCGGGACGTCGGCGTCCTCACCGGCGGCTTCCTGTCGCAAGGCAACCCCACCAGCGTCACCTGGGAGTGGGACCGCGCACAGTGGCGGCGCGTCGTCGACGCCGGGCAGCCGACGCTCTCCGGCCCTGTCAACAGCGCCGTGTATGACCCGCTCCGCCGCGAGGTCGTGGCTGTCGGAAATGCCGGCACCACGGCCATCTACTCGCAGGGACGGTGGACCTTCCCCGCCATCTCGACGGTGAGGCCCGAGGCGGTGCCTCCACCCCGAATGGCCTGCGCGGCCAGCCTGGGCGGCTGTGTCGCGCCCGACGTCCCCGAGGTGTGGTTCCTGTCGCCTACCGGCTGGCGTCAGCGCTTCTCGCAGGACCTCCCGGTGTCCCGGGGCCGGGTGGTGTGGGACTCCGCGCGCACGCAGCTCCTCTTCGTCGACAACGCGTACGGCTACGCGTGGAATCCGCGCACCGACGCGGGGTGGGTGGCGGCGCCGGCGGCCACCGGCTGGACGGGCCGGCTGGCCCTGACGGACGCGCCGGGTGGCCCACTCCTCCAGCAGTCGAACCTGGTGACGCGGCGGTGGACGCCCGGTGGTTGGGTGGACGGAGGCTCCGTCGCCTATGCGCGGGGCTCCTTCGATTGGATGACTGCGGCGCCCGTCGATGGCGGCGTGCTGATGGTGGCGCTCAACCTGGGCTCCTCCGGGGGCTGTGGGCCGGGCGAGCCGCCAGAGTCCCCCGCCTGGATGCTGGACGGAGGCTGGACGCCGGCCAACCCGCCTCCGTCCACGCTGGGCGCCCTGGACTTCGATGGGCTGCGCGGGCGCTTGCTCAACTTCGGAGGCGTCAACGCCAGCCTGAACGCCAACGCGCTGCTGTACGAGTCGTCCGAAGACGGCGGGTGGAATCTCTTGAGCGTCGGGGACCCGGAGCTGGACGGCAGCCCCCCTCCGCGCATCCAGGCCGACCTGGGGTACGACCCGCTCCAGCGCCGCCACGTCCTCCTCGGTGGCGCCGCCGCGTGGGGAGCCGCGCCCAGCTTCGTCGACACCTGGCTCCTCTCGCTGGCGGACGAGCGCCCCGGTGCGCGCGTGCGCCTCGACCTCGACGCTGCGCGCCTGCCGGCCACGGTGACGCCCGTGCGCCTGTCGGCCCAGGCCTTCGCTGGAGGCACTGGCACCGGCCCCGACGGAGGGCAGGTGCACGGCGCGCGGTGGCGCACCTTCCGCGGGGTGGTGTGGGCGGACGACACGGTGACGCCCAGCGCCGCCCCCGTGGGCGACGCAGGCCTCGTCGAGATGCGGCTGGAGGACGTGCGGGCGTTGCAGCGCATCATCGTCGGCCAGCGCACCCTCGAGTTGGAGTTGATGCCTCTCGGCGTCAACGGCGCGACTGCCGCGGGCCTGTCGGTGGACTACGTCGAGGTGTCGCTGGATTACCGGCGGTGAGCCGGCGGTGCGCCCTTCGGCAAAGGGCTGCCGCGAGGGAGCGTGGTGCCGTCGAGGTGGCGATGCGCCGGCCACGGGACGGCGAAGCGTCGCCGCCACATGTACAGCGGCGATGAAGCACGAGGCGCCGCGCAGCACGTCCTCATCGACGCCGCGCGCTCACGGCCCGACGTGGAAGAGCGGGGGCGTCCGAGGCCGAGGCGGCCAGGATGCGCCGGGCGCCCCCACGAAGGGGTGCACGTTGAACATGGCATCTCAGTCCGGCGGAAGGGACCGGCGCGAGTCGGAGCGGATTCGTCCACCCAACCGCGAAAAGGTACAGTCGCCTCGTGTCGCCGCTCAGACGCGCTGCCGCGTTGCTCTCGTTGACGTTCCTCGCGCTGAGTTGCTCGCTCATCGTGGACACGCGCGCGCGCTGCGAGTCCAACACTGACTGCCCGTCGTCGCAGCGCTGCGAAGCGGGC
>JBFMHF010000146.1:0-17909 GCA_040752975.1 Myxococcota bacterium
GGCACCGGCGGCGGGATGGGAGGAGGCACCGGCGGCGGGATGGGAGGAGGCACCGGCGGCGGGATGGGAGGAGGCATCGGCGGTGGGATGGGCGGAGGCACCGGCGGCGGGATGGGCGGAGGTACCGGCGGCGGAGGCAGCGCGTGTGGCCCAGGCACCTGCAACGGCTGTTGCGCGGGCGGTATGTGCCTGTCGACGTCGCAGCAGACGGCCGCGCAGTGCGGCAGCAGCGGCGCGATGTGCGTCGCGTGCCCGTCGGGGCAGGTGTGCAGCAACGGCGCCTGCGTCAATGCCAGCACGTGCGACGCGACGTCTTGCGCGTCGGGGTGCTGCGTGGGGCCCCTGTGCCTGCCGTACGCGCAGCAGAACCAGGCCGTCTGCGGCACCGCCGGCGTGACGTGTCAGGCGTGCGCCAGTGGGACGACGTGCTCGATGGGCCAGTGCACGTCCACGGGCACCTGCAACGCCAGCACCTGTCCCATGGGCTGCTGCTCCGGGAACCTCTGCGTCCCGTGGGCGAGCCAGTCGGCGGCCAGCTGCGGCACCAGCGGCGCGGCGTGCACCATGTGCGCGTCGGGCAACTCCTGCGTCAACGGCGTGTGCACCACCGGCTCGGCGTGTGACTTCTTCAGCTGCACCGGCTGCTGCTCGGGCGGTACGTGCGTGGCGACTTCGGCGCAGAGCGCGGCAACCTGCGGGCTCAACGGCGCGGCCTGCGCGGCGTGCACCAGCGGCGCCACCTGCACCGGCGGCGTCTGCACCGGAGGCACCGCTTGCAACGCCACCACCTGCGCCTCGGGCTGCTGCAACGGCAACACCTGCGTCACCACGCCCAGCGACGGCTCGTGTGGCCACAGCGGCGCGGCCTGCGTCGCGTGTGGAGCGGGCAGGGTCTGCAGCGGCGGCACGTGCATCACCACGGCCAACCCCGCCTGCATCGTCATCTCGCCCAGCGACTCCGACTTCGGCACGGTGCAGACGGGCTGCCGTTCGGCGATCAAGCCCTTCACGGTGCGCAACGTCTGTCCCTCGGCGGTGACGTTGAACGCGGTGGGCGTCGCGGGCTCGGCGTCCTTCTCGGTCGCCGGCCTGCCCACGTTGCCGGCGACGCTGGCGGCCAACTCCACGCAGAGCTTCACCATCACCTTCGCGCCGACGGCGGTGGGCGCGGTGAGCGCGACCCTGGTGGTGGGCGTCACCCAGTCGGCGATGTCGGCCGTCTACCAGACGCCGCTGGTCGGCACGGGCGCCACGACGGGCGCCAACGTGGAGACCTTCACCATCCCGCGGAAGACGGACGTGCTGCTCATCGTCGACGACTCGTGCTCGATGTCGACGGCGCAGATGGCGCTGGGGGCCAACGCCAACGCCTTCCTCGCGTACGCCTTCGGGGCCGGCGTCGACTTCAACCTCGCGGTGACGACGACGGACTTCACCACGACGGGGCCGCGCGGCGCCTTCGTGGGGACGGCGCCGCTCATCCTGAAGAGCAGCACGCCCAACCTGCTGGCGGTCTTCAACCAGCGGGTGAACGTGGGCATCAACGGCTCGGGCATCGAGACGATGTTCCAGCCGGCCGTGGCCGCGCTCACTCCGCCGCTCATCACCGGCGCCAACGGGGGCTTCCTCCGCGGCGACGCCAACCTCTCGGTGCTGGCCTTCACCGACGCCGTCGAGCAGTCGCCGCAGATGGTGGACTGGTACCTGGAGCAGTTGCTGGCCATCAAGGGCGCGCGCCAGCGCAACCGCTTCTCGTTCAGCTTCGTCGGGCCGACGCAGACGACAGGCATGGGCGCCTGCACCTACGACGGCACCAACACGCCGGACCCGCGCGAGACGGGCATGGTGTCCCGCACCGGTGGGGTGATGAGTGAGATCTGCAACCTCTTCAACGTCGCGCTCTGGCGGCCGGAGGCCCAGCGCGTCGGGCAGGCCGTCTTCGGTGCGCGCGCCACCTGGTTCCTCACCGCGACGCCTTCTCCCGCGGCCGCCGCGGGCCTCACCGTGTCCATCGGTGGCGTGCCGGTGCCCGAGACGGGCGGCAACGGGCGCAACTGGAGCTACGACGCGGCGCGGAACGCGGTGGTCTTCGAGGCGGCCTCGCTCCCGGCGCCAGGCCAGTCCGTCAGCTTCGCCTACAGCGTCGCCTGCACGCCCTGACGCGGCGCACCCCGGGTGCGTTCCCCTGTCCGCGCAGGCCACCGACTGAAGGCGTTCCAGCGCGGGAGGCGCTTCCCCGGGGCCGCCGAGTGCCAAGAGCGCCGCGGCGAGCTGCTGGTGGCGCGCCTCGCCGTTCCGGTCGTCCCGAGTCGCTCACGTGCGGTCAGGTGCTGATCGCAAGGGTCGTGGGCCGCCCGCGCATGACGCACCGGAGCGCTGCGTCGTCGACGTCCGGTCGTCTGGTACCGCAGCCCGGGCGCTCGCGTGGCGCCACGGCGCGCTCCCCGCGCGAGTCAAGTGTCGTCATCGAGCAGCCGGCTGCGCCGCCGAGTCCCACTGGCAGCCCCGGCACGTTCCATGCGATGTCAGCCCCCACGCATGGCGAGGATCCCTGGGCTCAAGGTCGTCCGTTCTCCGGTCCAGGGCTACGGCGTCATCACCACCCGCTTCCGCCGGAAGGGCAGCGTCATCGCCGACGTGGACGGCGTGCTGTGGCGCGAGGGCGAGGACCGGGACGATCGCTACTCCCTCATCCTCGAGCCGGGCGTCTTCTTCGACATGGTGGACCAGACGCGCTGGGTGAACCACTCCTGCGAGCCGAACGTGGTGGTGGAAGCCGGGCTGACGCGCGCCGGCCATGGCTGGGCGCAGCTGCAGGCGTTGCGGGACATCGAGGCGGGCGAAGAGCTCTTCTACGACTACGCGCTGCCGGTCGAACTCAAGGAGCCGTGCTTCTGTCGTACGAAGAGCTGTCGCGGGTGGATCGTCGAGGCGAGCGCCACGGGCACCGTCATCGCGCCGGCGCGGTGGCGCGAGCCCCTCGTCGCCGCCCGCGCTACGCCGAGACGGCCACGCCTGCGCCTCGCCTGAGCCGACGCGTCAGCGGATGGTGAGGCCAGAGAAGTCCTGGTCGAGCATGTCCCAACCCTCGAAGGCGCAGGCCACGAGGGACAAGACGGCGAGCGGGACGAGGAGAGTGCCTACCGCGCTGAAACCCGACGACGGCGCCGCGTGTACCCGACGGCGATCAAGTCGGCAAACTCTGCGCTCGAGGCTGCACCGCCTTCGCGAGGCCGCGGCGCAAGGCTCGTGAAGCACGACGCTTCCCGTCGGTACGGTCGATGCGTTCACCTCCTCCGACAGGAAAGGAGGTCTGCCATGAGGAAGCTCTTTGGCCTCACGGTGGCGGCGCTCCTGGCCCTGGGCTGCGGCGTCACGGAAGAGGAGCAGGAGACGGCGGCCGAGCCCCAGGTGGCGTCGACGGAAGAAGAACTGGCGTTGATGAGCGATCGCTGGGTGACGGTGCGGCCGGACTTGAGGATGTGTCCGTCGCCGAGGTGCGGCGGCCACTGGGTGAAGGACGTCAACCAGCCCTGGGCCCGCGAGCTGTACGTGCGGGCGTTGGACTTCTCGGTGTCCGGCCTGACGGAGGAGTGGCAGGCGAAGGCCCGCGCTGCGGCGGCGGGTGAGCTGGTGTTGCTCGGCCGGTTGGGCAAGCCGGAGATGCCTTTCGGCACGCGCGTCTTCCTGGTGAAGCAGGCCTACCGTGGGCTGCCCGGGGTGACGCCCGCGGCCGGAGAGCAATACCTGCTGACGCTGCCCCTCAACATCCTCTGCGTGCGGGCGCCGTGTCCGACGATGAGGGTGCAGCCGCTCAACCTGGGCGGTGAGGTCTTCGCGCACGGGGTCCGCGTGCAGCGCGCGCTCCTGTCCTTCGTGGACGGCGAGTGGGTGGCAAGGGTGGTCCAGGCCCACGGCGCGGTGGTGGTCGGCCGGCTCGTGCCCGGGGACAGCAAGGCGCCCGGCGGGGAGCTGCTGCTCGACGCGAGCCAGGTCTTCGTGAGGCTCCCGTTCTACGACTTCCCGTGTCCGTTGATGCGGGCGATCCGCCCCTGCCCGAACGGCACCGTCCTCGTCTACGAGCGCTCGGCCGATCGCTGCCTCTTCCCGGTGGGCTGCGTGAGGCCCGGGCCGTGCCTGGCGTACTTCCCCGTGTGCGCCCCTGGCTACACGCTGGACAGCTGGCCGGCCCGCCCCAACGGCTGTCCAGCCTGGGCGTGTGACCCGACCTTCACCGTGCAGTGAAGAAGGGGGGGAGCGCCGGTAAATCGGCGCTCCCCGCGCGGGCGACTTTGGGCTAGCAGCACGCACGCCATGCCCCGTCGCCCCGACATCAAGAAGGTGCTGCTCATCGGTTCCGGCCCCATCGTCATCGGTCAGGCCTGTGAGTTCGACTACTCCGGCACGCAGGCCATCAAGGCGCTGAAGGAGGAGGGGATCGAAGTCGTGCTCCTCAACTCCAACCCCGCCACCATCATGACGGATCCGGAGTTCGCCCACCGCACGTACATCGAGCCCATCACCGTCGAGGCGGCCGAGCGCATCATCCAGCGCGAGAGGCCCGACTCGCTCTTGCCCACCATGGGCGGGCAGACGGCGCTCAACCTCGCCAAGGCGCTGGCCGAGCAGGGCATTCTGGAGAAGTACGGCGTGCGCCTCATCGGCGCGTCGCTCGAGGCCATCAACAAGGCGGAAGATCGGCAGCTCTTCAAGAAGGCGATGGAGAAGATCGGCCTCTCGCTGCCGAAGGCGGGGGTGGCGACCTCCATGGAGGAGGCGCGCGCGCTGGTGAAGGAGACGGGCTACCCGGCCATCATCCGGCCCAGCTTCACCCTGGGGGGCACGGGCGGCGGCGTGGCCTACACCGAGGAGGAGTTCGAGCAGCTCGCGGCCAGCGGCCTTGCGGCCAGCCCCGTGAAGTCCATTCTCATCGACGAGTCCATCCTCGGCTGGAAGGAGTACGAGCTCGAGGTGGTGCGCGACTCGAAGGACAACTGCGTCATCATCTGCTCCATCGAGAACTTCGACCCGATGGGGGTGCACACCGGCGACTCCATCACCGTGGCGCCCGCGCAGACGCTCACCGACAAGGAGTACGAGCGCATGCGCGACGCGTCGCTCGCCATCATGCGGGAGATCGGCGTCGACACCGGCGGCTCCAACGTGCAGTTCGGGGTGAACCCGAAGGACGGCCGCATGGTCGTCATCGAGATGAACCCGCGGGTGTCGCGCTCCTCGGCGCTGGCGTCGAAGGCCACCGGCTACCCGATCGCCAAGATCGCCGCGAAGCTGGCCATCGGCTACTCGCTCGACGAGCTGAAGAATGACATCACCCGCGACACGCCGGCGTCCTTCGAGCCGACCATCGACTACGTCGTCACGAAGATCCCCAGGTTCAACTTCGAGAAGTTCCCCGGCTCGCCGAAGACGCTGGGCACGATGATGCGCAGCGTGGGAGAGGTGATGGCCATCGGCCGCACCTTCCGCGAGTCGTACCTGAAGGCGCTGCGCAGCCTCGAGCAGTCGAAGCTGCCCATCCCCACGAAGGAGCAGGCGATGAAGCGCCCGGCGGACGAGCGTGCGCGGCTGCTCAAGACGCCCACGCCCGATCGCCCGCAGGTGGTGTTCGAGGCTTTCCAGATGGGCATGACGGTGGACCAGGTCCACGAGCTGACCGCGATGGATCCCTGGTTCCTCCGGCAGCTGAAGGCGCTGGTGGACGAGCTGGGCGCGCTGACGGCGAGGGGCTCGCTGGAGAAGCTCAGCGACGAGGAGCTCAAGGCGGCCAAGGCGCGCGGCTTCTCCGACGCGCAGCTGGCGCAGGCCTTCGGGGTGACGGAGGCGCAGGTGCGCGAGCACCGCTGGAGGCGGAACGTGCGGCCCGTCTACAAGCGCGTCGACACCTGCGCCGCCGAGTTCGAGGCCTACACCCCGTACCTCTATTCCACCTACGAGGAAGAGGACGAGGCCGCGCCCACCGCCCGCAAGAAGATCATGATCCTCGGGTCCGGGCCGATCCGCATCGGCCAGGGCATCGAGTTCGACTACTGCTGCGTGCACGCCGCCTTCGCGCTGCGCGACGCCGGGTTCGAGACCATCATGGTCAACTGCAACCCGGAGACGGTGTCGACGGACTACGACACCTCGGACCGGCTGTACTTCGAGCCGCTCACCCTGGAAGACGTGCTGGAGATCGTCCACCGGGAGAAGCCGCTGGGCCTCATCGTGCAGTTCGGCGGGCAGACGCCGCTCAAGCTGTCGAAGGCGCTGGAGGCGGCCGGCGTCCCCATCCTGGGCACCACGCCCGACGCCATCGACCAGGCCGAGGACCGCGAGCGCTTCGCGAAGCTGGTGGAAGAGCTTCGGCTCAAGCAGCCGGAGAACGGCGTGGCCCGCTCCCCGAAGGAGGCCTTCACGGTGGCAGAGGGCATCGGCTACCCGGTGATGGTGCGCCCCTCGTACGTGCTGGGCGGCCGCGCGATGGAGGTGGTCCACGACCACGCAGACCTCGAGCGCTACATGCGCGAGGCGGTGGAGGCCTCGCCCGAGCACCCGGTGCTCATCGATCGCTTCCTGCAGGACGCCACCGAGGTGGACCTCGACCTCGTGGTGGACTCCACCGGCGCCGCCATCGTGGGCGGGGTGCTGGAGCACGTGGAGGAGGCGGGCGTGCACTCGGGAGACGCGGCCTGCGTGCTGCCGCCGCACTCGCTGGCGCCCGAGGTCATCGAGCGCCTCAAGGACATCGCCATCGCGCTCTCTCAGAAGCTGAAGGTCGTCGGCCTGATGAACGTGCAGTTCGCCGTGCAGGGCAAGGCCATCTACGTGCTGGAGGTAAACCCGCGCGCGTCGCGCACCGTGCCCTTCATCGCCAAGGCGACGGGCGTGCCCCTGGCCAAGGTGGCGGCGCTGTGCATGGCGGGCAAGACGCTGGCCGAATTGGGCCTCACCCAGGATCCCGAGGTGAAGCACGTGGCGGTGAAGGAAAGCGTGTTCCCCTTTGCGCGCTTCCCCAACACCGACGTCATCCTCGGGCCGGAGATGAAGTCGACCGGCGAGGTGATGGGCCTCGACGCGCGCGTCGAGAACGCCTTCGCCAAGTCGCAGATTGCCTGCGGCACGAAGCTGCCCAACGGGGGGCTGGCCTTCCTCTCGGTGAAGGACGACGACAAGCCCGCCCTGGTGGACATCGCTCGGCGGCTCAAGGCGCTTGGCTTCTCGCTGTGCGCCACGGGCGGAACGGCGGACTACCTGGCGAAGAAGAACATCAAGGCCGAGCGCGTGAAGAAGGTGCTCGAGGGCGGGCCGCACGTGGTGGACAAGATCGTCAAGGGAGAGATCGCCCTCGTCATCAACACCACCGCGGGGAAGAAGGAGATCGCCGACTCGTACTCCATTCGGCGCGAGTCGCTGATGCGCGGGGTGGCGCACTTCACCACCATGGAGGCCTCGCGGATGGTGGTGGGCGCGCTCGAGGCCCAGGCCAGGGGGCCGCGCGAGTACCGGCCGATTCAGGAGTGGCTCACGTCGCCGGCGTTGCCGGTGGTCGCTCGGTGAAAGGCTGAACTGCGCTGCGTCTCTGCGCTCAACACGCCCGGACGTAGATGGTGAAGACGTAGCTCAGGATGATGAGAAACATCATTCCCGTGTCCCTGAGCGCTCGCGTCCAGAAAGCCGGCCCCGTCACCAGCGCATGGTTCCGACCAGTCCCGCCTGCCCGGGCCCGATGTACGGCGACAGCCTCAGGCTCGACGGGCCGCCTTCCGTGAGTTGCCTCTTCAACCTGGCGTTGTATCCGCTCACCAGCGCCGTCATCTCGTCGCGAGACAGCACGGTGGGGTTGCTCCACCACGCCAGCGTCGCCAGCAGCGAGCCCACCACCAGGCTGGACACCAGCACCGCCGAGCCGGCCGTCTCGTAGGCCATGTGCCGGGGCACGCACACCTCGTTGAAGAACTTCACGTCGGCCTCGCACTCCGGCGTCGCGGCGGACGGGGCCAGCGCGATGAGCGCGATGCCCACCGCCGAACCCACCGCCGCCACCGCGCCTGCGCCGATGGCCAGCCCCAGCCTCCTTCTCGCCAGCGTGTCGCTGCGCTCGATGAGGTCCATGCGGTCGGCCTTCTGGAAGACCTCGCGCGGCGTCAACGGCGTCCGCTGCCTGCCTTCGTACACCTGGCCCTTCTCGTCCACCGTCAGCATCAACCGGAAGAACGCAGGCGGAATGGAGGGCGGCGGCTCGGTCAGCGGCGGCGAGGAAGGCTCGGGGGGCGCGGGCGTGTCTGACGACTGGGCCCAGACGCCTCCGCTGGTGAGCAACGCCAGCACCACGGGGAAGACGCTTCGCACGTGCGCATCCTGTCACCGGCGAGCACGGGTGGGTACGCAGAAGCGGCTGCGTGAGGACGGCCGTGACGCGCCTGCCGCCCGACGCTACGTTGCAGCAGGAATGCGTCTCCTCGTCCTCGCGCTGCTGGCGGGCCCTGCCCTCGCGCAGGACGTCCGCGCGCCGACGGTGGCCCTCACCATCTCGGGAGGCGCGTCGCTGGGGAACTACGAGGCGGGCTACGTCTGGTACTTGAACGAGCTGCTCAGCCTCAATCCCCAGCTGGGAGACGCGCGCATCTTCACCGGCACCTCCGCGGGCAGCGCCAACGCCCTCGTCGCGTTGATGGAGCGCTGCCGGCCGTGGACGGCCCGCCCCCAGGACAGCCTGGGCTACCGCCTCTGGGTGCCCGTCGGCATCGACACCCTCTTCGACTCCGCCGCCACCACGCCCATCGCGGCCTTCTCCCGCCAGCCGCTGGTGGACGCCGTCGAACGCCTGCGCGCCGCGTGGAAGGAAGGCCTCGCCGACGGCTGCGACGCGGTGCTGGGCGTGTCCGTCACGCGCCTCGAGCCCGCGCAGGAGCAGGTCGCCGCGCACAAGGCCATCCCGCGTGCGCTCGAGCACTTCGTCGTGCGCATCCGGGGGCATGGGCCCGGCAGGCCGCCGTCGGTGCACAACTACGCCTTCGCCGGCGGGCGCCGCCACTTCGCGCTGCTCCCCACGCAGCCAGACGGGGAGGTGTCCTTCGAGGCGCTGATGCCCGCCGTCCTCGCGTCGATGGCCTTCCCGGTGGCCTTCGGGCCCGTGGCGGTGCCGCACTGCATCTCCGACGCCATCGAGGGCCAGTGCAGCGGCGATGCGGTGACGACCGCCCTCTTCCAGGACGGGGGCTTCTTCGACAACCAGCCCGTCCGCCTCGCCGCCAGCATCGCGCTGCGCAGCTTCGAGCGCGAAGGCAACGCCGGCTTCCTCGACGTGCCGCTGCCGCGCCAGGTGTTGCCCGAGGGCTTCGGCTTCGTGGTGGTGGACCACTCCTCGCGTGAATACCCCTCCACCGTCTCCGACATCCCCGTGCCGGGCGCCGGGCAGCGGCCCGCGATGAACGCCACCGTGCCGTACGCCGTGTACGTGACGCAGCAGGCGGTGCTGGCCGCGCACCACCGCGAGCTGCTCAGCCTCGTCGAGCAGCACCCCGAGGTGGCGCTCGACTCCGTGGCGACGCCGGTGGCCGATCCCCCGCTGTCGGAGCTGATGGGCACCTTCTTCGGCTTCTTCGACCGCGGCCTGCGCGACTTCGACTTCCAGTTGGGCATGCGCGACGCGCGGCGCTTCGCCGAGCGGTGGGTGCTCCCCAGGCAGAGGGCGCGCGGCGTCACCACCGACATGGCCTGGCCCGAGCACGCCCCGGAGCGCGCCAACGACAGCGCGCTGGCCGGCTGGCGCGGCTACCGCTGCCTGCGCGCCATCTTCGATGGCGTGGGGGACCCGAAGGACTGTACCGCCCCCGAGCTCGCCGACTTCCGCGCCGCGGCGCAGGTGACGCTCGAGCGCCTCAACCACCACTGCGCCGCCCTCGCGCGCCGCGACAAGTCCGAGCGCCACCCGCTGCCCGAGACGTCGCACGAGCGCTGCAAGGCCGCCTTCTCCGGCGCCCTGCCGCCGGTGGTGCCGGGCCTCACCCTCGGGGACGACTGGCGGCCGCGCCCGGACGAGGACGAGCTCAACTGGACGCTGCGCCGCCTCGGGGAGCACGGCTATTCCTTCGCGGACCTCCACGTCCCCCGCGGGGACTACCAGGCCGCCCGACGGGCCGTCTCCCGGACGCTGGGGGACATCGTGAAGACGCTGGGCGATCGCCAGGACGGTGGCCTCTTCTTCGCGCTCGCCGGCAGCGCCGTGCACGACCTCGTCGCGGATGTCCCGGCGGATCACGAGGTGCACGCCGTCCTCGGCAACGGCCTGGAGCTCGGCTACAGCGGCACGCGCGGCACGTCTTCTCTCGGCTGGCTGCGGGGACACTTCGGGGTGCGCCTCGACGGCGTCGCGTCCCTCTTCGGGCCGCAGGAGTACCGGCACCTCACCCTGTCCGCGATGGTGGGCGCCGAGTTCCAGGTGAAGGCGCTGTCGGCCAGCGTGCTGAAGAGCCGCATCGGCGTGCGCGTGGGCTTCTCCTTCTCCACCGCCGATCGCCTCGGCACCGGCTCCTGCCCCTCGGAGTCGGAGCTGCTCAAGCCCTGCAGCAACCCCGTCGTCGAGGTGTATTACGCGGCGTCCCTCATCGGCCGCATCCGCGGGCAGTTCGGCGTGGCGGTGCTGCCCGGCGTGCTGCCCGGCACCACCACCAGCGTGTTGCTCACCCCCGGCATCGGCGGCGAATACGAGTGGCCCTGACGCGCCGCCGGGTAGACTGTCTGCCTCCCCCGCCTCGCAAGGAGCGCCCCCGCATGACTGGCCGATTGGTCCTCGTCGTCGCGCTGTCCTCTCACCTCGGCGCTGCCGCGCTGGCGGGCCCACCCGCAGGCCAGGCGAAGGCCGCCTTCGAGCGCCTGGTGAAGCTGGACGGCACCTGGAAGTCGCAGGGGAAGGAAGAAGCGGTCTACGTCACCTGGCGCGTCATCGCCGGCGGCAGCGCCGTGCTGGAGACGGTGTCGAACGCGGACAAGACGAAGGTGACGTCGGCCACCATCTACTCGGTGGAAGGGGACGAGCTGGTGGCGAGCCATTTCGGTGACGGCGCGGCGGCGCACCCCCGCCTGCTGCTCAAGGCCCAGGACGCGGCGAAGCTGCGCTTCGAGGTGGCCGACGCGCCGAAGGTGGCGCACGTGGCCAGCCTGCAGTTGGTGTCGAAGGGCGAGGACGTGGTGACGGTGGAATGGAGCCAGGCCGGCGGCAAGGGGCGCCGCGCGGTGGAGCTCAAGCGCGAGTACCTCGACACGCTGAAGTGAGGTGACTCCCTCAGCCCCGGCTGCGCCACTCGCCGGGTGACTGGCCGGCCCAACGGCGGAAGGCGCGATCGAAGGCCCGCAGCTCCGAGTAGCCCAGCAGGTACGCCACCTGGGACAGATCGAGCCGCGCGTCGGACAGCCAGGCCCGCGCGAGGTCGAAGCGCACCTGGTCGAGGACGTCCTGGAAGGACGTGCCCAGCTCTGCGAGCCGCCGCTGCAGCGTGCGCCCGGAGAGGCTCATGCGGGCGGCCAGGCGCTCGACGTTCGGCTCACCCTGCTTGAGCGCCTCGCGGATGGCGTGGCGCAGCTTGTCCACCAGGTCGTCCGTCTTCGGGCGAGAGGCCAGCGCGGCCCGGGCGTGCTCCTCGAGGAAGCCGAAGAGCGCCGCGTCACCGGACTTCACCGGGAGCGCGAGCGCGGCCGCGTCCACCGCGAAGCCACAGACAGGCTGCTCGAAGTCGAGCCGCGTGGTGCGGAAGTACGCGGTGAGGGCCTCGGTGCTCTCCGGCTTCGGGTTGGTGAAGAAGACGCGCGTCACCGGCACGTCGGCCAGCGAGCGCAGCGTGTGCACCGTCTTCGCCACCACGTACTCGTCGACATGCCGGCCGAGCGCCCCGGGCTGCACGGTGAGCCAGCTCTCCAGGCGCGCCTCGCCGCCCTCCTCCACGAAGCGGAAGGACTGGCCGGGGGCGAGGATGGCGTTGTAGCGCGTGGTGTTCTCGAAGGCCTCGCGCAGCGTGGACACCGCGCGGATGAGGAACTCCGCCACGCCATAGGCGCCCTTCGGCACCGCGTCGGCCACCTTGAGGCCCAGGTGCGGCTCGTTCAATGCCTTCGCCAACTCGTCGGCGAGGGCGCCGGGCGTGGACAGCGGCGTGGTGAGGTACTGCTTGCCCGGGGCGTCCTCGAGGGCGCCGGTGTCGAGGGAAAACCGGCGGACGAGGGGCGCGACGTCGAGTCCGCGCTCCTTCGCGTAGTGGAGGAAGAGGGGGACGAGGCGGGACTCGAAGGTGGGGCTCGCACGGCTCAAGGCGGGGGCACCATAGCCAAAAGCCTGCGCCCGGGGGTAAGGGCGGGCCATGCGGTCCTTCACCACCGCCGAGCTTCCCGGGCGCTGCCGCCAGTGCTGGATCCGCCTCGAGCACTGCATCTGCGCGCACCTCCCCCGGGTGACGCCGCGGACGAAGGTGGTGGTGGTGCGCCACGCGCGCGAGGCGATGAAGTCCACCGGCACGGTGCGGGTGCTGGCCCTCTCCATGCCCGGCGCGCAGGTGCTGGAGTACGGCGAAGACACGCAGCCCGCGCAGGCCCAGCTCGAGCCGCTCCTGGACGAAGGCACGCACCTGCTGTTCCCCGGCGAGGGCGCCGCCGGCTGGGACGCGACGAAGGTGACGCGGCTGGTGGCCCTGGACGGCACCTGGCGGCAGGCCCGGCGCATGTACCACCGGCTGCCCGCGCTCCACGCGCTGCCGAAGCTGGCGCTCCCCGCCAAGGCCGACGTGGTGCTGCGCCTGCGGGAGTCGCCTTCCGGCGAGGGGCGGTCGACGCTGGAGGCCGTTGCCGACGCGCTCGCGCTGCTGGAGGGTGACGCCGTCGCCGCGCCGCTGCACCGCCTGCACGCGGACTTCGTCGAGCGCGTCTTCAAGGCGCGGGGCGTGTGGGAGCAGAAGCGCGCGATGGAAAAGGGCGTCGCCGGACGGGTGGGGTAGCGTCAAGGCTGGACGCATGGAGTTCGACGACGTCACCCAGACGGGCGACCTGCCCGCGCAGGATCTGCCGCCGCGCCGCGACCCGTTGCCCTGGGTGCTGGTGGCGGTGGTGGCCGTGGTGGGGCTGGTGGTGGGGGGCCTCGGGTGGCTTCGGGCGTCCAGCGAGGCCGAGCGCGCCGACGAAGCCGCCGCCAGCGAAGCGAAGTACCAGGTGCAGGCCGCGGAGCAGGCCGCCCGCCTCGAAGAGGTGGAGAAGCAGAAGGCCGAGCTCGACGCGCAGGTGAAGGCGTTGACGGGCGAGCGCGACGGCCTCGCGCAGCGGGTGAAGGCGCTGGAAGACAAGTCCGCCCAGCTGGCCTCCGCGACGGCGACGACGCCGGCCAAGGCGCAGCCGAAGAAGCCCAAGAAGAAGTCCACCAAGCGCCGCAAGAGGTAGCGAGGTAGAAGGGGGCCGTGGGCCCGCTGCAGCTCAACGACGCCTTCGTCCGCGCCTTCCGCGTCTACGACGTGGCCGACGGCATTCGCCTCGAGGCGTGCCGGCAGCTGTTCGAGAAGGGCGGCGCCGCCACCCGCCGGCTCAAGCTGGTGCGCGAGGGCAGCGAGTACATCCAACTGTCCAACCCGCCGCTGTTGGTGGAACTGGGCCCACGCCCGCTGACGCTGGGCGGCGTCTCCCGGGAGGTGCAGGTCGCGGCGCGCGTGTTCGACTTCGGCTGCATCTCGGTGGCGCTGACGCTTCAACTGCCGAAGGGCACCACCACCGAGGCGCTGGTGCCGCTGGTGGATCTCCTCACCGACGACCCCGCGGTGGACGCGCTGGCCCTGGACGAGGTGAACAAGCTGCGGGTCGCGCTCGAGCCGGCCTTCGAGGATCCCCACCTCTGGGAGAAGAACGAGGGCTACACGGTGGTGCTGGCCAGGCAGCTGGAAGGCAACCCCGACGGCGCGGCGGTGCTGGCCGATCCCCACCTGGCGCGGCTGCTGGTGGGCGAGGTGAAGGAGCCAGCGCTGTCCGGCAGCGAGGAGCGCGAGGTGCTCTCCGAGCATTACTCGTACACGCCGAAGGACCTCGCCGTCATCGAGTGGAACGCCGCCTTCCTCTACGAGCCGTCGGGCAGCGAGGACCTGGTGGATCTCCTCGAGTTCGCCAACGCCCAGCTCCTCGAGCTGCGGTATTACGACTCGGTGCTCGATGTCGAGCTGGCGCGCGTCTACGACGCCATCGGCCAGAAGAAGGGCGGCACCATCCTCTACAGCCCGTACAAGCGGATGCTGCGCGAGCTGATGCTGACCCTCATCGAGCTGTCCGAGTTCATCGAGCGCGTGGAGAACGCCCTGAAGATCGTCGGCGACGTCTACCTGGCGCGCGTCTACGAGGCCACCGGGCGTCAGCTCCGCGTGGGCCGCTGGACGGAGCAGGTGTCCCGCAAGCACCGGCTCCTGCAGCAGACCTACGGGCTGCTCAAGGGCGAGGTGGACACCGATCGCTCCCTGACGCTCGAGGTGATGATCGTCGTCTTGATCATCCTGGAAATCCTCATGGCGGTGACGCGCGTCACGCAGCACTGATTTCGCCCCCGGGCCCTCGTGGGTCTACAGTCCACCCTCGCGCGATGTCCGAACACACCCGGCGCTTCGGAGATTTGCTGGTCGAGCTGGGCCTGGTCACCGAGGGCCAGGTCGCCGAGGCGTTGGCGCTGCAGCCCCTCACCGGGACGCGGGTGGGCGAGGCGTTGCTCTCGCTGGGCTACCTGACGCGCGCGCAGCTGCAGCGGGCGCTGTCCATCGCGGTGACGCGTGGAGAGCACGTGGTGCTCGATCGCCCGCCGCTGGGGGAAATCCTCATCGGGCTGCGGGCCGCCACCCCGGAGCAGGTGCAGGAAGGCCTCGAGACCCAGCGCACCAACGGCCGCCGCCTCGGCGAGGTGCTGGTGGACAAGGGCGTGGTCGACCACCGCCAGCTCTACGAGGCCCTCGGGCTGCAGCAGCGCATGGCCAACGTCACCGAGGCGAAGTCGAAGTCGGCCGCCACGTCCCCCTCCGCGCGCCGGCTGGTGGTGGTGGACGACAGCGAGCTGGCCTGCAACCTCGTGCAGGAAGGGCTGTCCACCCAGGGCTTCGAGGTGGTGGCCTTCACCGACCCCTACCTCGCGCTCGAGCAGATCGATCTCCTCGAGCCCGACCTGGTGCTGACCGATCTCGACATGCCCGGCATCGACGGCGCCGAGCTCTGTCAGCGCCTCAAGAACGGGCCCCGCGGCGAGGTGCCGGTGATCATGCTCACCGCCCAGGACGAGGACGGCCAGCGGGTGGCGGGCCTGCGGGCGGGCGCGGACGACTACATCTCCAAGGGCGCGTCGATGGACGAATTGGCGGCGCGCGTCCACTCGGTGCTGCGGCGCACCTCGGAGACCAAGCGCGTCCGCCGGCTGTTCGCCCGCTACACGTCCGACGCGGTGGTGGACGAGATCCTCCGCACGGGCGACGTGGTGCTCACCGGCGAGCGCCGCGAGGTGACGGTGCTCTTCGCCGACCTTCGGAACTTCACCGCGCTGGCCGAGGACCGGCCGCCCGAAGACGTGATGCGGGTGCTCAACGAGCTCCTGGGGCGCCTGGCCGACGCGGTGCTGGAGTGGGGCGGCACGCTGGACAAGTTCCTGGGCGACGGGCTCATGGCCATCTGGGGTGCGCCGGTGCGCCGCGACGACGACGCAGAGTCCGCGGTGAGCGCCGCGCTGCAGATGCAGCAGGTGGTGCGCGAGCGGAACGCGTCGTACCCGGCAGAGCAGGCGCTGGAGCTCGGCATCGGCATCAACAGCGGGGTGGTGATCGCCGGCAGCGTCGGCAACGCCCGGCGCACCGAGTACACCTGCATCGGTGACACGGTGAACGTCGCGTCACGCCTCTGTGCGCTCGCCGCGGGCGGGGAGATCCTCGTCGGGGAGGCGACGGCAGGCCACCTGGTGCACCTCTCGCCGCTGGAGCCGCTGCCTCCCGCCCGCGTGAAGGGCAAGGCCCGTCCGGTGCCGCTCTTCCGCGTCACGCCGACGCTGGAAGCTGCCCTGAATGGGCAGCGCCGCTTCTGAAGCCCTCCCCGATGGTGAGGTAGGCGTTGAAAAGAAGCAGGCCCGGTGAGATGTAGGGAGGGCCATGTCCGATTCCCTCCACGCACGCGCGAAGTCCCTCGAAGACGCCTACTTCACCGCGGTCGAAGAGAAGGCCATCGCCGCGTTGAAGGAGAAGATGGAGCGTGCCTACACCAAGAAGGACATTCAGCAGCTCACCGGCATCTCCAACGAGCAGGTGCTGGACAAGCTGGCCGACCTGAAGATCGGCGGCGCCGCGGTGCTGGTGATGTCCTTCTTCCCGATGATCGCCGTGGCCTGGGCCGACGGGCACATCCGCCCGCAGGAGCGGGAGGTCATCATGCGCCTGGTAGAGGCCATGGGCGTGCAGAAGTCCGGCCCCACCCACGAGTACCTGGAGAAGTGGCTGGCCGAGAAGCCCGAGCCGATGTGGATGCGCCTGTGGACCGAGTACGTGCAGGCGCTCTGCGAGAAGATGAAGCCGGAGGATCGCGCGCTCTTGAAGAACACCGTGGTCGGCCGCGCCCGCGTGGTGGCCGAGGCCGCCGGCGGCATCCTCGGCGTCCTGTAGAACGTCAGCCAGGCCGAGAAGCACGTCATCGAGCAGCTCGAGAAGGCCTTCGGCTGAGTCCTGCCCACGATGGGCGCTGATGTGCGACGGCGCTTCTGAAGCTGGCGTGAGCGGCCGAAGCTGTCTGGTACGCTTCGACGCTCGATGCTGGGGCTCCTCCTCACGGCCACGTTGAGCGCCGCTGCGCCGATGAAGGTGGCGTCGACGGGCTTCACCACCGTGGGCGTGGAGAGCGACAAGGCCCAGTTCTTCGCCCAGCACCTCGCGCAGCAGCTCTCGCTCGGCGAGGGCCTCACGGTGATGACGCCGCAGGACGCGGCCGCGGTGCTGGGCCTCGAGCGGCAGAAGCAGCTGCTCGGCTGCTCGGAGCAGGCGCAGGCCTGCCTGGTGGAGCTCGCCGGTGCGCTCGGGGCCCAGGCGATTCTGTCCGGCTCGGTCGCGCGCGTTGGAACGCGGCTGTCGGCCACGGTGAAAATCATCGACGCCAGCAACGCTCGGACCCTGTTCGCCACGTCCGTCAGCGGGGAGGACGACGAGGCGCTGGTGCTCGGGCTCAACGACGCCGCCCGCCGCGCCCGAGTCGCGCTGGGCTTCGCGGCTGGCCCTGGAGACGTGCCCGTGGCGCAGGCGACGCCGGCCAGGGCTCCGGCCAACGAGGTGAGCCGGGCGCAGCCCGCTTCCCACTGGAAGCAGTTCACCCTGATGGGCGCGGGGCTCGCCTCGTTCGCGGCAGGAACGGTGTTCTTCATTCAAGCGGCCCAGGCCCAGGCGAAGCTCGATGACATCGAGCGCGACCCGGCGTTGCCTGGCAGCGACACGCTGGTGGACCAGGCGCGGAATACCGCGAACTGGGGAAAGACGAGCCTCACCCTGGGGTGGACGCTGACGGGGGTTGGCGCGGCGTTGATCGCCGGTGGGGTGCTGTGGCTGGCGCTCGACCAGCCGGCGGCGCCGTCGGCGGCGCTGGTGCCGATTCCAGGAGGCTTCGCGGCGGCCGTGGCCGGGACCTTCCCATGAGCGGAGCGTGACATGAGGCGCGACTTCTCGCGGCTGCTGGGCCTGTACGCCGCGGCGGTGGTGATCGCCGGCGGGTGCAACTGCGGCACCTTCGACGCGCAGTACGACAAGATCTGCGAGATGGCCGATGCGGGTGAGTGTGGCGCTGACGCGGGCGCCGACGACTCCGGCACGGGCGGTGGAGGGATCACGCCGATGGGCGGCGGCGTGGGGGGCGGGGACACGCTGGTGGGCGGCGGCCCCGGCGGCGGC
>JBFMHF010000147.1:0-17860 GCA_040752975.1 Myxococcota bacterium
TCTTCGGGCTGCAGCTCGAGGAGATGACGCCCGCCGCCTTCAAGAGGACGCTGGCCTGACACGCCTTCGCGTGTAGCCCATCACTCCTCGGCTCGGCCTTCATCCCGCCGTCGCTGATCGGTCACGTCCCTACGGCGACTACCTGGATGCGGAGTTCAAGACGCCGCAGCTCCTCGCGTACCCGGATGCTGGCGGGTCGTGCATCCTCACATTCGGCAAGGGCCGCCTCTCGTCGTGCAAGGGCTGCGACCCCGACCGATTCCAATGTGACGAGGAATGAGTTCCAGCCTCCGGCGAAGGGGGCGGGTGAGTTGAACGCATGGGTGCGTTGCACCCGCCCAGTGCATCACCGTGGAAGGCTGTGGCTGACTGTCACGCTGGGTGCAAGACTCCATCCTCAAGGTTGGAAATCGCTACTTCGTGATGTTCATGGCATTCAGGAGGTCAGCGGTTCGATCCCGCTTAGCTCCACAACGAACTCGCTGAAAACAAAAGCGCTCCCGGGTCTCCTCGGGAGCGCTTCTTCATTTTCGAAGCTGCGGGCTTACTTGCCCTGGATGCCGATGAGCTCGACCTCGAACACCAGCACGGCCCCGCCGGGGATCTTCGGGGGCGCGCCGCGATCGCCGTAGGCGATGTCGGAGGGGCAGATCAGCTTCGCCTTGCCGCCCACCTTCATCTTCGCCACGCCCTCGGTCCAGCACTTGATCACGCCGTTCAAGGGGAACTCGGCGGGCGTGCCGCGCTTGTAGCTGGAGTCGAACTCCTCGCCGCTGGTGAGGGTGCCCTTGTAGTGCACCTTCACGGTGTCGGTGGGCGCGGGCTGAGCGCCGGTGCCGGCCTTGGTCTCGAAGTAGATGAGGCCCGAGGGCTGCTTCTGCGCGCCCTTCTCCTTCTCGGCCTTGGCGAGGAAGTCCCTGGCCTTGGCCTTCTCCTTCTCGGCCACCTTCTTCTGGTTCTCCTCGATGCGCGTGCGCATGAAGACGTCCACCTTCGGCTGGAACTCCTCGACGTTCACCGCCGAAGGCTTGCCGGCCGCGGCGTCCTTGATGCCCTTGATCACCTCGGCCACCTCGGCGTCGGTGAGGCCCGCGGCGACGATCGGCCGCGAGATCAGCTGGCCCAGCACGTACAGCGTCTTGTTCAAGTCGGCGCCGGTGGGCATGGCGGGGGCGGGCGGCTTGGCCGTGGGCGCGTCACCCGGCGCGGGGGGCGGGCCGCCGAACGCGACCAGCGAGGTGAGCAGACCGACCACGAGGACGAAGCGGGACATGTCGTTTCCTTGGAATGAGGGGACTGCGAAGACTCTCGACGCTCAGCTCTTGAAGACGTTCATCACGTCCTTGAGCAGCTTCACTGACTCGGCGTGCGGGCGCTGGAAGGCGTTGCGGCCCATGATCGAGCCGAAGCCGCCGCCCTCCTTGATGCCCTTGATCTCCTCCAGCAGCGCGGCCGTCTCCTTGGCCTCGCCGCCGGAGAAGATCACGATGCGCTTGCCGTTGAAGGCGCTCTGCACCACGTGGCGCACGCGATCGGCCATCGTCTTGGTGGGGATGTTGTACTTCTCGAACACCTTCTTGGCCTCGGCCTGCTCGATGAAGTCCTTGGGCGGCTTCACCTTGATCACGTGCGCGCCGAGCTGCGCCGAGATCTGCGCCGCGTAGGCCACCACGTCCACCGCCGTCTCGCCGTCCTTGGACAGCGCCCCGCGCGGGTAGGCCCACAGCACCGTCGGCAGACCCGCCGCCTTCGCCTCGGCGATCAGATCGCGCAGGTCCTGGTACTGCTGGTTGCGCGCGCCGGAGCCCGGGTAGATCGTGTAGCCGATCGCCACGCACCCCAGGCGCACCGCGTCCTTCACGCTGGAGGTGAGCGCGGAGATCGGGTGCTCCACCTTGGCCAGCGTGTCCGAGTTGTTCACCTTGAGGATCAGGGGGATCTCGCCGCACAGCTTCCCGGCGACGGCCTCGAGGAAGCCCAGCGGCGCCGCGTACGCGTTGCAGCCCGAGTCGATGGCCAGCTGCGCGTGGTAGTCGGGATCGTAGCCCGCCGGGTTGGGCTGGAAGCTGCGGGCCGGGCCGTGCTCGAAGCCCTGGTCGACGGGGAGGATCACCATGCGCCCCGTGCCGGCGAGCGTGCCGGTGTTCAACATGCGGGCGAGGTTGGTGAGGACGCCCGGGGACTCCGACGGGTACCAGGACAGGATCTGCTTGACGCGATCGGTGTACGCCATGGCCAGCGCTCCTTGGACGAGGGTGTCGCGGGAGCGTCTAGCGCATTCACTTCGCTGCTTCAGCGAATTTGATCGGGAAGGTGCCCAGCGGGTTGCCGCCCACGCGAACGAGCACCTGGAACTGGCCGGGGCCGCGCACGCCGGTGGGCTCCCAGTCCACCGTCCACTCCGTCTCCGGGCCGCCGCGGAAGTAGAGCTCGCCCGACGCCTCCATCACCGTGTCGCCCCGGAAGTCCAGCACCACCACCTCGATGCGCGCGTTCTTCTTCGCCGGGTTCTTCACCCGCACCACGGTGGAGAACTTCTCGGTGGTGTTGTTGGCCAGCGTCACCTGCTCGAACGGCGTCGACGGCTTCGCGCCCTCGGCCGTCCGGATGAAGCCCTTGCCATGCACCACCCGCACCACGGAGTAGCCCTCTTCGACGGGGCTCGACTTGGTGGCCGGCGCCGTCGCGGCCTTGGGCTTGTCGGCTTCCAGCTTGGTGTCGGTGGGCAGCTTGCCGAAGTCCATCGGGCCCAGGTCCAGCTTCGGCGCGGCCTCCTTCTTGGTGCCCTTCAGCTTGGGCTTGGGATCCTCGGCGAGGGCGAGGCTGGAGAGCAGCAGGGTCGCCATCAAGGTCGCGCGGGTCATGGCCATTGAAACGACCTTAGCCAAAAGACCTTCATTTCGACGACTCGGTGCGGCAAATTGCTTCGCCGTCGTGCGGGCTTTCTTCGCAGTGCTCCTCCTGATCTCTGGCTCGGCCGCGGCCGAAAGGCTGACGCTCGCCCAGCTGATCGAGCGCGCGCGGGCGAACGATCACCGGGTGAAGGAAGCGCAGGCGCAGCTCAAGGTCTTCCAGGCGAAGTACAGCGAGGCGAAGTGGGCGTGGTTCCCCCGCATCGACTCCTACCTCGCCTTCGCGGGCCCCACTCCGGAAGCCAAGAATGACGGGCTGGGCGGGCCTCCCACCACCAGGGCGTCGCTCATGTACGACCTCGACTTCGGTCCCCCGGGGGTGACGACGCGGGCTGGCGCCGATGGGGTGATGCCGATCTTCACCTTCGGCAAGCTGGACGCGCTGGAGGAGGCGGGGAAGAAGGGCGTGGAGGCGGGTCAGGCGCTGCAGACGCGCGCCGAGGACGAGGCCGAGCTCCAGGTGTCGCAGGCCTTCTACGGCTACTGCCTCGCGGCCTCGGGCAAGCGGGTGATCGCCGACACGCTGTCCCGGCTGGACGACGCCCGGAAGACGCTCGAGCGGCTGCGCAAGGAGGAGTCGGAGCAGGTCACGCAGATGGACGTGTACAAGCTCGACTACTACCGGAACCTCGTCCAGGCGCAGCTCACGGCGGCGGAGAACGGCTCGGCCTACGCGATGTCGGCGATCCGCCTGCTGATCGCGGCGAAGCCCGGCGAGGAGATCGAGCTCGTCGAGGAGGAGATCAAGGCGCAGGAAGGCACGCTACCGCCCGTCGAGACGTACCTGGCGATGGCGGAGCAGCTGAGGCCCGAGCTCAAGGCGATCGTCGCGGGGATCGCCGCGCGTGAGCAGGAGGTGCTGATCCGCGAGCGGATGTTCTACCCGGACCTGGGCATCGCCGGTTTCTTCCGCTGGGCGTGGACCACCAACGCGACGCGGCAGTACTCGCCGTTCGCGTACGATCCCTACAACGATCTCTCCGCGGGCCTCTTCCTCGTCGCCCGCTACCAGTGGGACTTTCCGCAGAAGAGCGCCCAGCTGGCCCAGGCCCGCGCGGAGCTGCAGAAGATGCAGCACCAGCGCGATCTGCTGGCCTCGGCGGTGCGGATGGAGATCGAGAAGGCCTGGGGGGACACGAAGGCGGGGATGACGCGGAGCGAGAAGCTGGCGCTGGCGGAGAAGGAGGCGCGGCGCTGGGCGACGGCGGCCTTCACGGCGTTCGACATCGGCACGGGCGACACGCGGGAGCTGGTCGACGCCTTCACCGCGTACGCGCAGTCGTCGCTGCAGCACGCGCAGGCGGATTACGACGTGAAGATCGGGCTGCGTTCGCTCTCGCGGGCAGTCGGCGGAAGGGTGGAGCTCCTCCCTCCGGCAGAGCCGAAGACGCCGGCCGCGCCGCTCCAGCCACGATGAATGAACGAGGGATTCCCTCTCCCCCGTCGGGGGAGAGGATCAGGGAGCGGGGAAGACCTCGATGAGGCGGCGGTGGTTTCTCGCGCTGACGGTGCTCCTGACGGGCTGCGCGCTCCGCGTGACGCTCACGGGCGACGAGATCGAACGCGAGCTCTCCAGATCCTTTCCGGTGACGCGCGAGTACAGCGTGCTGTCGGTCGAGCTCTCCAACCCGAAGGTCGTCCTCCGGGCGGGGAGCGATCGCATCGGGCTCAAGCTGGACGCGTCGGCGGGCGTGGCGATCCTGAAGGTGAGCGGGACCGTCTCAGTGGAAGGGCGCCTGCGGTACGAGCCCGAGCCGCGCCTCTTCTACCTGGACGATCCGCAGGTCGTGGCGCTGCAGCTCCCCGGTCTGCCAGAGACGCAGCACCAGCAGGTGCTCGATACGATCAACGTGGCGGTGCGAGCGGCGCTGCCGACGGTGCCGATCCACCGGCTGGAGAACGGCAACGCGAAGTACTTCCTCAAGGCCGTGCGCGTCGAAGACGGCCGGGTGATCGCGGAGCTGGGACTCTGACGTTCAAGCTGCCCGGTGGGGCCCGCGCCAGCCCAGGGCGCTTCCCCTGCGCAGGACGAGCGCGGCCCCGAGTCGCTTCAGGGACGCAGCGCGCCGTGCTTGAGTCCTGCGCGACATGACCCTCCCGTTGATCGCCCACAAGTTCGGCGGCAGCAGCGTGGCCACGGCCGAGCGGCTGTCCCGCGTCGCAGACATTCTCCTCGAGCGGCCGGAGCGGCAGGTGATCGTCGTCTCGGCGATGCAGGGCGTGACGGACGCGTTGATCGGCCTGGTGAAGCGGGCGGCGGCGAGGGATCCGGGCTGGGAGGCCGCGGCGTCGTCGCTCGCCGAGCGCCACCGCGACACGGCGAAGGCGCTCCTCGGCGACAAGGACGGATCGGTGCAGCAGCGGTTCACCGAGGAGTTCAAGGCGCTGCACGATCTGCTCCACGCGCAGGCGTTGGTGGGCGCGGTGTCGCCGGATCTCCTCGATCTCGTCTCGGGCCTGGGCGAGGTGTGGTCGTCGTTGATGCTCGACGCGTGCCTCCGCTCGCGCGGCGCGGCGAGCCGCTGGCTGGACGCGCGGGACGTGCTGGTGGTGGAGAAGGGCGAGCTCGGCGCGATGGTGGACTGGGAGGCGAGCGGCGAGAGGTTGAAGGCGGTTCTCCCGGATCCGGGCGAGCGGGTGGTGATCACCGGCTTCATCGCGCGCACGCGGGACGGGCGGATCACCACCCTGGGGCGCAACGGCAGCGACTACTCGGGGGCGATCTTCGCGGCGCTCTTCAACGCGGCCGAGGTGCACATCTGGACGGACGTGGACGGCGTGCTGTCGGCGGATCCGCGCCTCGTGCCGGAAGCGGTCCTCATCAACCGGCTGTCCTACTCCGAGGCCTGCGAGCTGGCCTACTTCGGGGCGAAGGTGATCCACCCGCAGACGATGGCGCCGGCCTTCGAGCGGAACATTCCCATCATCACCCGCTCGACCTTCAACCCGACGCACCCGGGCACGCGGATCTCCGCCGAGCGCGATCTCGATCAGCCCGTGAAGGGCGTCACCACCTTCTCGGGCCTGGCGATCCTGAACATCGAGGGCGCGGGGATGATCGGCGTGCCGGGCACGGCGGAGCGCGCGTTCGAGGCGCTGAAGGAGGCGGGGATCTCGGTGGTGATGATCTCCCAGGGCAGCTCGGAGCACTCGATCTGCTGCGTGATCCAGGAGCGGGACGGGCACGCGGCGGAGCGGGCGGTGCGCGAGGCCTTCGTTCGCGAGCTGGCGGCAGGGATGATCGAGGCCGTCACCGTGACGGGCGGCGTCGCGGCCCTGGCGGTGGTGGGCGACGGCATGGCAGGGACGCCGGGCGTGGCGGCGCGGCTCTTCTCGGCGCTCGCGCGCGCGGGCGTGAACGTCAAGGTGATCGCCCAGGGCTCGAGCGAGCGGAACATCTCGGTGGCGATCGACGCGGGCAACGCGCGCAAGGCCTTGAGGGCGGTGCACTCGGCCTTCTACCTCTCGGCGCAGACGCTGTCGGTGGGCGTGATCGGCCCGGGGAACGTGGGGAAGGCGCTGCTCGCGCAAATGGCGGCGGCCCGAGAGCGCCTGCTGGCGAAGAGCAACGTCGACCTGCGCGTGCGGGCGATCGCCGGCAAGGCGAAGATGGCGCTGGGCGACCCGCAGCTCGAGCTTGGCGATCCCCGGGCGCTCCTCGAGAAGGGCGTGGCGACCGACCTCGACGCGTTCACCGCGCACGTCCACGCCGATCACTTGCCGCACGCGATCATCATCGACTGCTCGGCGGAGGACGCGGTGGCCGAGCGCTACGAGGGCTGGCTGGCGAAGGGCATCCACGTGGTGACGCCCAACAAGCACGCGGGCTCGGGGCCCTGGGCACGGTACGCGGCGCTGAAGGCGCAGCCGCGGGCGCGCTTCCTCTACGAGTCCACGGTGGGCGCGGGCCTGCCGATCATCACCACCTTGCGGGATCTGATCGACACCGGGGACGAGGTGCTCTCGGTCGAAGGCATCTTCTCCGGCACGCTGGCGTACCTGTTCAACCGCTTCGACGGCAGCGAGCGCTTCTCGGCCCTGGTCCGGCAGGCGAAGGAGCTGGGCTACACGGAGCCCGATCCACGCGACGATCTCTCGGGGCGGGACGTGGCGAGGAAGCTGGTGATCCTCGCGCGGGAGAACGGCTGGCAGACGAAGCTGGAGGACATCGAGCTGGAGAGCCTGGTGCCGGCGGCGCTGCGTGACGTGCCGGTGGACGTGTTCCTCTCGCGCCTCGAGGAGCTCGACGGGCCGATGCAGTCGCGGCTCGACGGGGCGAAGAAGGAGGGGCGGGTGCTGCGGTACGTCGCGAAGCTGGAGAAGGGCGGGGTGTCGAAGGTCGGCCTCGCGGCGCTGCCGGGCGATCACGCGTTCGCGCACATTCGGCTGACGGACAACGTGGTGCAGTTCACGACGAAGCGCTACCGCACCAACCCGCTGGTGGTGCAGGGGCCAGGCGCGGGTCCCGAAGTGACGGCGGCGGGAGTCTTCGCGGACGTGCTGCGGATCGCGACGGGCCTCGGAGCGCGCCTGTGAGCGGCCCTGGCTCTCTCTCCCCCACCGGGGGAGAGGGGAAGACCCCGACGAAGGCGATCGCCGTTGCGCCGCCCTCGATCGGCAACGTGGCGGTTGGCTTCGACATCCTCGGGCACAGCGTGCAGGGCCCGGGCGATCGAGTGACGGTGACGCGCACCTCCTCAGGCCGCGTCACGATCAAGGCGATCCGCGGCATCTTGGAGCCGCTCCCGCTCGAGGCCGAAGCCAACACCGCAGGTCGTGCGCTCCTCGGCCTGCTGAAGCACGCACCGGCGGGCACGGGCTTCGAGGTGGAGATCGACAAGGGGATCGCGCTCGGCTCCGGCATGGGGGGCAGCGCGGCCTCCGCGGTGGCGGCGGTGGTGGCGGCGAACGCGTTGCTCCCGCGCCCCGTGGGGCTCTCGACGCTCTACGAGCTCTCCATGGACGGCGAAGCCGCGGCGAGCGGCTCGAAGCACGGGGACAACGTCGGGCCGATGCTCCTCGGAGGCCTCGTGATCGCGCCGGCGCAGGGGGCGCCTGTGCGCGTCCCGGTGCCCGAGTGGCTGCACGTCGCGCTGGTACACCCGCACGTGGTGCTGGAGACACGACGATCCCGTGCGGCGCTGAAGGGCGCGTACGAGCTGCACGACTTCGTGGTGCAGAGCGAGGGCCTGGCGCTGCTCCTCGCGGGCTGCTTCACGAGTGACGCGCGGCTGATCCGGCGGGGTTTTCGGGATGTGCTGGTCGAGCCCCGGCGGGCGCCCTTGATCCCCGAGTTCGCGCGCGTGAAGCAGGCGGCGCTGGAGTGTGGGGCGCTCGGCTCGAGTATTTCGGGAGGCGGCCCGAGCGTGTTCGCGTGGTTCGAGGATCGGGCGACGGCGGAGCGCGCGGCGGGCGAGATGTCTTGGGCGTTCAAGGAGGCGGGCATCGAGGCAGATGCGCTGGTGTCGCCGGTGGCCGGACCGAAGGCGGAGGTGCTCTCATGCGTTGCCTGAGCACGCGCGGGGGTGACGAGCGGTCGCTCTCTGAGGCGATCGCGGCGGGCCTCGCGGCAGACGGCGGGCTCTTCATGCCGGCGATGCCGCTGCCGCGGATCGTCGGGCGACCGCGTGAGGCCACCCTGGCCGCCACCGCCGAGTGGTTGCTCGCGCCGTACTTCGAGGGGGAGGTGCTGGAGTCGAAGCTGGGCGCGATCTGCGAGGCGGCGTTCACCTTCGAGGCGCCGATCCGCTGGCTGCCCTCTCCTGCGGATCGGCTCGACGGGTTGCTGGAGCTCTTCCACGGGCCAACGGCGGCGTTCAAGGACTTCGGCGCCCGCTTCCTGGCCGAGACGCTGACGGCCTCCCGCGCTGCGGTCGGGGGAGAGGGGAAGACCGTCCTGGTGGCGACCTCGGGAGACACGGGCGCGGCGGTCGCTGCTGCGTTTCATCGCCGGCCCGGCTTCCGAGTGATCATCCTCTACCCCGACGGTCGCGTGTCCGCGCGCCAGGCACACCAGCTTGGCTCCTTCGGCGACAACGTCCGCACCTTCCGCGTCGCCGGTACCTTCGACGACTGCCAGCGGCTCGCCAAGGAGGCCTTCGCGGACGACGTGCTGCGCGACACGCTCCACCTCACTTCCGCCAACAGCATCAGCCTCGGTCGGCTGCTCCCGCAGATGGCGTACTACGCCCACGCGGCGCTGCGCCTGTCGGACGAGGGGAGGACGCCGGTGTCCTTCGTGGTGCCGACGGGCAACCTGGGCAACGCCTTCGCGTGTCTGATGGCGCGGGCGATGGGGCTGCCGATCGATCGCGTCGCCCTCGCCACCAACGCCAACCGTGTCCTGCCCGACTTCCTGCGGAACGGGCGGTACACGCCCACGGCTTCGATCACCACCCTGGCGAACGCGATGGACGTGGGCGCGCCGAGCAACCTCGAGCGGCTGCGGGTGATGTTCGAGCGCGCGAACGAGCACATGGACGCGGACTGGGTCGACGACGAGACGATCCGCGCGACGATCCGGCGGACGTGGAGCGAGGCCGGCGTCGCCCTCTGTCCCCACACCGCGTGCGGAGTCGAAGTCTTGCGACGCGTCCGCGCGCAGGGCGGGCGGGGAACCTGGCTCGTCGCGGCGACGGCGCACCCTGCGAAGTTCGAGCGCATCGTCGAGCCGTTGATCGGCCAGCCGGTGGAGGTGCCGCCGGCCCTGGCGGAGCTGCTCGCGCGCCCCAGTCGGGCGGAGCCGCTCGAGCCGACGCTGGACGCGCTGCGCCTGGCGCTCGCCTGATCGCCCGACCGAACGGGTGAACTTCCGTGGTGTGTCGCTTGACGCGCTGCATTACGCTTGCTTCGACGCGCCGCGGCAGACGGGCGTCGGAAAAGGCGGTTGTGACATGCAGCAGGACGCTCGAGGCCTCTACGAGCCCCAGACGGAGCGCGACGCGTGCGGCGTCGGCTTCGTGGCGAACATCAAGGGCGTCAAGTCGCGCGCCATCGTCGAGCAGGCGCTCGAGGTCCTCCACCGCATGCGGCACCGCGCGGCGACGGGCGCCGATCCGCTCACCGGTGACGGCGCGGGCATCCTCCTCCAGCTGCCCCACCGCTTCTTCAAGCGCGA
Organism: Myxococcota bacterium; assembly: GCA_040752975.1. Classification (GTDB taxonomy): domain Bacteria; phylum Myxococcota; class Myxococcia; order Myxococcales; family Myxococcaceae; genus JADLDB01. Next base: position 10,030 of record JBFMHF010000147.1, read on the forward strand.
GGCGCTCAGGCTCGGCTTCGAAAAGCCCCGCCGCCGCGCGTACGGCGTCGGCCAGGTCTTCCTCCCGCCCGAGCCGGAGGCCCGCGCCGCGTGCGAGCGGATCTTCGAGGAGGTGGTCAGGGAGGAGGGGCAGCGCGTGCTGGGCTGGCGCGACGTGCCGGTCGACACCTCGCAGCTCGGGCCGGTCGCCCGCAGCGTGCTCCCGGCGATGCGGCAGATCTACGTGCTGCGCCGCCGCGTGGTGCCGTCGGCCTTCGAGCGCAAGCTCTTCATCATCCGCAAGCTCGTCGAGAACCGCGTGCGCGCCGCCGGCGTCGATCCCCACGGCCGCTTCCACGTCGCGTCCTTCTCGGCGGAGACGATCATCTACAAGGGCCTGCTCCTTCCCTCGCAGCTCGCCAACTTCTACGGGGACCTGCGCGACCCGGACATGGTGAGCGCGATCGCCGTCGTCCACAGCCGCTTCTCGACCAACACCTTCCCCACGTGGGATCTCGCGCAGCCGTTCCGCTTCATCGCCCACAACGGCGAGATCAACACCGTGCAGGGCAATCGGAACTGGATGGCTTCCCGCCGCAGCCTGCTGCAGTCCGCGAAGTTCGGTGGCCCGCTCGATCGCCTCTACCCGATCATCGTCCCGGGCAAGTCCGACTCGGCGCAGTTCGACAACATGCTCGAGCTGCTGGTGCTGGGCGGCCGCACGCTGCCGCACGCGATGATGCTGATGATCCCCGAGGCGTGGGACGGCCACCCGGACATGACCGACGCGCGCCGCGCCTTCTACGAGTTCTCCAGCTCGCTGATGGAGCCATGGGACGGGCCCGCCGCGATCGCCTTCACCGACGGCCGCCTGGTCGGCGCCACGCTCGATCGCAACGGGCTGCGCCCCGCCCGCTACGTCGTCACCAACGACGATCGCGTGATCCTCGCCTCCGAGGCCGGCGTCATCGACGTGCCGCCCGAGTTGGTCCAGAAGAAAGGGCGCCTCCAGCCCGGCCGCATGTTCCTCGTCGACGTGGAGGAAGGCCGGATCCTCGAGGACGACGAGGTGAAGCAGGAGATCGTCAACCGCTGGCCCTACCGCCGCTGGCTCGAGCGCAACCTCTTCGTCTTCGAAGAGCTGGAGAACGTGCCGCCGCCGCCGCCGCCGGACGCGGAAGGCCTGGCCCGCCTGCAGCGCGCCTTCGGCTACTCCGATGAGGATCTGCGCCTCCTCATCGCGCCCATGGCCGAGTCGGGACACGAGCCCACCGGCTCCATGGGCAACGACGCGCCGCTGGCCGTGCTGTCCGATCGCGCCCCGTCGCTGTTCGACTACTTTCATCAACTCTTCGCGCAGGTGACCAACCCGCCCATCGATCCGATTCGCGAGAAGCTGGTGATGTCGCTCGCCACCGCGATCGGGCCCGACGGCAACACCTTCGAGGAGTCGCCCGAGCACTGCCACCGCCTCGCGCTGCCCGGGCCGATCCTCGACAACGCCCACGTCGCGCGGATCAAGGGCATGAGCGGCGGCGACTTCGAGCCGTTCGTCCTGTCCACGCTGTACGAAGGCGACCTCGAGCGCGCGGTGGCGAAGCTGTGCGACGCGGCCGTGCAGGCGGTGGAAGACGGAACCGACGTGCTGATCCTCTCGGATCGTGGCGTCGACGCGCGGCGCAAGCCGATCCCCATGCTGCTCGCGCTGTCTGCCGTGCACCAACGGCTCGTGCGCGACGGCATCCGGCGCAACACCGGCCTCCTCGTGGAGACCGGCGAGGCCCGCGAGGTGCACCACTTCGCGCTGCTGATCGGCTACGGGGCCGCGGCCATCAACCCGTGGCTCGCGATCGACTCGCTGGGGTCGCTCGGCCTGGCGGTCGACCTCGCGACGGCGACGGCCAACTACCTCAACGCCATCAACGAGGGCCTGCTCAAGGTGATGTCGAAGATGGGCATCAGCACCGTGCAGTCGTACCGCGGCGCGCAGATCTTCGAGGCGGTGGGCCTCAACCGGGAGCTGATCGATCGCTACTTCACGGGCACGCCCTCCCGCCTGCAGGGGATCGGGCTGGCGGAGCTGGGCCGCGAGGTGAACGAGCGCCACCAGCGCGGCTTCGACACCGTGCCGCCCGAAGAGCTGGCCGTGCCTCTCGTCGGTGGGGTGTACCAGTGGCGCCGCGAGGGCGAGCGGCACAAGTGGAACCCCGACACCATCGCCGCGCTCCAGTTCGCAGCCCGCACCAACGACATGAAGCGCTTCGCCGAGTACGAGCGCCTGGCTGACGAAGAAGAGCGCGCCCCGACCCTGCTGCGCGGCCTGCTGGAGATCGACACGACCGGCATCACTCCGGTGCCGATCGAGGAGGTGGAGAGCGCCGCGGAGATCGCCCGCCGCTTCGTCACCGGCGCCATGTCCTTCGGCAGCATCAGCGCCGAGGCGCACGAGACGCTGGCCATCGCGATGAATCGGCTGGGGGCGAAGTCCAACTCGGGCGAGGGCGGTGAGGAACCACGCCGCTTCCAGAAGGACCCCAACGGCGACTGGCGGCGCAGCGCGATCAAGCAGGTGGCCAGCGCCCGCTTCGGCGTCACCACCGACTACCTCGTCGAGGCCGACGAGCTGCAGATCAAGATCGCCCAGGGCGCCAAGCCCGGCGAAGGGGGCCAGCTCCCCGGTCACAAGGTGGACGAGCGGATCGCGAAGGTGCGCTGGTCGACGCCAGGCGTGACGTTGATCAGCCCTCCGCCGCACCACGACATCTACTCCATCGAGGATCTCGCGCAGCTCATCTATGACTTGCAGTCCGTCAACCCGGCGGCGCGCGTCAGCGTGAAGCTGGTCAGCGAGGTGGGTGTGGGCACCATCGCCGCGGGCGTGGCGAAGGCCGGCGCTGGAGGCGTCACCATCTCCGGCTATGAGGGCGGCACCGGCGCGTCGCCGCTGTCCTCGATCAAGCACGCTGGCTTGCCCTGGGAGCTGGGGCTCGCCGAGGCCCAGCAGGTCCTGGTGATGAACGGCCTGCGCAACCGCGTGCGCCTGCAGGTGGACGGCGGGCTGCGCACCTCGCGCGACATCGTGATCGCCGCGCTGCTCGGCGCCGAGGAGTTCGGGATCGCCACCGCGGCCCTGATCGTCGAGGGCTGCGTGATGCTGCGGAAGTGTCATCTGAACACCTGCAGCGTCGGCATCGCCACGCAAGACGCCGCGCTCCGCAAGCACTTCCAGGGCCGCCCCGAGGACGTGGTGAACTTCTTCCTCCTCCTGGCGGAGCGCGTGCGCGTGCGCCTCGCTGCGCTGGGTGTGCGACGCCTCGAGGACATCGTGGGGCGCGTGGAGCGGCTCCAGCAGCGCCGCGACGTCACCCACTGGAAGGCCGAGAGGCTCGATCTCTCGCAGCTGCTCGCGAAGCCGGCCGAGGGCCCGCGCCTGTGCCGTGAAGCGCAGAAGAAGGACGTGAGCGATCACCTCGATCACCAGCTCCGCGCGCGGCCGAAGACCGTCGTGGCGATCACCAACGCCCATCGCGCAGTCGGCGCGATGCTGTCCGGCGAGTTGGTGCGCCAGCACGGCGCGCAGGGCCTGTCCGACGACTCCGTGCACCTCAAGCTCAAGGGGAGCGCCGGGCAGTCGTTCGGCGCCTTCCTCGCGCGCGGCGTCACCCTGGAACTCGAAGGCGAGGCCAACGACTACGTGGGCAAGGGCCTGTCGGGCGGGCAGATCATCGTCTACCCGCCGGCCGGCAGTCGCTTCGTGCCCGAGGAGAACGTGATCGTCGGCAACACCGTCCTCTACGGCGCCACCAGCGGCGAGGCCTACTTCGCGGGCGTGGCGGGCGAGCGCTTCGCGGTGCGCAACTCCGGCGCGCGCGCCGTGGTGGAGGGCGTGGGCGATCACGCCTGTGAGTACATGACGGGCGGCATCGTCGTCGTGCTCGGGCCGACGGGGCGGAACTTCGCCGCGGGGATGAGCGGCGGCACGGCGTACGTCTTCGATCGCAACCGCGCCTTCCGGCAGCGCTGCAACCTGGAGATGGTCGAGCTCGAGGCGCTCGTCGACGAGTCGGAGATCTGGCTGGTGTACGGGATGATCGAGAGCCACCTCCGCGCCACCAACAGTGCGCAGGCGCGGCGGATCCTCGACAACTGGGAGCACCTCGTCGGCAGCTTCGTGAAGGTGATGCCCACGGACTACCGCAAGGTGCTCCAGTCACGGCGGGCGAGTCGCCTGAGGCCGCCGGGCTCGGAGCCGCGCCTGCGCGTGGTCGGCGGACGGGAGGGCTGACGCATGGGCAAGCCCACCGGCTTCATGGACTGGGAGCGCGAGGGCGCGAAGAAGCGCCCCGTCGAGGAGCGCAAGGCCGACTTCCGGGAGTTCGTCCTCCCGCTCGCGCCGGAGACGACGACGAAGCAGGCCGGCCGCTGCATGGACTGCGGCGTGCCCTTCTGCCACCAGGGCTGCCCCCTGGGGAACGTGATCCCCGACTTCAACGAGCACGTGTACCGCGGCCGGTGGCGCCAGGCCTGGGAGGTGCTCGCCCGCACCAACGAGTTCCCCGAGTTCACCGGGCGGCTCTGCCCCGCGCCGTGCGAGGCCGCGTGCGTGCTGGCGATCGACGGCGACGCCGTCACCATCGAGCAGATGGAGAAGGAGATCATCGAGCGCGCCTTCGCCCAGGGGTGGGTGCAGCCGCGCCAGGTGCTGCACCGGACGGGCAAGCGGGTGGTGGTGGTGGGCTCCGGGCCAGCGGGCCTGGCCGCCGCGTCGAGGCTGAATCGCCTCGGCCACACGGTGGAGGTGCTGGAGCGCGACGATCGCCTCGGCGGCCTCCTGCGCTACGGCATCCCCGACTTCAAGCTGGAGAAGTCGATCATCGATCGGCGGATCGCGCTGCTCGAAGCGGAAGGGATCCTCTTCCGCACCGGGGTGGACGTCGGGCGCGCTCCGACGTGGAGCGAGCTCAAGGCCTCGTTCGACGCGGTGGTCGTGGCGATCGGCGCGCGGCGGGCGAGGGCGCTGGACGTGCCGGGCGCGGACGCCTCCGGGGTGGTGCAGGCGATGGACTACCTCGAGGCGCAGAACCGGGCGGTGGCGCTGGGGCAGGGGAGCGCGCTGAGCGCGGCGGGCAAGCGGGTGGTGATCCTCGGCGGGGGCGACACCGGCTCCGACTGCCTGGGCACCGCGCTGCGGCAGGGCGCGGTCAGCGTGGCGCAGGTGGAGCTCCTGCCGGAGCCCCCCAGGCAGCGCGCGGCGAACAACCCCTGGCCCACCTGGCCGGTGATCTTCCGCACCTCGTCGAGCCAGGAGGAGGGCGGGCGGCGCGCCTTCGGGAAGCTGACCTCGCGGGTGGAGGTCGCGGCTGGGCGCGCGGCGGCGCTCCATTGGATCGACGTGAAGCTGGTGGACGGCGCCCTCCAGGGCGTACCGGGAAGCGAGGAGCGCGTGGAGGTGGACCTGGTGATCCAGGCGATGGGCTTCCTCGGGCCGGATCTGACGGCCCTGCGTGACCAGCTCGGCGTCGAGCTCAACGCGCGTGGCAACCTGAAGGTGGACGCGTCGTTCCGCACCAGCGTGCCCGGGGTCTTCGGGGGCGGCGATGTGTCGCGCGGCGCCAGTTTGATCGTCTGGGCCATCGCCGACGGGCGTGAGCTCGCGAAGTCGATCCACTCCGTGCTGGGGCACGCCTCGGCGGGAGGACCGGGCTGACCCTCGAGCGACGACGCGCCCCGCGCTCCTCCGAAAAACACAGCCAGACCGCCCGCGTTCGCCTATGCAGCGGGGAATGCGTGCACACCTGTTCGTCACTCTGCTCGTCCTCCAGGGCTGCGCCGGGCTCAGGCCCCGGCTGATCGACGCCAGCATCCAGAAGCCGTCGAACGTCGCGGTGTACTTCACCGTCGACACCAGCAACGGTGAGCCGGTCCCCGGACTGACCGCCGAGCAGTTCCGCATCTACGAGGACGATCGCCTCGTCTCCCCGTTCGAGTCGAAGCAGACGATCCTGAACCCCGAGGTGGCGGCACGGCACTACACGCTGCTGCTCCTCGACATGTCCGGCTCCGTCACGCGGTCGGGGCAGCTGCCCGCGCTGCAGGCGGCGGTCGATCGCTTCACCGAGCGCGTGAGCAAGCTGCAGGACACCGCCGTCTACGCGTTCGACGGCCGCGCCGAGTTGATCCCCCTGCGCGGCTTCGGGCCTCCGGCGCCGCTCAACCTGTCCGGCTTCACCACGAAGGACCCGTCGACCAACCTGCACGGCGCGATCGTCAAGGGCGTGGAGGTGTTGGCGAAGCAGCTCGAGAAGTCGCCCGTGCCGCTGCGCTTCGGCACCCTGGTGGTCTTCACGGACGGGACGGATCACGCCAACCGTGCCACGCGCGACCAGGCGCGCCAGGCCATCGACAGCGTGGACTTCGACACCTTCATGATCGGCGTGGGCGCGGAGATCGACGAGGACGGTCTGCGCGCGCTGTCCAGGAGCGGGGCCGCGCTGTCGAAGGACCCTTCCACCGTCGGCGCGCAGTTCGAGCGGATCGCCGAGCGCATCGAGGGCTTCTCGAAGCGCTTCTACCTGTTGTCCTACTGCTCGCCCGCGCGCGCGGGGCGACACCGCCTCACCATCGAGCCCTTCACCCCCAGCGGCGCCACCGGGAAGCTCGAGCACGAGTTCGACGCCACCGGCTTCGGCCCGGAGTGCGATCCCAACCGCAAGCCGGCCTTCGACGTGCGGCGCCCACACCTGAAGAAGTCACAGTAGGCGCCGGGGCGACGTGTGAGGCCCTTCGCTGCCGCGCTGGTGCTCGCGCTGGTGATCGTCGGCGCGCCGCTCTGGGGTGGGGCGCGCTTCTTCTACCGGGACGTCAGCCGACAGTACGAGCCCCTGGCTCATCAACTCAGCCAGGCCTGGGGGCGCGGTGACGCGCCGCTGTGGAACGCCTCGACGCAGGGAGGCGTGCCGCTGCTGGCCAACCTCCACGCCGGGGCGCTGGCGCCGCACGCGCTGCTCACCGCGACGGCTCCGTTTCACCTCGGCTACGCGTGGGCTGTCGCGCTGGCGCTGACGATCCTTGGCGCGGGCATGTTTCGCCTCTTGCGCGACTTCGTCGGCCCCAGAGAGAGCGCTGTCGGCGCGGCGGCGGTGGTGCTGAGCGGCGTGATGCTGGGGGCGACCTCCTACCTCCCCTTCCTTGCGGGGCTGTCCCTCGTGCCCTGGCAGGCGCGCCTCTGTCGCGTTGAGCGGTCGCGGCTGGTCGTCCCCGGGCTGGCGCTGCTCTTCGCGGCGCAGATCTTCGAGGGAGATCCGTCGACGGCGGTGATGGGGGGCCTCGCGTCGCTCGCGCTCACGCCCCGCGCTGCGCTGAGGGTGGGGGCATCGGCGGGCCTCGGGGCGCTGGTGGCGATGGTACAGCTCGGTCCTGCGTGGGATCTCTTCGCCGTGAGCAGCCGCGCGGCGGGAAGCGCCGAGGCTCAGCTCGCCTGGTCGCTGCACCCGCTGAGGCTGGTCGAGCTCGTGGTCCGGCTCCCGTGGGGGCAGTTGCTGCAGGAGCCGTATTTCACGCGGTACGAGCTCGCGGCGGGCCCCGACGCCCAGCCCTTCCTCCTCGACCACGGGTGGGGGACGGTGGCGGTCTTGCTCCTTCCGCTGGGCCTCGTCGGCGTCACCCGCTGCGTGGGCCGGGACTGGGGTTGATCGCGCTCGGCCTCGTGCTGGCGATGGGAAAGCACTTCGCCGGTGGCGCGCTGCACGCCCTGCCTCCGTTTTCGCTTTTCCGCTTCCCCGAGCGGTGGGACGCCCTCACCGCCTTCGGGATGGGGCTGCTGGTGGCCGCGGGCCTCGCGACGTGGGGGGCG
>JBFMHF010000148.1:0-17616 GCA_040752975.1 Myxococcota bacterium
ACGGCGGCGGCTTCTTCGACGGCGGCGGTGGCTTCCCCGACGGCGGCGGCTTCTTCGACGGCGGCGGTGGCTTCCCCGACGGCGGCGGCTTCTTCGACGGCGGCGGCGGCTTCCCCGACGGCGGCGGCTTCTCCGACGGCGGCACCTTCTTCGACGGCGGCACCTTCCTCGACGGCGGCCCCGGCCCCTTCGACGGAGGCTTCCTCGCCGGGCCGACCTATTCCTCGGCAAATGCGACGTACCTCGCGTATCGGGACTTCTCGCGCGACGGCCTTGGAGACCTGCTGGTCGTCGGCAGCAACAACACCGTGAGACTGCTCTACGGCCAGGGCGATGGAGGCTTCGTCGGCGGCGGCGCCTTCGCCTCGGGCCCCAACTACCCAGCCGTGGGAGACTTCGACAGTGACGGACTCCTCGACGTGGCGAACGCGTCGTACTCCTCTGGAATGGTGACGGTCGTCTTCGGGCGCGACGGCGGCTTCTCGGCGCCCACCTCGTACTTCGGCTCGCAGGGCGCGGGGGGAATGACGACCGCCGACCTCAACGGGGACGGCCTCCTCGACCTGGTCGTGGCCCAGTACGGCATCTCGGTCAACCCGGGCGTCGGCATCCACTACGGCGTCGGCGGAGGCGCATTTGGCCCGCGCGTCCACCTGGTGGGCGACTCGAACTACTGCCCGGTGGTAGGCGACTTCAATCGCGACGGGTGGGACGACCTCGGCGCGACGACGGTGGGCGGCGGCAGCGTCTTCTCGGTGTGGCTCAGCAACGCCGATGGAGGTTTCGCGCCGCGCGTCGCCTGGCCCGCCGGAACCAACGCGAACGAGGCTACCGTCGCCGACTTCAACAACGACGGCGTCATGGACGTCCTCGGCTCCAACTACTCGGGCAACAACGTGACGGTGCTGCTCGGCCTCGACGGCGGCCTGTTCTCTGGGCCCATCAACAGCGCGGCCGGCAGCGGCTCGTCCTTCCATGCCGTCGCGGACTACAACAACGACGGGAGGCTCGACGTCGTCACGGTCAACTACAACGGCTCGTCCATCAGCCTGTTGTGGGGGCTGGGCAACGGTTCCTTCCTCCGCGGCCCGGACTTCTCGGTGGGCGCCAATCCGCTGGACGCCGTCGCAGGCGACTTCAACCGGGACGGGAAGATGGACGTGGCCGTCACCCGCTCAGGCGTGGTGCTTCTCTTCTTCGGGCGGTGACGGCTCCCCAGCGGGACGCGAGCAGCCTTCGGCTCCCGTCCGCCCAGGGCGCAGGCGCTCGGGCCGGTCTTCGCCCGCATCAACGGCCGCTCGACTCCCCTGACGCTCGGGCCGCGACGCGCGCTTCGTGCTCGAGCAGCCACTTCTTCCGCGCCAGTCCGCCGGCGTAGCCCGTCAGCGCACCGCCGTTTCCCACCACGCGGTGGCAGGGAATCACCAGCGCCAGCACGTTGCTCCCTACGGCCCGCGCCACGGCCCGCACCGAGCGCGGCCTCCCCACCTCGCTCGCCACCTGTGCGTACGTCCGCGTCTGGCCAACTGGAATGCGCAGGAGGCACTCCCACACCGCCCGCTGGAAGTCGGAGCCGCTCACCACCGTCCGCACCGTGAAGTCCGCGCGCGTCCCGGCGAAGTAGCCCGCCAACTCCTCGGCCACGAGAGCCAGCGGGGCCGTCGAGCCCGGCACGATGGCCGCGCCCTTCCGCGCGCGCAGGCGAAGGAGCTCCTTCTCGAGCCCGCGGCGGTCAGCGAACTCCAGCAGGTACACGCCTCCCTCGTCGCCCACCGCCACCATTGGCCCCAGCGGCGTCTCCACCCAGCGTGAGTAGAGGACGGCCGCGCCCTTCGCCTTCGCCGGCGGAGCGCCCAGCACCTTCCGGAAGGCGTCGCGGAAGCCGCTGCCCGACTCCCACTCGGCGGCCTGCTGGGCCTCGATGACAGGGGCGCCCCGGCGCAGCTCGCGAAAAGCCTGGCCGAGGCGACGGGTGCGGGCGAACTCCACGAAGGTCATCCCGTAGCGGGCGCGGAAGACGCGGCGCGCCGTGGACGGGTCGATGCCCAGCGTGCGCACCTCGGCGCTGCTCCACCGCTTCGACGGCTCGGCCTCGATGGCCGACTGGAGCCGCTCCACCAGGGGCGAGGCGGTGCTCTTCGCCAGCGGTCGGCACCGCAAGCACGCGCGGTAGCCCGCCACTATCGCCGAGCGCACGTCGGGGAAGAACTCGCAGTTCTCCCGCTTCGGCTTCTTCGCCGAGCAGGTGAGCCGGCAGAAGATGCCGGTGGTGCGCACGCCCACGAAAGCCAGCCCCTCGTACTCGGAGCTGCGCGAGAGCAGCGCGCGGTACAGCGACGTCGTGTCCAGCAGCGGGGAAGAGGTCGGTTCCATGGGCGCTCTCGTAGCGGTCGCCCCGCGCCTGCGCCGACGAAGAGCGCGCACCGAATTCTCTCGCCTCGCCCGGCTCATCACGGCGCCGCCGCGTCGGTGACGAGGCCGTACGTCATGTGCACCTCGCCGCCGTCGCGCGCCACGTCCAGCCGCGCGCCCGAGCTCCGCTCTGTCAGCGTCACCGCGAAGGACTCCGGCACCGCCCCGTAGCCGCCATCGCCGGGCTGCGGCGCCCACCCGTCGGGCACGGGCCCCATCGTCCACTGTCCGTTGCCCAGCAGCAGCTCGACGACCTGCCGGGTGAGAAAGCCCGCGCGCGCGGGCGGCGCAGCCTGGTAGCGCAGGGCCAGCTCGAAGCGCTCCTCCGCCACCGGGAGGCCGCGCGGCAGGTAGAGGCCCAGCTCCATGGAGGAGAGGGCGAGCGGCGCCTGCAGCACCTTCTCGACGGTCACCATGTCCACCGGCATCGACAGCACCACCGTCGAGGGCGAGGGGCGCGCGAGGTGGAAGGGGGCGCGAAAGAGGCCTCCGTCGGGCCCGGCCTTGAAGCCGTTGCCCTCCACCGCGCGGGTGAAGGCCTCGTCGGGCAGCGCGACGTAGCGGCGGGTCAACGCCGCGTGTCCCTCGGTGACGAAGGCGCCGCGGTACTCGGGGAAGGCGATGAGGAGCGCGCTGCGCAAGTCAGTCGAGCGCCGCACACGCTGGCCTGCGTCAAAGCCGGCGTCGGCGGTGGCCGTGGAACAGCGCACACACGAGGCGAGCGCGAGCAGCGCCAACGCCGGAGCCCACCTCGACGTCATGCGCGCTTCACCGCGTCACGCCACTTCCCGAGGTGCCGCGCGCGCTGCTCCTGCGTCATCTTCGGCTTGAAGACGCGCTCCGCTTTCCACGCCCGGCGGATGTCGTCCGGGCTCTTCCAGAAGCCCACGCCGAGGCCGCCGAGGAAGGCCGCGCCCAGGCTGGTGGTCTCGATGTTCTTCGGTCGCACCACGTTGACGCCGAGGATGTCAGCCTGGAACTGCATCAACAGGTCGTTCCTCACCGCGCCGCCGTCCACCTTGAAGGCCGGGATGTCGCGCCCTGAGTCGAGGCGCATCGCCTCGGCGAGGTCCTGGAGCTGCAGCGCCACGCCCTCCAGCACCGCGCGCGCGAGGTGGCCCCTGGTGGTGGAGCGGTCGATGCCGGCGAAGAGGCCGCGGGCGTCCGGCCGCCAGTGCGGTGCGCCCAGGCCCGCCAGCGCCGGCACGAAGACGACGTCGCCCGTGTCCTTCACCGTCTTCGCCAGCGCCTCCACGTCCGACGCCTTCTTGATGAGGCCCAGCCCGTCGCGCAGCCACTGCACCGCGGCGCCGGCGATGAAGGCGCTGCCTTCCAGCGCGTACGTCGTCTGGCCACCCAGCTTCCACCCCACGGTGGTGAGCAGCCCCGACTTCGAGGCCACCGGCGCGTTGCCGACGTTCATCAAGAGGAAGGCGCCCGTGCCGTACGTGCACTTCGACTCGCCGGGCTCGAAGCAGGCCTGGCCGAAGAGAGCCGCCTGTTGATCGCCCGCCATGCCCGACACCGGCACGCCGTCCGGCAGCGACTTCATCCCGCGCGTCACGCCGTACACCTCGGCGGAGGCCACGATGCGGGGCAGCACCCCGCGCGGCACGTCGAGGAGCGCCAGCATGCCGTTGTCCCAGTCCAGCGACGCGAGGTCCATCAAGAGGGTGCGGGACGCGTTGGAGACGTCGGTGACGTGCGCTGCGCCGCGCGTCATCTTGAAGACGAGCCAGGTGTCGATGGTGCCGAAGCACAGCTCGCCTGCCTCCGCGCGGGTGCGCGCGTCCTTCACGGTGTCGAGGAGCCACCGCAGCTTGGTGCCTGAGAAGTAGGGGTCGAGCACCAGGCCGGTGGTGGCCTTGACGCGCGGCTCTTCCCCGCGGGCCTTCAGGTCGGCGCAGAGCTGGCTGGTGCGGCGGTCCTGCCAGACGATGGCGCGGTGGAGCGGCTTGCCGTTCCTGTCCCACAGGCCGGTCGTCTCGCGCTGGTTGGTGATGCCGATGGCCGCGATGTCGGCGCCCTTCACCTTCGCGGCCTTGAGCGCCTTCGCGATGCACCACTCGGTGGTGGACCAGATTTCATTCAGGTCGTGCTCGACGAAGCCCGGCTTCGGGAAGTGCTGGGTGAATTCCTTCTGGCCCACGCCGAGGACGCGCAGCTTCGCGTCGAGGACGGTGGCGCGGGTGCTGGTGGTGCCCTGGTCGACGGAGAGGACGTAGCGCTGCCTGGCCATGCGGATCGCCTCGCGGAGAAAGGGAGGCGGTTTCTAAAGCGCATTTCCCGCGGCGAGGCACGCGAAGAGTCAGGGACGGCCGGGAAGAGGGACTCCTTCCCTCGCGCGGCTGGAGGTGGCGGAGGCCAGGGTTGCCCTGGCGGCCCCTGGCGTCACACCCTCCCACCGCTTGTAGGCCCGGGCAAAAGCGGTGAATTGCGAGAAGCCGAGCTGCCAGGCGATTTCCTGCAGCGGCAGCCCCGAGTTGGCGAGCAGCTCTCTGGCCCTTCTGCGGCGGACGCCGTCCAGCGCGGACTTGAGGGTTGCGCCTTCGGTTGCGAGCCGTCGCTGCAGCGTGCGGGGAGACATGTGCAGGGCGTGAGCGACCGCGCTGAGGCTGGGTGAGCCCCGTTCGAGCAGCTTCAGCAGAGCTTCGTCGACCTGCGCCAGAAAATCCGGCGGGCGGACGAGCGCGGCCTTGAGCCTGTCCAGAAGACCGCACAGCACCTGGAACAGCGCCGCATCAGCGCTGGCGATGGGAGCGGACAGGTGGCGGACATCGAACTCGACCCAGTTCGACGTCTGCCTCCACACCGCTGGCGCGCCGAGAAGCTGTTCGATGCGAGAGGCCTCGGCCGGGACGTCGTGCGCGAAACCGACACGCCACGGGCCGACGCGCTCACCCGTCAATTCACGCAGGAACTTCGTCGCCGAGGCCACCACGAACTCGTGGATGAGCCGACCCAGCACCAGCGGCGGCGCGGGCAGCGGGTAGTCCAGCCTCGCCAGCGCGCCGCTCACTTCGAGCCTTGGTCGGAAGACGGCGCTGACCAGCTCTTCGTAGCGTTTGACCGCGTTCCACGCCGTGGCGAGGTCTGGCGCGCTGCGCCAGACGAACTCCACCGCCCCGTAGGCTCCACGGGGCAGAGTCAGCCCCAGGCGCAGGAAAAAGAGCGGGTCCTGGCTGAGTTTCAGCGCCGTCGTGAGGAACTCCTCCACCTTTCCGACGGGTACGCTCTCCCCGGAGATGGAACATCGCTCGACGAGCGCCGCCACGTCGACGCCTCGAGCCATCAAGCGCTCGAGCACCAACGGGACGAGCGGAGACGAAAGCAGAGCGGGCGCTTGCACGCGGTGGCACTGTACGTCCTGTCACGTCGAGGCGACACGTCTGGCGTACGGGGTATGACGAACTGGCGCGCCGGGTGTGTCTGACAGAGGGCGTGTCGTGCGACACGTGACGCCATGTACCGTTTCCCTCTCTCCTCTCTCTTCCTGCTGGTGATGGCGTGCGGTCCTGGCATTCCCAATGCCCCGGAGGACCCGGCGCCTTTACGAGACTCCGGCGTGCCGGATGACGGTGGCATTCCCGGAGAGGACGGTGGAACCGGAGACGGGGACGCCGGGACGGCATGGGACGCAGGCGCGGGCGTCGATGCGGGCGCCGCCGAGGACGGTGGACCAGCGGTGAACTGTGTCCCGTACGCGGGAGACTTCTACGCCGTCGACGCTGGCGCGGCACTCCCGGGCGAGGTGGTGCGCTGCGCCCCCGCCGAGTTGGAGGATGGCGGCACCCGGTTCCCTGGCCGGCGTACCTGGCGCGTGGCCTACGGCACCACCACGCTCGTCCACACGGACGCCGGGAGCGTCGAGCGACCCATCATCGCCAGCGGTCTCGTCGTCATCCCCGAAGGTGTGCCCCTCGAGAACCGCCCCGTCCTGGCCAACACGCACGGGACGAGCGGACTCTTGAGGCAGTGCGCCCCGAGCGCCTGGGCCGCCCTGGATGCGCGCGTCGTCTTCCAGGACCTCGCCTCGGCGGCGCCGGAGGCGGTGGTGGTGGTGCCCGATTTTCCCGGCCTGGGCGTGGACGTCGGGCTCCGTTCGGCGGAAGCACATCGCTCCGTCGTCGATCCGCTCGCGCCGTGGCGACGCATCGAGCCCTTGCGCGACATCGCCCACCCCTATCTCTCCATCGAGGGGGAAGGGCGCGCCACCATCGACCTGGTGCGCGCCGCGCGGTGGCTTCCCGGGGCGGGCACCGGAATTTCACCCCGATGGGTGGCCCTGGGCGTCTCCCAGGGCGGCCATGCGGCGCTGGCGACGGGTGAGGTGTGGAGTCGTGGCTACGGTGCCGAAACCAGCCTGCGGGGCGTCCTGGCGGGCGCGCCGGGTTCTGCCCTCGAGGACTCCACGTGGGTCATCCCGGAGGTCGAACGATTGCTCACCCCCATGGTGCTGGCCGGTCTGTCGCTCGAATACCGGGACCTGTCGCCCTTCCAGTTCCTGTCCACCCAGGCCCTCGCAGGTTTCGGCCAAACCGTTGGCCGTGGGTGTCTCAGCGGCTCCATCGTCACCACCTGGGCGACGGTGATGGGAGCGTACCTGGCTCCCAACCACCCGCTGCTGCGCGCCGACCCGCTGCTCGACCCGGTCGCACGGCGTGCGCTGCGGGAGAACAGCCCGGGCCACCAACCGACCCTCGTGCCCATCTTCATCGGCCAGACGACGGGGGACCCCTTCGTCGACCACCGCCGGACCGCGCGCCTCGTCGAGCTCGAACGACAGACCAACCCGGGCCGCGTCACCGCCTGCGTCTACGAGGGGCGAAACCTGGCCGCGCCGTGGACGCAGCGCGCAGCGAACCACGACACCTTCAGCTTCATGTTCGGCGCCGCCAACGGCGTCTGCACGGGCCCGTCGGGGCAGCCCACCACCGCCTCGGCCTCCGACTTCGTCGCCACCTCCCTCGCCCCCTGACGACCTCGCGATGGAAGGCCCCGTCCACCGTGCTGGCGCGGCCCGACGGGACACCGCGAGCCGCCTCCCGCGGGGAAGCGACCGTCAGACGGGGGCCACGCCATCGAAGAAGTCTGCCAGGGTGGTGATGGCCAGGGCGCGGTCCGCGTCGCGGGGGATGATGTGGCGCCCCCGCTGCAAGGTGACGAGGCGCGAGCGCGGAAGGCGGCGTTGGAAGTCGGCCACGGCCTCGAAGTCGACGACGCGGTCGTTCCGCGAGGCCAGCACCACGGAGTCACAGCGCACGTCCTGCAGCGAGTCGAAGACGAGGTCCTGCAGGCTGAAGAGGTCCAGCACGCGCGCCAGCGGGTAGCGCGGCATCAACGGCGACTCGGCGCGCACCTCGTCCAGCTCGATGTCGGTGGTTTCCTTCTTCACCCATTCGGGCAAGAGGCCCCTCAGCGGCAGCCTGCGCACCACGCGGAGAAAGCGCGCCCCGCCCCGTCGCACCTGCACCACCGGCGCCATGAGGCCCAGCCCCCGCACGCGCGACGGATGCCGGGCAGCCAGCAACGTGGCCAGGAGCGCCCCCATCGAGAGGCCCGAGACCGCCACGCGCTCGACGCCCTCCAGCGCGCGCAACGCGTCCTCCGCGGCGGCGAGCCATTCCCGCCACGTCGCCCACAGCATGCCTTCGGGCGGACCGCCGTGCCCCGGGAGGAGCGGCGCGTGCACCCGGTAGCCACGCGCGGCCAGCGCCTCGCCCAACGGGCGGACTTCCCACGGGCTGCCGGTGAAGCCGTGCAGGAGCAGCACCGCGGCCTTTGCCTCGCGTGGACCCAGGGTGAAGGGCGCCGTCTTCCCGTTGCTGTGCGGTGCCTGCATCGCGGGCCGAAGGGTAGCACTCCCGGCGGGCCCTCCAGGGGAAGCGAAAAGGCCGTCGACTCGCACTCCGCCGCGCTTAGGATACGCGCCTCTCTGGAGGAATCATGGCGCACGGCTGGTCCATCGGTGGAAAGCGCATCGAGTTCCGGGCAGCGTTGCCGGCGGGGAAGATCGTCGTGGTCGACTCGCCCGGCGGCCAGCCGGTGCACGAGCAGAAGCTCGCAGCGAAGGGCGAGTGGGAAGTGCCCGTGGGCGACAAGAAGTACCGGCTGGTGCGCACGCCCGGCTTCGCGGCCCCGAAGATGGACGTCTTCTCGCCACGCGGAGAGCTGGTGCCGCCCACCGACAAACACGTCGCGCCTGCACCTGCGCCCGCGGGCAGCACCTGCGCGCCGCACCAGGCGGCCGCCCGCTACGCCTGCGCGCGCTGCGGCCTCTTCGTGTGCGAGGAGTGCGCCGGCGCCGACCTCACCCACTGCAGGAAATGCATCGAGGGCCTCGTCGCCACCGCGCAGAAGAACGCCGCGGCGATGGCGTACATGGCCCCCGTCCTCGTCTTCGCCATCATGGGCGGGCTGCTGGGCGGAATCCTCGGCGCGCTCGCTGGCGCCGGCTCCGTCGCCATCGCCAGGCGCACGGAGAACACGGCGCTCAAGCTCGGCGCGGCCGTCGGCCTCTACGCGCTCGCCGTCATCGTCTGGGTGGTCATCGCCGCCTTCCTGCGCGCCTGAAGGCGTCGCCGTGACGTTGCCCGCGACGGCGAGCAAGGTGTGCGTGCCGCGCTGGAGGCCTTTCGAGGTGGGGAGCGTTCACCCGCGCGTCAAGCGCAGCGCCTCGTCGATTTCCCACCGGTACACCGAGCGCCCGTGCAGCGTGAGGTTCGGCAGCAGGTCCCCAAAGGCGTTGGCCTCGATGACGCGGTGGTGGACGAAGTCGGGCTCGAACAACACGTCGAGGCCGACGTGCAGTGAGTGGTAGAGCGACGCCACGCGCCGGCAGCTCTCCATCGCCGCGTCCCAGGCGCCGGGCGCGAGCGCGGCCTGGAGCTGCGCGACGTCTCCCCGCCAGCCACCGAGGTGCAGGTTGGTGATGGGGTGCTCGTTCTGCCGCACCACCACGAAGCGCGGCTCGCCGGCGATGCAGAGGACCCGGCAGTCGAAGAAGGCGCCGCCCAGCTTCGCCTTGGGCACCGCGCGCTCCACCTGGGCGCCGAGGGAGAGCACGAAGTCCAGCGCCCGGCGCACGTCGGCAGGCGTCCGGTAGTGCGAGAGGCGTAGGTTGTTGAACCAGCGTGGCGCGTCCCACTCCAGCGAGGTGCGGATCTCCACGCGCTGTGGCCCCAGCGTCAGGAGCAGCACGCCGCTGGCCGACGAGCCCATCGCCGGCTTCACGAAGACCTGGCGCCACCCGGCCGCGCGGCAGGCCTCGAGCAGCTCGTCGGCGCTCTCGGGCACGGCATCGAGAAACTCCGGCACCGGGATGCCCGCGGCGGCGAAGCGGCGGGACGTACGGCGCTTGTCGAAGAGCTCGGAGATCTCCTCCGGCCGGTTGAGCACCTTCCACCGCGGACGCTCTCTCAGTTGCGCCGCCAAACCGTCCAGCGCCTGCTCGAAGCCACGGTGCGAAACGTGTGGAGCGATGACTTCCCCGCGGCGCTCCTCGAGGCTCGTCGCGTCGCGATACCCGCCGCGCGCCAGCAACTCCCGTTCGACCTCGAAGTCCTCACCGTACGAGTCGATGCGCAACAGCGCCGGCCCGTCATCCAACGAGAGGAGTCGGCCCGGGGTGCGGAGGAAGTCGAGCCAGGAGACGACCTCCGCTTCCGGCAGCCCGGCCTCGTGCAGCGCCTCGCAGAAGAGGGTGACGCGGCGGTTGGCGGGATTTCCCAGGACGACGAAGCGCCTCACGTCACTCCGCGATGGTGGTGTACCGGTACTCGGGATCCTCGTCGTCCTTCTGTTTGCCCACCTGGGCGTTGGGCAGCGCAGCCTTGAGCGCGGCGACGTCGGCCTCGGAGAAGTAGTTGTCGTCGAGGATGAGCTTCTCGAGGTGCTTGAACTTCGAGGCGAGCGTTCGCAGTTCCTGCGCGCCCTTCTCGGCCAGCACGCCCATGCTCAAGTCCAGCACCTTGAGCCGCGGGAGGATCTTCGAGTTCGCCACCGCGCGAATGAGCTCCTCTTCCCACTCGGAGTTCTTGAGGCCCAGCGTCTCGAGCGCCGGCAGCCCCGCCCCATCGAGGATGCCCTTGAGCGAGGCCACGGTGGACGTGCACCCGTAGTCCTCGGTGCCGAAGAGCAGCTCGAGGTGCTTGAGCTTCGGGAGCTTCGCGGCGCCGAGCGCGGTGGGCACGTGCTTGTCGAGGCCGCCCGAGCTGTACACCAGCTTCTCGAGGTGCGGCGCGTCGATGTCCCCGAAGCGAATGGGCGTGCCGCCGTCGCTGCCGGACGCGCCCTGGAGGAGCAGCTCCTTGAGGTGCGGCGCCGCCTCCCACAGCCCGCTTAAATCGCCCACACGCCGCCACGACGGCTGGTCCATGTGTTCCGCGTCGGGGCTCATGTCGAGCGTCTCGAGGAACGGGAGCGGCCCGGCCTCGGAGATGGCATCGGCGAGGCCCTCCATGTGCCACTCGGTGTCTTCGTGCGGCGGCAGGCCCAGCGTCAGCTTGCGGACGAAGTGACCGGCCGGATGCTTGAGGATTCGCTCCAGCGTGGCCTCCATCTGCCCCTCTTCGTCCACCTCGTTGGGCTGCAGGTCGAGCTCGGCGATGACGCCGTTCTTCCAGGTGATGGACGAGCCATCGAGCCCGCCCAGCAGCTCCTTCTCGGTGTCGGCCTGGCGTTTCTTGTCGGGCTTCCCCTGCAGCGCGAGGGAGATGACCTCACCCCACGGCTCGCCTTTCTCGATGAGCCAGTCGGCGAAGACCTGCCAGTTCCTCCCGTCGTCGGGGTTGGCAGCGATGGCGGCCTCGAGCTCGGGGTTGGACGGCGTCTTCTTCACCCCCACCTCGACGTAGCCCTTGCCCAGCTTCTCGGCGATGAGCTTCTTGGTGTCGGCCTTCGCCTCGGCGGCGCTGTCGAAGTCCTTTTCCTTCTCCTGGCCCGCGGTGCCGATCTTTCCGAAGCGAACGATCTGCTGCTCGCCTTCCACCTTCACCTCCCAGAACTTGTTGGAGCTGCCCTCGGAGAACTCGAAGCGACGGAAGCCGGGCTCGACCACCACCTCGCGTGGAGGCGCTGCAGGCGCAGCGGCCTTCGCAGGAGCCTCCTTCTTCTCGGCCTTCGGAGCGGGCGCGGCGGCGGCAGGAGGAGCAGCAGCGGCGCCGTTGGTCTTCTCCTGGTAGCCCTTGCCCGTCTTCTCGCGGATGAGCTTGTCGTACAGCTTCTGCGCGGCCGCGGCAGAGCCTTCGTCTTTGATGGTGGTCTGCCCGTTGGCGCCGATCTTCCCGTAGCGGGTCAGCACCTTCGTGTCTTCCATCCACACTTCCCAGAACTTGTTCGACGTCCCCTCGGAGAACTCGAAGTAGCGCCTGGACATGTGCAGCCCTCCCGATGGTGAGGTGGGAAGGTTGACCGATCCCCGGCGCGTCTGCACGTGGATCCGTGCGCGGGCGCTTCAGCCCCAGCGACGCTGCACCCAGAAGACGAGCGCGAGGCCGGCGAGGGTGAGCGCGCCGATGGCGAGGAGCCTGTTCCGACGCCCCACCTCCGCCCGCTGTTGCTCGTCGTCGCGTTGCTGCTTCTCGGCGGCAGCGCGCGCTTCTTTTTCGGCCTCGGCCCGCTTCCGGGCAGCGACGCGGGCCTCCTCGTCACGCCTGGCCTGCTGTTCCGCGGCCGCCCGGTCCACCGCGACTTGCTGCAACCGCTTCTGCTCCCAGTCCTTCTCCTCCTCGGCAGACAGCACGGTGAGGGGGCGGTCCGACGTCACGCCGCCGTCGGGCAGCACGCGCATGCAGACGGTGTAGACGAAGAGGGGACGTGAGGCGTCCAGCACGCGCTCGCAGCGACCGGGCTGACGCGCCCGTTGGTTGGCCGGCCGGTCGTCATCCCTCGCCCGGTAGTCGCACGTCGCGCCGCGGGGCTTGTCGTTGCAGGGCTCGCTGCGGTCGAAGCCGAAGAGGGGCGCCATGTCCGCCAGCGCCACTCCACCCCACAGCGCCACGGCGATCGCGAGCCAGCGTCCCATTCAGGAAACATCGGCCGTGCGCCCGCGCTTGACCAGCGCTCAGGCGCCCGTCCGAGGAGCCCGCCGGGGAGAGCACCGGCCGTGCAACCGCTTCCCCGTTGGCGGCGCGCCGGAGTTCATCGGGCCCTGGGCATGACCCGGAGGGCGTGCTCGACCGACCGCGCGTCGTGCCACCACATGAGGCGCTGCGCCGCGAGGTCCACGTCGACACGCCCGTCCGACACCCGCACCTCGACGCCGTGCGGGTACTGGCGCGCCGGCAGGAAAGCCTCGGCTGGGGCGTCCGTCCCGTCGTGGCGGAAGACGAGCTCGAAGACGCGCGTCGAAGAGTCGAAGCCATAGCGCACCACCGTCCCCGGCACCGCGCGCGGGTACGGCCGCACCAGCGCGTCGAGGGCGCGGCCGCCGCCGTCCTCGGCACAGAAGACGGAGAGGTCTTCCCCATTCCACCCGTCGCCGTGGGCGTGCGTGTTGTCGGGCGTGTAGCTCCACAGCGTCGCGTGCACGCCCGCGTCTTCCACCGCGCGGAGGCTTCGCTCGAGCGCGCGGCTCACCTCGCGAAAGTCGCCGGTGACGAGCGCCTCACCGCCGTGGAGGTCGAAAGGGACACCGAACTCTCCCAGCAGCAACGCGCGCTCACCCATGACGGCGCGAGCCTCGGCGCCCAGCCGCTCCAACTGCGCGCGGTAGCTGGCCCGGATGCGCCCGGGGAAGAAGACGGGGCGCTCGGTGAAGGCGTCCACGCCCAGCCACGAGTGGAAGCGCTTGAGGAACAGCACCACACCGTCGTACCAGTGCGGCGCGTACGCCACGGGCCCTGACATGACGTCGCCCACCGGCGGCGGCGCCCGGAAGGGCTCGTTCTCGGCGAAGACGACGACGTCGGGAGAGATGGCGTGCAGCCGGCGCGCGGCCTCACGGAAGAAGGGCAGGTAGCAGTCGCGGCCGAAGTCGACGCGTCGTCCTCCCACCCGCGTGAAGGCGTCGGGCCGCAGGAGCCGCGGCTTCCCCGCGCTGTCCACGTCCCACACGCCCTCTTCCCGCCACGGGCACGCGGCGTCTTCCCGCCACGCCCTCAACCTCCGCGGGTTGGTGGAGGCCCGCCCCACGACGCGTGGGCCGAAGAGGTCCCGTTTCCACACGTCCACCTCGAGAGACAGCCCGTCACCCAGGGCCATCCCTTCCAGCGGCGACGGGAGGACGCCCACCGTCACCGGACCGTGAGGCCTGGTGAGGTCGTCCCAGCCGATGAAGCCGGGCGACGGCTCGTTCAGCACGTCGTAGCCCAGCACGCAGTCGAGGCCCGCGAGCCGCCGCGCGACCTGCTCCACCGCGCCGAGGAAGTGCCGCTGGAGGTAGCCCTGCGCCCCTTCGCCCTCCACGCGGCGCCTGGGCGCGAAGAGGTCGCCACCGAAGAAGAGGGTGAACATCGTCGCGCAGGCCAGCTTCCCGGCGTTGGAGGGCCAGATCATCCGCGGCATCGGGCCGTCGTGCTGCGAGTGGACGAAGGCCGCGCCCGTCTCGTGCAGGTGCTCGAGCCGAAAGCCCACGGCCTCCAGCGTCCAGCCCGGCGCGCCGTCACCGCCGCTGAAGCGGCTCCACACGTCCTGGTGGAAGTCGAGGATGACGACGAAGCCGCGCTCGCCCGCGCGCCGCACCACCGCCTCGAGGAAGTCGAGGTACGCGCCGTCGTAGCGACCGGGCCCCTCGTGCTCGACGGCCTCCCAGGTGACGAGGAGGCGCAGCGTGGTGAGGCCCCAGCTCGCGAGGCGCTCGAGGTGGGCGTCGGCCTCCTGGAGCGGAAAGGGCCGTCCGACGAAGCTGACGGCGCGGTGGTCGAAGAAGCGCTCGCGCCTCCAGGTGGCGCCGTCGGGCGTCTTCGGCACCTTGCTGCTCCCCGCGAGGTTGACGCCTCGCAGAAGCACCGTGCGCCCGGCCGCATCGACGAAGCGGTGTCCCTCGAGCCGCACGCGCATGGGCCGCGCAGCATCCACCGCTCAATCGAAGAGCGCCAGCAGGTCCTCTCGCGTCAACGCCGCCGCGCCCGCGCCGCCATCCAGCGCCGCCTCGAAGAGCGCGCGCTTCTTCTCCTGCAGCGCGAGGATGCGCTCCTCCACCGTGCCCTGGGCCACCAGCCGGTAGATGAAGACGGGCTTGTCCTGCCCGATGCGGTGCGCGCGATCGGCCGCCTGCGCCTCCACCTGCGGGTTCCACCAGGGGTCGACGAGGAAGACGTGGTCCGCCGCCGTCAGCGTGAGGCCCGCGCCCCCCGCCTTGAGGGACATCAGCATCACCGCCGGGCCGTCCTCCGCCTGGAACTGCTGCACCAGCTCGCCCCGATTCTTCGTGGCGCCGTCGAGGCGGGAGAAGGAGAGCTCCGCGGCCTTCAACGCCGGCTCGATGAGGTCGAGCATCGAGGTCCACTGGCTGAAGACGAGGCAGCGGTGCCCGTCGGCCGCCGCGTTGGACAGCGCCTCCACCAGCGCCTCCACCTTCGACGACGTCTTCGCCTGCTGCCCGGGCACCAGCGCGCTGTGACACGCGGCCTGCCGAAGCCGCAACAGCGCCTCGAGCGCTTTCAGCACGTTGCCCTCGCCCGACAGCAACGTCACCACCTCGGCGCGCGTGGCCGCGTACACGGCGTCGTAGACGGCCTTCTCCTTCTCCTCGAGCGTGACGAAGCGGACGGCCTCGGTGCGCGGCGGCAGCTCGGGCGCCACGTCCTTCTTGAGCCGGCGCAACAGAAACGGCGCCACCCGCTTCCGCAGCGCGCGCGTCTTCTCCAGCGAGCCCGCCTCGATGCCTTCCGCGTAGCGCTCCTCGAAGTCCCGCCGCCCGCCGAGGAGGCCCGGGTTGGTGAAGTGCATGAGGCTCCACAGCTCCTCGAGGCGGTTCTCCAGCGGAGTGCCCGTCACCGCCAGCTTGAGGCCGCCCTTCAGCCGGTACGCCGCGCGTGTCACCTGGCTGTCGGAGTTCTTGATGGCCTGCGCCTCGTCCAGCACCACCACGCGCCAGTCCTTCGCGGCCAGCGCGTCGGCGTCGAGGCGCAGCAGCGCGTACGTCGTCAGCGTGACGTCGGCGTCGGACAGTGCCCGCGAGGGCCCGTGGTAGGTGTTGACGGACAGCGAAGGACGGAAGCGCGCCAGCTCGGCCTTCCAGTTGGCCAGCACGCTGGTGGGGCACACCACGAGGCTGCCCTTCTCCAGCGTGCAGATGACCTGCAGCGTCTTGCCGAGGCCCATGTCGTCGGCCAGCACGCCGCCCAGCCCGGCCTGCTTGAGGAAGTGGAGCCAGTCGACGCCGTGCCGCTGGTACGGGCGCAGCGTGGCCACAAGGCCCTCGGGCAGCGGGGCCGGAGGGAGCTTCTCGAAGCCCTCGGCCAGGGGCTTCAGCCGCTCGAGGCCCGGTGGCGGCGGAGCGTCCAGGGCCTCACACACCTCCGCCAGCACCGGCAGCGCGTGGTTGGCCACCTGCCCCGAGTCCGCGCGCGCGTCGAGGAGCTGCTGCACCTTCGCGCCGTGCACGTCCAGCCACGCCTGCGGCAGAGGCGCCCAGCCGCCGCCTTCCAGCGGCACCAACCCCAGGCCCTCCCGCCACGCGCGCAGCACCGCCTCTCCGTCCACCGACGCGCCCGCCGCGCCGCCCTCCACCTCGAAGCGCAGGGAGAAGTCCGCGCGAGGCGCCCCGAAACCGTCGAGGCCGCCCTTCACCTCGAAGCGGGGGACGAGGGTGAGGCCCGTGCCCACCACGCGGCGCGCGTCACCGGTGAGGCCGCCGCGGAAACCCTCGAGCTGGCGGACGAAGCGCGCCAGCTCCGGCCCGGAGAAGACGGTGCGCCGGCCGGGCACCAGCCCCAGGGACTCGCGCAGCTGCTGCACCACCCTGGCCTCCGCCGCTTCGTCGCGCAGCGGCATCGCGCCCCCGAGGTGCTTGAGGGTGCCCGCGTCGACGCGCGCGCAGGGCGGGCTGCCGTAGACGAGGGTGGGCAGCGCGGAGAGGCCGGTGTCGAGCTGCGCCAGCTCGAGCTCGATGCGCGGCTTGAGGCTTCGGTCGATGCGCGGCAGCCGCGTGGAGTGGTTGTCGATGGGGAAGCGCCGCGCCAGCTCGGGCAGCACGCGGCTCATCAGCTCGCCCAGCTGCCCCGCCTCGTAGCGCCGCACGCTGGGGAGGTTCTCGAGGAAGGCGCCGGTGAGGGCCGTCTCGCCCAGCTTGCACACGACTTCTCCGCAGCGCGCGACGCCGCGGCTCACCACCTCGGAC
Organism: Myxococcota bacterium; assembly: GCA_040752975.1. GTDB lineage: Bacteria > Myxococcota > Myxococcia > Myxococcales > Myxococcaceae > JADLDB01. Next base: position 16,697 of record JBFMHF010000148.1, read on the forward strand.
ACGCGCGGGTCGGCGTGGATGGTGACGAGGATGTCTGCGCCGGCGTCCTCCACGCGCACGCGCGGCAGCACCACCTCGCTGGAGAAGGCCACCGGCTGCCCCTCGAGGAGGATGTTGCGCGCGCTCTCCAGAAGGCCCAGGAGGCCGTCGAGACGCTCCGCGGGCAGCGCGCCCCGCCACGGACGCTCCAGGACGCGGTCGGCCAGGAGGTCGCCGTTCTCCACCTGCAGCGTGCCCATCTGCCCGTTGGCCATCATCGCCTGCAGCGAGGCGGGCAGCGGCTCGCGTCGGCCGTCCGCGTGGAGCAGTTCCCTCGCGACGGTGAGGCCGCCTTCCACCTTCGTGAAGCGGTAGACGAGGCGCGTCCACGCCTGCGCGGTGGTGGCCACCTCGTCTCCGCCCTGCGTCAGCGTGATGGCCGCGGCCACGACGTGCTCGCACGGGTCGAAGGCGCCGTCGCAACTGCACTCCCAGGCGTCGTCGGGCGTGAGGTACACCGTGAAGGGCACCGGCCGGCCAGGCGGCTTCACGCGGAAGACGTACTCCGCGCCCTGGCGCTTCTCGAGGGCCGCCGCGCCCGCGCGCGAGAGCTTCACGCCGTTGGCCCACAGGGCGGGCTTCGCCTCTTCACGGATGGCGTCCAGCAGCGCCTCAAACATCGCGCGCGTGTTTAACCCCGCACCTCACGCGAGTCGAACGGCCCTTCGTCTAGCGCCGCGCTGCCTCTCGCACGGCGACGATGAAGCCCGCGGGCGCTTCGGGCGACACCAGCAACGGGATGCGGTTGGAGAAGGTGAGCAGCACCAGCCCGTCGGTGCGGGAGATGTCCATCTCCACCCAGCCCTTGCTGGTGTACAGCCAGCCGAAGCCGCCGAAGAGGCCGCCCACCCCCACCCGCAGCGCCCAGCCGAAGCGCGCGC
>JBFMHF010000149.1:0-17585 GCA_040752975.1 Myxococcota bacterium
CGCCCCCGCCTCCACCCATCTGCGAGGCAGTCGACGCGGACCACCTCCCCCTGCCGCCGCGGACGCAGCGCCCCATCGACGTCCTCTTCGTCATCGACGACTCGTGCAGCATGGAGAACGACCAGCGCGCGCTGGCGGAGAACTTCAACGCCTTCTTCGACGCCTTCCGGCAGAAGAACGTCGACTTCCACCTCGGCGCCGTCACCACCGACATGAACGACCCGCTGCGCTCAGGCCGGCTGGTGACGCCCTTCCTCACGCCCAGCACGCCCGACATCGGCCAACGCTTCTCGGACATGGTGCGGGTGGGGATTCTCGGCAGCGCCATCGAGCGCGGGCTGCTCGCCGCGTGGAGCGCCCTGCGCGAACCCAACCGCTCCGGCGCCAACCGGGGCTTCTGGCGCAGCGACGCCGACTTCGCCCTCGTCTTCCTCGGCGACGAAGACGACCAATCCAGCATCGACATCACCGACTTCGGCAACTTCCTCGAGGCCGAGAAGCGGGACACGGACATCACCGTGGGCGCCATCGTGGTGGGCCGGTGCAGCCCCGCCTCGGTGACCAACTGGCGGCTGGTGCAGTTCGCCCGGCGCTTCTCCACGCGCGGCGTCACCCGCCTCTGCACCTCGGACTACGCCGACACCCTGCGCAGCATCGCCGGCCGCATCGTCGACGCGCGCTGCACGGTGGCCCTGAAGCGCGAACTGGGCGACATGAACCGCGTCACCGTCACCGTGAATGGGCAGCCGGCCACCTTCCGCAGGGACCCGCCCGACGAGGCCTTCCCCTTCGGCAGCATCGAGGTGTCTCCGTGCCCCGAGGCCGGCGGCTTCGTCGACATCGTCTACGAGGACTGCTTCTTCCCCGACGACCCCTGACGACGGCACGCGCCGTCCCTGTCAGGGCGGGACTTCCTTCAGCACGAACGTCTGCACCGTGCGCGACGGGCCGAGCGTCAGGTTGGTGTAGTCCGTCAGGAAGGCGCGGCCGCCCGACAGCGCAAGGCGATTGGCCGGCCCCCGCACCGGCGCCGGGAGGAGGGGCAGCTGAACCCCCGCGTCCAGCGAGCCGCCGTGGCCGTACGACGTGTCCAGCGAGCCGTCGGCGTTGAGGCGGACCAGCTTGGCGGGAAAGCCGTCGGTGTAGAGGAGCGCCTTGTCGCCGGGCTCCAGCACCGCGCCCCGCACCTGGATGAGGGGGAAGGGAATCTCCAGCGAGCCGCCCACCCCGAAGCTGCTGTCCGCCACGCCGTTGGCCGACAACACCTGCTGCTTGAGGACCTGGATGTCGGTGCTGCCGCCGTCGGGGTTGGCCACCGAGTCGAAGCCCAACAGCCACAGCCGCCCGTCGCTGCGCTCGAGGATGGCGTCGAGGTTGCCGTCGCCGCCCCGGTAGAGGCCGGCGTCTGCAAAGGACGTGTCGATGGCGCCGGTGGGGAGGAAGCGGGTGACGCCGAAGCTGCCGCCGCCCACCACGAAGTTGCCGGTGGACTGCACCACCAACCCCACGCCCTGCTCGTTGGTGAAGCCGAAGTGCGCGATGTGCCCGAAGCCCGCGCCGCCGGGCTGCACGAAGCCGGTGTCGGGCGTACCGTCGGCGTTGTACACGGCCACCACGAAGTCGTTGCCGCGCGTCGGCCCGTTGTCGATGGTGCCGGACACCACGTACTTGCCGCTGGGCAGGCGCCTCACCTGAAACCACAGCGCGCTGGACGTCCCCACCTGAAGCAGCGTCACGCCGTCCCCGGAGAAGGTGGTGTCGGGCGTGCCGTCGGCGTTGAAGCGCGCCAGGGCAAAGCCGCCGCTGCCGAAGCCCACCGCCGCGCGCGCCGTGCCGGCCAGCACCAGCTTGTCGCCGTCCAGCTCCAGCGCCCACGCGTTGTCGAGGTTGAAGGGCAGGCCCGAGGTGAGCCCGCCGTCGAAGTCCACTGCCGCCACGCCCTCGTCCCCGAAGCTGACGTCGCGCGTGGTGTCGAGGTTGAAGCGCGCCGCGAGGAAGTCGCTGTTCGTCCCATTCACCTCGCGGATGACGCCGCCGGCCACGCACAGCCTCGTGCCGCAGGCGCGCACCGCGCTGCCCGCGCCCTCGTAGCCATCGCCCAGTTGAGAGGTGAAGCCGGCGTCCGCCCCGCCGCCTCCGCCGGCCCCGCCTCCACCTCCAGCGCCTCCGCCTGCCCCACCTCCGACGCCGCCGCCCGAGCCGCCTCCGCTGCCTCCATCGGTGGCGGCACTCCCCGAGCAGCCCAGCGTCATCAGCACGGACACGACGAGCGCGGCGACTCCCCCCAGGTTCATTCGCATGGGGGGACGTTGTAGCGCTCCTCGAGGGAGGACGGGAATGTCTTCACTCGGCCGAGCGGTCGAACAACCACACCAGCCACGCGAAGCCCAGCAGGCGCAGCCACGTGCCCTTCACCGGCGCTGGCGCGGCCCGCAGCGCGGACAGAGGGTAGAGCTGGAAGACGTTGCGCAGCCGCTGGGCCTCGAAGTCCGACATGCCTGAGACCTCCAGCCGCGCGCGGGGCGAGTCCTTCAACGCCGTCACCGTGCACCGCTTCACCCGCATCTGCGTGGCAGCCTCCGTGAGGTCGCTCTGGAGCAGCCCCGGAATCCGCCCCCGCACCAGCCTCGCCTCCCCGTCGCGGATGGAGAGGACAAACAACTCCTGGCTCCGTCGGTGGACGTACCAGATGACGCCTACCACCACCGTCACCGCCAGCAGCGCTTCCATGTCTCGCCCAACCCTCCGGCGGAGGTGGAGGTGAAGGGTTTTCGCCCCGACGGAAAGTTTCAGCGTACTGGCTGCCTTGCTAGCGTCGAGGTGTCGGAGCCCGGGGGACGACGCACCATGTCCGTGCCATTCGCGATGCGCTGGGAGGTGATGGGCTTTCCGTGGGAGCACGGAAGCTTCACCGAGGCCGCGAAGGTGCGCGCGTTGGGCCGCGACGAGCCCGGGGAGTGGTGGGTCGAGCGGCTCCACCCGGACTTGAAGCCCGAGCACCAGGCGCGGGTGCTGCGCCGGTGGTGGCTGGGCACGCGCCTCAAGCAGCCGGCGTGGCCGAAGGTGGTGGACTTTGGCGACGACGGGGGCCGGCCGTGGGTGGTGGTGGAGGCGGCGGGTCGCCGGGTCGACGGCGCCTTCCGTTACCCCGACGCGAAGCACGGCCTGTCGGAGGTGCGCAGCCTGGCACTGGCGATGGCCGAGGCGGAGCTGCTTCTCTTGCAGCACTGCCACGCGCCGCGCCTCGGCGTCCGGCCGACGGTGGTGGCGAAGGACTCGCGAGGCCATCTGCGGCTGCAGCTGGCCGCGCTGGACTCCTCGGTGGACCTCGGCTTCCCCGGCCTCGTCGACGCCACCCTCGTCACGCCCGAGGAGCTGTGGGGACACCCGACGTCGGCGCGCACCAACGTCTTCGTGCTGGGCTGGCTGGCGTCGCTCGCCGTCACCGGGGCGTGGCCGTACGACGTGGTGCTGAGGCCGGGCTCCCAGGAGAAGGCGGCGAAGGACCTGCTGGCGCCGCTGGTGCTGGAAGGCAAGCTGACGCTGGCCCTGCCGGACGCGGTGAAGGGCGCCGAGGCGGTGCTGCGCCGCGCGTTGAGCCCCCAGCCGTCGGCGCGCTACGCCGACTCCGCCGCCTTCGCCGCCGCCCTGAAGCCCTTCACGGTGGCGCCCTTGCCGGAGCGCGAAGCCACCGTGGCGAGAGTCAGCGTGCCGATGCAGCCCTTCGACCTCGCGGACGAGGGCCTCCCGCACGGCGTGGAGGCGAAGCTGCTCGCGGCGATGGACTCGGCGCCGGCCTGGGCGTTGCTGGCGGACCAACTACAGGAGACGAAGAGCCAGCGGGCGAAGCTGATTCGCGCCCAATTGCTGCTGGCCGACGAGAAGTGTTCGCCCGAGGTGAGGGCGCGCGCCACGGAAGACGCGCAGGCGGTGCAGGCGCTGCCCGGCGTGACGCCGACGTCGACGGTAGAAGGCCTGGGGTGCGAGTGGAAGTGGGGCTACGTGCGCGCGCTGGAGGTGACGCCCTCGGGGAAGGACGTGGCCGCCGGGGAGCAGGAGGCGCGCATCACCTCGGCGCTGGGCGTCCTCGCGCACCCGTCGCTGCGCTTCGTCCAGGAAGTGCGGTTGATGGGCAGGCAGGGCCACGCGAAGGCGTGGATTGAGGCGCTGCACCGCGCCCAGCCGCCGGCCCTGAAGCGGGTGGTGGTGCCCAGCTTCGACGCCCGCGACGCGTGGGCCATCGAGACGGGCTTCCGGTTTCCGAAGTGGAGCTTCCGCTGGGGTGCGGGCGCCTCGGAGGCCAGCGGTGGCGGGCTGGGCCAGAAGCTGAGACGGCTGTTCGGAAGGTGAGCGCGCCCTTTTCGGCTGACGGACTTCCTCGCCACCGTCGGCCACTTCTGCGAAGAAGCGCCGGCGACGTGCTGCGCGGGTACGTCGAGGAAACGCACTGGGGCGCGCTGAGGGTCGCGCACTCTCTCGCCGGGGGACTCACGTGACGACGTACCAGTCATCGCCATCGTCGCCGGGGCTGGGCGGAGGGCTGTCGCCGCCGCGCTACTACCGCCGCGTCTTCGCCCTCGTGACGTTCGCGGTGCTGGGCTACTTCCTCTTCCGGATTCTGGCGCCCTTCACCTCGGCCATCCTCTGGGCGGCGCTCTTCACCTTCATGCTGATGCCGCTGCAGAAGCGGCTCGACGCGCGGTGGAAGCGCCCCATGTTGTCCGCGGGCATCCTGACGGGGCTCACCTTCCTGGTGGTGGCCGGCCCCGTCACCATCTTCGGCTTCGCCTTCACCCGGCAGGCGACGGAGCTCATCGCACGGATGCAGACGGAGGCGCATGACCGCAACCTCCCCGCGCTGCAGTTGGTGCTGGAGTTCGGCCCGGTGCACGCCCTCATCACCTCGGTGGGCGAGTACACGTCGTTGAGCCAGCAGGAGATTCTCAACCGCGCGGCCGACGCCATCAAGGAAGCGGCCAACGCGCTGGCCTCGCTGGGCGGCACCGTCGTCATCGGCGCCTTCGGGGCGGTGACGCAGTTCCTGATGATGCTCTTCCTCCTCTTCTTCCTCCTGCGGGACGGGCGGGGCATGGTGGAGCGCTTCGTGCGGCTGGTGCCGCTGGCGCCCGAGCGGAAGGCGGAGCTGCAGACGACGCTGGGCGGCGTGGCGAGCGCGGTGGTGCTGGGGGCGCTGGCGACCAGCGTGGTGCAGGGGACACTCCTGGGCATCGGCTTCGCCATCGCGGGCCTGCCGTCGCCGCTGGTGTTCGGCGCGGTGGGCGCGGTGGCGTCTCTCATCCCCATCGTGGGGACGGCGTTGGTGTGGGTGCCGGCCGTCATCACCCTGGTGGCGCAGGGGCGCACCGGCTGGGCCGTCTTCCTCGCCATCTGGTGCGTGGTGCTGGTGGCGGGCAGCGACAACGTCATCAAGCCGCTGGTCATCTCCGGGCGCAGCAAGGCGTCCACCCCGCTGGTGCTGGTGGGCCTGTTGGGAGGCGTGGCCACCTTCGGCTTCGCGGGCCTCTTCATGGGGCCGCTGGTGCTGACGCTGGGGGCGGCGCTGCTGCAGTACGCGGACGAGGCGGCGCCGGGCGTGGGCCTGGGCCTCACTCCGGCGGCCGGGACGGCGGCGGTGGCGGCAGCGAAGCCTGTGGACGAGAAGAAGACGGACCCACCGGCGCCTGCGGCGACGAAGCCCGAAGAGCGGGTGGAGGAGAAGAAGGAGCCTCCGAAGTGACGGTGCTCCGAATCCGCGTGGTGTGCCGGACGCCTGGCTGCGCGAAGCGGGGGCAGGCCGTCAACACGGTGCTGGTGTCGGGCGACGAAGACGAGAGCGCCGTCGAGCGGGTGGAGCAGTTCTTCGAGGCCTTCGGGCATGGCGGAGAAGACACGGCGGACTTCTGTCCCGCGTGCGGAGAGTTGGGCGTGGCCGAGGAGCCGGAAGAGGCCACCACCTGACGTGCCGCCGAACCGTGTGCGGCGGCGCTCGAGACGTCGCCACGGCGCTCGCCACCGGAGTGGTGACAGCGCTCGGCGGCGCCGTTGCCCGGGACCGGGAGGGGCGCGTGCAGAGGACGCCTCGACCTCACGGCAGGTGGTGCGGCCGGTGCTTCTTGTGCACGCACGCGGCGAAGGCCTGCAGCGTGATGTCCCAGCCCGTCTCGTACGCCTTGCGCGTCTCCTCGGCGCGCTCGCCCAACGACTCCCAGCCCACGTGCTCCAGCTCAACGCGCGTGCCGCCCTCGCTGGCGACGAAGTGCACGCGGACCTCCTGCGCGGTGTGCGGCGGACGCCCGGGGTGCCAGGCGAAGGCGACGCGGCGGCCGGGCTCCACCAGCAGCACCGCGCCCCACAGCGCCTCTCCGCCGGCCACGCTGCGCTCGAAGATGCGGCCGCCGGCGCGCGCCTCGAAGACGCAGGACTCCGCCTCGGCGCCGAAGACGGACTGCTTGTCCAGCGGCCACCAGCCGGCCAGGCCCGCGGTGAAGTGCGTCCAGGCCTCGAAGGGCCCGCAGGAGACGGCCACCGACTTCGTGACAGGAGGCAGCGCCATGGAGACAGCCCGACGCTAGCCCCCGCGCGAGGAAGGGCGCCAGCGCGGCGACGAGGTGGGAGTGCTCGAGGCCTCCTGAGCCGGGCGTCCGCGCAGCACCACTCGGGGCGGCGGCGGCGGAACGGTGCCGTCGCCGCGGCCGTTGCTACTTCGAGCCGGCGGCCAGCGCAGCGGCGAGCGCGTCGGAGACGGTCTCCTTCGCCGCGTTGCGCTGTGGGCCGTGGACGATGAAGGTGGGGACCGAGCCCGCCGGGTCCGAGAAGAGCGTGACGGTGACCTTCGTCTTGTCGCCCATCGGCTCCAGCGTCCAGCTGCTCCACATGGAGTCCATGCGCACGACGTTGTCCGGCGCGGGCGGGGCCAGGTCGTTGGTCGTCTTCAGGCGCACGTAGCTGGTGCCCTTCGGCGCGCACCGCTTGATGACGGTGGTGGCGAAGTCGCGCGGCGAGACGACGGAGCCGTCCGTCTGCTGGTACATGACGCGCTCGTTGCCCGCGTCCTTGAGCAGCTTCGACACCTTCACCTGCTTCACGTTGCTCTGCCGGGTGACGAAGTCGAAGACGGCGTGGCACACGCGCTCTGCGGGGAGCGCCACCTCCGTCGTCACCCGGTACTCGTAGCACTTCGAGCCCTTGATGGGCCGCGTCTCCAGCTTCATCGGCCCCGACTCGAGCTCCTTCCATGGCTCGGGGTTGTTGAAGACGTCGGCGTCGAAGATGGACGCCTGGGCGAGCACCAGGAAGACGAAGATGCGCATGTGACGAGCCCCACCGGTCGGCCCCGAGGAAGATGCGCCGCCCACCCGCCGGGCTCAAGCCCCTGCCTGCTCGCGTTGTCTCCCTCTGCGGACAGAAGGCATCAAGCCCCGGGACCGCCGCGCGGAAGCGTCGCGGCCAGCCCACCTCGCCTCCGGGCCGGCGGGGCCGGGCTCACATTCTCCGGCCTGCTGGCCGCGCTGGCGCTGTCGTGGCTTCAGGAGCCGGACGTCACGGACTTCGCGACCGGAAGCGCCATGCATGCCGCCTGCAGCTCGACGTCAGGCCCCGGTCGGAATCATCGCGTAGCTGTCGAGGGGAGGAGCGCGCCAGACCGGCGGCGCCGTCGTGAGCAGGTCCTCTTCGCTCGATGCGCGCCGGCTTCTCGTCAGATCTCGAAGCGCCACACCGAGACTGCGAGGTCGGCGAGGCGTGCCTGTCGGTCGATGATGGCCTGAACCGTCCAGTCCGCCGACTCCCCCGCCCACCTCGTCGTCGGGCGACTGCTCTGCTGAAACACCTTGGCCTTGTCTTCGAAGCTGGCCGCTCCGAGCGCTCGGTTCTCGTCCCGGCTGAGCAGTACGTAGTTTCCGAGTCGGTTGGTGAAGCGGCGGCGGTCCTCTTCGCTGAAGTGCGCCCAGGACGCACCTGGGTTCTCAGGCAACACATGCTCGAGCGTCTCGGGCGATGTCTCGTAATCCCCTGCTGCTCCACCGGCCTTCGCGTCGAGAGAGAACAGCAGGTACCGCGGCAGCTTCGCCTTCCGGCCTCGTCGAGCAAGATCCAATCGAGCGAAGTCCGACCGGAAGTCCTCGTCGGAAACGTAGGAATCACGAAGGCCGTCGCGCCCATCCACCCCCAACCAGATGGCTCTCGGCGAAGGGAGTCGACCGTCGCTGACGCCGACGGCGAGCTGTGCAAACCGCTGCTCGAGTTCACTGGGATTGCGCTTTCCGACGACGGTGTGGCGCATGAATACGACGAGACACGCTCGGAGGACGGTCTCGAGGCGTGCCAGGTCGAAGCCCCGGCGCCTGCAGGCGAGGAGCAACGGGATGTGCAGAGAGACGTCGAGCAACGTCAGAGTACGAATGTGCTCCCGGCACTCGCGTGAATCGACCCAGATCTCGTCGTTCGGGTCCCCGAGGGCCCGAAAGTCGACGGCAGCCGCCTCCATGCCATCGAGCAGTTCGAAGGACTGTTCGCGGGAAGTCACCTCTGTCTTGAGCGCCCGAAACAGCCGGTCTGCTCGGACGAGCTTGTGTTGTGAAATCCAGAACTGGCGCAGAAACGAGGGAAGGGTCTGAGCTTCGACCGTTTCGACGATGCGACGCCATTGTCGTTGTGCAAGCTCGAGGTCGACCTTCCCTCCCTTCAAGAGCGAGAAGAGGTAATTCTTGAGCAGGTCCGTGGACGTGAGCTGCAGACTCCGGGCGTTGAGCGTCTCGAAGACAGAATACGCATTCAACTCGTCATCGACGGTGATGGTGGTGAACGCAAGCTGCGTGCCCATCGTCTCCTGGAACGCGTCGACGATGACCTGGCCCGAGGCTTCTGGACCGACGAGTTCCTGCCAGCGGTCCCTGAAGTACCTCCGGGCTTCCAGCAGTCGGCGATTCGACTCGACGAGCCGCGCTCCAGGTGGCGGCTGCTTCTGGTTGACGACGAACTCCTGAAAAAAGTCGTCGTCGGTCTCATTGAGCACCAGCTTGCTTTGCCATTTCAACGAGCCTGGGTCGGGAGAGCCGACGTAGTTGGTACGCAGCCAGGTGAGCCGCTCCTTCTCGTTCCGCTCGTTGAGGAGGTCGAGGGCGGCCACACACGCGGTGATGAGGGTCGCCAGCCTCTGCTGTCCGTCGATGACGAGGAATTCTTCCTTGGGCCCGCGCTGAAGGACGATGGCCCCCATGTAATGCGGAAAGGCGGCGGAGCGGCTTTCCACCACGTCCTGCCAAAGGGCCTCCCATTGCTCCACGTCCCACGCATAGTCGCGCTGGAAAAGGGGAACCCGGTACTGCCGCCCCGCAGAGAAAAACTCCTTCAGAGAGACAGTGTCCGTGTCGAGGAGTCGTTGCTTCGCCACGACGTCACTCTACGAAAGTTCGATGACCAGGAAGAGCAATTCGCAAAACCGCAGGGATGACCGACACGCAAGGCTCCATGCGGCTGAGGTCCTTGTCGCCGTCAGCGACGCCGGTGGGCGAGCGACGCTACGGACAGGCGCCCTCGGCGGCCAGGGCGGCTTCCGCGCAGCGCTTCCCGCCCGGGAGGCGACACACCGAGTACACGCGCTGCCAGGTGCCGGCGTCGGCGACGACGGTTTCCAGCGTTCCACCCTGGCGCGCACAGGCGGTGTGGGGCACCCCGCAGCGCCCCTCGTAGAAGGCCCACACCTCACAGGACTCGGCGCTGTCGAAGCGGCACTCGGACGGCCCGCCGTCGACTTCAGCCACCGTGAAGCCGAGGCGCTGGCAGTAGAGGACAGCCGGGTTGGCCGGACCGATGGGCGTCCGTTCATCGTAGGGCGGCGGAAGGTCGTCCCCTCCACAGGCCAGGGACGCCACCAGCAGCACTCCCATCGTCGCGCGAAGGCCTGTCATGGCTTGATGAAGGCGCTGAAGGTCAACTGAAACTGGCTGGCGGCCCCCGCCACCAGGCTCTCGATTTCCGTCGCGCTCAACCGCTGCTCATCCCGCAGCCGGGCGGCGGTGGCGGCGAAGATGGACTTCCGCACGGCGTCGATGCGGCGGGCGACGGACGAGCGGGACGTCTGAAACATGGGCGCCAGCTGGTCCATCGTCAGGTTGTCCGCGTAGTGGAGCCGCAACAGCGCCCTGTCTTCGGGCGAGAGCGCCTCCAGCGCCGCGGCGAAGGCACGCTGGAACACCTCGCGCCCCTGGGCCCGCAGCAACGCCAGCTCCGGGTCCACCGCGGCGATGGGGCCCTTCTCCCCCAGGGCGCTGACCCGCTCGTGCGGCACGGGCGCGCCGCGCCCGAGGTTCATCGCCGTGCGAATCGCCACCATGCGCACCCACCCGCCGAGCGGCCCCAGCCCGGAGTATTCGTGGATTTTCGGCGGGCCCCCGTGGCCGACGAAGAGCAGCTCGCGCACCTTCTGCCGCGTCTCCTTCACCAGCTCGGCGTCCGTCGTCACCCGCACCACGTACTCTCCGACTCGAGCGAGGTACGTCTCGTCGAAGGCGGCGAGGGCCTGCTGGTTTCGCTGGGCGACGCCGCAGGCCAGGTACAGCCCGTCCGCATGCAGCGCCTCCAGGCTGGCCTCGGGGTCCCGCTGCCGCTCCAGCGCCGCGCCGAGGAAGTCCAGCACCGCCTCGTCTGAGAGTTCCACCGCCGGCCACGCGGCCCGCCCGCGGTTGAGGAAATTCTCCAAGGCGGGGCCGGTGGTGGTGGGGGCGCGGCCGGTGCGCCGGCAGAAGGCCTCGATGACTGGGTCCGCAAGCGCCACGCGCCGCCCACCATACCGGAGCGCCAGCCTCACGGGCACGACCCGGTGCGCGCGAAGTCCACCTCGTCGCAGGTGGCGCCGGAAGGCAGGGTGCAGCGCGAGACGGCGCCCGTCCACGTCCCGCCGTCGAAGGACTCGGCGCTCACCGTGCCGCCGTGCTGGGCGCACTTCGTCCACGCCGCGCCGCACTCGCCGCGGAAGAAGGCGAAGGCCTCGCAGCGGTCGCCCGTGGGGAAGACGCAGTCGCTGGACTCACCGACGGGCGAGGACACCGCCTCGACGGCGTAGCCAAGCCGCGTGCAGTAGTCCTGCGCCGGGTTGGGCACCTGTCCGCCGTCGGCCGTCGCGTCGAGGCAGCACGCCGAGCCCAGCCCGCCGCAGGAGTTGGCGGGCCCGTACCGTCCGCTCGCGCAGCTTCCGGGCGTGGCCGCGACACACGCGCCTCCCGCCTCCCGGCAGGCGTCCGCGCCACCGTCGACGGGCGCCGGCGGCAGGCAGCACATCACCCCCACCCCCCCGCAGGCGTCGGCAGGGCCGGCCCGCCCTCCGGGGCAGCCGCCGGGCGCGACGGCCACGCACGTCCCTCCCGCGGAGGCGCAGGCATCCTCCTCGACGCCGGAGTCCGCCTCCGGCTGCGGCAGGCAGCACGCGACGCCGACGCCACCACCGCAGAGGTCGCCGTCCGCGAGGCGCCCTCCGGAGCACGCGCCGGCCACCAGGGCCACGCACGACCCCTGCTGCGCCTCACACGCATTCGGGGGCCCCAGGTCGGGGCAGGCACTGAAGACGACGACGAAGGCCAACAGAAGAAGGCGGGACATGTGGATGCTCCTTTTGGACTGCGGGTTCACCCCCGTGACACGCCCTCCCGCGCTTCATCCCAGAAAGTCCGGCGTTTTCTTGAAACCCGCTTGGAAATCATGCGTTTGTATGGCGATGGAGTGCCCCAGCGACGACCTCTTGCAGGCCTTCGTCGAGGGCCAGGCGCCCGCGGCGAAGTGGGCGCAGGTGGCAGCGCACCTCGACGGCTGCCCGACGTGCAGGGCCTGTGTCTCGGCCGCGGCAGCGCCGGAAGTCGAGCGCGTGGGCCGCTACCTCATCACCCGCCTCCTCGGCTCGGGCGCGATGGGCGTGGTGTTCGCGGCGTACGACCCCGAGCTGGGGCGCCCGGTGGCGGTGAAGCTGCTCAAGCGGGAGCTGGGCCCTTCTCTGGAGCGCCGGTTGGTGGAAGAGGCCCAGGCGCTGGCCCGCCTCTCTCACCCCAACGTGGTGGCCGTGCACGACGTCGGACATGAGGGTGGGCGGCCCTTCGTGGTGATGGACCTGGTGGAAGGCCAGTCGCTCCGCGCCTGGTGGTCCGAAGCGCCGCGCTCCCTCGAGGCCCTGACGGGCTGCTTCGCACAGGCCGCCGCTGGCCTCGCTGCCGCGCACCGCGCAGGCCTGGTGCACCGCGACTTCAAGCCGGAAAACGTCCTCGTCACCTCCGACAACCAGGTCCGCGTCACCGACTTCGGCCTCGCCATCACCGAAGGCGCGGCGGCGGCCGTCGCCGAGGGCTCGCCGGCGTACATGGCGCCCGAGCAGGCCTCTGGCGTGGCCGTGGACGCGCGGAGCGACCAGTACGCCTTCTTCGTCTCCCTGTCCGAAGCGGTGGCGGGCCGGCGGCTGCCGCGCTGGCTGCGAGATGCCCTCCACCGGGGCCTGGAAAAGGACCCGGCCGCCCGTCATCCCTCCATGGCCCACGTCGCCCGGCTGCTGGAGGACGGACCGGCGCGCCGTCGCCGGCGTCAGGCCCTGGCTTTGGCCGCGACGCTCGGCGTCTTCGCCCTCTCGTGGGTGGGGCTTCGCGCGCTGGAAGAGCGGTCCATCCGGGCGCAGTGCGAGCGCGACGGGGCGGCCCTCGTGGTCCCCTTCGACGACCTGGCCGCGGCGTACCAGGCGACGCACAGCCCGCTGGCCGCCCATGCGTGGAGCGACGCCCGGGGACGGCTGGAGGACTTCGTCTCCCGGTGGCGGGCGGCCTCTGTCGAGACCTGCCGGGCGCGCCTCGAGGCCAGGGGCCCACAGCCGCTGCTGGAGGCGCAGGCCCGCTGCCTCGAGCACGACCGCGCGGGCCTGGCGGCGGTGGTGGCGGCGCTGCGCGGCATCGACGCCGAGATGGTGGAGCGCTCCTCGGCCGTGCTGGCCACCCTCGGCTCCGTCGCCCGGTGTCACGACGTGAGCAGCCTGACGCTCGAAGCCCCGGCCTTCGCGGCGCCCGAAGGCGTCGCCGAGGCGCGCGTCCTCATCGCCGGCGGCCGGTACCAACGCGCCCTCGAGGCGGCGGAGCGCGCGGTGGACTCGGCGCGCAGGGAAGGCGGCCTCGCCGCGCTCGGGCAGGCGCTGCTCTGGCGGGGCACGGCGCACGGGCGCCTCGGACAGCTGCCCCGGGCCCAGGCGGACCTCGAGGAGAGCGTCTCGGCCTCGAGCGCCGCCGGGGCGCAGGGGGCCGCTGCCGAGGGCTGGGTGCGGCTGATGCAGTTCGTCGGCTTCGAGGGCGGGCAGGTGGACCAGGGCCTGAAGTACGACGGCTACGCGCGGGCCGCGGTGGAGCGGCTGTCGGGGCTGCACGAGCTGGAGGCGGAGCGGCTGGGTTGGCGGAGCGCGCTCCTCGCCCGGGAGCGACGCTTCGACGAAGCCCTGGAGGCGGCGCAGCAGCAACTGGCCGTGGTGGAGACGCGCCTGGGCGCCCGTCACCGACTGCACGCGGTGGCGCTCGACTCGCTGGCCGGGGCGCTGGCGGGCGTGGGGCGTCTCGGGGAAGCGGAGCGGAAGCAGCGCGAGGCGTGCCAGGCGCTGGAAGCCGAGGTGGGGACGCCTCACCCGCGGCTCGCGGCCTGTCTCAACAACCTGGGCGGCCTGGCGGCGGCGCGGGGTGACTGGGCGCAGGCCGTCGCGCTGCGACGAGAGGCCCTGTCGATGCTGGAGAAGATGCCTGGCCCTCCCACCCAGCGGGCCGCCATGCACCGCAACCTGGCCCGCGCCCTCGACGCGCTCGGCCGCGCCGAGGAGGCCGAACTCCAGCGCCGCGCCGCCGAAGCGCTCTCGCCTGACGCCGGCGCTCCCAGGTGAAGGCGCCCTCCCGACGCAACCAGTTTCTTCCGTCAGAGCGGAACGGCCACGCCAGTGCGTTCCGCGCTCCACCAGGGTGGACTCCAGGGGTAGGCTCGCGCAATGCGCGTCGCCCGCGCGGGCGTTCGAACCCCCGACAGCTCGTGTTGTGATATTTGCAGAGCAACAGCAAATAGCCATATGACCGCCGCGTGAAAGCGCCGCGGCCAGGCTTCTGGGTGTCCGACTCGGCCAGGTCGATGGGGGCCTGGCTCGCGTTCTCCGGGCTGCTGGCCGGGTCGATGCTGTCGTGCGGGTCCCCGGCACCGATGCGGCCGGTCGACGCTGGAGCGGAAACCGCGGCGGCGGGCGCACAGCCCGAGACGGCTGATGGGGGCTTCGACGCAGGGCCCGGGCCGGCCGACGGAGTGGACGCTGGCGTTGGGGACGCAGGGGAAGCGGGCGGAATGGACGCTGGAGCCGGGGTGCGTGCCTGTGGCGGGACCTTCGACGGCGAAGTGACGCTGGTGCACCAGGGGCGCAGCCGGCGGGCGCTGGTGTACGTGCCTGCCTCGGCGGCGGGGCACGCGGCGCCTCTCATCCTCTCGCTGCACGGTTTCTCCAGCGACCCGGAAGAGCACCGCGACACCACCCACTACCGCGAACTGGCCGAGGCGAAGGGCTTCATCGTCGCCTTCCCGTCGGGCGTCGCCCGCAGCTGGAACGGCGGTGCGTGCTGCGGGCCGTCCAACGTGACGGGCGTGGACGACGTGGGCTTCCTTCGGGCGCTCATCAGCTTCCTCTCGGTCGAATACTGCGTCGACGCCCGGCGCATCCACGTCTCGGGCTTCAGCAACGGGGGCTTTCTGGCGCACCGGATGGGCTGCGAGGCGGCGGACGTGGTGGCCTCGGTGGGCGTGGTGGCGGGGCAGATGGCCGTGGCGGCGTGTGCGCCCGTACGGCCGATGCCTGTGGCGCAGCTGCACGGCGCGCTGGACCCGGTGGTGCCCTTCCCCGGCAACCCCTTTCTCGGCTTCCCGGCCACGATGACGACGGCGGGCGGCTGGGCGGAGCGTGATGGCTGCCAGGCGACGACGCGGGACGACGACGCGGGCGTGCAGCTTCACCGCTGGACGCAGTGCGCGGGCGGGGCCCAGGTGCAGCTCACGGTGGTGGAAGGCGGCGGCCACGACTGGTTCGGCGGCGGCTCAAAGTGGGACGGGGGCGGGCCCGTGAATGCCACGCTGACGTTGCTCGACTTCTTCGACGCCCACCCGATGCGGTGAGGGCGCCACCGGTCTGGCGTTGCGCTCCGCGACGAAACGCGTGATGACTCGGCGCCGTGACTGGAGTGCCTGCGCCAGCGCCGCCGCCTGAATTGCTCAAGTCCGGCCTGTCCCGCCGGCGCCTGCTGAAAATCGCGGGCGTGGGCGGGCTGCTCCTCGCGGGAGGCGGGGCCGTGCTGCACGCGCTGCGCGGCTTCGGCGCGCCGAAGGAAGGCCTGCGCGTCTTCGACTTCATCGAGGCCGACGTGGTGCAGGCCCTCTGCGAGGCGCGCTTCCCCGGCCCGCCCGACTGCCCGTACTCCGCCGCCGACGTGAAGCTGCTGGAGTTCGTCGACCTCTACGTCTCGGGCCTCTACGAGGACACCCAGCAGCTCTTCCGGATGCTCATTCGCACGTTGAACCTGTCCACCGTCCTCTCGCACGGCCGCACCTTCCGCTACCTCTCCGTGGCCGAGCGCCGCGAAGCCCTGGAGGACTGGGCCACCAGCGAGCTGCGGGTGAGGCGCGCCGGCGCCCAGTCCCTCTCCTTCGCGGTGCACCTGGGCTACTACGAGGACGAGCGCGTGCGCGCCGCGCTGGGCCTCACCGCCGGCTGCGACTTGTCCGGCACTCCCAACCGCCCCACCTTGTGGACCGCCCTCGGCGCGGCGAAGGGCGCCTGACGTGGACTTCCCTGCCGGCCAACACGTGCGCGGCGACAGCCTCACGCGCGACGAGGCGCTCGACTGCGACGTCGTCATCATCGGCTCCGGCGCGGGCGGCGCGGCCTCGGCCTGGCGGCTGTCCGAGGCGGGCCTCAAGGTGCTGGTGCTGGAAGAGGGCCGCAAGTGGGAGCCGCACGAGCTCTCCACGCGGCAGTCCTGGGCGCTGCGCCACCTCTACGCCGAGCGCGGCACCTCCGTCGCCACCGGCAACATCTACCTGCCCATGCCCCGCGGCCGCGCCGTCGGTGGCTCCACGCTGCTCAACTCCGCCATCTGCTTCCGCACACCGAAGCGCGTGCTGGACCGCTGGCGGGAAGACTTCGGGATTCCCTGGGCCGACGGGGCGGGCCTCGAAGCCGTCTTCGAGGAGGTCGAGCGCGCCATCGCCGTCATGAAGGTGCCCGAGGTGTTCGCCCGCGAGCACAACCTCATCTTCCGCAAGGGCGTGGACGCGCTGGGCCTGAAAGGCGACTTCATCAGCCGCAACGCGCCGGGCTGCATCGGCTGCGGGCTGTGCCAGTTGGGCTGTCCGGTGGGCGGCAAGGGCAGCGTCGACCGCACCCTCCTGCCGCTGGCGATGGCGAAGGGCGCGGCGCTCTTCTCTTCCACCCGCGTGGAGAAGGTGCTGGTGGAAAACGGCGCCGCGGTGGGCGTGGAGGCGTGGGGGCTGGAGCCGATGACGGAGGCCCCGCAGCGCAAGGTGACGGTGAAGGCGAAGAAGGTGTTCCTCTGCGCGGGCGCCATCAACTCGCCGATGCTTCTGCTCCGCCAGGGGCTGGCCAACTCGTCGGGCCACGTGGGCAACCACCTGCACGTGCACTCTGCCTCCGGCGTGTGCGCGCGCTTCGAGCAGGTCATCGACGCGTGGCACGGGGTGACGCAGGGCTACTACGTCGACCTGCCCGGGCGGCCCGCGGTGCTGGAGACTTTCAGCGCGACGCCCGAAATCTACGCCATCCAGTACGAGGCCTACGCGAAGCCGATGGAGACGCTGCGCCACCTGGCGTCCTGCGGCTGCATGCTGGGCGACGAGGCAGAGGGCACGGTGCGCCCCGGGCCGTCGCCGTCGCGCAGCGCGATGACGTACTCCGTCACCGACGGCGACCTCGCCATCATCAAGGAAGGGATGCGGGAGACGGCGCGCATCTACTTCGCCGCCGGAGCGCTGGACGTGCACGCGGGGCTGGTGGGACAGGGCCCGGCGAAGTCCCTCGAGGAATTGGACAAGCAGCTCAAGGCCGTCCCGCTGGACAAGATGTCCATCTACGCGTCGCACCCCATGTCCACCAACCGGATGAGCGCGAAGCGGGAAGACGGCGTCGTCAAGCCCGACGGCGAGACGTGGGACGTGCGAAACCTCGTCGTCGCCGACGCCAGCGTCTTCCCCACCTCGCTGGGCGTGAATCCGCAAATCACCGTCATGACGTGCGCCAGCGTCATCGCGAAGCAGCAGCTGGCGAAGGGGTAGCCCGGGCTGGCCACCCTGCGACTTTTTCGACTATTAAGGAACTTCCATGCGAATCCTCCTGGCGGTGGCTTTGCTGGCGCTCGGCGTCGGCTGCGGAAGTGGTGGCTCTGGAACGGGCGGTGGTGGCGGCGGCGGCTCCGGTGGGAGTGGCGGTGGCGCGGTGGGCGGCGGTGCTGGTGGGAGTGGCGGCGGCGCCATCGGCGGCGGAGGCGGAGCTGGGGGCGGCGCGGGCGGAGTCGGAGGAGGAGGCGGTGGTGGTGGCG
>JBFMHF010000150.1:0-17518 GCA_040752975.1 Myxococcota bacterium
CGCCGCCGCCGCCGCCGCCCGTCGCACCGCCGCCGCCGCCGCCGCCCGTCGCACCGCCGCCGCCGCCGCCGCCCGTCGCACCGCCGCCCGTGCCGCTGATGGGGATGCAGACGCCGAGCTGGCAGAGCTGCGCACCGGGGCACACGGAGCAGAACGAGCCCGAGGAGCCACAGGCCGCCGTGGTGGAGCCCGGCTGGCACTCTCCGGCAGCGTCACAGCAGCCCTGGCAGGTGCTGATCGAGCACGTCTTCTTCGTGCCGCCACAACTGGAAGAGGAAAGGAGGGCCGCGCACGACAGCGCGACACCGAGAGCGAGGGCAGCGGGCCGGAACATTCGGCGGCTTTACGCACACCCACAGGACCGAAAGCAACCGCTTCGGGCCATCGTTCGGGCGTCGAGGCGCGCTCTCTGGGGCTGGCGCGTGGACGCCACCGGACCATGCCTGCGAAGGACTGGGCCGGCCGGCCTCGGCACAAGGGGCAAGCGCGGCGGCCGCCGTCACTCGGGCGTCGAGGCGCACTTTCTGAGGCTGGCGCGTCCACGCCTCACCGGCACGCGCTTCCACCCGTCACTCGGGCGCCGAGGCGCGCTTTCTGGGGCTGGCGCATCCACGCCACACCGGCACGCGCTTCCACCCGTCACTCGGGCGTCGAGGCGCGATTCTGCGGCTGGCGCGTCGTGCGCACCACGAAGTCCGCCGCGTTGCTCTGCGAGTCCTGGTTGTTGCCGGCGCTCTCGTCCGCGCCGCCTCCCGCCATCGACGCCGCGGTGGAGGTCGCGTTCGCTTTGCGCTCGAGGGAGGCGCCGCTGCTCCACGCCACGCCCGGCGCCGCCGCGCCTTCAGCCGTGTTGGCCGTGCCCCACCCCACCCGATCCGCTTCCAACGGACTGCCCACCGGCGTGGACGGGACGCTGCCGGGCAGCATCAGCCTCACGTGCCCTCCGGCCGCCGCGAAGCCCAGGGACGTCGCGTGCGCGGCGTCGCCCGGCGGGGTGCCGGTGTAGCTGCCGGGCGCCGAGGTGACGAGGTAGAAGCCCCGCGCCGGAATCACCGCCCCCGAGGGCAGCGTCAGCTTCGTCTGCCATGTGTTCAGCGTGGCCGCCCCGTAGTGGAGAAACCAACCGCCGACATTCACCGGTTGGTTGCTGCCGTTGAACAACTCGACGAATTCGTCGGACGCCCCGCCCGCGCCCTCGGCCGCCAGCTCGCTGATGACGACGTCGCAGACGTCTCCGCGCCCATCTCCGTCGAAGTCGGCCTGGCTCGCGTTGGAGATGGTCGCGCAGTTGTCGCAGGAGTCGCCCTTGCCGTCGTTGTCCGCGTCCACCTGCGACGCATTCGACACCGCCGGGCAGTTGTCACAGACGTCGCCACGCCCGTCGCCGTCGCCGTCCGTCTGCGCGCCGCCCACCATCGGGCAGGTGTCGCACGCATCGCCCACGCCGTCGCCGTCGCCGTCCACCTGCGTGGCATTGGGGGTGGACGCGCAGTTGTCGCAGGCGTTGCCCTTCCCGTCGCCGTCGCCGTCCAGTTGGTTGGCGTTGGCCACCAGGGGGCAGTTGTCGGTGGCGTTGGGCACGCTGTCGTTGTCCGCGTCGCTGTCGCACGCGTCACCCTGCCCATCGCTGTCGGAGTCCGTCTGCGTGGGGTTGGCCACCACCGCGCAGTTGTCGCAGGCGTCGCCCACACCGTCGCCGTCGCCGTCGGCCTGAGCCGGGTTGGGGCTCATCGCGCAGTTGTCGCAGGCGTCGCCGAGGCCGTCCGAGTCGCTGTCCGTCTGCGCCGGGTTCGCCACCATCGCGCAGGTGTCACAGGGGTCGAAGACGCCGTCGGAGTCGGGGTCCTGCTGGCTGGCGACGCACTCCGTCCCGTTGCCTGCCGCGTTGCACGCCTGCACGCCGCAGCCCGGGCCGCTCAAGGTGCAGCGCTGCCCGAGGCCCGGAACGTCCGGCAGGCCGCAGGCGTTGCAGTTGTTCCGCCCCGGGCCTCCGCACACCGAGCCGCTGCCCAGCGTGTTGCACTGGAGGGTGCCCGGGCAGCCTCCGGTGTTGCAGGCGCCGCCGAGGCCCGGCACGTCAGGCAGGCCGCACACCCCGCAGTTGTTCTTCTTCGGCGACACGCAGGCGGCCATCGTCCCGCCGTCCGTGGGGCAGGCCGTCGTGCCGGGGCAGCCTTCCGGGCCCACGCAGGAGGCATTCAGCCCGGAGACATCGGGCGCGCCGCACACTCCGCAGTTGTTGACGCGGCCGCCGCCACACTGCATCGCCTCGAGGCCCGCGCACTGCCACGCGCCGCAGGGCGGGCAGGGGTCGCCGACGACGTGGTCCAGGGTGGTGCAGCCGCCGCAGGCGTTGGTGACGCCTTCGTCCACCTCGCCGTCGCAGTCGTTGTCTTCGCCGTCGCAGAGTTCGAAGGAGGGCGCCATGGCGCCTTCACACGCGCCCAGCTTCCCCGAAGCGTCGCACAGCGCCGAACCCGCCCGACACGCGCCCACGCCCTGCGTGCCCGCCGGCCCGAGGTAGCAGGTGACGCGCTTGCCGGGCTGACACTCGGTCGCTCCGCCGCAGGACGAGGCCGACGCCGCCACCGCCGCCGACAGCAGCAGCGCGGACAGCAGGGAGCCGGACCGGACGAGCATCTTCAGGAGTCCGATTTGCCGCACCCGCGCGCGCCGCGCAAGCCGCGGGGCCCAGGCCCCAGCGACTGCGCGAACCTCGGCTGGGCCCTGGGGCCTTGCGGCTCAGGACGCAAGGGCCGCGGGGCCGGAGGGGGCGTGAAGCCTCTTCAGACAGAGAGCGGGGAGCATCTCGTCCGCAGAAGCGATGCCTGGGGCTGGGTTAGGCTGCCGGTGATGACCCGCGCCGAGTTGCTCGCCTGGAGGAATCGGGACTGGGCCCGCGCCCAGCGCAAGAAGGACGCCGACACGCTGGCGCTCAACCGGGCGCGCGGCTGGGCCTTCAGCCTTGGCGTCGTCGAGGAATTGGTGCAGGAGGCGCGGCGGCATGGCTACCGGGAGACGGAGGAAGAGCGGCGCACCGACTGGGAGGCGCTCGTCGCCTACAAGGCCAGGGTCGACGCGCTCGCCCGGCGGCTCGCTCGCATCGCTCCTGAGCGGGCTGAGCAGGACGCTCCGACGCTCTGGCGTGCGCTGGTTCGTCTTCGGGGCCCAGGCGCTCGCGGCGTTGGGGCTGCCCCGCGCCACGCAGGACGTGGACGTCACCGTCGACCCCGGCGGGCGCTCGACGGCCGAAGTCGTCGACCTGCTCGCTGACGCCGGCCTCGCTCTTCGGGACTCTTTCCTGGATGAAGACTTCGTCGCGCGGACGCGCGTGCTGCCGCTGGTGCACCGTTCCTCGGGGACGCCCGTGGACGTGGTCCTCGCTGGACCCGGCCTCGAGGACCTGCAGTTGTCGCGCGCGGAGGTCCGCAAGCTGGGCGGCGTTCAGGTCCCCGTCATCGCGGTGAATGACCTCGTGGCGGTGAAGGTCCTCGCGGGCCGCCCGAAGGACCTGGACGACGTCGCGCGAATCCTCCGAGCCGCGCCCCCGGAGCTGGACGTCTTGCGGGTGCGCGAGCTGCTCGCCGAGATTGGCGCCCTGGTCGATGACTCGACGCTCCTCGAGACCTTCGAGCGGCTGGGCCAGCGGCGCTGACGGTCCGCTCTCCGTCTACTCGTCGGCCGTCTTCAAGGTGAAGGCCGACGCCGCGTAGCCGTGCACCCCGATGTGCAGCGTGACCGCCTCGGTAGCGGTGAAGGTGAGCGTCTCGTTGCCGCTCGAGGTCCACGCGCGCTGCGAGAAGGCCTCCGTCGTCGGGGCAGCGCCCTTCTGGAGGTAGAGGTCCACGTCAGCGGCCGCGGTGGTGCGCACCACCAGCTTCTTGCCCGCCGGGACCGCGAGGGTGAAGACCTTCATCTCCCCCAGCGCCACGGTGCCCGACACGTCGAGGTGCGCGAAGGGCGCGGGCGTCGGAGGCGGGGTCACCGTGCCACCAGCGCTCGCCCACTTGATGGTGACGCTGAAGTTCGACGTCGCCGCGTAGCCGCGCACCGAGACGAACACCGGACCGCCGCCGTCCACGCTGCAGCTCTCGGACGAACCGGACTGGTAGGGCCGGCAGTCGTACGCCGACACCGTCGGCTGCAGACCCCGCCGCACGTAGAGGTCCGCGTCACCCGTCCCCGTCATCGCCACCTCCACCTTCGTCCCGGCCGCCGCCTGGAACGGCCCGAAGTGCGCCCACGCGTCCTTCGCCAGCGTGCCCGTCTCCGTCTTCGTCTGCGGCATCACCGCGCCGCCCTGCGACTCGTCGCGCACCGACTCCATCACCAACTCCTTCACCGTGGCGTACGAGATGGCGCCGCCGGCCACCGTCGTGGTGCTGACGCCCGTGGGCAGCCAGAGGAAGTCCGGGTGCGCCTGCTTGGACGCGCCCACCCACTCGCCGCCGATGATCTTCCCGTCCTTGTCCACCTCCAGCACGTACTCGTAGCGGTCCGTGCGCGTGTATTGGTCGATGCGGTCGGCCAGGTTGCCGTCGGTGGAGGACGAGGCCTCGGAGATGTAGTCCACCTCGCTCTTCACGAAGACGAAGGACACGGCCTTCGGGTTGAAGTGGTAGGTGGTGGGCGGCGCGCCGCCGGTGGTGATGGAGAGCGAGAAGTCGGACGTCTCCGCGTAGCCGTTGACCGAGACGAAGACCTGCGTCTGGCCCTGCGGCACGGTGAGCTCGCACGTCTCCGCGCTGCCGCCGTCGTAGGGCCGGCAGTCGTACGCCGCGTCCGTGGGCTGGGCGCCGAACTTCACGTACAGGTCCGCGTCGCCGCTGCCCGTCATCACCACCTTCACCGGAGCGCCCGCCGTCACCGCGAAGCTGCCCTGGTGCGCCCACTCGCCCTTCTTCACCGTCCCCGTCTTGTTGACGGTGGTGCCGCCCACGCTGGTGACGCCCACCAGGCGGTTGGCCTCGGCGAGGTCCACGGCGCGGCTCTCCTTCACCCGGAAGGCGCGCAGCGGCTGGTTCCACACCTCGTAGTCGTAGGTGCGGTCCTCCGCGAAGGCCTGCTTGCGGATGCCGAGGTAGTTGGCCAGCAGCACGTGGTAGGTGCCCGCGTTGGTGTCGCGGCACTCGTTGGCCACCACGCGGCCGTACGCGTCCAGCGTCACTTCCTTGCTGCCCTGCTTGTTGCAGCGGAGCGAGATGAACTTCGACGTCGAGCGGTCATGCACCAGCGAGGCGAGGGCCTTGAGGTCCTGCACCTTGAAGGTGACGCCGTTGCGGGTGACGGGGCGCTTCGGCTCGGGCAGCAGGATGGAGGCGGGCGTCCACGCGTGGCAGATGCCCCACCACGTCGGAATGCAGCGGCCCTTCTCGGCGCCGCGCCGCTTCGCGCACGTCTCGCCCATCGCCGAGTCGCACACCGAGGCGTCCGTGCACTCCTTGCGGGACGAGTGCGCGTCGATGCCGTGCGCCTTCGACACCTTGTTCTCGATGTCCGCCACGTTGAAGGCCCGGCCGTACTTCGCCGCCGCCGACTCGTTCTGCCCGTCCCACTGGAAGTTGATGGAGTCCTCGTACACCGGCCAGTAGCTGCCCGCCCACGGCGCCACCTGCGCCGCCCCCGACGTCGGCAACGCGCTGAAGCGGTACTCGAGGTCAGCGGTGAAGAGGGCCGGGTTGTCCTGGCTCGCCCACGCCTCCTCCTGCTTGGCCTGCCCCCGCTCGTCCGCCACGTCCGACAGCGCGACGTCGCCGACGCCACAGCCCGTGAGCACCACCACCACTGCCAGTCCGATGTTCCGCATGTGCCGACTCCCTTGTCAGGCCGCTGAGTGCCGCCGGCCCGCCGGTGTTTTCGGCATGACCCACATGTCGGTGCTGGTGTGCACACGGGATACATCAGCGCACTCAATCCGGCCTATGAGGCGCGCAAGTACGCTAGAATTCTAGTCTTAATTCGTGGGGATACGGTCGCAACACGCTGCGTCGGGCAGCCGTTGCGGTCACCGCGTGAGGCGGTTGATGAGGTCCTGGAACCAGCTTGTGGCCGGCTTCACCACCGAGTCGTTGAGGGTCGGCCTTGGAGGGCCCGCCGAATCGAGGCCCGGCCCGCCCGGCACACGGCGCTCCCAGTCCTTCACCGCCGCAGGGGAGATGAAGTCAGCGGCCTGGCGCGCGCGCCCGTTGTCGCCCCCGTGGATGATGCGCTCGGACAGTTGGTAGCGCTCGGAGTCGTCGAGCTCCCGTTCGGCGGCCGCGAGGCTTCCGCCCGTGACGCTCATGAACACCTTCCCCTTCCCGTCGGCCGTCGGCTCGTAGCGCACCTTCGCCTCGGACTGGGGCGTGAGCTTGCCGATGAAGGTGAAGGCGTCCTTCTGCAGCGTGCCGTGAATGCTGTTCTGCTGCGTCATCTCTGCCTGGGAGAAGTTGACGAACAGCGCGCCCGGCGAGGGCTGCTTCGCGATGAGGTCCGCCGTCGCGCCCCAGCCCGCCTTCCGGAGCGAGTCCGCCAGGTCGTGGGCTTCCTGGTAGTTGGCCAGCACCCCGTTGAGGACGACGCCGCGATCTCCCTTCCAGAACGCCGTGCCGGGCGGCGTGAGCGACACACTCACGTCCCTCCCATTCACCGTTCCGCTGAACTCGATGGCCTTCTTGCTCCACGTCGAGGGCTGAGTGCCCTTCGGCGTGAAGGCGGCGAACTCGGTGGCAGACGACGCGCGAGGACTTGCCGGGCCGGTGGTGGCGACGGGAGGCGAGACAGGACGGTTGCCGATGGGGCCTGGCATGCGAAGGGCTCCGGGAACGAGGTGCAGCCGCGCAGCATGGCCCCGTACGAGACGCCCGGGCAAGCGAACGTCACTTCATGCCCGGCGCGGGCGTCCTGCTTCCACGGGTCAGGGCCAGCTTGAGGAACGGCGGCGTCACCATGGTGGTGACGATGACCATCACCACCACCGCGGAGAAGAGCCGGTCGTTCACCACCCGCTCGCCCTGCACCGTCAGCGTGGCGCCGATGCCCGCGAAGATGAGGCCCACCTCGCCGCGCGGCACCATCCCCACGCCCACCGAGAGCCGGTCGACGCCCTTCCCCAGCACGCCCAGCCCGGCCACCAGCTTCCCCGCCACCGCCACCACGCACAGCGCCGCCGCGAAGGACAGCACGCCCGGCGCCACGAAGGCCCGGAGGTCCGTGCGCATGCCCATCAGCACGAAGAAGATGGGCACCAGGAAGCTGGAGATGGGGTGCACCAGCTCTTCCAGCGTGTGCTGCTCCTTGTCCTTCAAGTCCCGGTAGTGGACGTCTTCGAGGATGAGGCCGGCCGCGAAGGCGCCGACGATGGGCGCGAGCCCGATGGCGTCGGCCAGCCAGGACAGCGCGAAGCAGAAGGCCAGGCCCAGGGCCAGCAGCACCATGCGCGCGCGCAGACGGGACGCCAGCGTGAACATCCGCGGGGAAAGCCACTGGCCCAGCGCCAGCGCGCCCACCAGGAAGACGACGGCCTTCACCAGAATCAGCGCCACCGCGCCGGGCGCCACCTGCGTGCCTTGATCCGCCGCGGCGATGAGCCCCGTCACCACCGCGAGGATGACCAGCCCCAGCACGTCGTCGATGACCGCCGCCCCGAGGATGACCCGCGCCTCCGGCGTCTGCGACTTCTCCAGGTCCTTCAGCACGCGCGCGGTGATGCCCACGCTCGTCGCCGTCAGCGTCGCCCCGATGAAGAGCGCCACCCAGCTGGACGCGTCCGGCAACAGCCAGCGCGTCACGACGTACCCCAGCCCGAAGGGCGTCAGCACCCCGATGAGCGCCACCAGCAGCGCGGACCAGCCCACCTTCAGCATCTGCCCGACGGTGGACTCGAGGCCCACCTCGAAGAGGAGGATGATGACCCCCACCCGCGCGAACATGTCGAGGAAGACGTCGGTGCGGTAGCCGTCCAGCGCCGTCACCTGCGCCAGCGTCAGGTTCCCCAGCAAGACGCCCATCACCAATTCACCCAGCACCGAAGGCTGGCCAAGCCGCGTGGCCAGGTCTCCGCCCAGCTTCGCGAACACCAGCAACAGCGCCAGCGCCGCCACCACCGGCGCTGAGGGGTCCGCGTGGCCCTGTCCGGACGCCAGGGCCGGCATCGTCGCCACCGCCACGCCCAGCGCCAGGAGTCGAGTGGGGAGCCTCGCACGTCGCATCCCCCGGGTTTCAGCCCACCGACGAGGCAAGTCAAACGAATCGACTACAAACCGCCCGACTCACATGCCGAAGGGCCGCGCCTGGTTCTGGGAAGAGTTCTTCGCCAGCCAGCGGTCGGTGGCCTGCACCGCCACCATCACAAGGACGACGGCGTCCCGCTCGGCGCCCCTCAGGTCGGCGCGCAGGTACGCCTTGCCGCCCTGCAGGTACTCGAAGCTGCCGAGCCACTGCGCGCCCTTCATCACGTGAAACCCGGAGGGGTACTGCGGCAACCCCTGCTCCATCTCGTCGGTGCCCTGGAGCGTCAGCTCGAGCCCGGCGAAGGACGCGCGGCCCACGAAGACGTCCTTCTTCGGCTCCTCCACGACGAGCTGGAAGTCCGTGCCCGTGCAGCCATACGTGTGCAGCGTCTTGTCCGTCGGAACGGGAGAGCCGGTCTTCACCACCACGCCCTGCTGCACCCCGAGGCACTCGAGCGCGATGAAGGGCCGGCCCTCTTTGAGGACGCCGAACGTCATCGGCGTCTCCTGCCGCGTGGCGCCCGCCGAAACATCGGAAGCGAACGACACCTTCGCAGTGCCCGAGCGCTGCATGCCCTTCTTCACCTCGGGAACTTCGAAGTCGAACAGCTTCGTGCGCTGGTTGAGGCCGAACTCGAAGGTCCCGACCACGGGTGGAGCGTTGGACTTCGGTACCCGAATGGCCTGCGCGCAGCTGACGACGAGGGGGAACATCAACAGAGCAGCGAGACGCATGGTGTGCCTCCAGGGGTCGTGGGACTTCTTCAGTCGTTGGCGCGGTCCAGCGCGTTGCGGCCGGCTTCGCCGGGCTCGTCGTAGTGATGTTCCACCGCTTCGCCGACCCGCTCGGCTGCCAGCTCGACCGCGGCATCGACCGCCACATGCGCGCCCTTCTCCACGATTTCCTCGGCCACGCGGGACGCGAGCCGCTCGGCCACGGCTTCGATCGGCTTGTGCAGCGCGCCTGAGACGGCCGCGCCCACGGCCACGCTTCCCACGGACACCGCCGTCGACGTCACCGCGTGTCGCTCTGCCTTGCGGCCCGCGCCGGCCTTCATCGTCCCCGCGGACTCGGCGGCTCGGGCCTCGTCGATGGCGTGCCAGGCGAGCATCACCTCCGGAGCGGACATGGCCAGCGAGGAACCGATGCCGATGGCCGCGCCTCCGACACCGCCAGTGGCCATCGCGGTCGCGAGGGCGGTCACGAACTTCGCCCTGGCGATGGTCTCCTTCTCCTCGAGGCCCTTCTCCTTCACCGCGTCCACCTGCGCGGCGAGGAAGCTGCCCGGCTGAATGCCCGCCCTTTCCTTGAACGTCTCGCCCAGGTCGTGTTCCGCCAGCGAGCGGAAGAGCGTCATGGGGCTGTGCTTACGCATGTTGCTGGCCTCGCGCTCCATCAGGTCCGCGCGCTCGTTCATCGCCTTCGCCAGCTCGGCCACAGACACCTTGCGCTGGTCACGGTCGAGGCCGAACGCCTCGCGGAGGCTCTGCGTCTTCGCCTGGTCCGCCGGCGACTCCCCGACGCGGCTCAGACGCTCCGCGAGCGCCTTCAGCTTCTGCGGGTCGCCCGCCACCTCACGAAAGCCCTTCGCCGAGTCGCGCATCATGCGGGCGGCGGTGTCCTGCAGCTTGAACGCAGCCTGGTCGCGCAGGTACTCGGCGGCCTTCGCGGTGAGCGCGCTCGCGAGCTCGAGCTGCTTGTCCTGCGAGAGGTTCGGCCAGGCCTGGCGTACCGCGGCCTGCAGCTGCGCCTCCACGTCGCGTCGCGAGAGCTTCCCGGCTGCGTCGAGAAAGTCGTCCTTTCGCAGCACGTCACCGAAGGCACCGAGGTCCACCTCAGCGGCCGGGAACTTCAGCTGCCCCGCGACGCCGATCGGGTCCGGAAACTTCTTCGCCAGGCTGACCAGCGGCCCCTGAAGTTCGAGAATCGCCTGCTTCGCGCGCTCGCGCTCGGCCTTGCCCAACGAATGCCGCGCGGCGAGATCGTTCGAGGAGAAGGTCGGGCCGGAGTCTCCCTGGGGCAGCGCCGAAGCTGCCGCCGCGTCGTTCCAGCTCTCGCACGTAGAACTCTGCGAGGCGGGCGCACTCTGCGTGGGAGCCGCTGCCTTCGGCGCCTCGGAGACCTCGGAACTGCCGTCCTGTTGAAACACTGCGTGACTGCCGTTGAACGTCGTGCTGCGGATCGGGTCGCCCACTGGAGCCTCCGGAGAAAGGGTTGGGCGGGTGCCTGTGCGCGGCGCATGCCCGGGGGTGTCGCTCGTGAATTCATGGACTTGAGTCGGGGCTGCCGTTCCGGCTGCTGGACGCCCCGTACGCCGCGAGACGGATCAGACGTGCGCTCGCGGCCCACTGGCGCCCGTCGTCAGAGCGTCCACGGTTGGCGGCCTGACCCGCGCAACACGTCATACACGGAGCGCGTCCGTGGCTCTCGCTTGGCCAACGAGGGGTTCGGCGCTGATCAGGAGAGAGCGCGCGGCTGGTGGTTGGCTGCCGACGCCGGCCCGGGCGCAACCTCGGTGAGCTGCAGCGGCCGCGTGATGGCCTGCGCAGGCGCTCCCATCAACCGCTGGGCCGCGGTGACGATGCGGGTGACGTTGGGCAGCGCCGCGTCCTCGAGGTGTCGAGCGAAGGGAATGGTGTCCTCGGTGCAGACGCGCGCGAAGCGCACCGGCAGCCCGGCCTCGGCGACGACGGCGGAGACCTCTCCGGACAAGCCGAAGTCGCGGTAGTCCTCGTCCACCACCAGCAGCCTGCCGGTGCGCTGGACGGAGGCGAGGATGGACGCGGTGTCCAGCGGGCGCACGCTGCGCAGGTCCAGCACCTCGCAGGAGATGCCCGACGACGCCAGTTGCTCTGCTGCTGCCAGCGCGCGGTGGACGCTGACGCCCAGGCTGACGAGGGTGACGTCGTCTCCTGTGCGGCGACGGGCCGCGGAGCCCAGACGCACCGGCTGCTTCGTCACGTCGCCCTCGTGCCCGGCCTTCGGGACATCGAAGGACAGCGTGGTGCGGCCGCCGCTGCCCACGAACTCCAGCCAGTTCTTCGTCAGCAGCTTGTGCTCGAGGAACACCACCGGCCCGTCGTGCGCCAGCGCCGAGGTCATCAACCCGTACGCGTCGTCCGGCGTCGACGGCACCACCACCGAGAGCCCGGGAATGCCCGCCAGCATCCCCCACAGCGCCTGCCCGTGCTGCCCGCCGTCGCCGTAGCCCGCGCCGCAGGACATGCGCAGCACCAGCGGGTTGGTCCACCGGCCGTGCGTGAAGCCGGACAGCTTGGCCGCGTGGTTGAGCAGCGCGTCCAGCGCCACGCCGATGAAGTCCACCATCATGATCTCCACCACGGGGCGCAGGCCGGCCATCGCCGCGCCCACCGCCGCGCCGAGGTACGCGCCTTCGCTGATGGGCGCCCCCAGCACCCGGTCGGGGCCGAAGCGCGCGTGCAGCCCAGCGCGCATCATCGGCACGTCGAGCCCCAGGACGATGACGCGCTCGTCACGCACCATCGCCTCGGCGATGGCCGCGTCCACCGCTTCTTCAAAGACCATGCGCTTCATGCTGCCTCCTGGCTGACGGCGTCCACCGCCGCGGAAATCTCGGCCTCCACCTCGGCGTCGATGCGCCGCCGCGCCTCGTCGGACAGCGCGAAGGGCCGCCGCATCGGATCGTTCTTCTTCCCCAGCCCGCCGCGCAGCCGCAGCATCGCCTGGCCGGTGCGGAACAGGCCGCGCACCCGGTCGGTCCACCTGCCGCCGCGCCGTGCGGTGAGGTTCTCCACCACTGTCCGGCCGGCGTCGGGGTTGGCCTTCGGGTCGCGCACGGTGCGCACCATCTGGTCGCCGAGGAAGTGCCCATCGAGGCGCGTGCAGCGCGCGTGGAGGAAGGCCGGCCCCTTGCCAGCGCGCACGTGCGCCACCAGGCGCCCCGCCACCTCCGACACCCCGAGCGGGTCCATTCCGTCGACGCTCTCGGCCTCGAAGCCGAAGGCCCGCGCGCGCTCGACGTGGTCTCCCGCGGTGACGGTGCGGCTGTACGTGGTGACGGCCCAGCCGTTGTCCTTGCAGACGATCAGCAGCGGCAGCTTCCACACCGACGCGAGGTTGAGCGTCTCGAAGAAGAGGCCCTGGTTGGCCGCGCCATCTCCGCTGAAGGCGAAGGCGATGGCGCCCGGCTGGAGGCGCTTGAGGGCCAGCGCGAAACCCGCGGCGAGGGGCGCCGGCGCGCCGACGATGCCGGTGGTGGCGATGAGGTGCTGCTTCGAGAAGAGGTGCATGTGCCCTCCGCGGCCCGCGCACAGGCCGCTCTCGAGGCCCATCAACTCGGCCAGCACCGCCCGGAGGTCCACGCCGCGCGCGACGAATTGCCCGTGGGGCCGGTGGTCGCACGAGATGGCGTCGCCCTCGCGGTGGTGCGCCATCACGCCGGCCGCCAGCGCCTCTTCCCCGTGACAGAGGTGGACTTCTCCGGAGATGCTCCCTTCGTCCCACAGCTCGCGCACCGCCTCCTCGAAGGCGTGGATGCGGCGCATGGAGCGGTACAGCGTTTCGACGTCGACGGTGGCCACGGCGTGTTCCTCCTCAGGGCGAGACGGCGGACTTCGGGTGACGGGGCAGCCCGGCGCGAGCGCCCCACCAATCGAGGACGGGCGGCGCGATGCCGTGCAGCAGGGCCACCAGCCGGGCGGTGAAGGGCACGAAGACGCGCGCGGCCCGATGCTTCACGCCCGCGAGTGACGCCCGCACCACCTCCTCGGCGGTGACGCGGCGGCCGCGGAGGATGGGCGCCGTCTTCTGCTTCTGCAGCATCGGCGTGTCGACCAGCAGCGGGAAGACGGTGGTGAGCCCGACGCCGAGGCGCTTCAGCTCGGGTCGAACCGCCTCCGAGTAGTTCTCCACCGCCCCCTTCGCCGCCGAGTAGGCCGCCAGCATCGGCCAGCCGTGCAGCGACGCGGAGGAGGCCATGTTGACCACGTGTCCCCCGGCGCACTGCAACCACGGGAGGCACGCGTGGGTGACGTGGACGGTGCCCATGAGGTTCACCTGAATCACCCGCGAGAAGGTGGTGAGCGGCTGCTCGTGAAAGGCGCCCGCGCCCAGGATGCCCGCGCAGTTGACGAGGAGGTCGAGCCCGCTGACGCGCGCCTCGAGCTCACGGACCATCTGTTCCACGGCCGCCTGCGAGGCCACGTCGACGACGACCACGCGCACCCGCTCCTCCGTCGGGGGAGAAGAGGAGTTCGCGAGGATGGCCTGTCGCGCGTCCTCGAGCGCTGCTTCGTTGAGGTCGACCAGAATCAGCCGGTACCCGAGCGCGGCGAGGGCTTCCGCGAAGTGCCTCCCAATCCCGCTGGCGGCGCCGGTGACCAACGCGATGGGTGAGTCCTTCATGGCAGCACTCCCTGGAGAATGGGCAGGAGGATGTCGTCGTGCTTCGTGAAGCGCGCGTCACGGGCCAGCTCGACGACGGAGAAGTGGGCCATGGGGTCGGCGCCGAAGCGGACGACGACGAGGTCGAGGCTGGGGATGACGTCGATGAACTGATTGCCGAAGCCGCGCGCGGCGAAGAGGTCCACCGGCGCGAAGGGCACGGCACGACCGGGCCACTCGTTCATCATCGCGTCCAGCGCGGGCGTCTCGGCGTTGAGCCAGAAGAGGAACCCGTAGGCGCGGTTGAGCGCCTGGGAGGGCCTGAGCGCCCGCTCGAGGTAGCTCTCGGGGATGACCTGCGCGTCGTTGGCCCAGCGCCCGCGGCGAAGCAGGAGGTAGCCGAAGCGCGCGTGGTCGCGGCAGGTGGCCAGCACGTTGGCGTAGGCCGTGGGGTTGCCCGCCGGGTCGTGCTTCCAGGTGTTGGTGGAGATGCCGAGCGGCCGCCAGAGGTGCTCGCGCGCGTACTCCTCGATGGTGCGGCCGGTGGCGACGCGGAAGACCTCGTCGAGTATCTGCACCGCGCCGTTGTCGTACGTCCACGAAGCGCCCGGCGTCTTGTCCGCCGGCTTGGCCAGCGCCGTCTCGGTGTTGTTCATCGAGAGGCTGGCGAGGCCGACGTAGTCGTCGAAGGCGGACCACTTGAGGCCCGACGTCATCGAGAGGAGGTCCCGCAGGGTGATGGCTTCTCTCGGAGTGCCGCGCCACGCGGGCACGAAGTCGGCCACCGGCTGGTCGAGGCTGGCGAGGTCACCCCGCTCCAGCGCGATGCCGACGGCGGCGCTGGCGTAGGACTTGGCGATGCTCCAGGACGGCGGCGTGGACCAGCGGGTGTTGCCGGCCCAATAGCGCTCGAAGACGAGCTGCCCGTGACGGATGACGAGGAGGCAGTACGAGTCGTTGGCCTCGGCGACGGCGGCGGCGCGCTCCAGCGCCATCGAATCGAGGCCGACAGCCTCGGGCAGCGCAGTGTCCCAGTCGGGGCTGGGGTAGCGGCTGGTGGGGTTGACCACACCCGCATCCCCGACGCCCGACCCCGCGTCCACCTCCGGCCCGGCGTCGGGCGGCGCAGGCGCAGGCGCATGAGCCCCGCCACAACCGAGGCCACCCACGAGGAATGCAAACAAAGCGCATCGCCGGGCGAGTCCGCAGCGCATCGGGCGCGCACCCTGCACTTGCTGGTTGACGTCTGCTCGCCTGCACGCGCCAATCGGTGGCGTGAAGACGCCACGCCCCCTGCTGGCCACCTCGGTGGAGGAGCTACGGAGAAAGCCCATGGGCCGCTACGTCTCGGGCCGCACGTGGGCGCACTTCTGCGTCGACGCGGGCCTGTGGGGCGTCGTGCTGTGGGGCCGGCCGGGGCTGGAGGACGCGCTGGCGCTGGGGCGCTCGCTGGTGACGGAGCTCAAGCCGCGCATTCCCCGCCACGCCTCGGTGGTGGACGCGAGCCGGCTGGAGGCCGGGGACGAAGGCGCCTTCGCGCAGCTCCAGTGGTACCTGACGGAGCAATCCGACGCGCTGGCGAGGGCGGTGAGCCGGCTGGCGCTGGTGCGGCCTCCGGGCGTGCGCGGGGCGCTGGTGGCCGGCGCCTACGAGGTGGTGAAGAAGCCGTACCCGGTGCGGCTGTTCGAGTCGCTGGCCGGCGCGCTGGAGTGGCTGGACGCGAGCGCAGCGCGCGGGGCCATCGAGGCGACGACGCGGGAGGCGATGGGGACGCCCGGGGTGGTGGCCGAGCTGCGGGAGTACCTCGGCGCGCACCTCTCCGACGACGTGTCGCTGGCCAGGGCGGCGAAGGCGCTCAAGA
The DNA here is from genome assembly GCA_040752975.1 of Myxococcota bacterium. Lineage (GTDB taxonomy): Bacteria > Myxococcota > Myxococcia > Myxococcales > Myxococcaceae > JADLDB01. The sequence goes on from JBFMHF010000150.1 coordinate 15,437, forward strand.
CGTCGGAGCGCTCGCTGCAGCGCAGGCTGGGCGAGGCCGGCGCGACGTTTCAGGGCGAGGTGGCCGACGCGCGGGTGCGGGCGGCGCAGGCGCGGCTCAAGGACACGGACGCGCCCCTGACGACCATCGCGATGGAGGTAGGCTGCGCGTCGCTGCAGCACTTCAACGCGCTCTTCAAGCGGAGGACGGGCGTGTCGCCCTCCGCATGGCGGAAGCGCCAGCGGGCACGCTGAGCCTCCTATTGGCAGAAGCCGTACGAGGTGCCGAAGACCTGTACGCATGTGCCCGTCGGGCACATGGGGTTGTACGGGTCGCAGAACTTCTGACAGACGGAGCTGATGCAGGCGGTGCCACGTGCGCACTCGTTGGCGAAGGAGCACGGTTGGCCCACGCCCTTCTGGCCGTATGCGACGCAGATGTCTCCAGAATTGCTGCTGTAGCACGCACCGTACGCGCAATTCTGCAGCAGGGGGTCGCAGTGCGCCTGGTAGGAATTGAGGCAGACGTTCACGCCATTCGGCGAATCGCACTCCTGCGAGGTCGCGCAGCCGGAGTTGGACTGACACAGCTTCGCACAGAAGCCCGACAGGGCCCCCGGCATCACCTCGCAGCGGGTGCCACGCTGGCAGTTGGAGTTGCTCGTGCAGCGAGCGCCCTCTCCGCCCGGGCCGGGGGGCTCGCACGTGCCCGAATACGAGCTGGTCGGATAGCAGGCGAGGGACGGGTCGGCGCAGGTGAGGCTCCCTGTGCAGACAGGCGAGCAGCTCTTCCCGTCTCCGTCGTAGCCGGGCTTGCAGCTGCAGTACACGTAAGTGCCGTACTGGTCGCAGTCGGCATTGGGCGAACAGCCGCCGTTGTTCACCGCGCACTCGTCGCGGATGCACTGGCCGTCAGGCTCGTAGTACGGGTCCTCACGGAAGTAGCCGGGGTCGCAATCGCAGCGGTAGTCGCCCGTCTCGTTGACGCAGTGCGAATTGGGCGAACAGGCGTACGTCCCGGCGCGGCACTCGTCCACGTCGACGCAGTCCCCCGCGCCTTCGTAGCCAGCGCGACAACGGCAGGTCTGGGTGACGCCTCCGCCGGCGCAGAAGTTGCCGCAGGCCACCTCGCCGTACCCGCACTCGCACACTCCCTGCACGCACGAGGCCCCTGCGCGACAGTCGGCGTTGGAGAAGCAGCGCGTGTCGCAGGTGCGCGTCTGCGGGTTGCAGCCGAAGTCGCCCGGGCAGGGCTTGGCCACGCAGTCCGTCGGGAGCGTCTCGCAGAGGCCCCGGTTGCAGACGAGGCCAGCGCCGCACTGTCGGCCGCAGGCGCCGCAGTTTCCCTCGTCGGTGTCTGGGTCGACGCAGGAGCCATTGCACAAGACGGTCGTGCCGGCGCAGGGCTTGGAGAAGCGAACGCCTGCGTCAGGCACGGACGGAGAGCCTCCTCCGCCGGCCCCTCCGCTGCCTCCGCCTCCACCGCCGCCGCCTCCGACACCGGACTGGGCCACGCCGCCGCCACTCCCGCTGATGCACGTCCCCAGCGTGCAGGCCTCCTCGGGAGTGCAGATGTCGCAGGCGACTCCGCCCAGCCCGCACGCCTCGCGGACGACGCCGATGTGACAACCGCCCATCGCGTCACAGCACCCGGCACAGTTGGACGGAGAGCACGGGGGCGAGGTGGGGCCGCAGGCCGCAGCCAGGACGCTCGAGACGAGGACGACGGCACGGAGGTTCATGCCGCGTGAGTGGTGGGGCGGCCCTGGAATTTTGAAAGGCGCGGCAGCGCAGCCGAAGTGTTGCCAAATCCGCGCTAGGCTGAGGGAAGTCAGCGCCGGCCGGCGATGCAGCACCCCGAGGACTTCGTGGCCCGTACCTGCAGCTTCCGTTGGTTGGTCGTCACTCTCCTCCTCTCCGCGCTGGGCTGTCTCGACAACCTCGCCGGCACGAAGTGCAACCCGAATGGCCTCTGCGGCGACGGCTACCTCTGTGACGTCGCGACGAATCGCTGCGTCACGGAATGCACCGGGACGCAGGTGGCGTGCGAGGGCACGTGCGCCGAGTCGTGCGGAGCTGGCGGCGGCGTGGGCGGGGGCGGCGC
>JBFMHF010000151.1:0-17507 GCA_040752975.1 Myxococcota bacterium
CCGCGCGACTCGCCGAAGAGGAGCGCCGCCGCGAGGAGGAGGAGGAGGCCGAGCTGCTCCGCCGCGCCGAGGCCGCCCGGCTGGCCCGCCTCCGCGCAGAAGCAGACGAGCTGGCGCGCGCCGCTGAAGCCCGCCGCGCCGCCGACACCTTCGTCGGGCCTCCGCCGCAGGCCCCCGCGCCCGAGAAGGCCCGGACGCTGTTGGAGCGGATGAACGAGGCGCTCCGCCAGTCCGCCATCGGCGTGAGCGCCGCGCCCATTCCCCTCACCCGCGCGGACGCGCTGCCCACCCGCAGCCGCGACGAGGGCACCGATCCCCACTTCCAGGTGCCTCCCGAACCGCAGGCGCAGCGGCGACCCCTCGTCCTCGGTGGCCAGGGTGCAGGTGGCGAAGAGGCCGATCTCTGGAACATCGTCCAGCCCGCCAACCCGAAGGCCTCACCTCCCAGCACGGTGCAGAGCTTCGAGGAGGCGCTGCGACGGGTGGACTCCAGCCTCGAGGCGCTGGTAGGCGAGTCGACCAGCAGCAACCAGCAGGAGCCGCTGGTGGAGCCGATCATCGAAGCCGAGGTGGAGACGCCGTCCCCTCTTGCGCACGACGCCGCACGATTGGAGGATTTCGACGTGGGGGATCCTTCTGACCCAGCCGAGGCCGCCCGCCTCCGCAGACAACGCCTGCTCCGCCGCGCCATGGAGAACCTCGGCGCGATCCAGCAGCCCCAGGCCGGTGAGCCGCCTCGCTCCGAGAACGTCCAGGTCGTCTCGCCCCAGCCCGCCGAACCAGCGCCGCCTCCTCCCAGGCCTTCCTCTCCCAGCGGCATCCGCAGCCCTACGCCCGCCGATCTTCAGCTCGCTGCGCAGATCGAGGCCCGCCACGAGGGCCTCGCGAAGAAGGACCACTTCGCCGTCCTGGGGCTCACGCCCAACGCAACGCGCGACCAGGTGAAAGGCGCGTTCCTCAGCCTGGCCAAGGTGTTCCACCCCGATCGCCTCCCGCCGACGCTGCCTCACATGGCGCAGAAGATGAGCGCGGTCTTCGAGGCGATCCGCGGCGCCTACGAAGCCCTTCACGACGACTCGAAGCGCGCGGCTTACGCGGCATCGCTGGCGGCAGGCGCTCCCGCTGCGAAGCTCGCGCCCGCACAGCAGGCCTCCGAGTTGATGAAGATGGCCGAGGTCTTCTTCAAGAAGCGCGACTACAAGCAGGCGGAGCAGCACTTCCAGAAGGCCCACGCGCTGGACAAGGGCGGTCAGTCTCTCGCGGCGGCGGCCTGGTGCATCTACATGGATCCCACGCGCAAGGCCGAGGCCGGCGAAGCGCGTACGATGATGCAGAAGGCGCTCGCCATCGATCCCGACTGCGATCGCGCCCATTACCAGTTGGGCGTCATCGCGCGCGTCGAGGGTGACATGGAGACGGCCGAGCGACACTTCCGCGAAGCCGTCCGCGTCAACCCCCGGCACCTCGAGGCCAACCAGGAAATCCGCCTCATCGAGATGCGCAAGAAGAAGGAAGGCGCCGGAAAGAAGGGCGGCGGCTTCTTCCGGTAGCGCTTCAGGCCAGTTGCGCCTCGAGGCGCTTCTTGTCCTCGTCCTTCAAGGCCACGAACTCCACGCCCATGCCCGCCTTCTCGCCCGCCTGGGGGAAGCGGCGCACCCACGCCACCCGCGCCTGCACGCGAATGGGCGTCGCCTGGCCAGGCAACGAGAACTCGAGCGACAGGGGCTCGCCCTGCTCGAGCAACAGGTCTGAAGTGAGGAAGGCGCCCCCGGCGGACAAATCCGCGCTGGTGAAGACCAGCTGGCCCACGCCGTGCGCTTCGCGGGCCTGAAACTGGACGGCGAACGCCTTTCGCTCATGCCGTCGCTGCTCGGGTGCCATGGGGGGCATTGGAAACGTTGACTTGCTGCGTTGCAAGGCGAAACATGCCCCGTCCGCACACGCGCGAGAGGGTGAACGTGGCCAAGCAGCACCTGCTTCTGGTCGATGGGGACGCGAAGAGTCTTCGCGTGATGGAAGTCAGCCTGAAGAAGGCCGGCTTTCAGGTCACCACCGCCATCCACGGCAAAGATGCCCTGGAGAAGGTCCAGATCAGCCCGCCGGATCTCGTGCTGTCCGAGACGCGCATGGCCGAGATGGACGGCTTCGAGCTGTGCAAGGTGCTCAAGAGCGACGATCGCTTCCGGCACATCCCCTTCGTCTTCCTCACCAGCCAGAAGGCGGTGGAGTCGAAGGTGAAGGGCCTCGAGACGGGCGCTGAGGACTACCTCACCAAGCCGATCTACATCAAAGAGGTCGTCACCCGGGTGCGCATGATTCTCCAGAAGGTGGAGAAGGAGCGCATCGAGAAGAAGGAGACCCGCGCGGGCTTCACCGGCAGCCTGGCGGACATGGGCGTCGTCGATCTCGTGCAGACGTTCGAGATCGGCCGCAAGACCGGCGTGATCAAGCTGGAAGGCGATCGCACCGGCACCGTGTACTTCAAGGAAGGGCGCGTCATCGACGCCGAGCTGGGCCGGCTGCGCGGCGAGAACGCCTTCTACCGGATGTTGAACACCTTCGAAGGGCAGTTCGAGGTGTCCTTCACGCCGGTCGATCGTCCCGAGCGGATCGAGGTGTCCACGCAGGGCCTCTTGATGGAAGGCATGCGCCGCCTCGACGAGTGGGGCCGCATGCTGGAACAGCTGCCGCCCCTCGAGACCGTCTTCGAGCTCGACTACGACCAGTTGGCCGATCGCCTGGCGGAGATCCCCGACGAGGTGAACGGGCTGCTGCGCCTCTTCGACGGGCGGCGCTCGCTGGCGCGCGTGGTGGACGACTCGGACTTCGAGGATCTCGCCGCGCTGGGCATCATCTCCAAGCTGTACTTCGAGGGCTTGATCCGCGAGTCGGGCGCCCCGCCGGCCACGGGCGAGCGGGTGAGGAAACCGGGCATCGAGGAGTGGCTCAACACCGGCCCCAAGCCCGTGGGCGGCGAGGCCCCTTCCGCGCCCTCTGTGACGCCCGCCGCCCCGCTGCCGCCCGCCCAGCCACCGGTGACGGAGGTTCCGATCGAGACGCCGACGCCCGTGCCGTTGGCGGTGGCCGAGCCCGAGCTGCCGCCGCTGGGCGAAGAGGAAGCCGTCGAACTCGAGCCCGAGCCGGTGAAGCCGCCGGTCGCACCCGCCATTCCGCCCATTCACGCCGCGCCGCCGCCTCCTCCCGAGCCGCCGAAGGCCGCGGTGGTGCACTTCGAGCCCAGGGCGCGCCCGCCCGCCGGCGCACCGCCCGCCCCGCCCCCCACGGAGGGCTCGCAGTTCCTCGTCGAGTCACCGCCACGCGAGCTGGAGAAGGCGCGCAGCCAGTTGCTGGAGAAGTGGGCGTCGGTGGACGACGAGGGGCTGGGCTCGCAGTCGACGTGGGCGCCGGTGGGGTGGGCGCGCGCTCCCGAGCCGCAGCGGCTGAGGCCGCCGGGCCAGGCCATCGCCCTCAAGCCGCCCGTCTTCGGAGGGGCCGCGCTCGAGCGCTTCACCCTCCCGCCGCTCCAGAAGGCGCCGGCCCCGCCGCCCGCGGAAGACGTGGAGCCCCTCGAGCTGACCGAGGAGCCCACCCAGCCGGAGGGCATCCCTCCGCCGCACACCACGCCGCCCTCGACGCCCACAGCCGCGTCGGCCCCGCCGCCCGCGCCCCGTCCGCCTCCGTCCGCCGGGCTCGTCCCCCCCGCGCCCGCGGCCCCGCCGCTGACATCGTCTCCGTCGCGGCCGCCGCTGACGTCATCGCCCTCGAAGCCGCCGACGGCCGCGCCGCCCCCTTCGTCGTCACCCTCGCGGCCGCCGTTCCAGTCGTCGCCGCCTCCTGTCCTCGGGAAGGTGACGCCGCCGCGCGCCTCTCCGCCCTCCGCGTTGGAAGACAACTTCTTCTCCGACACCGAGGGCCGGCTTTCCCAGCCGCTGTCGGGCGAAAACCCGATTCCTCCCCGCAGCTCGAAGGCGCTCCCCATCGTCGTGGTGGTGGGGCTGGTGCTGGGCGTGGTGGGCACCGTCTGGGTGATGAGCAACCAGCAAGCGACGCAGGAGCCGCAGGACGCCGGGGTGCCAGTCGTCGTGACGCCTCACGTGGACGCCGGCGCCGCCGTGGCTGTCGCACCCGTCGACCCGGGCCAGGGCTTCGACGCGGGCCAGCTCGCCGCCGCGCCGCAGGACGCCGGTGCTGCCGCGTCGGACGCGGGAGCCGTGGCGCTCGCCGCGCTGGATGCCGGCGTGCGCGACGCGGGCGCGGTGGCGCTCGCGACGTTGGATGCAGGTGCGCGCGACGCGGGTTCCCTCGCCGTGGCAGTCGTCGACGCCGGCGCGCTGGCGGTCGCCGCGCGGGATGCCGGGGCCGTGGCCGTTTCGCCCGTCGACGCCGGGGCCGTGGCCGTCCTCGCGAAGGACGCAGGGTCGACGGTGGCGACGGCGAAGGACGCGGGCGTCACGCTGGCGGTGGCGGGGAAGGACGCCGGGCCGCCCGGTCCCGCGGTGGAAGCCACGCTGGCCGAAGCGCGGGCCGCGCTGGTGGCCCAGAAGTACCGCAAGGCGGTGACGCTCTTCCGCACGGCGCAGAAGGAGCGCCCGGAGGATCCTCAAATTCGCGCGGGCCTCGGCATCGCCCTGGTGATGTCCGATCAGGGCTACAAGGAGGCCGTCCCGTACCTCAAGGACGCGGTGAAGGACGATCCGGAGAACGCGTCGGCGTGGATGGCGCTGGGCGTGGCCCTCTACAACCTGGGCCGCGAGCGGGAAGCCAAGGCGCCCTTCCAGGAGTACCTGAGGCTCAAGCCGAATGGCCCGGAAGCACGGGACGTGCGCGAGACGCTGAAGATGATTCCGTAATAGAGACGTCCTCGTGCTGTGCCTGGGCATCGAGACGTCGTGCGACGAGACGGCCGCGGCCGTGGTGAAGGACGCCCGCGTCGCGCTGTCCGACGTGGTGTCAACGCAGATCGACATCCACCGGCGCTGGGGCGGCGTGGTGCCCGAGCTGGCCAGCCGCAACCACGTGGTGCAGGTGATGCCCGTCATCGACGAGGCGCTCTCTCGCGCCGGCGCGCGGCTGGACGATCTCGACGTCATCTCGGTGACGAGCGGGCCGGGGCTGCAGGGGGCGCTGCTGGTGGGGCTGCAGGTGGCCAAGTCGCTGGCGCTGGCGAAGGGGCTGCCCTTCGTGGGCGTCAACCACCTCGAAGGGCACCTGCTGGCCATTCGCCTGGCCGACGACGCGCCCGAGCCGCCCTTCCTCGGGCTGGTGGTGTCCGGCGGGCACACCACGCTGTACGAGGTGCAGGCCTTCGGCTCGTACCGCAAGCTGGGCACCACGCGCGACGACGCGGCGGGTGAGGCGTACGACAAGGTGGCGAAGATCCTCGGGCTGCCGTACCCGGGCGGGCAGCCGATCGACACCCTGGCGCAGACGGGAGATCCCAAGGCGATCAAGTTCCCCCGAGCGCTCAAGCAGCACGACGTGCTGGACTGGAGCTTCTCGGGCCTGAAGACGGCGGTGCTGGTGCACGTGCAGCAGCACGGTGTGCCGACCGGCCAGGCGCTCCACGACCTGTGCGCGTCCTTCCAGGAAGCGGTGGCGGACGCGCTGACGAAGAAGCTGGTGGCGGGGGCGAAGAAGGCGGGCGCCCGGCAGTTGGTGCTGTGCGGGGGCGTGGCGGCGAACTCGAGGCTGCGGACGCTGGCCGAGGAGCGCGCGGTGGAGGCAGGCCTCACCCTGTACCTCCCACCGAAGCGGTTGTGCACGGACAACGGGGCGATGATCGCGGTGGCGGGTGCGGAGGCCTACAAGCGGGGCGTGCGCAGCGATCAGACGCTCAACGCCGATCCCTCGTGGCGGCTGTAGAGGAGGACGGGCATGGTCGAGCACCCGCGGGACATGCTCAAGCGGCTGGGCCTTCAGCCCAAGCACAGCTGGGGGCAGAACTTCCTGGCTGACGAGGTGGTGCTGGAGCGCATCGCCGAGGAGGCGCTGTTGCGCCCGGGCGAGAGCTGCGTGGAGCTGGGCGCGGGGCTGGGGCACCTGACGCGCTACCTGCTGGCGACGGGCGCGAAGGTGACGGCGGTGGAGCGCGATCGCGAGCTCGCCGAGGCGCTCCGCCGGCAGAAACTGGAGGGGCTCACGCTGGTGGAGGCGAACGCGGCGGAGCTGGACTTCGCGAAGACGGCGGGCGCGGACCAGGTCGTCGTCGTGGGGAATCTGCCGTACCACCTCACCAGTCCGATCCTCTTCGAGGTGCTCGAACAGAAGGCGCACGTGCCGCGGGTCGTCTTCACGCTGCAGAAGGAGGTCGTCGATCGCCTGGCGGCGAAGCCGGGGGGGCGCGACTACGGCGTCCTGACGGTGCTTCTGGGGCTCTTCTTCGAGGTGGAACGCTGCTTCGACGTCCCGGCGGACCGCTTTCATCCTCCGCCGAAGGTGGACTCCGCGGTGCTGCGCCTGGGGCGGAGGCCGAAACCGCTGGCCGAGGTGAGGGACGAGGCGCGCTTCCGGCGGGTGGTGAAGGCGGCCTTCGCGCAGCGGAGGAAGACGCTGTCCAACTCGCTCAAATCCGACAAGGCGCTGGCCGGGGAGGTGGACATCGCGGCCGCGTTGGAGCGCGCGGGCATCGACGGGATGCGCCGCGCCGAGACGCTGTCGGTGGAGGAGTTCGCGCGCCTGGAACGGAGCCTGGGCTGAGCCTCGGGGGCGCGTCGCTCAGCGAACGGGTTGCGTGAGGGCAGCTTCCCTGCTGCCAGCCGAAGGGGCGCGCCGGCGCTCAGGTCCGCACCCCGGAGAACCAAATGCCCTGGCCGACGCCGCCATAGCGGAACGTGCCTTCCGTCCACCTCCAGCCGGGGAGATCGGCCACCATCTCCCGGAGATCCTCGGGCTGGTAGGCGCGCAGCGCGCTGATCGTCCCATCCCAGGCGCTCACCGCGAGTCCGATGGGCGTCCACGCCAGCACCGCGCGCGCGAGCCGTCGATCGTCCGCCAGCACCGGACTCGCCAGCAGCGCCGGGATGCCGAAGGGGGCGAAGGCGGCGAAGCGTAAGGGGTTGCGAATGAGGCCTTCGGCCACGAAGACGCCGGGGGCGTTCTCGCAGGCCCCCCGCAGCACCTGCCGCGCCAGCGTGGGAGGGAAGTGGTGAAGCGCGTTGATGATGGCCCGCGCGCGCCCGGCGCCGAGAGATGGTGGAATGGACGTCGCGTCCACCGGCTCCGGCGCGAAGTCGATCTGCCCGGGCCGTTCTCTCCGCAGCGCTTCCCAGTGACGCACCTGGGGGAAGAGATCCGTCAAGAGGAAGTGGGCTGGCACGCCGCGCCGGGCGAGGGCCTCCGAGAACACCGCCGCCGGGCCGCCTGCGCCCGCGCAGAGGTCCAGCACCTCGCTCGTGCCGCAGGCGCGCAGGAAGTCCGAGAAGGGCTCCACCAGCCCGTCGAGGAGGCGACCCCACTTGAGCGAGCGGGACAGCGCTTCGACGATCGTGTCGCGCAGGACCGGGGGTGCCCAAGGCGAGTCGTTGAACTCGAAGAGCTGGAGGCGGGGCAGGGGCATGCCGACAGGGTAGCCCCTCTGCCTCGCGCGCTCCCGCAGAGAGTGTCAGTCCATGGGGTGCAGCTTCTTCAGCGCGGCGACCACCTTCTCGCGCGCCTTGAGCGGCCTGGCTCTGCCCGGCGCCGTCGGCTGCGGCGCCTTCTTCACCCCGCTCGAGGAGACGGCCGCTTTCGCGCGCTCGAACACCACCACCGGGACCTTCTTCGTCCGGCTCGCCATCGCCCTAGAACCGGCGCCGCTGCGCGATGGTGCGCAGCAGGCCTCCGTTGGCGTCCAGGAAGCGACGAAACTCGCCTTCGTCCAGCCGCATCCGGGACAGGACGCCGCTGATCAGCTCGTCCAGCGGCCGCGCGTCCGCCTTCTTCAGCTCCATCGCGATCTTCAGCATCGCCACGCCGTACAGGGGGCTCGCCGCGACCTCCGGAGGCACCGTCTCCGCTTCCGCTTCGCTGGACTTCTCCGCCGCGGCTGACAGCGCCACGACCCTCGACTTCCCCCTCCCGGGAATGGCCATGGCATGACCATACATGACATGGCACTACACGTCAAACAACCGCTTGATCTTGCAGCGAAAATTCCGCGAAGCGTTGCGAGACGAGGGGGAGTGTGGTTGTGTGCCGACCTCGATCCCGGGCCGGTAAATCGGCCTCGAATTCGACCCGACACGACGCCGCACGACGCATGACTTCGAGCCATCGGTACATCGTCGTGGAGGGCCCGATTGGCGTCGGCAAGTCGTCGCTGACCAACATCCTCGCGGAGCGGCTGCAGGCCCGCCGGGTGATGGAGGTGGTGGAAGAGAACCCCTTCCTCGCCAGCTTCTACACGGACCGGAACAAGTACGCCTTCCAGACGCAGATGTTCTTCCTGCTCTCGCGCTTCAAGCAGCAGCAGGAGCTCTTCCAGCAGGATCTCTTCGCGACCGTCACGGTGAGCGACTACCTGTTCGCGAAGGACCGGATCTTCGCGGCGCTGACGCTGGATCCCAACGAGCTGGCGCTCTACGAGCGCGTCTTCGACGAGATTGGGCCCCGCGTCACCAAACCGGACCTGGTGATCTACCTGCAGGCGCGGCTCGACGTGCTGCTCGCCCGCATCAAGAAGCGGGCGCGGGAGTTCGAGCGGAAGTTCGACGCCGAGTACCTCGACTCGTTGTGCCGGGCGTACAACGACTTCTTCTTCCACTACAACGAAACGCCGCTGCTGGTGGTCAACACGAGCGACATCGACTTCGTCAACAACCCGGAAGACCTCGAGAATCTCCTCTCGGTGGTCCGGCAGACGAAGAAAGGCATTGTTCACTACCAGCCCCTGGCGAGCAGGCGCTAAAGGACTCCATTAGACTCGAGAAGCGAAGCCCATCGGGCCGTGAGCGACCTGCCAGCACGGAGGCGGTCAACGGTGCAGCCCCGGTGAACACATCCCCCGCCGTACCCGGGAGGTGAACCCTGTGAAGGACAAGGTCACCATCCACACGCTGAAGAAGTTGAAGCATGCAGGTCAGAAGATCTGCATGGTCACCGCCTACGACGCGACGTTCGCGCGCATCCTCGACGAGGCCGGCGCCGACGTGCTCCTGGTGGGCGACTCCCTGGGAATGGTGGTGCAGGGGCACGACTCGACCCTGCCCGTCACCATGGACCAGATGGTGTACCACTCGAAGGCCGTCACCCGCGGGGCGAAGCGGGCGCACGTGGTGGGCGATCTGCCCTTCATGAGCTACCAGAACGGCGTCGAGGACGCGGTGAAGAACGCCGGCCTGCTGGTGGCGCAAGGCGGCGTGGGCAGCGTGAAGCTGGAGGGCGGCGCGGAGTTCTCCGACGTGATCCGCCGCATCGTCCGCGCGTCGATCCCCGTCATGGGGCACATCGGCCTGACGCCGCAGTCGGTGCACAAGATGGGCGGGTACGTGGTGCAGGGCCGCGACGAAGAGACGGCCCGCAAGCTGCTCGACGACGCGGTCGCGCTCGAGGAGGCCGGCTGCTACGCGCTGGTGCTGGAAGGCGTGCCGCTGGAACTGGCGAAGACCATCACCTCACGCCTGGCGATCCCCACCATCGGCATCGGCGCCGGCAAGCACTGCGATGGGCAGGTGCTGGTCTGCTACGACCTCTTGGGCATGAACCCGGACTTCAAGCCGAAGTTCGTCAAGCGCTACGCCAACCACTTCGAGGCGATCGGCGGCGCGGCGCGGGCCTTCTTCGACGAGGTGCGGGGCGGCGCCTTCCCCGACGAGGAGCACTCCTTCCGCTCCACCACCATGCGGCTGGTCGCGTCGAACCCCGACGTGCAGCCCTCGGAGCGCGAGGAGAAGAGCGGCATCTACGGCGTGCCGGTCTGACCGTCTCTCCTCCACACGACGGACGCGAGCATGAAGATCGTCACCACTCCGGCCGAGGTGCGGGCCTTCACGGCGGCGCTCGCGCGCGAGGGCAAGCGGCTCGCGCTGGTTCCGACGATGGGCTTCCTGCACGAGGGCCACCTGTCGCTGATGCGCGAGGGGGGGCGGCGCGCCGACGTGGTGGCCGCCACCATCTTCGTGAACCCCTCGCAGTTCGGCCCGAACGAGGATCTCGCGCGGTACCCGAGGGACCCGGAGGGGGACGCGAAGAAGTGCGAGTCCGCCGGGGTGTCGTTGCTCTACACGCCCGAGCCCGCCACCGTGTACCCGCCCGGCTACCAGACCTGGGTGACGGTGGACGAGGTGTCGAAGGGGCTCTGCGGCGATCGCCGGCCCGGACACTTCCGCGGCGTGGCGACGGTGGTGACGAAGCTGCTGGCCCTGTTCCGGCCCCACGTCGCCCTCTTCGGCGAGAAGGACTTTCAGCAGCTCCAGGTGATCCGCCGGCTGAACGCCGATCTCGAGCTGGGGGTGGACATCGTCGGGCAGCCCACCATTCGGGAGGCGGACGGGCTGGCCATGTCCAGCCGCAACGCCTACCTCTCGGCGGAGGAGCGGAGGCGGGCGTTGGCCCTGTCCAAGGGCCTCTTCGAGGCGCAGGCGGCGGCGAAGCACGGGGAAGGGAAGGCCGAGGTGCTGGTGGGCCTCGTGCGGCAGCGGTTGGCGGAGGGTGAGGTACGAGAGGACTACGTGGAGCTCCGCCACGCCGAGACGCTGGCGCCGCTGGAGCGCTTGAGTCCCGGCGTCCCGGGGCGGTTGCTGGTGGCGGGCTTCCTGGGCAGGACGCGCCTCATCGACAACGTGGCCGTGTCCCTCGGCTGAGGTGAAGCGCGCCTCCTGTTGCTTTCCCTCGCGCGAACGGGGAAGAGGCTTCCGCATGGCGGAGAAGGCCAAGGCTGGCGAGAAGATCATCTGCGAGAACCGCCGCGCCCGCTTCGACTACGCCATCGACGACACCATCGAAGCCGGGCTGATGTTGATGGGCAGCGAGGTGAAGGCGTTGCGGAACAACGAGGCGTCGCTGTCCGACGCCTATGCGCTGCCGGACAAGGGCGAGCTCTTCCTGCTCAACGCGCACATCGGGGCGTACACGCCGGCCTCCACCTTCAGCCACCAGCCCACCCGGCCCCGCAAGCTGCTGTTGCACAAGGCGGAGATCGAGAAGTGGGCGGCGAAAGTGCGCGAGCGCGGTTACACCATCGTCCCGTTGGTGATGTACTTCAAGGATGGGCGGGCCAAGGTCCGTCTGGGCCTGGGGAAGGGCAAGAACACCGTCGATCGCCGCGAAGGCATCCGCGAGCGGGAGACCAGGCGCGAGTTGGATCGACTGAAGAGGCGCCGCTGAATGGATGCACGGGTTGACGAGAAGAAGCAGCGCCTGCTGAGCGCCCTGGAGAAGGGCATGGCGCAGCTGCACCTCGACGCGCGGCGGCCCGGGGTGCTGGTGCCCGAGAAGTACAAGCAGAACCACCACCTGGTGCTGAACGTCTCGTACCGCTTCGATCCGCCGGATCTCACGGTGAGCGACTGGGGCGTGCGGGAAACGCTGTCCTTCGGGGGCAGCCGCTTCACGGTGGGTGTGCCGTGGAGCGCGGTGTACGCGATCGCCTCGCACGTCAGCCGCGAGTTCTGGATGTACCCGGACGACATGCCGCAGGAGCTGGCCGAGGCCGCCACCGAGCGGATCAACGCCGAAGAGCTGCAGGTCCAGGCCGGCGCGCGCCCCCGCCCGGAGGGCGCCGAGGCCGAGAAGAACCCCCGCGCCATCCTCCGGGAGGTGGTGTTGGACAAGCCCGAGGGCGCCGACGCCGGCGGGCCGACGGAGCAGACGCCTCCCCGCCGAGGCCACCTCCGCATCGTGAAGTAGCCCCCGAAAAAGCCGGCGATGAATGTCCCGCGGAGGGCGGGGCACACAGGCGACGCGTCCGCACACGCCAGCAGGGCCGGGGCGACTCGTCTTGCGGACGGAGGGGAAACGCACATGTCGACGTCGTCTTCTGGCCCGCGCCGCGCGGCCAGCTGGGTGTCGTGTTGCCTCGCGGTGGCCTTCCTGGGCTGTACGCAGTCGCAGCCCTCGGTGACGATCAAGCTGCCTGCGCCGAAGCCCTCGCGCTCGGCGCTGGGCGGGACTCCGGTGACGGGGGCGGCGCAGTTCGACGCGCCCATCGTCGATCCCAACACCTGGAGCGGTACGCCGGTAGGCACTGGCAGCTACACCATCTCGGCGACGCCCACCCTCACCGGCGGGCCCGCGTCCATCGGCGCGGACGATCAAGGGTGGAAGTACGTGGTGATCGGCAACTTCAACGGCAACACCGGAACGGCGCTGGCGGTGCTGAGCGATCTCCCCTGGCAGGTGGGGCCCCAGTCGCTCGACGGCGTGCACCGCTTCGCGCTCGTCTTCGACGTGACGACAGGGGACGCCATCGGGGAGGCTGACTCGGGCACCGTCACCCTCTCCGCCGCGGGCTCGACGCTCAACCAGCGCGTCACGGGCACGCTGTCGGGCAGCTTCGTGATGTACCCGCCCACGCCTCCGCCGCCGGGCTGCCAGACGAACGCGGACTGCGCGCGGGGAGAGCTCTGTCAGGCCGGCGTGTGCGTCGTCGCGCCGGCGGGCTGCACCAGCAACGCGCAGTGCGCCGCGGGCCAGGTGTGCCAGGCCGGCCAGTGCGTGACGGCGCCTTGGGCGTGCGTCGTGGACGCGGACTGCTCCGTCGGCGAGACGTGCCAGGCGGGCGTCTGCGTGCCGGGGCCGACCTCCTGCACCTCCAGCGCGCAGTGCGCTCCGGGCGAGGTCTGCCAGTCGGGGGTCTGCGTTCCCTCGACGCCGGGCTGCACGTCCAACGTCCAGTGCCCGCGCGGCTGGGTGTGTCAGGCGGGCCAGTGCGTCAGCACCACGCCGGCGACGTGCGGCGGCCAGCAGGGCAGCGGCGGCTACAGCGGCGGCTGGGGCGGAGTGGCCCAGTGCTCGGCGGCGGGCTCCGGGACGGTGGCGGTGTCGAACGCGCAGGCGTGGATCGACGACAGCAACGGGACGCCGGCGTTGATCGTCGCGGATCCGTCGTCGTCCAGCGCGGGCGTGGTGATCGAGCTGGGGGCTTGTCCTTCGGCGGCGGGGCAGGTGGTGCTCCAGGCCGGCCAGGCCGCGCTGTACGCGGAGGTCCCGGCGACGGCGGACACGCAGCTCTTCGTGGCGAAGGCTGCCTCGGGCGGCACCCTCACCTTCAGCGCGGTGGGCGCGGTGACCGCGGGCAGCTTCCAGCTCACCTTCTCCGGAGGCGGGACGGTGTCGGGCAGCTTCACCGTGCAGTGACGAAGCCCGGCCATCGCCGGGGTGGGCCGTCACCCGCCCCGGCGCTGCCAGCTCGCGAGCAGCTTCGCGGAACGCCCCTGCACCTGGCGTTTCAGGAAGCCGCTCCACCCCAGCAGCAGGCCCGCGGGGCCCAGGGCCTGCCGGCTCCAGCGGTGGAAGTCGAAGCTGTCGGTGTGCTGCACGATGCGCCCGTCGCGAAACGTGAAGGACGCCTCGATGACGTTGTGCACCTTCCGCTTGCCCCCGAAGAGGTAGCGCGCCTCCCAATGGGCGCTGCCCTTCGCGTCGTCGGCCTGCACGTCGCGGAAGGTGAGCGAGAAGTCCTGGGCGCGCTCGCACAGCATCGCCCACATGTCGCCGATGGCCTTCCCCCTCAAGTCCGGGAAGGCGGGGTCGCTGAAGCGGGCGTCGTCGGCGTAGGCGGCGCGCATCGGGCCTGCGTCTTTGCGGGCGAAAGCCTCGTAGAAGCCGGTGAGGAGCTGCGCGTTGGGGTGCATGTCAGGCCGGGTGAGGCCGCAACACCAGGACTGGGCAGGGCGCGTGGTGGACGACGCGGTCGCTGACGGATCCGAGGATGAGGCGGCGCCCTGCGCCGAGGCCGCGCGAGCCGACGATCACCAGATCGGCGCCGAGGTTGCCGGCGAGATCGCACAGGGTCTCCGCCGCCTTGCCCAGCTCGACGCGCGCGGTGGTGGGCACCTTCGGGCGCTCGGCGATCAGCTCGTCCAGCACCTTCTGCGCCTTCCTCACGTCCTCCTCGGACCGGGGGGCCGACGTCATCACGTAGCCGGACAGCGGACCCACGGGGATCACCTGGGGAGGCTCGAGCGCGAAGACCAGCGTCACCCGGCCGCCGAGCTGCTCCGCCAGGCCCTGGCCGTAGCGCGCCGCTTCCAGGGACTCCTTCGATCCGTCCACGCCGATCAAGATGTGCTTCACCATGCGGGCACCATACACCCGGCGCTGCGCGAGGCCCGCGCTACTTCGTGAGGCGGGCGTTCAGGTGGGCTTCTTGCCCGCCCTTGATCGTGCCCTTCCAGGCTTTGAAGCCCTCCAGCTCCAGCACCACCGGCGCGTCGCCCGCCCAGAGGTTGTCGCCGGCCCAGGGCGTCACGCCCACCACCTGGCCAGCGATCTTCACCGTGGCGCCGGCCGGCTCGCTGGTGATGACGACCGCGTGCTTTTCCCCGCCGCTCAGGAGGCTGTCGAGGAAGGTGTTGGTGTGGACGACGTTGCCCGGGCGCCCTGGCCGGGAAGAGAGGAGGCCCGCCACGAGCAACGCGACGCCCGCCACCACCGCCACGGCGATCAACCGCACCGCGAGGCGGCGGCCGGGGGTGGGGAGGGGATCTCTGTACGCGACGGGCTCCGACTCCGGCCGCTTCGGTGGGCGCTCCTCGAGCTCGAGCGGCGCGTCGTTGACCGGGGGAGGGCCGCCGCTCTCGATGCGGTTGAGCCGCCCTTCCAGCTTCCCGTCCGCGCCGAGGGCAGGGCCACCTTTGAGGAAGTCCGGGGGCTCGCTCTCCGACATGCACACATTCAACTCCACGGTCGGGGTCCACGTCACCCTGCGCGTTTGACGCATCGTTTTCCCGGGCGCCTGCGGGCTGTCACGGACGCATGGGAGATCCGCTGCACCATGGGCTCCGAGCACGACACCCTTCAGCGGCTGGAAGCACTCCTCATTTCCCTGCGCGATCAGGTCGACGCGCTGGCCGAGCGGGTCGACGAGCGGCTGACGCACCAACACCGCACGCTGTGCCGCCTCCAGGCGGACCTCGTCGAGCTGGCCTGGGAGGTGCGGGAGGTGGGCCTGGACGTGGAGGGTCCCCGGCGCGCCGAGGGCCCGTCTGCGTGACAGCCCGGTGGCGATCGTCACCGCGTCGTTGCCTTGGGGTTGCCGCTCTTTCACGAGGGCTTCGCGATCGTGTTTCCCGGGAGAGGGACGCTTCGGCCACTCGAAGGAAGGAGGCCGGAGATGAACTGGCTCACCTGGCTGCTGATGATCCTGGCGGGGGCTGGCTTTCTGGCCCTCCTGCTTCAACGCGCGGCGCTCTCGCTGGCGTTGAGCAGGCGGCTGCGTGCGCCCGCGCGGCGACCGGGGATCTCCATCTTGAAGCCGCTGTGCGGAGTCGACGACGCGCTGGAAGACAACCTGCTCAGCTTCGCGGCCCTGGAGTACCCGCGGTACGAGGTGCTGCTGGGCGTGAAGGACACGGCGGACGCCGCGTACCCGGTGGCGTGCCGGGTGGCGGCGCGCTCGAAGCGCTTCCGCGTCGTGCTGCAGCAGGGCGAGCCGGGGTTGAACCCCAAGGTGAACCAGTTGGTGACGCTGGCGCGGCAGGCGCGACACGACGTGCTGCTGGTCTCCGACTCCAACGCGCGGCTGGGCCCGGGAGCGTTGTCCGAGCTGGCAGCGGCCTTCGAGGATCCCCAGGTGGTGTGCGCGTCGAACCCGGTGAGCGGCGCGGGCCACGAGTCCTTCGGCGCGCTGCTGGACAACCTGCACCTGGCCTCGGGCATCGGCGCGGGGCAGCTCGCGGCCAAGCAGGTGGCGGGGAAGGACCTGGTGGTGGGCAAGTCCATGGCGCTCAAGCGCGACGCGCTGGAGGCGCTGGGTGGCTTCGCGGCCTACGTGGACGTGCTCGCCGAGGACTACGTCATCGGCCAGGACGTCACGCGGAAGCTGGGGAAGCGGGTGGCGATCCTCCGGTCTCCTGTCCTCAACGTGGCGGTGCACCGCACGGTGTCCAGCTTCTTCCAGCGCTACGTCCGGTGGAGCGTCATCCACCGCACCGCCATCACCCTGCCCACCTACCTCTCGCAGGCGCTGCTCAACCCCTGGCCTCTGCTGGTGCTGGCCGCGTTGGGCGAGCCGAGCGCGGTGACGGCCGGGCTGGCGGGCATCGGGCTGGCGCTCAAGGCCGCGGTGGATCTCTCTGCGGCGCGCGCCCTGCGCTGTGGGCCGCTGGGGCTGAGGGCGGTGGCGGCGGTAGCGCTCAAGGACCTGCTGCTCTTCATCGCCTGGTGCAACGGCCTGGTGTCCCGCTCGGTGCGCTGGCGTGGCAACAAGCTGCGCGTCACCTACGGCTCGCGGCTGGTGCGTCCGACGGCGGGCGTGCCGGTGCTGACGCCGCGCGTGGATCAGCCCGAGCCGCAGCCGGTGGCGGGGGTGGCGTCGTGAGCCGCGCGCTCGAGCGAGTGGAGCTGTCCGTGTCGGCCTGGGCCGTCCGGGCGGCCATCGGCGCGCTCCGGGTGTGGCAGCGCCTCAGGTCCGGGTGACGCCATGACCACGCTCGCGCACCTGTCCGATCTCCACCTGGGCGCCTCTGCGGCGAACGAGCGCGCGGCCGCGGCCCTGGTGGCGAAGCTGCGCGAGACGAGGGTGGATCACGTCGTCCTCACCGGGGACGTGACCGAGTCCGGGCGGATCGAGGAGTACGAGCTGTTCCTCTCGCTCTTTCTGCCCCTCAAGCGCGAGGGGCGGCTGACGGTGGTGCCAGGCAACCACGATCGCAGCGGCGACGACGTGGCGGAGCTGCTCTCCGACGAGCTGCGGGTGTCGGTCGATCGCCGTGACGGGCTCTTCATGGTGTGCGTCGACTCCACGGCGCCGCACAATCGTTCGCTCATCCGCTGTCACGGCGAGCTCTGCGAACGGATGCTGGAGGCCGTCGATCAGGCGCTGGGCCTGGCGCCGAGGGGCGCCCTGGTGGCGGTGCTCCTGCACCACCACGTCCTGCCGCTGCCGGTGGAGAGCTTCGGGGAGTGGTTCGCCGACGTGTGCGGTTGGCCCAACGCCGCGGAGCTGCCGCTGGGCCGGAAGCTGCTCGAGCGGGTGCGCGGGCGCTGCGATCTGGTGCTGCACGGCCATCGCCACGTGCCCAGACACTTCACGGTGGACGGTGGGCGCGGCCGGCCGCTGCAGGTGGTGAACGCCGGGAGCTCGACCGCCCTGGGCGCCTACCGCGTCTTCAGCCACGAGGCGGGGAGGGTGGAGGCGGTGCGGTGGGAGCACACCGCTCTCGCCCCGCGTCCCAGCCCGCACCTCTTCTCGCCGGCGGTCAGCCTCCGGCTGGGTGAAGCGCAGGCGACCGGCTGATGGTCGACTTAACCCCAGAGAGCACCTGAGCGGAGCATGCCTCGCTGGTCCGTTGACCAGATCTCGTCGTGGGGGCGAGGGTTAGGGGCCCACCACCCCCCCCCCCCCACCCGCAAGAAAAATGGGGAAACGA
>JBFMHF010000152.1:0-17480 GCA_040752975.1 Myxococcota bacterium
CGAGCCGCGCGAGCGCTCCCACCGCCACGGCCACCACGCCCGCGTCGTACAGCCACGGCCACGGCAGGGACACGGCCTCGAAAGACGGCACCATGCGGCCCGCAAAGCCCAGCACCAGCAGCGTGCACACGCCCAGGGTGAAGGCGTGGCGCGCCGCGTCCGCGAGGAAGGGCGCGGCGGCGAGAAGGCCCAGCGACGCCAGGCCGTTCCACGCCGAGAGGACGGCGAAGGCGAGCGCGAAGCCGAGGCCCCACTGCACCGCGCGGCGCATGAGAGGCTCTCCGGGCATCGCGCCCGCGGGCTGACGGAAGGGGCGCACCACGCCGACGAAGAGGGCCATCGCCGCGGCCAGCGCCAGCGACGCCGCGCCCGCCCACCTCACGTCACGCGCGAACTCGGCCACGGTCTGCAGCAGGACGGCGAGCTGCCAGAGGAAGAAGGCCGGGCGCTGCGCCGCCGGAGTGGGCCGCTCGATGCGCAGCGTGCAAGCGCCCGCGCGAAAAAAGATGCCCCACAGCCACGAGGCGGTCCCGCCGAAGAGGGCCATGGCGTAGACGGCTTCCAGCGGGAGGGAGGCGAGCGGCCCCGTGGAGAGCTGCCCGAGTTGCCACACCAGCACCAGCAACGCCGACAGCCACCACCAGCCGGTGCCGACGAGGAGAAAAGGCTGCAGCCAGTCAGGAGAGAAGTCGGACTGGAGCCTGAGGCGCAAGATGAAGAGCGCCCACGCCGTCACCGCCGCGAAGAGGAGCACCGCGCCCACCACGCCCAGCCACGCGCTGCCGGGCAGAAGCGCCCCGAGGCGGCCTGCGATGAGGAGCCACAGCCCGCTGATGCCCGTCCACTTCGTCAGGCGAATGGTGGACTCGTGGGCCGGCGTGCCGCCGAAGAAGCGCGGGACGATTTGAAACGACACGCCGACGATGAGGAGCAGCATGAAGCCGAAGAGCTGCGCGAAGGCGTGAGAGCGGTGGTGGTCGATGGGCACCGGCGTCAGGCGCGCGTGCAGGTTCCACAGGTTGATGGCGCCAGACAGCGTGCCCACGGTGAGCGCCGCCAGGAGGCCCGACACGATGAAGGCCGGGTACGGAGGCGGTGGAGCGGTGAGGGGCAAGACGCGGCGGGGCGTGGCGAGGGGGAGCTGCATGGGGCGGCGTCATGCAAGCGCCGGGCACAGCGGCGCACCGGAAGGCGCGTCGGCCCTGCCTTTCGCGCCGCCGACCGGCCGTGCCGCTGGAGCCGCTCCGCGTCGGTTTACGGCGACTCGGGCGGCGGCGCTTTCGGCTCTCGTCTGGCCTCGTCCATTCCCTGCCCCGTGTCCCTTCAGACATGTCCGTCGGCCACGTCCGAAGCCGACGCGGACGGAGCGCGCCTGGCCGATGCGTTTCATCTCGGGACATGCGCTCCGCTTCGCCGGAAGTGCCGCGGCGGGGTTGGACGAACTCACGCGCGTCTTTCGCGCAGTCAGAATTGGCTGCGGACCGAGAGGAAGCCCCACGTCGATGGGCTGCTGCCCCGTGACGAAGAGCCGCCGCCGGGGAGGAAGACGGCGAAGGTCCCTGAGAGGCCGACGTACTTCGTGAAGGGCACGGTGGCGTTGAAGTCGAGCTCGGTGCCCAGGTTGGCGTTGGTGCGGTTGGGGTCCGCGGCGATGAGCTGCGCGCCGGCGGCGTTGTAGGAGGCGCCCCGCGCGTCCCAGAAGCGGAAGTGGTGCACGTCGAGCCACACGTGCGCGCCGAACGGCCGGAAGCCGACGCTGCCCTTGAAGCCCAGCACGTTCTGCCAGCCGACGTAGTCCATGAAGCCCAGGTGGATGTGCCCGGTGGGGAAGAGCTGGTTGAAGGTGCTCTGCGTGGTGTCGGTGGCGTCGCCGTCACCCGACGCGCCCAGCACCTCCGCGCCCACGTACCACTTGCCGGGCGCGGAGAAGGTGTACGTGCCGCGGCCCGCGAAGGCCCCCGCGAGGACGAGCGAAGCGCCCTGCTGCCCTGTCTGGAAGGCCCCTTCGCCCAGAAGCGCCAGCCCGCCCGAGGTCCAGGACACGCGCGCGCCCAGCGTGGCGAGGTTGGTGTCCGGGCCGGGCCCCGAGGCGGCGCTCCCCGCGTCGTTGTGGAGGCCCAGCGCATAGCCGTCGATGCCCAGCGCCCTGGTGGGGCGGAAGCGGCCGTACAACCCATAGAAGAACTGGCCCGAGTTGTGGAAGCGCGAGGTGGTGCCGGTTACCCACGCCGGCGGACGCAGCATCATCGCGAAGCCGTCCACCGTGGTGGTGTCGCTGGGCCTCACCCGGAGGAAGACGCCGTCGAAGGCGCGCGCCGACTGCGCCCAGTCGAGGTTGCCGATGAGGCGGTCTTCTCCGTAGGACAGCTCCTGTCGGCCCAGCCGCACGTCCAGCCAGTCCGTCACCTTCACGTCCACGAAGCCCTGGTGCAGCCCCGTGTTGGGCGTGGTGGTGACGGTGTTGGGCTCGCTGCCCCAGAAGCGCACGTCCTGAAACTCCACCAGCACGCCCACCCGCCCGAAGGCGGAAGCCCGCACCGACAGGCGCGCCCGGTGCTCGATGCCGAACTCGTGGTCGCCCACCGCGCCGTCGTAGTCGCGGTTGTCGCGCAGCTCCCCGCGCGCGAAGTACTGGCCGCCGAAGCCCAGGGACCACTTCTCGCCCGCCAGCCGGAAGGGGCCGGGCTCGAGCGGCGTGGCCGCGCTGGAGAACTTCTCACCCGACGACTTGCGCCCGGGGCCCCACAGCGACTGCACCAGGTCGAAGGGGCCTGGAGGTTCCGCCGGCGGCGCCACCACCGCCGCGGGCTCGCTCTTCGCCACCGGCGCTTCCACTCTCGGCGCCGGCGGCGGCGCGTCGCTCGTCGTCCCGGCATCCACCGCGTCCACCACAGGCGGCGCCTGTCCCGCGGGAGGTGCCTCCGCGTTGGTGTCCATGCCTTGCCCCCACGCCGCCGCCGCCACCAGCCACACGACTGCCCCGAGCGCTCGAGTCATGCCGCGCCGGTCTGCAAGCGCTGTTCGCACGCGGCCGGCGAACCCTTTCCCGCGAGCCAGCATCTCAACTGATATCTCCAACCCGAGGTATGTCTCAAACTGAACGTTCCGCCGTGTTTCCAGGTGGAACAGTCCGCGGCCTTGCCCGGCTGAGAACGCGCAACCGCTGCGCGCTGCGCGGAGGGCTTTCGAGGGTGCAGCGCCCGGCGGAGGTGCTGGCCCTGCGCTTGCTCGCGCGCCGGGGGAATGTCGCTCGGGGATCCGCTGGCAGAGCTGTCGCAACGGTGGAGCCGTGCGCGGCGCGCAGCCGCGACCGCCGTCATCGGCTCCGTCGACGGCCCGGCGGGAGAAGCGGACGTCTTCGCCTGCGCCGCCGAGGTCGACGAGGTGGAGTTCCACCGTCGCCTCTTCGAGAACTCGGCGCGGCTGGGCCAGGGCTTCCGACGCTTTCATCAGCGCCCCGCCGTCTCGCTGGAGGAGTTGCCTCCGCTCCTTCAGCGCCTCGACAGTCCCTGCCTCTCCGGCGCGCGCTGGGAGGCACGCGCTCGAGCGCTCGTCGGGACTCGCCCGCCCTGCCGCGCCGGCTGCGACGCCGCCACCTGTGACGCCTGGCGTGAGGCCATCGACGGCCTGGTGGTCGGCCTCACCGGGGAAGGGCGCTTCACCCGCACCGCGAGCGCCGGGCACGGCCAGGAGCGCTGTGTCGACGTCATCACCAGCGACCCCGAGTCTCCGCTGCGCTACGGCGAGCTCCCGGACGACCTCGTCCCCGTCCTCGAGTCGGTGCAGCGCTTCGTGCGCCTCTTCAAGGGCGCCGACGTGCGCTTCCTCGGCGTGTCCGAGGGCGTGCTGCTCTACCAGGTGCGCACCGCCGAGTGTGGCGACGTGCGCGGCAACGCCCGCCGGATGATCGAAGAGACGCTGGGCCGGCGCCTGCCCCACCTCCGGCTGCGCGAGCTCTCTCCGCGGCCGGTGCTGGACGACTCACCTGCTTCACCCACCCACGAGGACTCGAGGCCATGAGCGACGGCAACTCCCTGAAGCGAAGGACGCTGCTCCGCGGACTCTTCGGCGCCGGCGTGCTGGCGGCCACCGACTCCGCCGCCGCGCCCCTGAAGTTCCTGAAGCCGATGCAGGTGGACAACCCGCTGGCCGCGTACCCCAACCGCGACTGGGAGAAGGCCTACCGGAACATCTTCAACTACGACTCCAGCTTCGTCTTCCTCTGCGCGCCCAATGACACGCACAACTGCCTGCTGCGCGCGTACGTGAAGAACGGCGTCGTCACCCGCATCGGCCCCACCTTCGGCTACGGCAAGGCGGAGGACCTCGCCGGCCACCGGGCCTCCGCGCGGTGGGATCCCCGCATCTGCCAGAAGGGCCTCGCGCTGGTCCGCCGCATCTACGGCGATCGCCGGGTGAAGGCGCCGATGGTCCGCAAGGGCTTCAAGGAGTGGGCGGACGCCGGCTTCCCGCGCGACCCGAAGACGGGCGTGGTGGACCCGAAGTACCTCCAGCGGGGCAAGGAGCCGTTCATCAAGGTGTCGTGGCAGCAGGCCTACGACTACTCGGCGAAGGCGCTCGAGAACATCATGCGCACCTACTCGGGCGAAGAGGGCAAGGCGAAGCTGGCCGCCCAGGGGTACGACCCGGCGATGGTGGAGGCCACCGAGGGCAGCGGCGCCGAGACGGTGAAGCTGCGCGGGGGCATGGCCTTCCTGGGGGCCACCCGCATCTTCGGCCTCTACCGGCTCGCCAACTGCCTCGCGCTCGCTGACGCGAAGATCCGCAACGTGGGCGCGGACAAGGCGCACGGCGCGCGTGGCTGGGACAGCTACAGCTGGCACACCGACCTGCCGCCGGGGCACCCGATGGTGACGGGGGCCCAGACGAACGACTTCGACCTCTTCGCCACCGAGCAGGCGAAGCTGATCCTCGTCTGGGGGATGAACTGGATCACCACCAAGATGCCCGACAGCCACTGGCTGACCGAGGCGCGCCTCAAGGGCGCGAAGGTGACCGCCATCACCGTGGAGTACTCGGCCACCGCGTCGAAGTCCGACGACGTCATCATCATCCGCCCGGGGACGGACCCGGCCTTCGCGCTGGGCCTTGCGCAGCAGCTCATCGCCCGCAAGCTGTTCGACGCGAAGTGGGTGGCCGCCAACACCGACCTCCCCTTCCTGGTGCGCATGGACACGCTCCAGCCGCTGCGCCCCTCCGAGGTGCTCAAGGGCTGGACCGACGCGCCGCCGAAGAACGTGGCCTGGCTGGGGAAGGGCGCGAAGCCCCTGCCGGTGGCGAAGCAGCAGGGCCAGCAGGCGCCCGAGGCGCTGGCCGCGGACTTCAAGCCCTTCGTGGTGTGGGACAAGAAGAAGAACGCGCTGGCGGCGGTGACGCGCGACGACTGGGGCAAGGCCTTCTCCCTCGAGCCGGACCTGTCGGCGAAGAAGACCGTCACGCTGGTCGACGGGAAGTCCGTCGAGGTGCGCACCGGCTTCGACCTGCTCGCGCAGTACCTCGACGACAACCTCACGCCCGAGAAGGCGTCGGCCATCACCGGCGCCCCGGCGAAGGTCTTCACCGAGCTGGCCCAGGCCATCGCGAAGAACCCCGAGAAGACGCTGTTCGCCAACGGCATGGGGCCCAACCAGTTCTTCAACAACGACCTGAAGGACCGGGCCATCTTCCTGGTGGCCGCCCTCACCCGGAACATCGGCTTCCCCGGGGGCAACGTGGGCAGCTACGCGGGCAACTACCGCGCGGCGCTCTTCGGCGGCGTGCCCACCTTCGTGATGGAGGACCCCTTCAACCTCCAGCTCGATCCGGCCGGCCCGACCACCTCGAAGAAGTACCTGCACTACGAGTCGCTGCACTACTTCAACTACGGCGACCGGCCCTTGCGCGTCGGCAAGACGCTCTTCACCGGGAAAGGCCACCTGCCCACGCCCACCAAGGCGATGTGGCTCAACAACTCCAACTCCGTCATCGGCAACATCAAGTGGCACTACGACGTGGTGCACAACACCCTGCCGAAGATGGACTTCATCGCCTACTCGGACTGGTGGTGGACGGGCAGCTGCGAGTACTCCGACGTCGTCTTCGCCTGCGACAGCTGGGCCGAGTTCAAACACCCGGACATGACGGCGAGCTGCACCAACCCCTTCCTGCAGCTCTACCCCACCACGCCGTTGAAGCGCATCTTCGACACGAAGACGGACATGGAGATCATCGCCGGCGTGGCGAAGTCGCTGGGCGGGCTGCTCAAGGAGCCCCGGCTGGGCGACGCCTTCAAGTTCGTCGACGAAGACAAGGTGGACGTCTACCTGCAGCGCATCATCGACGCCTCGCCCAACACCCGCGGCTACCTCTTCGGCGAGCTGATGAAGCGCGCCCAGGAAGGCGTTCCGGCCCTGATGAACACCCGCACCTACCCGCGCGTGTCGTCGTACGAGCAGTCGAAGGGCGAGCAGCCGTGGCACACGAAGTCGGGGAGGCTCGAGTTCTACCGGCCCGAGCCCGAGTTCATCGACTCCGGCGAGAACCTGGTGGTGCACCGCGAGCCGGTGGACTCCACCTTCTACGAGCCCAACGTCATCCTCGCGAAGCCACACCCGGCCATTCGTCCGAAGTCGCCGGAGGACTACGGGCTGGCGCGCAGCGACGTGTCCACCGAGACGCGGCAGGTGCGGCACGTACAGGTGGACGGCGACGCGCTGCTCAAGAGCGAGCACCCGCTGAAGGCGCTCAAGTTCACGCACATCTACCACACGCCCAAGTACCGCCACGGCGCGCACACCACGCCGGTGGACACGGACTTCACCGGCGTCCTCTTCGGGCCCTTCGGCGACGTGTACCGCCACGACAAGCGGCTGCCGTCGAACACCGAGGGCTACGTGGACCTGAACCCGCTCGACGCGAAGGAGCTGGGCCTGGATGACGGCGACTACGTGTGGATCGACGCGGACCCGAAGGACCGGCCCTTCCGCGGCTGGAAGCAGGGCACCGAGGAGTACAAGGTGGGCCGGCTCCTCTTGCGCGTGCGCTACTACCCGGGCACGCCGCGCAACGTCGCCCGCACCTGGCACAACATGTACGGCGCCACCTTCGGCTCGATGAGGGGCCACGAGACACGCGCGGACGGCCTGGCCCGCAACGAGCACACGCAGTACCAGGCCATGTACCGCTACGGGAGCCACCAGTCGGCCACCCGCGCGTGGCTCAAGCCCACGCTGATGACCGAGACGCTCGTCCACAAGGACATGTTCGGCCAGCAGCTGATGAAGGGCTTCGCCCCTGACATCCACTGCCCGACCGGCGCGCCGCGCGAGGCCTTCGTGAAGCTGACGAAAGCCGAGGCGGGAGGCATCGGCGGCAAGGGGCGCTGGCGCCCAGCCGAGCTCGGCTTCCGGCCCACGCTCGAGAGCGAGGCGATGACCAACTACCTCAAGGGGCGCTTCATCAAGAAGGGCTGACGCTGCTTCCTCACCTTCCGACACGAAAGAGACACGGCCATGAGCGTGAAGAACTGGCAGCTGAAGCGAGACATGGACTACCCGTACCCGGAGGCGCGCCCGAAGAAGCAGTGGGCCATCGTCTTCGACCTGAACAAGTGCATCGCCTGTCAGACGTGCACGCTGGCCTGCAAGACCACGTGGACCAGCGCGCGCGGGCAGGAATACATGTTCTGGAACAACGTGGAGACCAAGCCGTACGGCGGCTACCCGCTGGCGTGGGACCTGCGCGTGCTGGAGAAGCTGGGCCGGCAGGACTGGGCGAAGAACGGCAGCTACGCGGGGAAGACCATCTTCGAGGCGGCGCCGCCCAGCGAGCGCGCGGTGCACTTCAACCCCACCGACGAAGACTGGATGTACCCCAACGTCGGTGAGGACGACTGCGCGGGCGGGCCGGTGGGCGCGGGCGGCGCGGCGATGAGCGCCCTGCCGCACGACAAGTGGTTCTTCTACCTGCCGCGAACCTGCGCGCACTGCACCTACCCGGCGTGCCTGGCCGCGTGCCCGCGCAAGGCCATCTACAAGCGCGCCGAGGACGGCATCGTCCTCATCGACCAATCGCGCTGCAAGGGCTACGGCGAGTGCGTCCGCGCCTGCCCCTACAAGAAGTCGATGTACAACCCCTACACGCGCGTCTCCGAGAAGTGCGTGGGCTGCTACCCCGCCGTCGAGCAGGGCATTCAGCCCCAGTGCGTCGTCAACTGCATCGGGAAGATTCGCGTGATGGGCTTCATCAACCCGCCGTGGGCGGCGCGCGACGACAACCCCGTCGACTACCTCGTACACAAGAAGGGGCTGGCGCTGCCCTACTACCCGCAGCTCGGGCTCGAGCCGAACATCTATTACATCCCTCCCATTCACGCGGACCGCGAGTACCTGGCGCAGATGTTCGGCCCGCGCGTGGACGACGCCATCAAGGCCTACCAGGGCATCGCGAGGGACAAGACGGCCCAGGCCCTGATGGTGCTGATGGGCTCGACCGATCGCATCATCCACCGCTTCGCCGCTGAGAAGGACCAGGCGGTCGCCTTCAACGAGGTGGGCACCGAAATCGCCCGCGTCCCCATCACCGAGCCTGTCATCGACCGCCCTGCCTTCGACGAGCGCCTCGGCGCCGTCCGCAACAACACGCCATGACGAGGACCTGCGCCATGAGGACCCTGCTCCTGTCCCTGCTGTCCGCTTCGACGGCCTTCGCCCAGGGCGAGCTGTCGGCGCCGCTGGTGAAGGCCGACCTGTCGAAGCCCGACCCGGCGGCCGCGGTGTGGAAGTCGGCCCCCGCGCCGCTGTCGGTGTCGCTGATGGGCCAGCCGATGGTGACGCCGCGGCCAGAGGCCACCACCACGTCCGAGTTGAAGGTGCAGGCGGTACACGACGGCACCCGCGTGGCCTTCCGCCTCACGTGGAAGGACGACGGGGTGGACGAGGCCGGCGTGCTGGGCACCTTCTCCGACGCAGCCGCCCTGCAATTCCCCGTGGGCAACTCCGACACGCCGCCGCCGGTGATGATGGGGGGCAAGGACCAGCCGGTGCACATCTTCCACTGGCGCGCGCAGTACCAGCGCGACGCCGAGAAGGGGAAGCCGACGCCCAAGGACCTGTACCCCAACCTGAACGTGGACATGTACCCGATGGAGTTCCACGACATGGGCTCCCTCGGAAGGAAGCCCGATGACAACCGCGATCAATTCTCGCCCGGCCGCGCCACCGGCAACCCGCAGGCGTACTCGAAGACGGGCGTGGACGAGATCATCGCCGAGGGCTTCTCCACCTCGTCGGTGCAGGAAGGGCACGGCAGCGCCGGCAAGGCCACCTGGGCCAACGGCGAGTGGTCGCTCGTCATCACCCGGCCGCTGAAGTCCGAGGGCGGCTCCGTCCTGAACCCCGGCGGCAAGTCCTTCGTCGCCTTCGCGGTGTGGCAGGGCGGGAAGAAGGAAGTGGGCAGCCGGAAGTGCCTCACCATGGCGTGGACCCCGCTGTCGCTGGGGAAGTGAGCAACATGAGCCCCGACATCGACACCCTGGAACGTCGTGCGCTGGCCTTCTGCCTCGCCGCGCGGCTGACGGCCTGGCCCGACGACGAGACGTGGCGCTCGGCGCGCGCGCTGGCGGAAGGGCTGACCGACGGCGACGACGCCGAGAAGCGGCTGGCATCGCTGGTGGACTCGCTGGCCGAGCCCGGCCGTGAAGGGGAATACGTGTCCCTCTTCGAGCACGGAGCGGCGCGGGTGCCCATTCACGAGACGGAGTACGGCCGCATGAGCGGCATGTCGAAGGGGAACGAGCTGGCGGACATCGCGGGCTTCTACTCGGCCTTCGGCATGGACCGCGCGGACTCGAGCGCCGCCCGGCAGATGCACGACCACCTGGCGGTGGAGCTCGAGTTCTACGGGGTGCTGCTGGCGAAGCAGGCGGCGCTGGCGGAGCGCGGGGCGACGGAGGGCGTGGAGGTGGTGGAGGACGCGCGCAGGAAGTTCCTCAGCGACCACCTCGGCCGACTGGCGCCTGCGGTGGCGGCTCAACCGGCGGTGGCCGACAGCACTGCCTGGGGCCCCGTCTTCGAGGCCTGCAGCCGCCTGGTGCTGGACGAGTGCCGCCGCTTCGAGGTGACGCCCGCGCCCCTGGACTTCTTCGCCGGCGACGGGGAGGCCGACGAGGTGTGCTGCGGCGGAGCGGTCTCGCCCCAGCCGAGGTCCTGACGTTCGTCACCTGTGGACGAACGTGTCGAGGGGCTCGCCAACAGGCGACCGAGCGTGTCAGGCTCCACGTCCATGTCCGACGAACAACAGCCTCAGCAGCAGGGTGGCGGTGGCGGCGCGGGTTCCCGCATCCTCATCTTCATCGGCGTCATCGTGCTGCTGAACGTGCTGAGCCAGGTCTTCAACTGGGGCTTCATCTTCTACTGAGTGGCGAAGGCCTTCGACCTGTTGCTGGGCGCGACGCTGCTGTGGGCGGCCGTGCGCCTCGCGCTGCGCGCTGAGCTGGCCGCGGAGTTCGCCGCTGGCCTGCAGGCCGCCGTGGCGCTGGCCATCATCCTTCGCGCCCCGGAGCGACGTCCCGCGTCGAAGGCCGAACTGGTGGCCGCGCTGCCGTCGTTGCTCATCGCCGCGGTGACGGTGCAGGCGGCTTCCCACGCGCGGTGGCCCGTCGTTTCGCTGGTGCTGGGTGGCGTCGGCGCTGCGGTGTCGCTGGGCGCCGTGCTGTCGCTGGGCAAGAGCTTCGCCATCCTGCCCGGCGTCCGCACGCTGCGCACCGGAGGCCTGTACCGACTCGTGCGGCACCCGCTGTACCTGGGCGAGTCGCTCCTCTTCGCCGGCGCCGCCGCCGCCCTGGGGGCCTGGGGGGCCGTGGCCGCGGTGCTGCTGGCGCCGATGCTGGCGTGGCGGATTCACGTCGAGGAGCGCCTGTTGTCCGTCGAGCCCGGCTGGAGCGAGTGGGCCGCGCGCGTCCGCTGGCGGCTTCTGCCCTTCGTCTGGTGAAGCCAGGCTCCGCTGCCGCCCGCGCGGCGAGTCAGCTCGGAGTCCAGAGGCGCGCCAGGTTGACCGCGTCGGCCACCAGCCCGTCGAGGTCCTCCACCTTGAGCCGCCGGCCGTAGTGCACCAGCATCACCTCGCCGACGCCCTCCACCTGGGGGTTCTTCCGAGCGAGCTCGGTGAAGGCCGCGCGGGCACGCTCATTGAAGTAGCGCCGCACCGACTCCTCGCCCGTCTGCGACTGGAGCACGTAGGCCTTCGAGAAAGCCGGATCTTCTTCGAAGTTGATGTCCTGGCCGCCGAACATCTTGCCGATGGCGTCGAAGAGCGCCACCTGCCGCCGCGCGAAGAAGTGCGGCAGCGTCATGCCAGGAACGCGCACCGTGCAGATGGTCTGATGGTGGGTGTGGGAGTGCTTCCCGCTGCCGGTGGTGTAGCGGTAGTCAGCCACGGCGACGGCGACGCGGTCCCTCACGCCGCGCATCGCGTTGCTCAGCCGGCGGCTGTGTCCCTGGTTGAACAGCTTGAAGGTGCCCAGCTGCGCCTCGAGGCCGCTGCCGTAGCCCTCGAAAGCCCAGCCGTGCTGCTCCGCGTACCGCTGCATCGCCTCGGTGCGCTTCTTCTCGTACAGCCAGGCGAGGTACGCGATGATCGCGATGAGGGCGATGACTCCGCCGATGGCCAACACAGGCTCCATGAGCTCCTCCCGACTCCGGTACGTACCACGCTGATGGGCGCCCGCACCCTCGACGCGCCTTCCTTCTTCCTCGACGGGCCCGCCCTCGCGGACAGGGGACGCGCCTCCCGCGCCTCGTACGCCGCGGCTTCGCCCCACCCGCACGCGGTGGTGGACGGGTTGTTTGGAGACGACGTCGCACGCGCCCTCGCCCAGTCCTTCCCCGGGCCCGGCGCCGCGCGCTGGAAGCTGCTCGACTACCCGCAGCAGCGCCGCCTGGGGCATCTGCAGCGCCACGGCTTCGCCGACGTGCCCGCGGTGCTGCGCCACGCGCTCCATGAGCTCAACGGGCAGGCCTTCCTCGACTTCCTCGAGGCCCTCACCGGCGTGGAGGGCCTCATCGGCGATCCCCACTTCAAGGGCGCGGGGCTGCATCTCACCCCTCCGGGCGGCTTCCTCGAGGTGCACGCCGACTTCGATCGCGACGGGCGCCGCGCGCTGAAGCGGGTGCTGACCGCCGTGTACTTCCTCACCCCGGACTGGGACGAAGCCTGGGGAGGACACCTCGAGCTG
The DNA here is from genome assembly GCA_040752975.1 of Myxococcota bacterium. Lineage (GTDB taxonomy): Bacteria > Myxococcota > Myxococcia > Myxococcales > Myxococcaceae > JADLDB01. The sequence goes on from JBFMHF010000152.1 coordinate 12,233, forward strand.
TGGAGCCACGACGCCAGCCGCTGCGAGGTGCGCATCGCCCCCAGGCTGGATCGACTGGTGGTGATGGCCCAGGGAGACACCCACTGGCACGGGCACCCCACGCCGCTCGCGTGTCCCGAGGGGCGCTTCCGTGCGTCGCTGGCCGCGTATTTCTACGTGGTGTCACCACGACCCGACGTCCCCGCGCACGGCGCCCTCTGGCGGCCGCGCTGAGGTGCTCTCGCGCACGGCCCGTCCACCAACAGCCCCTGCGTGTCTCACCTCGTTTCATGACGAAACGTCGGACTGGCGAGGGCGCCAGGCGCCCCGGGGGAGGCCGTGGCACGCATGCTGCTGTGGCGGAGAGCATGAAGCCAGTGCGGCGCCCACAACTGCTGGAGGCGTGAGATGGACGAGGAGCTCCTGCGTGCGCTCGAGACGGTGATGGACCCGGAGCTGGGCGTCGATGTCGTGTCGCTCGGGCTGGTCTACGGGGCGAAGCGGGAAGGCGACACCGCGCACGTGGTGATGACGATGACGACTCCCGCTTGTCCGCTGGGGGAGTCCATCGCCGCCGAGGCGCGCGCAGCGCTGCTGGCAGGCGTGCCCGGCCTCCGTCACGTCGACATCGAGCTGGTGTTCGAGCCGGCCTGGAGCCCCGACCGCATGTCCCCCCGCGCGCGCGCCCAGCTGGGCGTGCCCGAGCCCGGGGCGCCGTGACTCCGCTCGCGTCCAGCGACTCGGCGCCTGGCGCGTCCGGGGCGCCCGCCTTCGCCACCCGGCGGGTTCCGCTGCTGGTCCTGGGCGCGGTGGGCCTGGCCACTGGCCTCTGGACGGGCCTGCAGCGAATGGGAGCGCTCCCCGCCGTGGAACGTCCCTCGGCGCTGGCGCACGGCCCGCTGATGGTGAGCGGCTTCCTCGGTGTCGTCATCGCCCTGGAGCGCGCCGTCGCCGGGCGCTCCGCCTGGGGCTACGCGGGGCCGGTGCTGTGCGGGGCGGGAGTGGTGCTGTTGGCGGCCGGCGCACCGCAGCCGGCGGGCTGGGCGCTGCTCGGCGGGAGCGCGGTGGTGGTGGCGTTGCTGGTGTCGCTCGTGGTCCGCCTGCCGGCGCTGCACCACGCGGTGCTCGCCGCGGCGGCGGTGACGTGGCTGGTGGGGAACGCGCTCCTCGTCGCGGGCCGGCCGGTGCTGGACGCGGTGTTCCCCTGGCTCGTCCTCCTCGTCGGCACCATCGCGGGGGAGCGGCTGGAGTTGACGCGCGTGCTGCCGAGGCCGCGCGGCGCCGTGACGGCCTTCGTCGTGGCGGCGGGCGCCGTCTTCGTCGGCGGCCTGGTGGGCGCCTTCGCGCGGGACGTAGGGGTGCGGCTCTTCTCGACGGGCGCGCTGGCGCTGGCGGTGTGGCTCTTCCGCTTCGACGTGGCCCGACGCACGGTGCGGCAAGTCGGGCTGGTGCGCTTCATCGCGGTGGCGCTGTTGTCGGGCTACGCCTGGCTGGCCATCGGCGGAGTCCTCGGCCTCGCCTTCGGACACCCGCTCGCCGGGCCCCGGTATGACGCGCTCCTTCACGCGCTCTTCGTGGGCTTCGTCTTCTCGATGATCTTCGGGCACGCGCCCATCATCCTCCCGGCGGTGCTGGGGGTGCGGTTGCCCTTTCGCCCGCGCTTCTACGCCCACCTCGCGCTGTTGCACCTCGGCCTGGTGCTGCGGACCGCGGGCGACCTTACGGGCGAGGAGGTCCTGCGCCGCGCTGGCTCCTGGGGCAACGTCGCGGCCATCGTCCTCTTCCTCGCCAGCAGCGCGCTCGCGGCGGGCCGGCGCACAGACACGGGCGCGGGCTGAGAGGTGGCCTCAGGCTCCGAAGCACCCGACAGCAGCTGGCCTACCTCAACGAAGCGCCCCCGTCGTGGAGGCGCGGTCGGACGTCCGCCGGAGGGGCGCGCGCGCGGAGTCGAGGCGCCGGTGGAACCAGTCCTACTTCGTCTTCAGCGAGTGCCGCATCACGTCGATGGGCGTGAGGATGCCCACCAGGCGCGTCCCCTCCAGCACCGGCAGCGCGCCGAACTTCTTGTCCACGAAGAGGCGCACGGCGTCTTCCAGCTTCGCGGTGGGCGCGATGGTGGTGGGCGCACGAATCATCACCCGCTCGACGGTGGTGCTCTCGAGCTGCGCCTGCGTGTCTCCGCCACCGGGGAAGAGGGGCGACGGCGCGGCGCGGCGGAGGTCCCGGTCCGTCACCAGGCCGATGAGCGCACCGTTCTCGTCGACGACGGGGAGGTGTCGGATGCGCTTCATCGCCATCAACTCCATCGCACCCTGAAGCGACTCCTGCGCGGTGATGGTGATGGGCTTCGGCGTCATCGTGTCGCGGACGAACAAGGAGGGCTCCTCCTGGCGGCGGGCGGGGAATGCCAAGCCGAGCACTTCCGTAGAGAAGCGCAAGTCCCGCACGGGGCATCTCCGCCGCTCTCCCACGGACGCGCTGCGCTTGAGTCCCGGCCCCACGCGGGCACCGACGTCCTCATAGCGGCGGCGCCGCGCGGTTCTTCCTCTTCAGCCATGGCTGCGCCGCCGCCGCGGACTGCTGCTCTCGTCCGCCTGAGCTCCCAGGAGGCCGGAGGAGAAGGTGCCCTGACCACGGCGGGACCCGGCGCGGCCTCTCCGTCGACGCTCGCTCCCGCCCTCCTCCGCCTGCTTCGCCGCCGTCGCCCGACCTCAGCGTCGACGAGGGAGTGCTGTATCCTCCAGCTCGATGCTCATCGCCCTCGTCACCACGCTGGCGCTCGGCGCGTCACCCAACGTCACGCAACTGGACGCCCAGGAGAAACTCAACGACGCGCTCGAGGCCCGCTTCGATGCGCTTTGCCGCACCATGAAGGCCACCGGAGGGCTGGCCCCGAAGGAGCACGCCGCGGCGGTGCGGCCGAGGCGCCTGGTGTGGGTGAAGAACTGCTCCTTCCGCGCGCTGTCGCTCTCGGGGACGGGCGGCACGCGGGAGGCAAGGCTGTTGTGGGAGCTCGACGGCCACGCCGCCGACGGCCAGCGCGTCACCGAGCGCGGCGAGGCCAGTGCTACGCTGACGCGCGCGAAGGCCGGCTGGAGCATCACGCGCTTCGAGGACCTGACGCGCGCCGAGGTCTTCCGCGCTGCGCCCCGCTTCACGGACGTCGCCGCGGAGGCCGGCCTCACCTTCCCGACGGCTCGCGTGGGACACCTCCTCCTCGGCGGGCTGGCGGTGCGCGACCTCGACGGCGACGACACGCCCGACGTGGTCGCCACCGACGGCGCCGACGTGGTCGCCTTCTTCCAACGTGCCCCGCTGCGTTTCGAGCGACGCGTGCTGCTGGCGGGCCGCCAGAAGATGTGGACGGCTGGCCTGGCGGTTGCGGACTTCGACGGAGACGGCGACGCGGATCTCACCGTGGCGTGGAACCCCGGGCCCATCGAGCTCTTCCGCAACGAGGCCGGCGCCTTCACCGCGGCCGGCGTACTCATCGGCGAGGGCCACTGGCACAGCCTCGTACCGGCGGACCTCGACGCAGACGGCCACCTCGACCTCGCCGCCCTGCCCTACCCGCTGGAGGCCGTGCCGACGCGGGTGCTGGAGACAACCAACGGCTACCCGTTGGCGCTCTTCCGCGGCGAAGGCGGCCTTCGCTTTTCGCGCTGGCACGCCGACTTCCCATTTCCGAAGCGCTGGGCGCTCGCGGGCGTCGCAGCGGATCTCCTCGGGCAGGGCCGGCCGCAGCTGTACGTCGCCAACGACTACGGCTCCAACGACCTCTGGCGCTTCGAGGCCGACGGAGGACTCACCGAGGTCGCGGCAGCCGTGGGCGTCGTCGACCCCGGCAACGGCATGAGCGCCGACGTGGCCGACTTCGACGGCGACGGCCGCGAGGACCTCTACGTCGCGAACATGTTCTCCAAGGCGGGCACGCGCGTGCTGGCCAGCACGAAGGGCGTCTCCCCCACGACGCTGGCGACGCTGAACAAGTTCGCGAAGGGCAACACGCTGTACCTCGCGCGCGACGGAGGCTTCGTGGAGGTCGCCGAGGCGCAGGGCGTCAACCGGGGGCTGTGGGCCTTCGGCAGCGTTTTCACGGACGTCGACGCCGATGGGCGGCTCGACGTGGCGGTGGCCAACGGATACCTGAGCCACCCCAATCGAAGAGACAGTTGAAGCGCGTACTGGCGCACGGTCGTGGCGCTCTCAGAGAAGACGATGGTGGACGCCCCGTCGGGCTTCAGTCCAACCGCCGACGACGCGGACCAGTCCTTCTCGGGCTGGGAGCCGAAGAAGCTGTGGTTGCGCACGGACGGCGGCGTGGAGGAGTGCGCCTGGACGGAGGGCTTCGACACGCGCGCCGACGGGCGCAGCCTCTTCGCAGGAGACCTCGACGGGGACGGCGACGTCGACCTGCTGCTGCTCAACCGCAACGCGCCACGCCTGCAGCTCTTCGAGAACCGGGGGCCGCGCGGCCACGCGGTGCGCCTGCGCTTCGTGCCGGCGGCCGGCCACCGCGACGCAGACGGAACGCGGGTGCAGGTGAATGGCAGGGCCGAGCAGGTGCTGCTGGCGCGCGGCTTCTCCACCGTCGTGGCGCCCGAGTTGGTGCGCGGCCTGGGCGCGGCGACTCACGCGGACGTGGTGGTGACGTGGCGCAGCGGCCAGCGCACCACGCACCGCGTGCCAGCCGATGCCACGTCCACGTTGTACGAGAAGGGCGGGCGCACCGAGTCCACGCCCTTCCGCACCTCGGCGCCGCCGCCACCTCCTCGCTTCCCCACCACCGCCGAGGCGCTCGGCCTTCCCGCCGGCAAGCGCCTCGTGGTGCCGCTCTTCCTCGCGGGCTGCGAGCCCTGCCGGAAGGAGGCGCCGGTGTTGAACCGCCTCGCCGCGCTCGGCGCTGTCGGCGTTGTCGGGCTGGGCGCGGTGAAGGACGGAGAGGACGCCCGGGCGGTGGCGAAGGCGTTGGGCTACCGCTTCGAGGTGCGCGCGCTGCCCGACTGGGCCGGCGACGCGCTGGCGACGAATGGGCAGCTCACCTTCCCGCTGGCGCTCGTCTTTGGCGCGGGCGGCGGGCTGGAGCGGGTGGTGACGGACGTCGCGCAGTTGCCACCGTAGCCGTCCCCCCTGAAAGGCGGCGCCACCCGGCGGGTTGCGGCCGCGTCACCAGGTTCGCGGCTGGCCCAGCCCGAGGAAGAAGGCCCCCACCGCCAGCAGCAGCAGCAACACGGCGCCGCCGTGCAGCACCACCGCGGCCCACGCGGCG
>JBFMHF010000153.1:0-17174 GCA_040752975.1 Myxococcota bacterium
CGTGCCGGTCCCGCCTCCTTCGCCCGTGCCCCCGCCCGTCCCGCTGCCCCCGCCGCCGCCAGGCGCCGGGCCGGTGCCGGAGCCGCCGCCGTAGCCCCCCTTCGGGTAGCACTGGCCGTCTGCGGCGCAGCGCTGATCTCCGGGGCAGGTGACGCCGAGGCAGCTGCGCGAGACGCAGTAGTCATCGACGCACACCTCTCGTCCTGTGCAGCTGGTGCCCGTGCACTGGGCCACGTAGCACCCGCCCTGGATGCAGACGTTGCCGCCCGGGCAGGACTTGCCCACACAGGCGGTGTCGACGCACCGGCCTGACGCACAGACCTGGTTCTCACCGCAGTCGCGCGTCGGACAATCGGGCGCGTAGCACCGGCCGCCAATGCAGGACTCGCCCGCGGCACACGGGGTCGACGGACAGGACGACTGCGCGACACAGCGTTTCTCTGGGCCGCAGATCTGGCCCGAGGCACAGTCGCTGTCGAAGGTACATGCGTCCGCTGGAGTCGACGTCCCGCAGGCACAGCCGGTGAACGCCACTCCCGCGATCGCGAGGACTCCCAGCACCCGGAAGGAAGGCATGGGCGGGAGTATAGGGGAGTCCGGCCAGCCAGAGGGGTCAACGCGTCCACCTGACCGACGTGCTGGCGATCAACCCGGGCCGTCGCGCCAGAGCCAACGTCTCCTTCGCCGTCGCCACCACCCGCTGGCTCGCGCTCAACGGGCGCAAGGACGCGACCGGGTACACGGTGAAGCCATGTGCGCCAAAGTGTGCTGCAGCGCGCAGGAGGTGAAAGTCGCAGGTGATGACGATGACTTCGCGCTCGCCACGGGGGTGAAGCAGGGCCGCGGCTTCGCGCGCGTTCTCGAAGGTGGAACGGCTCTTCGTCTCGAGCAGGCAGGCCTCCTCGGCGACGCCCGCGGCGAGGGCGAGGCGACGGGCGACTTCGGCCTCGGTGGGGCGCCCGTCGGGGCTGCCGCCGCAGAAGAGGAGAGACGCCGCGTGGCCCGCGTTGAGCAACCCGACGCCCACCTCCACGCGCCCGCGCAGGGCGTCGCTGGGCGTTCCGTCAGGGAAGACGCGCGCGCCCAGCACCACCGCGACTCTCGGCGAAGGAGGGAAGCGCGGGGCCCGGCGTCCAAAGCGGTGCACGCGCCAGGCGAGGGCGGCGCTGGCGCTCACCACGGCGAAGGGGACGAGGGGCCAGAAAGTCACCTCGGCCTCCGGGGGCGGCGCGAGGCCGGGCCACGCGCGCGGGCGAGGCACGGTCGTGGGGCGAGCGCGGGCACGCGCACATTCTGCCTCGGGTGGAGGCGGCTGAGAGGAGTCCACGCGCGAGACGCCTGCGTGCGCGCCTCAGCCCTCGCGCGCGGACACCAGCTTGACGCGGCGGGTCCCGTCCAACAGCTCGAGGTACACCCGCCCCGCGTCCTTCGCCGGGAGCGCGAGGTACTGCCGCCGCGTGAGGGCGCGATCGCCCGCCGGGAGTGAGGGATCCACCGCCACTCCACCGTCCTGCACCCAGGCGTGTGGAAACGCGCGCCCTTCCTCCACCACGAGGCCGAGGACGAGGACGGCCCCGGGATGTTCCGTCACGTACCGCTTTGCCGCGACGAGGCACCGGGTCCGCCCCACGTCGCTCGCAGAGGCGCCCCCCCGCGGGGGCGCGCCCAGACGTGCACTGCCCGGCAACGGAGGCACGAGCGCGGCCTGCCCCGTGACTCCTTCCAGCGCAAAGCCCCGGGCGAACGGGTTCGCGTCGGGCGGGGGAGGCGTGGCGGGTGTCGTGCTGGCCGTCCACCGCGCCGCGCCGAGCTCGAGGGAGGCGAGCGCTCCCGTCGCGTCATAGCGGGCCGTGAAGGGTCTGCCCGAGAGGCTGCCGGTGACGCGCGCCACCTTCGACGCGTCCGATGCGTGGGCTCCCGCGTCTCGCTGCGGCCCGTCGTGTAGCGATGTGCCGGGTGCTTCGTCCTCCATCCGGACGCAGAGCTCTTCCGGCTTGCGCTCCACCTCCTCCAGGACGGTGCGACAGCCCGGGGCAGGTCGTCGGGCGAGCGCCAACACCTCCGGCATCAGCCCGTCGACCCGGCCCGCCTCGTCGAGGGTGAACTCGAGGCGCCGCCCGGCCGGGCCCTCCTCGAGAAAATGCGTGGACTCGTACCGGTAGTGGCGGCCCTTCACTTCGACCCGCAGCTCGGCCAGGGGCACGGCGTCCACCGTGAGGAGCCACCGCTGGGGGCCGGCCTGGACGCACAGCGCGAGGAGCGACGCGAGCACCACGGCTTCCCAGTGTAGCAGGGGGACGCGAGACCCCGACGGAGCTCACGCGCCGCTGGTGAAAGACGAGTGCGCCTGGCGTTTCGTTCCCCACGGCTCCCGGCCGCTGTAGGGTTCGAGGCCGCGCATGGAGAACCGCTGGTACCTCTTGCTCTTCGGTCCCCTCGGCGGGCTGGTGGCGGGGCTTATGGCGGGGCTGGTGATGCTGGCGGTGTCAGGCCACCCGTCGACGCCCGGCGCGTGGACGGCGCTGGTGGCCACCAGCATGGTGAGCTTCTCGGTGCTGGGGTGGATCACCTGGTACCAGCTGTCCGAGCGCCGGGCCGATCGCCGGCGCGCCATCATCGAGCGCTTCGCCCAGGGCGATCTCTCCGTGCTGCCCACCGCGCAGGAGGACGGCGACGGCGAGTTCCAGCGCCTCGCGTTGTCGCTGCGCCGCGCGCTCTGGCAGGTGCAGCGCGTCACCACCTCCCTCCACCGCACCGCGCGGGAGGTCGAAGGCCAGGCGAGGTCGCTGCTCGAGGCGGCCCGTCGTCAGGGGGCTGCCGCCGAGCGCAGCGAGAAGGCCGTGGCGGGGATGTCCGAGAGCCTCGAGGGCAGCCAGAAGCGGGTGGCCCAGTTGGAGAGCTTCGCCCGTGAGACGACCAGCGCGCTGGCGGAGATGACGGAGTCCATCGAGCACGTGGCGCAGGCGCTCTCGTCCCTCAACGCCAGCGCGGAGAAGACCAGCGAGCGCGCCGAGGCGATGAGCCAGAAGGCGGCGTGGGTGTCGGACGCGGGCGAGACGGTGGGCAAGCTGGCCCAGCAGGCGCGGGAAGCCGTGTCGCTCGCGGAAGGCGCCATCGACGCCGTGCGCCGCCGCAGCGACGAGACGGGCGAGCTGGCGCGCGAGGTGACCGCCACCGCCGAGCAGGGCGCCGCGCTGGTGCAGGACGCGCTCAAGGGCCTCCACCGCATCGACGACACCGTGCGCCGGGCCACCAAGCTGGTGGGGGCGCTGGACATCTCAGGCATCGAGATCGGCCGTGTCGTCGACGTCATCCAGGAGATCGCCGATCAGACCAACCTGTTGGCGCTCAACGCGACCATCATCGCCTCGCAGGCAGGGGAGAGCGGCAAGCCGTTCGCGGTGGTGGCGTCCGAGGTGCGCAGCCTGGCAGAGAAGACCGGCCGGTCGACGCGGGAGATCGCCCAGAAGGTGAAGATGGTGCGCGACGGCGTGGAGCGCGCCGTCGAGCTGGTGACGCGTGGCCGTGACGAGGCCGAGGTGGGCGTGCAGCTGGGCGAGAAGGCGGCCTCCGCGCTCCGGGGCATTCAGGCCACGGCGCTGCGCGCGCTGTCGGCGGTGGAGTCCACGGCGCAGGAGACGGGGCGGCTCGAGCGCCAGGGGCAGGCGCTGGTCGAGGTGTCGCAGCAGGTGTCCGAGCGCGTGGGCGAGATGATCCGCCAGACGGCGGACCAGGCCACGCAGGGCCGCGAGCTGTTCAAGGCGATGCAGGAGATGTCGCGCACCGCGAAGGACGCGTCGGCCCGGGCCGCCGGGCAGGTGGCGGTGGGGCGCGACTTGTCCGACTCCGTGCTGCGGCTCACCGCGGCCATCGACGAGATCCGCGGCAGCCAGGCGGTGCTGAAGGACGGCGACCAGGCGATCGCCGAAGAGGTGGCCGAGGTGCGCGAGGACGCGCAGCGCGTGGTGCGGATCAGCGACCACCTCACCCGCACCGTCGAGCAGCTCGCGCACGAGGCCAACACGCTGGACGCCGAGGTCTTCCGCTTCAACCTCCCTCAGCCGAGGGCCGGCGGCACGCTCAAGGTGGGCCTCCACCGCGCCCTCACGGTCGATCCCAGCGCGGGGCTGGATCCGCTCTTCACCATCGACTTGCAGATCAGCGAGGTGTCCAGCGCGCTCTACTCGACGCTGGTCCGCTACGAAGACGGCATCCTCGTGCCGGATCTCGCCGAGGCGTGGGAAGCCGATCGCACCGCCAAGCGCTACCGCTTCACCCTCCGCAAGGGCGTCACCTTCCCCGACGGCGCTTCGCTCACCGCGGCGCACGTCAAGGCGCACCTCGAGCGGCTGATGGACCCCAAGGTGGGCGCACCCGACGCGGCGCTCTTCAAGGACATCACGGGGGCGCAGGCGTACCTCGACGGCAAGGCAGGCGAGGTGTCGGGCATCGAGGCGCTGGACGAGCACACCCTGGAGATCCGCCTCGAAGAGGCGCGCGCCTTCTTCCTGCGCCTGTTGGCGCTGCCTTCCACCGGCATCACGCGGCGTGAGGGCGGCAAGGTGCTGGGCACCGGGCCCTACCGCTTCGTCGACGCCACCTCCGACACGGTGACGCTGGAGCGCAACCCCACCTTCTACAAGCCGGGGCTCCCGCTGCTCGCGCGCCTGGAGTTCAAGCTGTACCCCTCGCGCAAGGCCGCGCTGGAGGGCTTCACGAGGGGCGACGTCCAGCTCGTCTCGTACCTCCACGCCGAGAACCTCCGCGACGCGGGGCTGACGCCGGCGGAAGCGCTCACCGTCAACACCCCGTCGGTGTGGTTTCTGGGCTTCAACGCGCAGACGGCGCCCTTCGACGACGTGCGCGTGCGCCGGGCGATCCGCGCGGGCCTCGACGTGCGCGCGCTGGTGACGGGCTTCCACCCCGGGGCGCGGGTGGCCCGCTCGCTGACGCCGCCGTCGCTGCTGGAGAGCGATCGCATCCACGAGCCCCGCACCGACGTGGTGCTGGCGCGGCGGCTGCTCGCCGAAGTGGGCCTCACCTCCGTGCGCGTCACCTTGCACCACGCGCCGGACCGCGACACGCGCGAGGAAGACCGCGCCCTCTTCGCGCCGCTGGTGGAAGCGGGCCTGGTGCAGCTCGAGCACGTGGAGAACAAGGACTTCTGGGACCGTGTGCGCGAAGGGCGGCTGGGCATCTTCCGCGGCAACTGGATCGCCGACGTCGCCGATCCCGACAACTTCCTCTACGTGCTGCTCAACTCGAAGGCGCAGTCGTACTACGGGCTCAACTACCGGAACGCGGAGTTCGATCGCCTCACCGACGAGGCGCGCGTCTCCATCGACCCGGGCCTGCGCGAGCAGCTCTACCGGAAGGCCGAGAACCTCGTGCGCGAGGACTGCGTGCTGGTGCCGCTGTACCACGAGCGCTTCCACGCCGCGGCGGCGCAGTCGGTACAGGGCGTGAGGCTCCACCAGACGCCGCCGCAGGTGCGCTTCGAGGAGATCTGGCTGGCCTCATGACGGCTCCCGCCACCGGGCGCGCCGCCTGGCGAGCAGGGCTTCCACCACTTCCCCGGCGCGGGCGTCGGAGAGGCCCTTCCGGTCGTGGCTGCGGCCCTTCTCGTGGTTGCACCCGGGGCAGGCCAGCGCGAGGTTGAAAAGCTCGTCAGTGCCCCCGGAGGAGCGCGCGACGATGTGCTCCAGCGACACCGCCGTCAGCGGCCGCCCGTCTTCGTCCACCACCAGCTTCTTGCGGCAGAAGAGACACTGCCCCTGCCACGCGGGGGCGCCGCGGAAGGTGACGCGCTCGAAGGTGTTGTCCGTGCGGACGACGGCCAGCACGCGGGGATCGACGCGCCGGCGCTTCGCCCTCACTTCACGTCCCAGGCCTCGACCAGGTTGTCCTGGAAGCGGGGCACGAGGAGGCGGCCGCGCTTGCTGTCGTAGCCGATGTCCGCGGGGGCGGTGAGCTCGCTCAAGACGGGGGTGAAGGCGCCGCCGGGCTTGCCGCGGAACACGGCCTTGCCGTCCCAGCTCGACACGAGGAGCTCCTCCCCCAGCAGCACCACGCCGTCACCGCCGCCGCCAGGCAGCTTCGTGGGCTCGCCCTTCGGCTTGCCCTTCAAGTCGAACGCGCGCAGCTCGGCCGCGCCGAAGAAGCTGACGTACAGCGTGTCCTTCGTGGCCACGACGCCGTTGGGCCGCGGCAGGTCCTTCGACTTGAGGAGGGCCTTCACCTTCGGCTTCTTGCCCGGCTCGAGGACGTACAGGGCGTCGGTGCCCGAGCCCTCGAACTTCGGGGTGAGGCCCGAGTCGGTGACGTACAGCTTGCCGTCGGGGCCGGCCGCCACGTCGTTGATGAAGCTGGCGCCGGGCACCTTCACCTCGCCCTTCGGCGCGCCCGTCTTGCGGTCGAACAGCCGCACGGTGTCGATGTCCGCGACGTAGAGGACGCCGCCCAGCAGCGCGGTGCCCTTGGGGGCGTTCAACGTCACGCCCTTCTCTCCGCCGGCGATCAGCTTCGCGTTGACGACGGCGCCGTCCGGGGACAGCTCGGCGATGTAGCCGTTGTTGTCCTTGTCCGTCGGGCTGCCGTTGATGTTGCTCACCAGGTAGGTGTCGGACTCCGCGTCGTAGAGGACCGACTCCGGCGTCGCGAGCCCTTCCTTGAACGTCACCGCGGCCGTGGGCTTCTTCGGCTCGACCTTCGCAGGGGCGGCAGGTGCGGTGGGCGCGGCGGGCGCGGTGGCGGGTGGTGCGGCGAAGGCGGGAGCAGCGAAGAGCGACAGGGACAGGGCGAAGCGCTTCATGAGTGGCTCCGGGTGTGGGGTGTGAACCGCGCGCCGATGTACCCACGGCGCAGTTGGACTTCAACGCTTCGGTGGCGGCAGGCCTCGGCGCTGCGTCCCCCCTTCGACGGACGAAGACGACGTCTGCGCGCCTCCTGGCGTGGGGTCCTCGCTCGCCCCCGGGCCGGCGGCGCCTGTGCTTCCCACCGTGCGGCGATTCTTCCCGGCTGGCGTGGGAAGGACTGGGGCCGGCTGCGACCGTCGCGGCAGTGCGCCCCGATTGGGTGCCTTATTTCGGGCTGGCGGAGCGCGTGCCCATCATCGTCGCGGTGTGGCTGTGGCGCTTCTGGCGGGCGCGGGCGCGCGGCGACGAAGAGAACGGCGATGGTGTGTCTCGTCGTTGGAGTCGCAGGGTGACGCGCGACGTCTCCGGCGGAAGGCGCGCGCGACGCGACATCACTCCGCGGTCAGTCCACCTCGCGGCGGGCTTCCACCTCGCGTGGGCCGAAGACGTCTCCCCGGCGCAGCTCGGTGCGGTCGACCAGCTTTCCGTTGACCAGGAGGCCCTCGAGCTGCACCGGCAGGCCCTGCGCAGCGCGGTAGTCGGCGTGGTCCATGAGCTGGAAGTGCAGGTGCGGCTCGGTGGAGAGGCCGCTCGAGCCGGTGCGCGCGAGGCGAGTTCCGGCCCAGACGGTGTCACCCGGGCGCACGCGAATCGAGCCCTGGCGCAGGTGGCCGTAGAGGGAGAACTCGCCCTGGCCGTGGTCCACCACCACGAAGTTCCCGTAGAGGCTGCCGAGACGTGGCCGGTTGGGCGGCGTGTCGGGCAGCCCGTCTTCGGCCACCACCACCACGCCGTCGGCCGCGGCGAGCACCGGCTCGTTCCAGGCGAAGTAGTCCTCGTTGCGTTGGCAGCTTCCGCCGCAGGACCGCCCGTCGCTCCCGCGCCTCAAGAGATCGAGCGCGTAGCGCATGTCGGGCACCGAGGCGTGTCGGTTGTCTTCCCAGTTGCGCCCGCCCCACAGCACCGCCCACTGACCGCTCACGGGCGAGGTGTAACGGCCCTTCGACCGGTAGTTGCCGCGCGTGGTGGGCGCCTCGTCCGCCGCCTGGGCCACCGCGCCATCGAGGAGGCGGCCACGCCCGTCCAGCACCAGCGTGAGCTCCATGCCGCGCGCGTAGTACTCCACCGACGCCACCCGCCGGTACACCCAGCGCTCTCCGTCCGCCTTCAGGCCTTCGGAGATGAGCCGCGTCTCGGGCCCGAAGCCCCGCACCTCGGCGGAGAGCCTCGCGAAGCGGCGCCTGGCGTCGGCCCCGTCCTTCACCTCCCGGCTGCGGGCGCTCCACGCGGCGTCGACGCGGCCCGCCCCGAGGTGCTTCGCGAAGAAGCGCCCCGCGGACAACGACGGCTCGGTCGGCGCCTGGCCGACGACGACGCAGAGGAGCGCGGCGGTCAGCATGGACAGGCGATCTCTGCCTCACCTGCGCCCGCGGCGAAAGGTGGGAAAGCACCGACACCGCGGCACATCGGCCCGAAGCGCGGTCGGCCTCAAGTCGGGGGCAGTGTGTGTGGATACGAGTAAGCACCGCTACTCGAAGGGGATGAGGGCGACGCGATCGCCCGGCTTCACCTTGAGCTGCTCGCGCACGGCCTTCGGCAGCAGGGCCTGTTGATCGTCGAAGCGCACGGGGGTGCGGACGGCCCGGAAGCGGTTCTGGCCGGTGGTGCGCCCCACCCCGACGATGAACTCTTCTGCCTCGAGCTCGAGCGGCGTCTTCGCCACGGTGGCGGTGCGGAAGTGACGGATGAGGCTGATGTCGGCGGTGTCGGCCTCGTAGTGCGGGCCCCCGTCGAAGGGGTCGATGTGGTTCGAGTAGCGGAAGCCGATGCGTTCCAGCATGCGCTGCACGCCGCGGGTGTTGGGCCCCACCTCGCCGATGGTCTTCTGCGCGCGGGCGGGGAAGAGGGTGGCGTAGATGTCCGAGGAAGGGAAGAGCTCCTTGATGAACTCCTTGTTCTGCCGGCTGATCTTGTCCGCTTCCCAGTACGTGAGGCCGGTGAACTTCCGCCCGCAGGACTCCCACAGCAGGCTGCGCCCGTCCTCGAGCAGCGGCGGCAACAACTCCGCCAGCACCCGGCTGCGGAAGTCGGGCCGGTGCATCGCGATGAAGAGGAAGCGCACGTACGAGAGCTGCTTGCCGGGCTTGTCGGGGCCGCTGCGGTACGGCGGGTCGACCACCAGCCCGCCCACCTCCGTGGGCCCGTCGTAGTTGTAGCCAATCGACAGCACCTTGTGCCGGAAGTGCTTGTCCAGCGTCGCGGAGTAGTGCTCCGACTCCGTCACCTGGAAGTAGATGTGCGGCGCCTCCCGCGTGCCGTGCTGCGCGATGATCATCGAGGTGCCGATGAGGCTCTCGTTGCGCAGATCCTCCAGCACGAAGAGGTATTCGCGCTCGAAGGGGTTCTCGATCTTCCCCGAGAAGCTCTTCACCGACTTGTCGATGAGGCCCGCCAGCACCTTCTCGTTGTTGGGGAGGTTGACGCTGTTGAGCACCGCCGCGAGGCGCTTGAGCCCGGCGAGATCCGACTTCGCCACGTCGCGGAGCAGCAGCATCCTTCGGGCAATAGCCGAGAATCCCACCTTCGGCCACATCTGCGGGACGGAAGGCCGGTTTCCGGCGGGGGCGCAGGCCGCGTGGTACACCGTTGGCTCATGGATGAGGCGTCGCAGTGGCTGTCGCACCAGCTGCCGGCGATGGAGGCGGCGCTGGCAGCCCTGGTGGACGTCAACTCCTTCACGGGCAACCGCGACGGCGGGCGGAAGGTGGGCGAGCTGCTGGTGGAAGTCTTCCGCATGCCGGGCCTCGAGGCCGAGGTGGTGGACAGCGCGCGGTACGCGCCGCACCTCGTCTTCCGCAGCGCCGGACGAGCCGACGCGAAGCCGGTGGGGCTTCTGGGCCACCTCGACACCGTTTTTCCTCCGGGCGTCTTCGAAGGCTACCGGGTGGACGGAGAGCGCCGCCGCGGCCCCGGCGTCTACGACATGAAAGGCGGGTTGGTGGTGGTGGCCTGGGCGCTGAAGGCGCTGGCGGTGACGGGCGGGCTGGGGCGCGTGCCCCCGCTGAGGCTGGTGGTGGTGTCGGACGAGGAAGAGGGCTCTCCCGACGGCGCGGGCGTCATTCACCGCGTGTTGGCCGGCTGCGGCGCGGCGCTGGACTTCGAGCCGGGGCGGGGCAACGACGCCATCGTCACGCAGCGCAGCGGGACGGGGAGCGTCCGGGTGCAGGCGCGAGGGAAGGCAGCGCACGCGGGCAACGCCTACTGGGACGGCGCCAACGCCATCTGGGCCCTGTCGCGCTTCGTCGATCGGGCGCAGCAGCTGTCGCTCAAGGACACGGGGGTGACGGTGAACGTCGGGCTGGTGAAGGGCGGCACGGCGCGCAACACGGTGCCGGCGGAGGCGGAGGCGCTGGTGGACGTCCGCGCCCCGACGGTCGCGACGTTCGAGGCGGTGATGACGGGCCTCTCCGACGCGGCCGAGGATCTCGGAGTCCCCGGGGTGCACCTCGAGCTGGAGCGACTCACCCTGCGCCCGCCGATGGAGCGGACGGCGGAGAGCCTCGCCCTGTGCGAGTCGTACTCCGATTGCGCGCGGCGGCACGGGCTGGGCGGAGGCGAGGCGCCGCGACAGGGCGGGGCCAGCGACGGCAACACCACCTCGGCCATGGGCATCCCCACCATCGACGCGCTGGGGCCTCGCGGCGGCGGCTACCACACGCCCGACGAGTTCATCTTCGTGGACACCCTCGTCCCCCGCGCGGCCGCGCTGGCGGACTGGCTGCTGGGCCGCTGAGTCACTCACCGGTGAGGGAAGTTCACTGGCGAAGGGAGCCGCCCGGCCGCGGGCCGCGCTCTCGTCTGCGCGGGCAGTCCGCTTTCCGTGCGGAAGACGACCGCGAACCACGTGGCCTCCGCGTCGACGACCAGGAAGGTGAAGCGGCCGCCTGGCTCCGCTCCCGTGAGGGGCGCCGTCCCGGTCTCGAGGGCGCGCTCGATCAGGGACAGAGCCTCGGGGAGCACTTCAAGCTCGCCCGGAGTGGGCGCGAAGCGGGCCCAGAACGGCTCGCCGCGAGCATGGAAGATGAAGATCTGTGCTCGTGGGTGCTGCCGCGTCAGCCGCTCGATGCACACGTCCAGAGTTGCCTCGTCGACAGCGCTCGCCATGCGTCGGAATCAAGCACCTGGCTCGTCGCGGCCTCAAGCCGCCGGCCGCTGCCTTTCGACCGTCACGCGCGGCCGTCGTACGCGTCGTCGCGTGAGAACGGCGCCTCAGACCCACCCGTCGAGCGCCTCCACCGCGCCTCCAGTCGCCCCGCGAGTCCGGTCCCTCGCTGCCGCCCGGCGAGGCTCTCGAGGTACGAGGGAACAAGGGCGGCCAGGCTGGTGCCCTGCTGCCGAGCCACCCGCGCGCGCCGCACGATCTCTTTGTCGACGGAAATGGTCAAATTCACAGGAGAATTTCCTCGTGCGGACGGATTTCGTGTCGACTGAGCCCCTGAGTCGTGGAGGCCGGGCCAGCCGGGGAGACCGGTTGAAACCGGAGGCCTCCTCGGAGCACATTGTCTTTGCCGTGTTGCGCCTGTTGAAACGCCCCCAGCCGATCGGCCCCGAGACGCCCGACGAGGCGTTGGTGCGCCGCGCCCAGGCCGGGGAGTCCGCCGCCTTCAAGGCCCTCTTCGAGCGGCACGTGGTGGCGGTGCGCCGCTTCCTGCGCGACCTCGTGCGTGACAAGCACCTCGCCGATGACGCCACGCAAGAGGCCTTCGCCCGCGCGCACGCGCAGCTGGGCAAGCTGGCCGATCACGATCGCTTCAAGCCGTGGATGCTGGGCATCGCCCGCAACGTGGCCTTCGAGGTGCGCCGCGTCCGCCAGCACGAGCCGATGGAGGGCGAAGACGACGAGGGCACGCCTGACGCCGTCATCCCGTCGCCCAACCCGGAGGCGCTGCTGCTCGACCGCGAGCTGGAGAAGCACTTCACCGAGGCCTTGAGCGTGTTGTCCGAGAAGCGCCGGGCGGCGCTGCTCATGCGCGTCGACCACGGGCTGTCCTACGAGGACATCGCCGAGGCCTTTGGCTGGTCGATTCCGACGGTGAAGAACGAGATCCACCGGGCGCGCCTCAAGCTGCGCGCCGCGCTGCTGCCGCACGTCGGGGGAGGAGGCCGGTCATGAGCACCTGTGGACGCACCTCGCTGCTCGAGTCCCTCGTCACGGGGGAGGCCCCGGCGGCGCTGGAAGCCGAGCTGCGCGCGCACGCAGGCGCCTGTGCCCGCTGCCGCCACGAGCTCAACTGGCTCGAGTCCGAGGCGAAGCTCTTCCGGGAGCGCGCCGCCCGCGACGAGGTGTCGGAGCTCTGGAAGGGCGTGGCGCAGCGCCGTGGCCTGTCGAACGCGCGGCCGTGGTCGCGCGTGCTGGTGGCCGTCGCCGCGTCCCTGCTGGTGCTGCTGGGCGCCGGCCGGGTGATGCTGGGTGTGTCGTCGCAGGGTGGCGTCGACGCCTCCGTCTTCTCCGACGAGGCGGGCATGTCCGAGCCGCTGATGAGCCCAGTCCTCACCCTCGAGCAGCGGGAGAACTGCTCCCGCCTCCCCGACGGCGTGGGCTTCCGCTGCGAGCCTGCGATTCCGGCCAGCTTCATCGCCTCGCGCTGACGTCGCTCCGCACGGCGCGGCACAGGCGCCTCACGGCGGACGCTCGCCGCTCCGTGGCGGTCGTCTTCTGAAGAGGTGCTCCGCTGAGACACCTGCGACTCGAGCCGCACGGGAGGACTGCGAGCGGTCGGCACCCGTGCGGCTCGAGTCGCTTCTCTGGCCGAAGACGAGCCGTGCGCGGCGGCCGAGGCGTCAAGTAGCAGCGCGCCGGTGGATCCGAAGAACCCAGGCGTCCTCGCCTACGCGCACCCGGCGCTCGCCACCGTCACCCTCCTCCTGTGCTTCGTGGTGCTGCGGCAGGGCCTCGCGCAGCGTCGTCAGCGCCTGACGAAGGTGACGGCCCCGGCCGGCAACCTGAAGCGCCACTCCACGCTGGGCCCGTGGGCGGTCGGTCTCTTCCTCGCGTCGCTCGTCGGCGGCCTGGGCTCCGCCGTGGCGCTGCGTGGGTGGACGCCGCTGGGCACCTGGCACGGGCGACTGGCGCTGGGCGCGGCGGCGCTGTTCGGCCTCGTCTGGCTTCTGGGCCGCCGGTTGCTCGCCAACGACAAGCGCCTGGCGAATAGCCACGGCCTCCTCGGCCTCGTCGCGCTCTTCCTGGGTGGCATCGCGGCGATGCTGGGCATCTCGCTCCTGCCGTGAGGCGCCGTCACGGTGCGCCTCGGCAGCCGCGTCTCCCGACGACGACGGCTGGCCCGGCGGGGCGACTCGACGGTTTTTCCGCTGTCAGAGGCTCGCCAGCGCCACCCGGTACAGCGCGCGGTAGCCCATGCGCGGCGACACCTCGAACTTCTCCGCGTGGAAGCAGTCCTTCAGCACCGCCTGGCCCTCGGGCGTCTGGTGGAGGCCGAGCAGCGCCTTCTCGAGATCCGTCACCACGGCCCCGCTGAGCGCCATCGACACCGCCACGCCGTCGTTGGGCGCGTCCTCGGTGTAGGCGATCACCTTGAAGTCGCCCTCGTGGCCCGGCCACACCTCGTCGATGCCCGTGCCCTGCGCCAGCCCGCCCTTCGCCGACGGCGCAAAGAGGCTGGTGACGTCGGCCTTGCCCGCGGCCACCGCCTCCAACGTCGCGCGGTAGCTGCCGAGGAAGTCCTGGCGGAAGAAGGTGCGCGCGGGCTCGAGGCCCTTCTCGCGCAGCCATGCCATCGGCAGGAGGTAGCCGCCCACCGAGTCGCGATCGGTCCACGCCGCGGTGGTGCCCTGCAGCGTCTCCAGGGTGACGTTCGCGTCCTTGCGGCACACCAGCGCGGCCCGGTACGTCGAAGCGCCGTTGCGCACGCCGCGCACCAGCACCCGCACGCCCATCGCCTCGATGCGCGCGCACACGAAGGGCGGGGCCCACGCGGCGTCCACCTTGCCGGCGAGCAGCTCGCGCGCCAGCTGCTCGTAGCTGGGCGCCACCACCACCGCCGCTTCCCGGCCCAGGGCGCGCTGCAGGTGGTCCTGCAACAGCTTCGGGCGCATGCCGAGGTCCTTCCCCAGCGAGGGAGGCAGCGCGAACTGGAGCGCGTGGCTTTCCCGACTCACGTTCATCCCTCCGCGGTGATGCGCGCGACCTCGTCGTCCTGGAGCCCGAAGGTGGCCTGCAAGAGCTCCAGCGCCCGCAGCGCGTCGGCCGAGGGCTTGCCTTCCGCCCACGCCACCCGCACGGCCAGCCGGAAGGCGCGCGTCCGCTGCGACTTCGTGGTGAGGCCGTGGGCCAGCACGGTGAGGCGCTGCGGCAGCCCCTCGCTGGCCAGGTTCTGCACCGCGTCGCGCAGGTAGTGATCGGCCGCCTCCATCGAGACGTCCTTGAAGACGGGGTCGCCGGCCAGCTCTTCCAGCATGCGGCGCAGCTCGGCGGGCTGCACTTCACCGTCGGCCGCCGACACCAGCACCATCGTCTCGGCGTACAGGCGCTCGAGCGGCTCGCCCAGCGCCTCCGCCAGCGAATCGCCCTTCTCCACCACCTCGAAGACGCGCGACACCTCTTCCTCGGAGATGCCGAGCGCAGCCTGCATCGTCTTGAGGAGGCTCAGCTCGTCCTTCGGCGTCTTGCGATCCGCCAGCGCCACGCTGGTGGCCAGGCCAAAGGCGAGCAGCCGGTTGCGGTGATCCGGCAGGCGCGCCTTGAGCGCGTTGAGGATGTCCTCGAGCGCGCGCGCCTGGGAGAGCCGTCGCGCCGAGGCCTCCACCATGCCGGACAGCTCGGTGGCCTCGACACCTTCGAACTCCGGCCGCTCGATGACACGGCGGATGACCGTCTGCACCTCGACGGGCCGAAGCTGTCCGTCGGCGCTGGCCGCGAGGATCATCGCGTCGATCAGCGCAGCGTTTCGATCGCGACGGGCCTGCTCGATGGTGTCACGCGGCATGGGTGGACTCCGGGGTGGACAGGTTCACCAGCGTGGGCGCCGCGGGGCGGACGTCCTCGGTGGGCACGGTGAAGTGGCGCTGGTCGAGCAGGTGCGAGAGGTGGAGGTTGCCCATCGCCTTGAGCAGCGAGCTGCGGACGTGGGGAATCTCCTTCGCCAGCTCGTCCACCAGGCGCTTCACGCGCGCGCGCTTGAGGTTCTCCTGCGAGCCACAGAGATCGCAGGGGATGATGGGAAACCGCATCGCCTGGGCGAAGGGGACGATGTCGGCCTCGGGCACGTACGCCATCGGACGGATGACCACGTTGCGCCCGTCGTTGCTCTTGAGCTTCGGCGGCATGGTGGCGGTCGTGCCGGCGAAGAGCTGATTCAGGAGCAGGGTGTGGATGAGATCGTCGCGGTGGTGGCCCAGCGCGATCTTGTTGCAGCCCAGGTCGACGGCCGCGTTGTACAGGATGCCGCGGCGGAGCCGGCTGCACAGGCTGCACTGCGTCTGCCCGGGCTCCAGCTTCTCGAGGACGATGGAGTACGTGTCCTCCTTCAGCATCCGGTACTCGTAGCCGTTGTCTTTGAGCCAGCCCTCGAGCAGGTGGCCCGGGTAGCCGGGGTGGCCCTGGTCGAGGTTGACGGCGACGAGCTCGAACTTCACCGGCGCCTTCTTCTGCAGCGCGCGCAGGCAGTGGAGCAGGGTGTACGAGTCCTTCCCTCCGGACACGCCGACCAGGATCCGATCGCCGTCGGAGATGAGCTCGAAGTCGTGAATGGCCTTGCCGATGTACGACAAGAGGCCCTTCTCGAGCCGCGCGACTTCGTCGTGCTGTGTGGACGCGTTGGCCACGAGTCACTCCACCCCGGCGACCCCTCCCGACCGCCGGGTGCGCGGGCGTATAGCCCACACTTCGGGGCGTTTGGCTAGGGGCCTCTTCTGCTATGGCGAGGTCGTGGCGATCCCCGCTGGAGCCGAAGACATCACCACCCCGCAGGCGCTCTCCGAAGTCGCCCGCGCGCTCGCGCACGTGAAGGAGCTGGCCGTCGACGTCGAAGCCGACGCGATGCACCACTTCCGCGCGCGGCTGTGCTTCGTGCAGCTCGGCACCGACACCGACATCTTCCTCGTCGACACGTTGGCGCCCGACGTCCGGCCCGACGCCCTGTCGGCGATGTTCGCGGACGCCACCGTCACCAAGTTCTTCCATGCCGCGCAGGGCGACCTGCAGTACCTGGCCGAGGCGGGCGTGCGGGTGAAGGGGCTGTTCGACACGCACCGCGCGGCGACGTTGCTGGGCTGGCCGAAGGTGGGGCTGGCGGATCTGGTGAAGGAGCACCTCGGCGCGACGCTGCAGAAGGAGCACCAGCAGGCGGACTTCTCGCTGCGGCCGCTGCCGCCCGAACTGCGCGCGTACATCGCCGATGACGTCCGCTACCTCGTGGACGTGGGCCGCAAAGTGCGCGACGCGTGCCTCGCCGCGGACATCCTCGAGGAAGTGGTGCTGGACTGCGATCGCCTGTGCGAGGAGGCGGCGGCCCGGCCGGATCCCCTGCAGACGCTCAACATCAAGCTGCCCAGGCAGGGCCTGTCCGCCGAGCAGGTGCGGCTGGCCCAGCACCTCGCGCGGGAGTTGAACCGGCTGCGCCTCCAGTGGGCGGAGGCGGAGGACGTGCCGATGGGGCGCATGCTGTCGAACATGGCCATCGCCTCCATCGCGACGAAGCCGCCGGCGTCGCTCAGGGAGCTGGCGAAGCTGCAGGGCGTGCGCGGGGGCTTCGTGCGGCAACACGGAGACGCGGTGCTGGCCACCATCGAGGCGCTGAAGCAGCGCGCGCACGGCGGAGGCCTCGAGGATCTCGACAAGAAGGAGCGGAAGGATCCCCGCGCGAAGAAGCGCGAGGACGTGCTGCTCGACTGGCGGAAGGCCGCGGCGGCGGAGCGGAAGGTGACGCCGTCGGTGGTGCTGCCCAACGCGCTGGTGGAGATGATCGCCGAGGCGGCGCCGAAGACGCTGGACGAGCTGCGCCAGATTCCCTTCTTCGGAGAGAAGCGCGCGCTGCGGCACGGGGAGTCGCTGCTGGCGGCGCTCAAGCCCTACGTGTGACGTCATGAGGGTGCTGGCGCTGCTGCTCGGCTGCATGGCGCTGGGGCTGCTCGCGCGCCGCTGGGGGAGGCTGCCGCAAGCGACGCCGAGGTGGCTCAACCGGGCGGTGCTGTTCGTATGCCTGCCGGCGGTGGTGCTGCGCTCGATTCACGCGGTGCCGCTGTCGGCGCGGCTGGTGGCGCCGGTGCTGGGGTTGTGGCTGTGCTTCTGCCTCGCGGCGGCGG
>JBFMHF010000154.1:0-17012 GCA_040752975.1 Myxococcota bacterium
TCCCCCCGGGCCCCCCTCAATCCACAACCACTCGCACAGGAGGTCACCAACCGAGTACCCTGACGACGACTACGACGACGATGTGGATCGACGCATCAACACTGTCCACGAAATCGGATCAGGCCCAAACCTCGCTGCTTGCTTGGAAGCGCGGCGCAGCGAGTTCGAACAACTGCTTGAGGAGGGGGCCAGCATCGAGTTGGACCTGGGCTGCACGGTGCCAACGACCATCGCAACGCCGTCGCTAAGGCTTTCAAGCGACGTTCTCGGCATTCTCGGGGAGTTGACGATCAACCTGACCGTTTCGTTCTACCCGGCTGTCGACGTCTGAGTGCGCCGACGCCGACGGCCGGGTGGCGCGCATCGGCACGGCGTTCTCGCGGTGGTACGAGGACTTCAGCTACGTTTCCCGCAACCAGCGGAGGCGGCGCCAAGAACTACGATTCGCTCCCACCGGGAACCTACTCCACGGGTCGTTGGACCGGATGCTCCAAGAGTATCGAGGTGTCCAGGTACGATCTGACCTGAGCACGAAGATGAGCACGTCGGCGTTCAGATGGCTGGCCGGTTCGCGCCGATTGTGGGTCGTAGTCGTCCTGCTGACTGGCGTGATCTTCGTAGGTGCGATCGCTTTTCGAACACGCCTCCACCCAGCTGCGCGAGTCGTCTTGGCGGATGCGCAGAGGGAGGACCTCGCGTCAGCGGGACGCGTCGCTCAACACCAGCGGGAGTTCTGGCAGCAGATGGCCAACGGATCGCTGGATCGCGCGGACTGGGAAAGCGTTCTTCACGAGGATTTCTGGCCAGCACCCCAGAAGTCGCTATGTTCGACATTTCTGGCGGTGGCTCGAGAGCACCCAGAGTTGGTTCTTCGACTGTCCGGCCCGGACCTGGCTGCAGACCATGAACTCGTCGAATTCTGCGCTGGCGAGTTTTCTCAGGAGGAGTCCGCGGCCCTCCTCTCAGGCCGTGTCCCGTGAGCATGCTCTCTGGCCGGGCTGAGCTTCACTCCAACGAGGCGTCTCAGGAAACCGTCACGCGTGGGACCCGATGCGACCCCTGCCGCCCTTCATTCCGGACGGCGGCCGGTAGGTTTGAGTTTCAGCGCGCCCACCGCCGTTGGCGGGAGCGAGTCGACCTGATCCGCCTACTTCGCCAGCCCGCGCTTCTTCAGCGTCGACTCCAGCGACCCCGGGTTGATGTCGCGCCCCTGCGCCACGCGGTCGTTCCACGTCTCCGACTTGCCGATGGCGCCCGGCACTTCCGTCATGGTGATGGTCCCCGGCACGGGGCACACGAGGTGACAGAGGTTGCAGCCAACGCACTCCGCGTCGTCCACCACCGGCACGAAGCGGCCGATGGCGCCCGCGGCCTTCACCGGCACCTCCGGAATCGACGACGGGATGTGCGTGTGCCCCGCCTTCACGTGCTCCTCGTGCGTGCGCCCGGGAATCAAGATGCACTGGTGCGCGCCGTCCATGCACGCCACGTGGCACAGGTTGCAGCCGATGCACGTCTCCGCGTTGATGCGCGCCTTCAGGTTGTAGTTGAGGTCCAGCTCGCCCCACTCCGCGTACGCCGGCACCGCGCGCCCGCGCAGCTCCTTCACCGACTTCATGCCCTTCGAGTCGAGGTAGTCCGACAGCCCTTCCAGCATGTCCTCGACGATGCGGTAGCCGTAGTGCATCACCGCCGTGCACACCTGCACGCTCGTCGCCCCGAGCGCGATGAACTCTGCCGCGTCACGCCAGTTGGAGATGCCGCCGATGCCCGACAGCGTCATGTGTCTGGTGGCGGGGTTCCTCGCGAGCTGCGCCAGCATGTGCAGGGCGATCGGCTTCACCGCCGGCCCGCAATAGCCTCCGTTGGTGGACTTGTTGCCCACGCGCGGGTTGGGCACGAAGCGGTCGAGGTCCACCCCCAGCAGCGACTTGATGGTGTTGATGAGCGACAGCGCCGGAGCGCCCGCCCTGGCCGCCGCTTCCCCCGGCTCCAGAATGTCCCCGGTGTTGGGCGTCAGCTTCACGATGACGGGTGTCTTCGCGTCCTCCATCACCCAGCGGGTGATTTCCTCCAGCACCTTCGGCTCCTGGCCCACCGCGCTGCCCATGCCGCGCTCGCACATCCCGTGCGGGCAGCCGAAGTTCAGTTCCAGCCCGTCGCAGCCGGTGTCCTCGGCCTTCTTGATGATTTCCCGCCAGTTCTCCCGCGTCTCCACCATCAACGACGCGATGAGCGTGTGCTTCGGGTAGCGCTTCTTGACCTCGTACATCTCCTTGAGGTTCACCTCGAGCGGCCGGTCGGTGATGAGCTCGATGTTGTTGAGCCCCATCATCCGCGTGCTGCCGTAGTCGTGCGCCCAGAAGCGGCTGGTGACGTTGGTGATCGGATCTCCCAGCGTCTTCCACACCGCGCCGCCCCAGCCCGCGTCGAAGGCGCGCATCACCTGCGGCCCCGAGTTGGTGGGAGGCGCCGACGCCAACCAGAACGGGTTGGGAGACTTGATGCCACAGAAGTCGATGCTCAAATCCGCCACGGCTACTTCCCTCCCAGCGCGCGCAGCATGTCGCGCACCGCCAGCTTCGCTTCCTGCACCGCGTTCACCACTTCCTTGCCGCCGTTGACGCAGTCGCCGCCGCTCCACACCTTCGGGTGGCCGGTGCGGTGCGTCTTCGGGTCGACGACGATGTTCCCCTTCTCGACCTGCACGCCGGGGAAGGCCTTCGCCACCGCCGTCCCCGTCGCCTGGCCGATGGCCAACGCCACCAGCTCGCAGGACAGCGCCTCCGGCTCGCCCGCCACCGGCTTGCCGTTCTCCGCCCGCGCCAGCGTGACGCCCGTCAGCTTCCCGTCCGCCCCGCGGGTGAAGGCCGTCACCACGCGCTCTTCGATGAGCCGCACCCCGTGCTTGCGCGCGTGCGTCAACTCGTGCGCGTAGCCGGACATGGCCTTCTCGGTGCGCCGGTACACCATCGCCACGTCCGCGACGCCCAGCAGCTTGAGCTCGTGCGCGATGTCGATGGCCGTGTTGCCGCCACCCACCACCACCGCGCGCTTGACGCCGCTGAGCGTCAGCTTCGGGTCCGCCTTGATGCGCTCGATGAGGTCGACCGCGCCGTACACGCCCGCGCCCTGCTCGCCCGTCGCCCCCAGCGTCGAGTCCGGCCCCAGCCCCAGCCCGAGGAACACCGCGTCGTAATCCTTGAGCAGGCTCTCCGCCGACACCTGGCCTGCGCCGGCGGCGCCCGCCACCACCTCGACGCCCGCCTTGAGTTCGATGTCGCCGAGCGAGAGCACCTGGCGGATCTCCTCCAGCGCCTGGTTCGCGCTCTGCTTGTACGGCGCAATGCCCAGCGTGTTGAGCCCGCCCGGCACGGCCTTCTTCTCGAAGAGCACCGCCTTGTGGCCTTCCAGCGCCAGCAGCCCGGCCGCGGCGATGGACGCCGGCCCCGCGCCGATGAGCGCCACCTTCTTGCCCGTCGACGGCTTCTTCGCCGGCAGCAGCTTCGAGAGGCCCTGCTCCTTCACCGCCGTCTCGGTGGCAAAGCGCTGCAGCCGCCCGATGGCGATGGGCTCCCGCCCCCACGCGTTGTACACGCAGGCGCCGGCGCACAGCACCTCGACCGGGCACACCCGCGCGCACGACGCCCCGAGGATGTTCTCCTTGAGGATGGTCCTCGCCGCGCCCGCCACGTTGCCGGTGCTGATCTTGTGGATGAAGTTCGGAATGTCGATGCCCGTGGGGCACGCCTTCACGCACGGCGCGTCGACGCAGTAGATGCAGCGGTTGGCCTCGGTGACGGCTTCGCCGGGAGAGTACGCCGGCTTGTAGTCCTTGAAGCGCTGCTCGAGGCGCCCGTCCGGCAGCACGGGGAGCTGGTACACGAAGGCCTCCGAAAAGAAGAGAAAAGAGGGAGGAGGCTCCGTGGCGCGCGCCCTCAAGTCAAGCAGTCCCTGCCCCAAACCGTCCCGGATCTGCCACACTCCTGCTCCCCTCGTCGTCGGCAGGAGCCACCCATGGTCAGCCCCATCCGGAACCCTCGCGGCGGTACCATCCCCACCAACGAGTTCGACACGCAGATCAAGCAGAAGCTGGCCGGCGACAACACCGTCACCAAGGCCGAGGCCCAGGAGCTCACCCGCGGCTGGGGCATGCGGCAGCTGACGCCCGCGCAGGCCGAGCAGCTCAAGACGGCGGTGCAGGGCAACAAGTCCACCTTCGACGCCGGCGCTTCCAGCGTCATGTCGCGCTTCGTCAACGTCACGCTGCCCACCATCACCGTGCGCCAGGGCCTCGGCGGAGTGCCCCCCAACAGCGCGAAGCTGGCGTGGGATCCACCCACCCGCAACCAGGACGGCACGCCGCTCACCGACTTGAAGGGCTATGAAATCCACTACGGCCCCTCGCCCGGCAACTACACGAGGTCGGTGACGCTCAACGATCCCGCCGCCACCAGCTTTCAGATCGACAACCTCCCTTCGGGCACGTGGTACTTCGCGTTGAAGGCGGTCGACACCTCGGGCAACGTGTCCACCTTCTCCAACGAGGCGTCGAAGACGATCCCCTGACGAGAGCCCCTTCGTGACGCTCCGCCGCTTCGGGGTGGCCTGCGCCGCCCTCGTCTTCGCCTCGTGTGACTGCACGGGCATCGCCAGCGACCCCGTCCCGGTGCTGACGCCCGAAGGCGTGCACGTGGTGAGCGACACGCCGCTGTGCCCCTTCGAGACGCCCGCCGGCGCGCCGACCTCCACGTGGAGCCGTACGGGTCCTCCCGGGGCTTCGGTGCAGGCGCTGCTGTCGCTGGGCCAGGGCACGCTGCTGGTGGGCACCGGCGCGGCGCGCTCGAGCGGCCTGTTCCGGACGGCGGTGGGCGGGCTGTACCGCTCCACCGACTCCGGGCGCACGGTGACGCGAGTGCAGGAGCTCGACGGCGCACAGGTGCACGCGCTGGTGTCGACGTCCGATGGTGACGCCTGGGCGGCGGTGGGCTCGCTGTCGGGCGCGATGGTGGACGGCGTGTGGCGCTCGACGGACCGGGGCGCCAGCTTCACGAAGGAGAGCAGCGGGCTCCACCCGGACGCGCGCGTCGTCGGCCTCTCGGCAGCCGCGGGCAGCCCCACGCGTCTCTACGCGCTGGTGCGGGGCACGGCGATGGCGCCGCTGTCCGCCGCCACCTCGCTGTACCGCAAGGACGGCACGGCCGACTGGGCACTGGTGCCGGCCATGGGCCTCGACCCTGTGCCGGGGGGGCCGCTCGGCGCCATCGCCGCGGACCCGGTGCAGCGCGACCGGCTCTACGCCATCGACGGGGCGCGGCTGTACGTCAGCGACGACGCGGGAGCCACCTTCACCCCCATCGCCATGGGCTGGCTGGGCAACCCGCGCAGCCTCACCGTGCCGTCTCCGGGCAGGCTCCTCCTCGGCACCGCGGCCGATGGCCTGTACGAGTCCACAGACGACGGCGTCACGTGGACGCAGCGCCTCGCGCCAGTGCAGGGCGAGCTGGCGGGCGTCCACGACGTGGACCTCGACCCGCAGGGCCGCGTCTTCGTCGCCACCGAGGGGACCGGCCTCCAGCGCCTCGACGGGGCGACGGCCGCGCAGGTGGGCAAGTGCCTGCTGGACTCGGTGGTGCTGACGGTGGCCG
Source organism: Myxococcota bacterium (assembly GCA_040752975.1). GTDB lineage: Bacteria > Myxococcota > Myxococcia > Myxococcales > Myxococcaceae > JADLDB01. Next base: position 5,649 of record JBFMHF010000154.1, read on the forward strand.
CGGCGAAGGACGACGCCCAGCGGGTGTGGGCGGGCACCAACGGAGGCTTGTACGTCTCGGACAACGGCGGCGACAGCTTCCTCCCGGCGGGACAGGGGCTCGACGAGCTGCTGGCGCGCGTGGTGGTGGCGCCGCTCGACGGCCAGCCCACCGCGTTTCTCCTCTCGGCGGGAGGCCTCTTCTACTACTCGGCGGCGAGCGCGACGTGGCAGCGGCAGGGTGACTGGGCCGAGACGGTGGCCTTCTCGCACGTGGCGATGAACGCGGACGGCAGCGACGGCTTCTTGTCCGTGGACGAAGCCCTCTTCCCCGGCCGCTACGGCGTCAGCGGCGGGCTGTGGCGTTGGCGTCGCGCGCAGCACACCGTGGAGCGCGCCCCGGAGGTCATCGCCAACATCGCCGCGGTGGCGCTCGACGCTTCGCGCGCCGGGCGCTCCTTCGCCTACCAGCGGGGAGGCCCCGGCCAGCCCCAGCAGGCGCGCACCGGTGTCCTCGCCGAGGCCGCGCCCGACGCAGGCTTCGTCACCACCTCGATGGTGGCCGAGCACCTCGAAGGGACGTCCACCTTCCGCTTTTCACCCCTGGCGGTGGCGCCGGACGGCGCCCTCTACTCCGGCATGCGGCTCCCCGATGCCAGCCCGGCCCTCTTCCGCTCCGACGACCAGGGCGCCACCTATAGCCAGGTGTGGAGCCAGCCCGGCTGGGTGGCCTACGGCGTCTATGTCGACTCCGCTGGCGCCGTGTACGTGACGGGCTGGCTGCAGGACATCGGCATCCGCAAGTCCGTCGATCGCGGGGCCACCTTCTCCCCGGCCGACAGGGGCCTCACAGGTTTCGGGAAGTTCGTGTACACCCTCGCCTTCGACGGGGAGGGCGGGAGCGTCGTCGGCACCGAAGGAGGCGCCTTCCGCGCCGCGACGGCCACCTCGGACTACAGCGATTTCAACGAGGGATTTTCTACCCCATTGGTGGTATGGAGCATTGCGGTTCTGCCGGACGCTCCACGTCCGGTGGTGGTGGCGGGGACGTCGCGGGGAGTGTTCTGGCGAACACTCCCCTGACGCCGGGGCTTAAACAAGGGCGAGGCGAAGCAGAGGGTGGCCGGGGGGGAACGGTCAGGCGGTTTTTCTTCACTCTTGCGGTAGTCACCGGAACAGGAATAGGATTCTTGCAAATGTCGGCTAAAGGTAATTTGGTGACGTACACCACGCAGGACGTCGCGAAGGTGCTGTCGGCGAGTCGTACGTCGGTGCAGCGGTGGATCGATTCGGGCAGCCTGCGGGCGTTCAAGACGCCGGGCGGGCATCGCCGGGTGACGCAGCGCGAGCTCGTGGCGTTTCTGCGACGGCAGGGCGCGCCGGTGCCGGCCTCGCTGCTCTCGCGGGTGCGGCTGCTGGTGGTGGACGACGACGCGCACTTCCTGAAGGCGCTCAAGCCGCTGATGAAGTCCCTGTCGTCGGCGGTGGAAGTCGACGTGGTGGACAACGGCGTCGACGCGCTCCTCAAGATTGGCGCCGGCGAGGTGGACGCGGTGCTGCTGGACGCGACCATGCCCACGCTGGACGGGCTGCAGGTGCTGGAGAAGCTCAAGGGCAACCAGGCGACGGCCGAGGTGGTGGTCATCGGCATGTCCGGGCGCTCCGACGAGAAGCTCGAGCAGAAGTTCCTGAAGGCCGGCGCCGCGAAGTTCGTGGTGAAGCCCATCACGCCGAAGGTCATCTTCGACGCGCTGCACGACCTCGGCATGGTGGACGCGCCCGAAGAAGCCGTCTTGACCTGAAGCGTCAGGCCAGGTTGTGGAAGACGCGCTGGACGTCCTCGTCCTGCTCCAGCGCGTCGACCATCTTCAGGACTTCCTGGGCCTTCTCCTCGGGGAGCTCCATCGGGTTCTGCGCGATGTACTCGGACTCGGAGGACAGGGGCGACAGGCCGCGCGCCTCGATGGCCGCCTGCAGGCGCCCGAAGTCGGCGAAGGCGCAGCGAATGATGAGCTGCTTCTCGCCCTTCTCGCCGGTGCCCTCGCCCATCTCCTCGAGGCCGTGGTCGATGAGGTCGAGTTCGAGGGCCTCCTGGTCGATGCCCTCGGGTGAGAGGCGGAAGACGCCCATGCGCTTGAAGGCGAAGGCCACGCTGCCCGCGTTGCCCAGGTTGCCGCCCCAGTCCTTGAAGTGCATGCGGATGTTGGCGACGGTGCGCACCACGTTGTCGGTGGCGGTCTCCACCAGCACCGCGATGCCGTGCGGGGCGTAGCCTTCATACAGCACCACGTCGTAGGCCTTCTGCTCCTGGCCGGACGCGCGCTTGATGGCCGCTTCCACCTTGTCCTTGGGCATGTTGACGGAGCGCGCATTCTGGATGGCGCGGCGCAGCGCGGCGTTCGACTCGGGGTTGGGGCCGCCCGCCTTCACGGCGATGGCGATCTCCTTCGACACACGGGTGAAGGCCTTGGCCATGGTGTTCCACCGCTTGAACATCGTGGCCTTGCGGGTTTCGAAGATGCGTCCCATGGCCACGCCTTCTAGCGGAAGTCTGCCGGCCGGTTCAGCACCTTCACGTCCCTGGGAGCGCCTGGAGCCGCGGTCCGGTTTCCCGACGGCCCGGCCACGCCCGGGAGTGCGAGGACGCGCGCCGGGCGCGGCCCGCCGCCTGCGGTAGGCTCCTCTCCTCGATGTCCTCCACCGACGACACGGGGCGCGAAGTCGAGGCGCTGCGCGCGCAGGTGGCGCGGCTCGAACAGGAGCAGGCGTGGACCCGCACGCTGCTCGAGACGGTGCCCGCCTCGGTGCTGCGGGTGACGGTGGACGGCGTCATCGAGTACATCAACTACGTCGACCCGAAGTACGGCGCCTCGCCCGTGGGGCGCCGCATCTACGAGTACGCGCCGGAAGATCAACACGAGGTGATGCGCAACGCGCTCGCCCGGACCGCGCAGTCGCTGCGCCCGAGCACCTACGAGTCCTTCGCGCAGACACCCGACGGGGTGCGCGAGTGGTTCGTCACCCACGTGGGCCCGGTGCTGGAAGGGGGCAAGCTGTCGGGGCTGGTGCTGGTCAGCGTCAACGCCTCGCAGGTGAAGCAGGCCGAAGCGGAGCTGCGTGAGAGCCGGGCGAAGCTGAAGCTGGCGCTCGACGCGGGCAACGTCGGGGTCTGGCGCTGGGACAGGGGCAGCGACGCCGTGGAGTGGGATGAGAAGCTGACGGCGATGTTTGGCCTCGCGCCCGGCAGCGGGCCGCGCACCGTCGCGGAGTTTCTCGCCCTGGTGTCCCCCGACCAGCAGCCCGCCATGGCCGCCCACATCCAGCGGGCGCTGGAGACGGGGCTGTACCCCGACTTCGAGCTTCGGCTCGATCGGCCCGAAGGGACACGGTGGGTCATCATCAAGGGCGGCGTGCTGCGCGACGCGTCTGGCGCCGTCACCGGGCTGCTGGGCGGCGCGGTGGACGTCACCGAGCGCCGGCGCATCGAGGAGCACCTGCGGCAGGCGCAGAAGCTGGAGGCCGTGGGGCAGCTGTCGGCGGGCGTGGCGCACAACTTCAACAACATGCTGGCGGTCATCCTCCCGGCGCTGGACCTCGCTCGTGCGAACGCCCGGCCCGCGGACGCGGAGTTGTTGAACGACGCCCTGGCCTCCGCGAGCAACGCGGCGCAGTTGGTGAAGCAGTTGATGGTCTTCGCGCGGCAGGCCCCGCGGGCGTCGACTCAGCGGGAGCCCCTGGCGGACGTCGTGCGGCGCGCGGTGGACCTGTGCCGGCAGACCTTCGAGCGCCGTGTGGTGCTGGAGCTGGGAGACGTGGACGCGGCGCGCTACGCCAGCGTGGAGGCGGCGCCGATGGAGCAGGCGGTGATGAACCTGTTGCTGAACGCGCGCGACGCCCTGGAGCACGACGCGCAGCGCCCCGCCCGCATCGACGTCGCCGCGCGCCGGCTGTCCGAGGCCGAGGTCCGCCGCCGCCACGTCGACGCGCGGGGGGCCTTCATCGAGCTCTCCGTGGCGGACACCGGCTGCGGCATGGACACGGACACCCGGCGCCGCATGGTGGAGCCCTTCTTCACCACCAAGCCCACCGGGCGCGGCACGGGGCTCGGGCTGTCCACCGTGTGGGCCACGGTGCAGGGGCACCGCGGCTTCTTCGACTGCGAGTCGGAGGTGGGGCGAGGCACCACGGTGTCGCTCCTGCTCCCCGCCCAGGACGAGCCGGCGCCCAGCGTCGCCGCCGAGGCGCCGCCGCGCGCGGAGGTGGGCGCGGGCCGCGTGGTGCTGGTCATCGACGACGAGCCGGCCGTGCGCCGCGCCACGGTGGCGGTGGTGAAGGCGGCGGGCTTCACGGTGCTCGACGCCGCGTCGGGTGAGGAAGGCGTGCGCCTGGCCCAGACGACGCCGGTGGACGTCGTGCTGCTCGACTACTCCATGCCGGGCCTGTCCCCGCAGGCGACGTTGAAGGCGCTGCGCCAGGTGAGGCCGAACCTGCCGGTGGTGAGCCTGAGCGGGCTGGGCGTGACCCTGGAAGGAGCGACGGCCCACCTGGCCAAGCCGGTGACGCCCGACGAGCTGGTGAAGGCGCTCGAGGCCGCGCTCACCCGCGGCGCGTGAGGGTGCGCGTTCCCGCCGCGCTTTGTCTCAGCCAGGCGAGCGCTGGTGCTCCCGGACGCGGACGAGGTCCGGCCTTCCCTTCGCGGGCGTGGCTCCCTATCTTCGCGCCTCTTCTCTCTTCGCTTGGGAAAGGCGACCAGCATGGGCTCCACCGTGAAGTGCGGCCTCATTCAGTGCAGCAACCCCCTCAACGACGAGTCGGCGCCGGTGAAGAAGATCCAGCAGGCGATGCTGGACAAGCACATCCCCTTCATCGAGCAGGCGGCGAAGAAGGGCGTGCAGATCCTCTGCCTGCAGGAGATCTTCAACGGCCCCTACTTCTGCCCCAGCCAGGACAAGCGCTGGTACGCCGCCGCCGAGCCCATCCCCGACGGGCCGACGACGAAGCTGATGCAGGAGCTGGCGAAGAAGCTGGGCATGGCCATCGTGGTGCCGCTCTACGAGGAGGCGATGCGCGGCGTGTACTTCAACACCGCCGCCGTCATCGACGCCGACGGGAAGTACCTCGGCAAGTACCGCAAGCAGCACATCCCCCAGACGGCGGGCTTCTGGGAGAAGTACTTCTTCAAGCCCGGCGACGGCGGCTACCCGGTGTTCAAGACGCAGTTCGCCACGGTGGGCGTCTACATCTGCTACGACCGGCACTTCCCCGAAGGCGCGCGCGCGCTGGGCCTCAACGGCGCCGAAATCGTCTTCAATCCGTCCGCCACCGTCGCCGGCCTCTCGCAGTACCTGTGGAAGATCGAGCAGCCCGCGCACGCCGTGGCCAACGGCTACTTCATGGGCGCCATCAACCGGGTGGGCACCGAGCCGCCGTGGAACATCGGCAAGTTCTACGGGCACAGCTACTTCGTCAACCCGCGTGGGCAGATCATCGCCGAGGGCAGCGAGGACAACGACGAGCTGGTGGTGGCGGACCTCGACCTCACGATGATCGACGAGGTGCGGCAGGTCTGGCAGTTCTACCGGGACCGCCGGCCCGACGCGTACCAGGACCTCGTTCGCCCGTAACCTTCGCCCACGCCTTACGCCTTCGCAGGAGGAGTCACCATGGGTCTCGTCATTCGCAACGGCACCATCGTCACCGCCACGGATCAATACGTCGCCGACGTCTTCTGCGACGCCGGCGTCATCAAGGCCATCGGGAAGAACCTCGACGTGCCGGCCGGCACGCAGACGGTGGACGCGTCGGGCCAGTACGTCTTCCCCGGCGGCATCGACGCGCACACGCACATGGAGCTGCCCTTCATGGGCACGACCTCCGCCGACGACTTCTACACCGGCACCGCGGCGGGCGTGGCGGGCGGCACCACCACCATCGTGGACTTCATCATCCCCAACCGGAACCAGTCGCTGCTCGAGGCGCGCGACTTCTGGATGAACAACGCGAAGAAGGCCGTGGCCGACTACGGCTTCCACATGGCCGTCACCTGGTTCAACGAGCAGGTAAAGAGGGAGATGGAGCACGTCTTCAGGAACGACGGCATCCAGTCCTTCAAGATCTTCATGGCCTACCGCGGGGCCATCGGCGTCGACGACGTGGAGCTCATCGGCGTGCTGGACACGGCCCACGACCTCGGCGCGCTGGTGACGAGCCACTGCGAGCACGGGGACGCCGTCGTGGCGCTGCAGAACCGCCTCGCCGCGCGCGGCCTCAAGGAGCCGAAGTGGCATGCGCAGAGCCGCCCCAGCTACCTCGAGGGCGAGGCGACCAATCGGGTCATCCAACTGGCGCGGGCGGCGAGCGACGCGCGCAACGGGCATCAAGCGACGGCGGCGGAGACGCAGCCCGTCTACATCGTGCACCTCACCTGCAAGGAGTCGATGGACGCCGTGTACCGCGCGCGGCAGGCCGGACAGCGCGTGTTGGTGGAGACCTGCCCGCAGTACCTGTTGCTGGACGACAGCGTCTACGAGAAGCCGGACTTCGAGGGGGCGGCGTACGTGATGAGCCCTCCGATTCGGCCGAAGGGCCACCAGGAGTACCTGTGGAACGCGCTCGCCACCGGCGGCATCCAGCACGTGGCGACGGACCACTGCCCCTTCCGCCAGGCGGATCAAAAGGTGATGGGGAAGGACGACTTCCGGAAGATCCCCAACGGGGCGGCGGGCATCGAGAACCGCATGGCGCTCATGTACACCTACGGCGTGGCGAAGAAGCGCATCACGCTGCAGCAGTTCGTCGACGTGACGTCCACGCAGGCGGCGAAGATCTTCGGCCTGTACCCCCGCAAGGGCGCCATTCAGGTGGGCAGCGACGCGGACCTCGTGCTGTACGACCCGAAGGGCACTGGCCGCATCTCCGCGAAGACGCACCACCAGAAGGTCGACCGGAACATCTTCGAGGGCTTCGAGCTGACCGGGAAGGTGGCCACCACCGTCGTCAACGGGCGCGTGCAGTGGCAGGACGGGGACCTGCGCGTCGAGCGCGGGGCGGGGCGGTACCTGAAGCGCTGCTGATCGGCCCGCGCTTCCTCTGGCCCATCGAGGCAGACCGTGCGCCGCCTCACCTGGCCCATCCTCCTCGGCGTCGGCGCGGCGGTCGCGGTGGCGGCGACGTTGGGCACCTGGAAGCTGGCCCCGGCCTTCCTCGGCAGCAGCGCGCCGGACATGCCGGCCTTCCCGCTCCTCCACGGCCTGTGCCACTGGGACTGCTGGTGGTACGTGAACATCGCCGGTGGCGGGTACTGGTTTCGCCCCGGGGAACAGTCGCCCGTCGCGTACTTCCCGGCGTACCCGTTGCTGATTCGCGCCGTCACGCTCGTCGGGCTCGACCGCTTCAGCGCGGCGGTGCTGGTGTCGCTGGGCAGCGGCGTGGGGGCGCTGCTGCTGTACGGGCGCTGGGCCGAGAAGGTGCGGCCGGGCGGCGCTGGAGTGACGGCGGCGTGGTTGCTCGCGCTCTACCCCTACGCGGTGTACCTGTACGGCGTCGTCTACTCCGACGCGCTGTTCCTGCTGCTGGTCATCGGCGCCTTCCTCGCGCTCGAGAGCGATCGCCCGGTGCTGGCGGCGGTGCTGGGCATGGCGGCGACGGCGGCGCGCCCGGTGGCGCCGGCGGTGGTGCTGGGCCTGTTGGTGCGCAGCCTCGAGCGACGCCGACGGGCGAAGCTGCCGATTCGCGCCGTCGACTTCGTGCCTGCGCTGGCGGGCCTGGGGCTGGTGGGGTGGATGGCGTACCTGCAGGTGAAGTTCGGCGACCCGCTGGCCTTCGTCCACGTGCAGAGCGCACCGGGGTGGGGACAACCTCCGGGGCCGGCCACGTGGCTCAAGCTGGACTTCTTCCACACGCTGTTCGAGGCGTGGCGGCCCTTCGTCTTCTGGCGCCACGTACCGCAGATGCTCATCGCGCTGTCGCTGCTCGGGCTCGTCGTGCCCACGTGGCGACGGCTGGGCGCGGGCTACGGCGTGTACCTGCTGGTGGTGGTCGCCATCCCCACTGTCTCCAGCAAGGACTTCATGGGCCTCGGCCGCTACGGGCTGGCGGCGTTTCCTGCCTGGCTCACCGTCGCCACGTGGCTGGACCAGCGGCCGCGGCTCCGCTCCGCGTGGCTGGCGGTGAGCGGGGTGCTCTTGCTGGTGGTCGCCTTCGCCTTCGGGGGCGAGGTGTACCTGTCCTGAGGACCTCTGCTAAGGCGACCGGCCCCATGCACGACGTCGACGCCGAGCCCATCGAAGGCAGTCACCCGTCGCTGTTCAACAAGGACCTCGCGCCCGTGCCGGAGAGCCGGCGCACGTGGAATCGCTGGCACTACGCCGCGCTCTGGGTGGGCATGGTGGTGTGCGTGCCCAGCTACGCCATCGCCGCGGGGATGATCGACCAGGGGCTCAACTGGTGGCAGGCGTGCCTCCTGGTGCTGCTGGGCAACGGCATCGTGCTCATCCCCATCATCCTCAACGCGCACGCGGGGACGAAGTACGGCATCCCCTTTCCGGTGTTCGCCCGCGCGGCCTTCGGCGTGTGGGGCGCGAACGTCCCGGCGGTGCTGCGCGCGGTGGTGGCGTGCGGCTGGTTCGGCATTCAGACGTGGGTGGGCGGCACGTCGCTCTACACGCTGTGGATGGTGATGACGGGCCGCACGCCGGCCGAGACCATCGGCGCCGGGCACTTCCTCGGCTTCGGCATCTTCTGGCTCGTCAACGTGTACTTCATCTGGAAGGGCACCGAGTCCATCAAGTTCCTCGAGACGTGGGCCGCGCCCTTCCTCATCGTCGCGGGGCTTGCCCTGTTGGGCTGGGGCATCACTCACACCGATGGGCTGGGGGCGATGCTGGCCGCCACCGCGCCGAAGGATCCGAAGCCCTTCTGGCCGCTCTTCTGGCCCAACCTCACCGCGATGGTGGGCTTCTGGGCCACCCTGGCCATCAACATCCCCGACTTCACCCGCTACGCGAAGAGCCAGCGCGAGCAGGCGGTCGGCCAGGCGCTCGGGCTGCCGGGCACGATGCTGTTGTTCGCCTTCATCGGCGTCGCGGTGACGGGCGCGACGCTGCTGGTCTTCGGCAAGGCCATCTGGGATCCAACGGCGCTGGCGGCCCGCTTCGAGTCGCGCCTCGTCATCGCCATCGCCACCTTCGCGCTCGCGGTGGCGACGCTGTCGACCAACATCGCGGCCAACGTGGTGGGGCCGGCCAACGACTTCGCCAACCTCGCCCCGGGGAAGCTCAACTTCCGCACGGGCGGTCTCATCACCGCCTTCATCGGCATCGCGATGATGCCGTGGAAGCTGCTCTCGTCGGCGGAGGCGTACACGTACACCTGGCTCATCGGCTACTCGGCGCTGCTGGGGCCCATCGGCGGCATCCTCATCGTCGACTACTTCGTCCTCCGCCGCATGGAGCTCAACGCCGGGGACCTCTACCGAAGCCAAGGGCGCTACCGCTACGCCTCGGGCTTCAACCCCATCGCGTTGGTGGCGCTGGTGGTGGGCGTCGCGCCGTCGCTGCCCGGCTTCCTGAGGGCGCTCGCGCGCGTGTCGGAGCCGACGCTGGCGAAGACGGTGATGGACTCCGTCTACGAGTCGGCCTGGTTCGTCGGCTTCGGCCTCGCCGCGGTGGTGTACCTGGCGCTGATGAAGCTGGTCCGCGCCGAGCTGCGCGAAGGGGCGACCCCCGCGTCATGACCCCGTGGCCTGGCCACGACGGAGTTCGAGCCGCCGGTTCAGGCTGCCGTCAGCAGGGCCTCCACCTTCGGTCTGGCTGCAGCGAACAGCTCGGCGTATTCGGGTGGCACGACGGCGACCTGGATGGCGTGTCGCAGCGCACGGGCGTCGAGCTGGCGGCTGCTCAAGAGGAACTCGATGTCGGCCAGGTCGGCGTCATCGGCGCGTCCCATCTTGGTGAGCGCGAGATCGACAGGACCGAGGCATGACACGGAGAGCTTCTGCAGTCCGGGGAGGACCACGGGCCGGCAGTTCGACCGCCAGTGCGGCGAGAGCACCTGTTGCTCAGGGCCAAACACGTGGGACACGTAGAGGCCGAGCGGCTCGAGCTCCTTGTTGGTGGCGTCAATCGCCTCGGCGAACCCCGCGGAGTCGATCAACACCTGGCACTCGCGGTCGTCGAGCAGGAGGTCGGCGTCGTCGGTGGTTCGGTCTCGGCCGTAGCCGAGCACGAAGGCAGCTCCGCCGAACAGCCGGACCTCACCGGGCGCCGTCAGGTGCCGGTCGAGCGTTCGCAGGATCAGCGCCGGGCCGCTCTCCACACCGACTCCTTCGTCGCCGGCCGGCGCAGCAGCCGGGCGCTGGAATAGTTGAACTGAACGCCGCGAAAGCCGCGCGGGGGTGTTGGACAGGCCTCGCGCAGGGCGAGCAAGGGGGGCGTACGTTCGGACTCGGGAACGAGGTTCAGCAGCCAGTAGAGCACTCTGTCGGCGCGCTCGCGTCGGGCCCGAAGCCACAAGAGCCTGGGGTCGATGGGTGCCCGCTGCAGCAAACGCACGACGAGCTTGAAGAGTCGGCCGTCGACCACGTTGTGCGGCATCAAGAGCGCGACGACGAGGTCGGCGTCCGAGAGTTCGGCAGTCGGCGCCCGCTCGGGAACGTGAGCACCCACGGCTCCCAGGTACCCCCGAACGTTGGCCTCCTCCACCAGCCAGTCGTCCAGGAGTCGGGGGCCCGCCAGCCGCTGCAGCCGCGCACGGAAGAAAGACCGGTGGGCCGGGTTGGCGCTCAACGTTCCGAGGGTGGGGGAGGCCTTCACCTGGTCGAGAGCATAGCGTGCCGTCGCCAGGCGGGCGGAGCGCCGACGTCCGGCAGCGGGGCCCTCAGCGCGTGAGGGCGGGCAGCCATGCCTTGCGGTGGTGTCGAGCCGCGGCTCGCCCGTCCGGCGCGAGGGCATGCTGTTTCGATGTCAGCGTGCGGAAGGAGCCATCCGACGTCCCAGCCGGGACGACTTCGGGCGAAAACGGTGGCGCGCCGGCGCCCGTGGACGGGGCAGGGCTGCGCCGCCGGTCCGCCGCGCTCCGCTTCAGGCGCAGGCCACCGTCACCGAGTGGGTGTGCCCGGCATCCTGCGACGAGGTGACCGTCACGGTGCCACCGCCGAGGATGGTCGCGCGCTGGGCCTCCGTCAGGGTGATGGTGTGCGGGTGCCCCGACGTGCCCTGAATGTTGTACGTCCTGTCGCCGGTTGCCTGGAAGTCCGCCGCGGGCACCATCAGCGCGTGGCCGTGGTTGCTGGAGATGTTGGTGTGGTGCGCGCCGTTGGTGGTGCAGGTGCTGGCAGAGCCGCCGCCACCAGAGCCACCGCCCGTCGCGCCGCCGCCACCGGAGCCCC
>JBFMHF010000155.1:0-16968 GCA_040752975.1 Myxococcota bacterium
GCCGTCGGGGAAGCCACCGCCGCCGTCGGGGAAGCCACCGCCGCCGTCGGGGAAGCCACCGCCGCCGTCGAAGAAGCCGCCGCCGTCGGGGAAGCCACCGCCGCCGTCGGGGAAGCCACCGCCGCCGTCGGGGAAGCCACCGCCGCCGTCGAAGAAGCCGCCGCCGTCGGGGAAGCCACCACCGCCGTCGGGGAAGCCACCGCCGTCAGAGAAGCCGCCGCCGTCGAAGTCGCCGCCGTCGTTCGCGCCTCCGTCCAGGTCGCCGCTTCCACCGCCACCACCACCGCCGACGCCACCACCTCCGCCACCGACGCCACCGACGCCACCACCTCCGCCAGCGCCACCTCCACCGACGCCGCCACCGCCACCGCCACCACCATCTCCGGTGCCAGGACTGCCTCCGCACCCGACGGCGACGGCTGCCACGACGGCGACGCAAGCCCTGACGAGAGAGGAGCGCATTCGTCGGAGGCTACACCGCCCTGCGGTGGACGTTCGTCAGCGCCAGTGTGGGCCTCGCACCTTCAGGCCACGAAGTCGGAAGGCCTCGCCGCTGGCGTATGCTGCGGGGGCTGTCGCGGAACAACGGAACCGGAGCCGATGAGCCAGGTCTGTCGCCCGTCGCACCAGCCCTGTCGCGCGTCCACTTCCTGGGGCGCAGTCGCGCTCCTCGTCGTCCTCACACCGACGCTGGTGCGCGCGCAGTCTGCGCCGTCCGACTGGAGCCCTCCACCGCAGACGACGCCGACGCCACCGCCGCTGCCGCCCACGCTGCCGCAGGCCGATCCCGCACCGATTCCGCCTCCGCCCGCACCGCCGCCCCTCGAGACGCCGCCGCCCCCTCCACCACCCCCTGCAGCACCCGCACCCGCGCCGGCGCCCGAACCTGCGGCAGCCGAGTCCGCGCCGGCCGACTACCGCACGCACTTCGACCTGGTCGCTGGCATCGGCGTCGCCACCTTCGCCGTCAGCGATGCGTGGGTCGGTTGGGGCGCGGTGCTGGAAGGCCTGGGCGAGGTCCGCTTCAGCCCCTTCCTCGGACTGCGCATCCGCGCCGCCTGGGGCCTCACCGAGTGGGACCGTGTGGCGTACTGGATCAACCACGGCATCGCCGCCGGCGAGTGGGTCACCAATGGCTTCAGCGCGGTGGGCAACTGGTTGGTCGCCGACGGCGGCAAGTACTTCCTCCTGAAGCTCTTCCCGGCCTTCTTCGCCTTCGCCTTTCTGCTCTTCGGCTACGTGTACACGGGCCTCGTCTTCCTCTTCAGCCCGCTGGCGGCGACCAGCTACGTCCAGGTGGGCGTGTCGGTGGCCGGGCACCTCCCGCTGAACAACGGCCTCGACCTCTACGCGGAAGGCGGCTTCGGCACGATGCTCTACTGGCACCCGAGCACGCAGCGGCCCCGCATGGCGTTTGGCCCCGTGCTGGGCATCGGGCTCACCTGGAAGGAGCTCTCCTTCGGCTTCCACGGCATGTGGAGCCCCCCTGCGCTGCAGAGCGAGTCTTCCGGCGCGCCCGACGTCATCGCCGCCAGCTTCACCGTGCGCAAGGTGTGGTGAGTCCGTTGAGAGCCGCAGGCGCTTGCGTCTACTCTGCGCGCTCCATGACTCGTGCCCTCGCGCTGACGCTGCTCCTCGCTGGAACGCAGGCCCTCGCCCACATCAAGCTGACCAGCCCGACGAGCTGGCAGGTGACTGACTCGCTCGGCAACCCGCAGAAGGTGGGGCCGTGCGGCGAGGCGGGCACGGCCAGCAACGTCGTCACCACCGTGGAGGCGGGCTCGCAGCTCTCCGTCGAGTGGACGGACACCATCTTCCACCCGGGCCACTACCGCATCTCCATCGCGCCCGACATGAATGACATCCTCACGCCCACGCCGGTGGTGATGATGAACGACTGCAAGAGCGCGCCCATCGAGTCGACCCCGGTGCTGCCCACGGTGGCTGACGGCGTGTTCCCGCACACCACCGGCAGCAGCGGGATGACGCGGAGCTACTCCATCACCGTGCCGATGATGAGCTGCGACGACTGCACGTTGCAGTTGATGCAATTCATGTCTGCGCACACGCCGCCGTGCTTCTACTTCCAGTGCGCGAAGCTGCGCATCGTGATGCCGGACGCCGGGCAACCGGACGCTGGTGTGGCGGACGCGGGGCAGCCGGACGCAGGCTCGCAGCCGGACGCGGGCGTCGACGCGGGGCAGGGGAGCGACGCCGGAGTGACGCCGCAACCAGACGCCGGTGGCTCCGCTGACGGAGGCACGGAGCCGACGACCTCGGGTGGCTGCGGCTGCTCGACGCCGTCGGAGTTGTCCGCGCTGGGCCTCGTCGTGGCTGCGTTCATGCTCTTCACGCGCCGCCGCCGCGCCTGAGGGTGAGCGCCGTCCTTCGAGTGGCAGGCCTGCTCGTGCGGGGCGGGGTCCACCGTCTCGGCATCATCTTGCCCGGGCTGCCGCACGACGAGCCGCCCGTCAGCTTGCCAGGCGCGCGGCCACAGACGTCCTCCTTCGAGACGGCTCCGGAGGGTGCACACTCCGCCGCCACGTTCGCCTCGCTTTCGCGCCGCGGCCCGGGTACGTCAGGAGGCGGGCCGCCCCCCGTCCCCCCGCACCGCCATGTCACCCGATGCCCTCGCCAGCGCGCGTCAGCCCGCGACGCTGAGGACGCTCCTCACCCTGGCCTGGCCGGTCATCGTCAGCCGCGCAAGCCAGACGGTGGTGAGCTTGTCCGACACGCTGATGGTGGCGCCCCTCGGCGCGGCGGCGCTCGCGGCGACGGCCACCGGCGCGGTCAACTCCTTCACGGTGCTCATCCTCCCGATGGGCATCACCTTCATCGTGTCCAGCTTCAGCGCGCAGTTGTTCGGCCGGGGCGACCGCGCCGGCGCGCGGAGGTACGGCTGGTACGGCCTGGGCGTGGCGGCGGCGACGCAGCTGGCGTGCCTCGTCTCCATTCCGTTCCTCGGACCGGTGCTGGGGCTGTTGCCCTACGAGGAGCAGGTCCACCACCTGATGACCGAGTACATGACGCTGCGCCTCCTGTCCGGCGGCGCGGCCATCGGCATCGAAGCGCTCGCCAACTACTACGGCGGCCTGGGGCGCACTCGGCCCGGCATGGTGGCCAACGTGCTGGCCATGGTGCTCAACGTGGCCTTCAACTGGGTCCTCATCTTCGGGCACCTGGGCGCGCCGGCGATGGGCGTGAAGGGCGCGGCGCTGGCGTCGACGCTCGCCACGTGGGCGGCCTTCCTCGGCTTCGCCTGGTTCTTCTGGACGGACGCACGGCCGGACGAGAAGGCGCGGCTCCACCTGCGTGAGTTCCTCCGCATGCTGCGCTTCGGAGTGCCGTCGGGCTTCAACTGGTTCTTCGAATTCCTCGCCTTCATCTTCTTCATCAACGTGGTGGTGGCGGGGCTGGGCACGCCGGCGCTGGCGGCGATGAACGCCATCTTCGCGCTCAACTCGGTGTCCTTCATGCCCGCCTTCGGGCTGACCAGCGCGGGGGCCATCCTCGTGGGGCAGGCCATCGGCGCGAACGCGAAGGACGAGGTGCCGGGCGTGGTGTGGCTCACCGCGCGCACCGCGGGGACGTGGCAGGTGCTGGTGGGCCTCGTCTACCTCGCCCTGCCGGCGCTGCTGATGATGCCCTTCGCGCAAGGCGAGCACGCGGCGCGGATGACGGAGATTGGCGTGCGCATGCTGATGGTGTCGGCGGCGTGGCAGGTGTTCGACGCGACGTCCCTCACGCTGGCGGAGTCTCTGCGCGCGGCGGGCGACACGCTGTACCCCTTGCTGGCGCGCCTGGTCATCGCGTGGGCCGTCTTCGTGCCGGGCTCCTGGTTCACGGTGACGCGCTTCGGCGGCGGAGACGTGGGCGCCATGGCGTGGCTGGTGGTGTACCTCGCGGTGCTGGCGGGCGTGCTGTGGCTGCGCTTCTCCAGCGGGGCGTGGCGGAAGGTGGAGTTGGTCGAGCCGTCTCCGGCTCCGTGACGGCACGGGCTGGCGTCTCGGTGCGGTGCCGGGTGTTCGCAAACGCTTTGCGCGCCGCGGAGGCCCCTGCTACGCGCGCCCGCTCGAACCGTCCCACCCGAGGAACTGCACCATGTCCCACGCGCCCCACTACCTGCCCAACCTGCGCGACATCGAGTTCAACGTCTTCGAGTTCCTCGACATCGCGAAGGCGTCGCTCGGCAAGAAGCCCTTCGGTGACCTCGACGAGGCCACCGCCCGGCAGACGCTCAGCACCTTCGCCACCGTCTGCACGGGAGAACTCGCCGCGGCGTTCTCCGAGGGAGAGACGACGCCGCTCCAGTTCGACCGCGAGACGGGCACGGTGAAGCTGCCACCGCTGACGAAGAAGGCCTTCCACGCCTACTTCGACAACGGCCTCAACCTGCTGGACCTGCCCACCCACCTCGGCGGCATGGGCGCGCCGCACACCCTCGGCTGGGGCGCCTTCGAGCTGGTGGTGGGCGCGAACCCGTCGCTGGCCTTCTACTTCCTCGGCAACGTGCTGACGCGCGTGGTGGACGCTCTGGCCACCGAGTCCCAGAAGAAGCGCTTCGTGAAGCCGATGATGGAGCGGCGCTGGGGCGGCACCATGGTGCTGACCGAGCCCGACGCCGGCAGCGACGTGGGCGCCGCGCGCGCGAAGGCGAAGCACGTGAAGGACGACGTGTGGGAAATCGAAGGCGTCAAGCGCTTCATCACCAACGGCGACTTCGACGCGGTGGAGAACATCTGCCACCTGGTGCTGGCGCGGCCGGAGGGCGGCAAGCCCGGCACCAAGGGCCTGTCGATGTTCATCGTGCCCAAGTTCTGGGTCAACGAAGACGGCAGCCTCGGCGAGCGCAACGGCGTCTACGTCACCAACGTCGAGAAGAAGATGGGCCTGTCCGTCTCCGCCACCTGCGAGATGACCTTCGGCGACAAGCACCCGGCCCGCGGCTTCCTGGTGGGGAACGTGCACGACGGCATTCGCCAGATGTTCCACGTCATCGAGCACGCGCGCATGGCCATCGGCCAGAAGTCCATGGCCACCCTGTCCACCGCGTATTTGAACGCGCTCGCCTACGCGAAGGAGCGCAAGCAGGGCCCGGACCTCGCGCAGGCCACCGACAAGAACGCCCCGCGCGTGCCCATCTTCCGGCACCCCGACGTGCGGAGGATGTTGATGCTCCAGAAGTCCCACGCGGAAGGCATGCGCGCGCTCATCCTCTTCGCCGCGTCGCTCCAGGACGAGGTGGAGCTCAAGGGCGGGCACACCGCCGACGCCGCCGCGGAGGCCAATGCGCTCAGCGACCTCCTGCTGCCGCTCATCAAGGGCTTCAACAGCGAGAAGGTGTACGAGCTGCTCTCGCTGTCGCTGCAGACGCTGGGTGGGTCCGGCTACCTCAAGGACTACCCCATCGAGCAGTACATCCGGGACCAGAAGATCGACACCCTCTACGAGGGCACCACCCACATCCAGGCGCTCGACCTCATCTTCCGCAAGGTCGCCAGGGACGGCGGCGCGACGCTGCAGGGCCTGTTGGGCCGCATCAAGACGACGCTGGATTCGAACGAGGGCGGCGATGAGCTGAAGGCCGAGCGGGCCGCACTGGCGAAGGCCGTGGCCGACGTGGAGGCGGCGTGGGGCGCGCTGCTCGAGAAGCTGGGTGAGTCGCTCTACCACGTGGGCCTGCAGGGCAACCGGCTGCTGTTCGCCAGCGCGGAGGTGGTCATCGGCTGGCTCCTCATTCGCCACGCGGCCCTGGCGCTCAAGAAGAAGGGTGAGGCGAAGGGCGCGGACGTGGGCTTCTACGCGGGCAAGGTGGCGTCGGCGCGCTTCTTCTGCCACGAGGTGTTGCCCAACGCGGCCCAGGCGGCGCAGGCGGTGAAGAACAGCTCGCTCATGCTGATGGAGCTGCCCGACGAGGCCTTCTGAACCCTTTGGCGAAGGCCCGGCCTCTCATGGGCATATGTTCACCACTCCCTCGACGAACCAGGACAAGCCCATGACCGCCACCCTCGAGCTGACCGAGGCCAACTTCGAAGAGACGCTCGGCAAGGGCGGCATTCTCTTCATCGACTTCTGGGCGGCCTGGTGTGGGCCGTGCCGGGCCTTCGCCCCCACCTTCGAGGCGGCCGCGCGGAAGCACCCCGACATCACCTTCGCCAAGGTGGACACCGAGGCGCAGCGCGGCCTGGCCGCGGCCTTCGAGATTCAGGCCATCCCCACCCTCGCCGTCTTCCGCGACGGCATCCTCATCGGGCAGAACGCGGGCGCGCTGCCCGCCCAGGCCTTCGAGGCCGTCATCACCCAGGTCCGCGAGCTGGACATGGAGAAGGTGAAGGCCGAGGTGGCCGCGCAGCAGGCGAAGCAGAAGGCCTGACCCCGCCGGGCGTGCCACGATGGGCGCATGTCCTCGCTCATCGGAGTGCTGTCCGGGCTGCCGCACCTCCTCGTCGACCTCGTCGCGCTGGCGCTGGCGGTGTCTCGCTGGAGCCGGCACCCCGTCGCGTCGATGTTCCTTGCCGTGGGCACGGTGCTGCGGCTGGTGTCCCTGATGTCCAATGTGGTGCTGGTGCGCGCCTTCACCAGCGTGGAGTCGATGGGGCTGGTGCTGGGCCTCAGCGGGCTGTTGTCGGCGGCGGGCGCCGCGATGACGGTGGCGGCGGTGTTCGCGGACCGCGCGAAGGGCGACGAGCCTCCCCGTCGTGTGTGGTGAGGCGGCTGGCCACCCGGAGCGGTTGACAGCGGCCGAAAGCGGGTGTGTGACCGGCGCCATGACCTCGGCTCCGACGGCTCCCAAGTGCCCCCGCTGCAAGACGGCCCTGATGGCCGACAACGTCAGCAACCACGGCGTCGTCCACAACGCCTGGTCCTGTGAGTCGTGCAAGGGCTTCTGGATTTCCCTCGAGCAGCTCACCCAGCTCGAGATGCAGGAGCGCGCGCGCATCTTCGAGCTGCGCATCCTCCCGAGGAAGGAGCTGCAGGCCGCCCCGCTCGACTGTCCGCAGTGCGGCCAGCCCCTCGAAAAGGTCAAGAACACCCGCGACCGGCACGTCACCATGGACGTGTGCGGCGACTGTCAGAAGGTGTGGCTGGACAAGGGCGAGATGCAGGCCATTCGCACCGAGAGCCTCGCCTCGCTCGTGGGCCAGCTGGTGCGCCTGATGCGCGAGCGGAAGAAGGCCTGACGTCTCGCCGGCCAACGGTCTGCACCAGGGGCATTCTCACTCGCTGGCGCCCGCCACCAGGCGCCGGCGGTGCTGGTGGCGGAGCCCTACGTCAGAAGTCAGCGCCGACGGAGATGGCAGGCGCGATGATCAGCCCTGACGCCCCCGGGAGAGTCGAGGAACCTGGCAGGTCCCCCGCGGGCGTGGCCCACGTCACGGCGAACTCCGGTGTCAGGCAGACGACACTCCCCAGGGGCAGGGCGAAGCCCAGGTTGCCGCTGATGAAGTGCATGGGGGTGATGCCTGAGTACTGGTAGCCCGGGGCCGACGAGCCGAAGGGTACGCCCGTGCCGTACGCGTAGCGTCCCGAGAGGAAGATGGTGCCCACGCCGAGGGGAACCTGCCCGAGCAGGCCTCCGTGAAAACTCACGGTGAGGCCTCCGCTGCTGGTGCTGGCGAGGCCGGCGCTCCGGTTGACGCCGAAGCCGGCCCCATGCAGCACCCCCAGCGCGCCGAGCCGGCCCCGGAGGACCACCAACTGCGCGTCGACGCCCAGCAGCGTACCGCTGAACGTCGGAGCGAGCTGGTACCTCCGCCCGAGGTCGACCCGCACTGACGCCTCGGGGGTGAAGACCTGGTAGCCGGAAATCGCGCCCTGGTTCGAGTCCGTCCCCACCACGTTGAAGAAGAGGCTCGTTCCGGTGGCCGTGACGCGCCCGTGCGGCTGACTGTCCCCTTGAGGCCATCGGGCGTCGACGAAGCGAGAAACCGAGGTGGCTGGCGGCATCGCAAAGGGCAACGTGCAGCCGAGCCAGAAGACGGCCGTGAAGCTCGCCATGAGGTTGCGCATTCGCACCTCCCCTCTTCGGGTGTGCAAGCCGCAGTCCACACCGGCGCGGCGTCCTGCGGACGCACCGGCTGCACGGTTTGCGCGAGCGTCCGTGCGGCACGCCCATCTCGGGAGAACGCTGCGCCGGGCTTGCACGTCCTCAAGCGCGCGCGGGAGGCGACGTTTCTCAGGCCACCACGCGGCTCGAGGGTCTTCCTTTCCGCCGCCACGTCACCGGAAGGAGACGCCGCCTCCACAAAGTCGTTCCCGCGCGTCCCCACTCAGGCACACTGAGGTGAACATGCGTTGGTCCTGGGTGTTGGCGTCGCTGGCGCTCCTTGCGTGCGCTTCCTTTCCGAAACTCGACCTCTCCGCGGTCCCCGACGGCAAGCAATACCCCGACGCGAAGCTGCTGACGCTACTCTCCGAGCAGCGCGTCGACTATTTCCCCGGAGGAAAGGACGGAGGCCCGAGGGCGCGCACCACCTCGCGCTGGCGGGTGAAGGTGCTCAAGCCGACGGAGCTGCCTCCGGTGCGCGCCTGGTACTCGCGGGCCTTCTCGCGCATCGAGTCGGTGCGGGGCCGCATCATTCAGCCCGACGGCTCCGAGAAAGCGCTGGACGTCTCGAAGAAGAGCGACCACTCCGTCTTCGACGGCTCCATCCTCTTCACCGACGAGCGCGTGGTGGTGGTGCCCGTGCCGCCGGTGCCGGTGGGCGGCATCTTCGAGTCCGAGGTGGTGGAATGGCGCGACGACGTGCGGCCCTTCGTGCTGCAGGAGGTGTTCGGCGGCAGCAACCCGGTGGCCGTCGAGCGCGTGGTGGCCACCGCCCCGAAGGGCTGGCAGCTGCGCTGGCGCGTGCTGGCCTTCGACGGTGCGTTGATGGAGCCGGCGGTGGACGAGGAAGACGGGCGCACCCGCTGGACCTTCGAGCGGAAGGACCTCGCCCCCATCGAGCGCGAGCCGCAGGGCGTGCCCACCTGGGCCCTGTCCACCATGCTGGCGGTGCGGCTGGAGTCGTGGCTGCAGGACGGACAGGAGAAGACGGCCTTCAAGACGCCCGAGGAGATGTCGCGCTGGCTCGCGGGCGAGTACGCCGCGCAGGCCGCGCCCACCCCCGAGATGGTGGCCACCGTGCGCGAGGTGCTCCAGAACGTGCCCGACACCGAGGAGGCGAAGGCGAAGGCGCTCTACGAGTTCGCCTGCCGCCGCGTGCAGTACTGCGCCGTGGAGATCGGCTACGGCGGGTGGATTCCACACCCCGCGAAGTCGGTGCACGAGACGCGCTACGGCGACTGCAAGGACAAGGCGACGTACCTCCACAGCCTCCTCACCATCGCGGGCGTGAAGTCGGCCCCCACGCTCATCTACTCCCACGACGGCTACCCGCGCCCCTTCCAGCTCCCGTCGCTGGGCGCCAACTTCAACCACGCCATCCTCGCGGTGCACCTGAGGAGCGGCACGGTGTACGTCGACCCCACGCAGCGCGCGGTGCCCTTCGGTGAGTTGTCGCCGTCGGAACTCGACGCGCCGGTGCTGGAGCTGACGCCCGAGGGGGCGCCGCTCAAGACGACGCGCGGCAGCGACCCAAAGGAGAACGCCGAGACGCAGACGTTCAACCTCACCCTCTCGCCGCGGGGCGACGTCGAAGGGCGCTTCGCCATCGAGGCCACCGGCAGCCGGGCGCGCGACTACAAGCTGCGCGTCATCTACGGCACAGGGAAGGTGACGAAGTGGCTCGACGACTACCTGTGGCTGAAGGACGCGCAGCTGGACGACGCCCAGGCGGCCGACGTCACCGACTTCGGCGCGCAGGTCAGCCTCGCCGGGCAGGCGCACGCCCACCGGGTGCTCCAGCGGGGCGCCGGGAGCGTCGCGCTGCTGCGCCTCACCGACGTCGTGCGCCCGTCGGCCGTGCTGCAGGAGGCGGAGGGCCGCAAGGCCGACCTGGTGAATCGAGTGAACGAGACCGTCACCACCGAGGTGAGGCTCACGTTGCCCGCGGGCGCGAAGGTGACGCGCCGGCCCCGGGACGTGCTGCTGGAGTCGCCCTTCGGCGCCTTCCGCCTCTCGTGGGCGGTGGAGGGCGGCGTGCTGAAGGTGTCGCGACAACTGGTGCGCGCGAAGCGCCTCATTCCGCCGCCGCAGCTGAACGACTTCAACGCCTTCAACACCCGCGTCCTCGCCGCCGAGGCCGAGCCGGTGGTGCTGGAGCTGCCCGCGCTGGAGGCGTCGCGATGAGGCGCCTCGTCCTGCTCCTGGTGCTCTCGCTGGTGGGGCCCGCGTGTGCCACCGCCGGGCTGTCGTCCTCCTTCGTCTCGCCCGACGTGCTGACGTACGACAAGGCGAAGTACCCCGATGACGCCGCGGTGGTGCTGTACCGTGCCGACAAGACGCGGCTGGACACGGAAGGCGAAGACTTCACGCACTCGCTGCGCCACGTGGTGATGGCCATTCAGGGCGAGGGCGGCTTCGACCTCGCCGAGGTGCGCGTCCCCTTCGGCTCCAACCAGAAGCTGGTCGACTTCATCGCCCGCGTCATTCAGCCTGACGGCAGCACCGTGGTGTTGGACGCGAAGAGCCTCCTGTCGGACACCAACGGCGAAGGCGAGCGCGACTCCAACGCCCACTTCTTCCGCTTCCCCGACGTGCGCGTGGGCAGCGTGCTGGAATACGCCTACGTCATCGAGTCGCCCTTCATCTGGAACCAGGACGACCAGGACACGCTGGGCAGCTTCCCCGTGCGGCAGTACGAGTTCGAGCTGACCGCCTCCAAGCCGCTGGTGCTGGAGACCATCGAGCTCAACTCCCGCTCGCCCATCGAGGTGCGCAGTCGCCCCAACGGCGACCACCAGCTGTACTTCCAGTTGAGGGACCTCCCTCCGCGCGCGAAGGAGGAGTGGGCCCCGCACTGGACCTTCACCGAGCCGCGGTGGGCCTGGCGCGTCGTCGCGTACAAGACGAACGTCGTCACCTACGACTGGATCCGCGACTGGCCTGACGTGGTGGAGCGCCGTGGCAAGGCCTTCTTCGTGGAGAAGGACTTGTACGAAGGCTTCGACGTGCGTGTGGACTACAGCGGCTGCGCCGAC
Source organism: Myxococcota bacterium (assembly GCA_040752975.1). Taxonomy (GTDB): domain Bacteria; phylum Myxococcota; class Myxococcia; order Myxococcales; family Myxococcaceae; genus JADLDB01. The sequence continues at coordinate 11,083 of JBFMHF010000155.1, forward strand.
GTGGCGTGCAAGGTGCAACGGGCGCAGGCGCTGGTGAGGAGCAAGACAACCGCGGACGCGAAGTGGAGCCGCGAGGAGCCCATCGCCCAGGCCTTCAAGAGCGGCCACGCCAGCCTCACCGAGCGCGCGTTGATGCTGAAGAAGCTGCTGGAGGACGGGGGCGTGGAGGTGTGGCTCGCGTACGGCACCGACAAGGCGTCGCAGCAGCGCACCCCCACCTTCCCGCTGTGGAGCCAGTTCGACCACCTCTTCGTCTACCTCCCGAAGCAGGCCGGCCTCGACGCGCCGATGACCATCGACCCCCACTGTCAGTTCTGCGCGCCCGGCACGCTGACGGCGCGGCACCGCGGCATCCCCATCTTCGTCTTTCGCACCTTCCCGGTGCTGGGGGGCGAGGACACCGAGGGCCGGTGGGTGACGGCGTGGGCCGAGCCGGCGACGCCTTCGTCCACATTGCGCGTCACGCACCGGGCGCAGGTGCAGGCGGACGGCGCGGTGCAGGACGCGGTCGCCTTCGAGGCGTGGGGCGCAGAGGCCGTCAGCAAGTCCCGCGACCAGCCTTCCGAGAAGAAAGTGCTGCGACAGGCCCGCGACGCAGCCCGGCGCCTGTCGCCCATCGCCAGCGTCAACACGGCCAGCTTCGGGCCGTGCACCGCGGAGAAGGCCGAGTGCCGCTGGAGCGCCGAGCGCAGCCTGCCGGTGATGGCCGTATCCGACGGCAACCGCTGGCTGGTGTCCACCTCGGTGCTGGAGCCGCACGCCGACTCCCTCTTCGACGCCGAGCAGCGCAAGCAGGACGTGCACTTCCAGGGGGACGACTTCACCTTCGAGGAGGTGCTGGAGCTGGAGGCGCCACCAGGCTACCGGCTGGTGAACGTCCCCAGGCCCGTCACGGCCGAGTGCGACGCGATGAGCGCCGCGGTGAAGGTGGAGGCCACCGAGAAGGGCGCGCGCCTGACGCGAAGCCTCACGCGGCGCGTGGGCGAGTGGCCGAAGGCGCTGTACCCCGACCTGCGGAAGGTGGCGGCCGTCTTCAAGGACGCGCGACACCAGTTGCTGGTGTTCGAGAAGCGTTGACGGACTCGCGCTCAGCTGGCCGACAGCACCCGTGCGACGCCCAGCGTGTTGGCGACCAACGTGTCGAGCTGAGGTCCGTCGAAGAACTGCCCGAAGTGCAGGAGGACGTACTCGCCTTGCGCCTCCAGCTCGTGCAACGGCGGAAGCAGCCCGTGGAGGTGCGCCCGCACCTGCGGCTTCAGGAGGCTGCGGAGCGCTGCTTCGGCGCCGCTCGTCTGCACCACGAAGGCCCGGGAGAAGGCCTCGTCATCGGGGAAGTCGAAGTCCTGGCCCCCCAGCATGCGGCCCAGCGCGTCGAAGAAGGGCAGCTGCCGGCGGACGTAGACGTGGGGGAAGTTCGCGCCGACGACTCGCACCGCGCAGACGGTCTGCTGGTGGGTGGTGCGGCTCTTCCCCGAGCCGGTGGTGTACCGGAAGTCCACCAGGGCCACCTGCTGGCCGTCGACTTCGCCGCGCATGGCGTTGGTGAGCCGCTGGCTGGAGCCGCGGCTGAAAAGCTTGAAGCGGCTGACCTCGGCCCCCAGCGTCGTCGCGCCGGGCGTGAAGGCCCAGCCGCGACGCGTCGCGTACTGCTGCATGACCAGCGTGCGCTGCCGCTCGAGCTCGGCCGCGCGCTTGAGGAGGAAGATGACCAGCGCGATGAAGCCCGCGAGGAAGAGCGCCGGCACCAAGACGAAGAACGCCGCGAGTCCAACGCCGACCAGGTCGTCTCCTTTCATGGAGAGGCTCCTCTCACTTCAGCCCGACGAAGATGGCGTGCACGTCGTCGTCCTCGTCCAGCTCCTCGAGAAACTTGTCGAGGTCCGCGCGGTGCTCCGGCGCCACGGAGACGGGGTTCTTCGCGCGCCACACCAGCGCGGCTGACTCCACCTTCCAGCCGGCGGCCTCCAGGGCCTTTCGCACCGCGTCGAGGTCCGCCGGCTGCGTGTAGAAGTGCGTGACGCCCTCGTCGCCCGCCTCCACGTCTTCCGCGCCCGCCTCGATGGCCGCGGCCTCGATGTCGGCCCCCGCGGGCCCGTGCGCGTCGATGGCGCCCAGGCGGTCGAAGTCCCACGAGACGGCGCCGGTGGCGGCCAGCTGGCCGAGGCGGAAGATGCCGCGCACGTTGGCGGCGGTGCGCGTGCGGTTGTCGGTGAGGCACTCCACGATGACGGGGACGCGGTGCGGGCCGAAGCCCTCGTAGGTGACGAGCTCGTAGTCGACCTGCTCGTCCAGGAGGCCGGCGCCCTTCTTGATGACACGCTCCAGCGTGTCCTTCGTCATGTTCACCTTCTTCGCGTACTCGATGGCGAGGCGGAGCCGGGCGTTGTGCGCTGGATCCGCGCCGCCCTTCGCGGCGATCAGCACCTCCTTCGCCGCCTTGCTGAGCAACTTCGCCTTCGCCTTGGTGTTGGCCTCACGGCCCTTCTGCTTCCACTGGGCGCCCATGGGGCCGACATAGCACTTACCAGTTGAAGTCCACCTTGGAGGCGGGCGCCGCGGCGCCGGCGGAGACGGGCGCTGGCGCTTCGAGGGCCTTGTAGCCGTCTTTGCGCGCGCGCACGGTGTACTTGCCGGGCTTCACGTTCTTGAAGCGGTAGTTGCCCTGCTCAGTGGAGGTGACGGACTGCACCACGTTGCCCTCGTCGTCCACGAGCTCGACGGAGGTGTTGGCGCTGCCCAGCCCCCCGAGGCTCCCCAGCTTGAGCGCGCCCTCTACCTCGCCGTACGACTCGCGCTGCACGCGGTCCGAGTCGAAGAGGAAGAGGGACGACTCCGTCTGCCGCACCGCGCCCGTCTTGTCCTTGAACTGCACCTTCGCCAGGTAGCGGCCGCGGGGCAGCGCCGTCTGCTTGTCGTCACGCCCGTCCCAGTTGAGCTCGGTGGCGCCCGCCTGGCCCTTCGCCTGGGTGGTGAAGACGCGCGCCTTCGGGGCCTCCGTCTTCTCGTCGACACTCCAGATCTCCATCGCCACCGTGCCCTCGTGCTTCGGGTCGGCGATGTTGCGCGCGGTGACGCGGGCCCGCTGCGTGCTCTCGTCGAAGACGGCGCCCACCTCGGTGAGGAAGACGTCACCCGCGAAGACCTCGAAGCGGCGGCGGCTCTGCTTGCCCTTCGCGTTGATGGCCACCACGTCGACGAGGTGCTTGCCGGGCTTCAGCGTGGCCGTGTCCCAGCCGTAGGTGAGCTTCGGGCCGCAGGCGTTGGCCGTCTTCACGTCGTCGATGAAGACGGAGAGCTCCGAGATGCCCCCTGACTGGTTGTCCACCGCCGAGGCCTCGAGCGCCAGCTTGCCGTCGACGTGCTGCCCGTCGGTGAGGCCCTTCACCGCCACCGACGCCACGTCCACCGTCACCAGGGCCAGCACCGCCCACATCGTCTCGCCCTTCTCGCTGCCGTGCTGTCCGCTCGTCACGGTGCGCCAGGAGCCGTCGGCCGACTGCTTCGACAAGAGGTACGCCAGGCCCTTCTGCACCGCGTCGTCGGAGTCGGAGAAGCCCGCCACCTTCAGCGTGTACAGCGCCTGCCCGGTGGCGAAGGCGTCGGACTTCTTCGGGTCGAGGCCCCAGCCGCCGTCCGGGTTCTGCCTGGCCAGCAAGAGCTTCTGCAACCGCACCGAGGCCTCTTCACTGCGCGTCACGCCCGCGGAGGCCAGCCCCAGCAGCGCGAAGTCGATGTCCTGGAGGTACACCGCCTGTCCTGCCTTCCACGAGTCGGACGTGCGGGTGAGGAAGCGCTCGGCCTTGCGCAGCGGCGCGAGGTACTTGTCGTTGGCGGTGCGCGCGTACGCCTGGCGCCAGGCCTGCGCCGCCTGGAAGGTGGTCTGCATGGTGCCGCCGGTGATGGGGAGCCGCGCGTCATCGTCGTTGATGGCGCCGTTCTCCGCCTGCAGCGTCATCAACTCGTCCGCGTACTGGAGCAGCGCCCTGGTGTGCTTGTCGTCGATGTACCTGTCGTAGCGGGCCCAGGCGGCGCCCTCGAAGGCCACGCCCGTGGTGCGCCCGCCGGCGGTGACGCCCAGGTTCAGCGCCCGCACCATCTCCGCGAGGTCCTTCGGGTCGACGTCGTACTGGTGGTGGCGCGCGGCGGTCAGCGCCTCCATGGTGACGGCCTGCACGTGGCAGCCGAAGCACTGGTGCTGCTTCGTCCAGGCGATGGAGGCCTTCGCCAGCCAGGTGAAGCCCTTGTGGGCGGCCTCGCGCGCCTTCGCGTCCGTCTTCGAGGGGGCGGCCTTCGCCTTCTCGGGGAGCGCGCAGGTGGTGAGGGGACTCGCAGCGAAGGACGAGACGGGCGCAGCGAGACAGACGAGTGCCAGCGCCAGCGGACGGCGGGAGAGACGCATGACGGAACCTCCTGTGGGTGGTGGGCCGTCGAAACGGGTGGCGCGCGGAAACGATTTACCGCGCGCGAAATTCTGTCCGCGCCGCTACGGCGCCAGCGCGCAGTACGACGGCAAGGTGGCCGGGATGCCCGACGTCTGCCAGGGGCTGACGCCGGGCGGCAGGCCGTAGGGGTGGTCGCGGAAGAAGTCCCAGAAGCCGGCGAAGAGGGTGCCGCCGTCGGCCGGCTGCGGGAAGGGGGGGATCTTGTGCCCCTCGGTGTGCGTGCAGGCGACGACGGCGTGGGAGTCGGCGCGCAGCGCGTCGCGGTAGCGCTGGGAGGCACGGTGGAAGTCGACGCCCAGCCAGTCGGTGGGGCCGCCCCAGATGATGAAGGCAGGGAACTTGTTGGGCTGGGGGACGAAGGGGATGCTCCACACGCCCAGCACCTCGCCCAGTCCGCCGCTCACCACCAGCACGGAGGCGACGCGGTCGACGGTTGGTGTGGTGGAGAGGTACGTGGTCCACAGTCCACCGGCGCTCGCGCCGAAGACGTGCACCCGCGAGGCGTCCACGCCGAACTGCTGGCCCACGCAGGCGAGGATGTCCTCGAAGAGGCGCAGCTCCTTCGGGGCGTTCATCACCTCCACGAAGGGCCAGTCGAAGGTGTACGCCTTGTTGCTGCCGTTCATCAGGTTCTCCGGCACCACGGCGATGAAGCGGTACTGGAGGATGGCGCTCTCGAGGTCGGCGTCCTCGACGACGGAGTTCCCCGAGGCGTTGAGCCAGTGGTAGCCGAAGACGACGGGGCAGGGCTGTGCCGTCGAACAGCCCGGAGGGACGAGGAGGTAGAAGTCGCGCGCGTCGCCGGCGGACTGGAAGCCGGTGTTGGTGCCCTGGGCGCGGGTGGGGCCGCCGTTCAGCGTGGGGCAGACGCCGCCGGAGTACGAAGGAAGCGGAGGAGGTTGGCGACGCACGCCCCCGTCGGTGCCCGCGTCGGGGCTGCCGGCGTCGGGGCCGGGGCTGCCCGCGTCAGAGGAGCCGCCATCGTGGAAGCCTGCGTCCCCCGGGCCTGCGTCCTCTGCGCCGGAGTCAGGTGCGCCCGAGTCCGTCGCGCCTGCGTCCGGCCCGGCGTCGGAGGCGCTCCCTGCGTCTGCGCCGCCGTCACCGCTGCTGGTGGTGTTGGGCGCGCCGCAGGACAACGCGGCGAGGAGGAGGGCGAGGCTGAGCTTCTTCATGGTGGCTCCAGGGGACGCGCACCTTGGTCCACCTGCGCGGTGGAAGGGAAGTGGGGTGTGTCCTCTGGCCGTGGGGCCGGATTGTCCTGCGGCGGACGGCCGGTGGAGGTGGATTGTCCTGCGGCGGACGGCCGTGGGGACGGACTGTCCTCCGGCGGACGGCCTGCGTCCCCTTCATCTGCCGTGCTCGTCTGCCTTCATTGCCTTTCTTTTCTCCCTCTCATCCCCCGCCTTCTCTCCCGCTGGGAGAGAAGGGGCCGCCTCGCCGGCAG
>JBFMHF010000156.1:0-16638 GCA_040752975.1 Myxococcota bacterium
GCGGCACGGCCGACAGCCCCAGGAGCCCCACGAGGGGGAGGCGCAGCTGCCAGAGCAGAGCCAAGCCGTAGCAACTGCCCACGCCGCCGAGCAGCACGAGGAGCAACGCGACAACACCCAGCCGGCGTTGCGCCTCATCGCCTCGCAGCCGCACCCGCGCGTCACGCAGCGCCTGCTCGGCGCCCGCCGCGTCCTCGCTGGCGCGCCGGAAGGTGGGAAGGAGCGCAGCCTCCCGCGCGGTGAGCTCGTCGACCTCGCGCTGCAGCACGGCGCGGCGGGCGAGGAAGCCCTCGGAGTGTTCCGTCGCGAGCGCCTCCTCCAGCTCACGCGTGCGCCGCTGCATCGCTTCAAGCTGCGCGCGCGCTTCACGGCCCACGGCGCCCCCCTCTCCACCACGCATGGCCCGCGAGGTACCCCGCGAAGAAGCCGCTCACCTGGACGCCGATGCCGAGGAAGAGCTCCTTGCCCATCAAGACCCACATCGCCGCGCTCGCGCAGGCCAGCGTGCCGGCCAGTCCCGCCCACACCGCCGCCCACACCCGGTCCGTCGCGGCGAAGGTGAGCCGTGAGAGGGCCTCCTCCGCAGCGCGACGACGCTCGTGCGCCACCGGCAGTCCCGCCTCGGCCTCTTCCACCTGCGCACGCAGCGCGGCGGCGCGGTTCTCGAGCGCCAACAACTCGGCCTGCTCTCGTCTGGTGCGCTCCGCGTGGCGCGCTTCGACGTCCGCCAGCCTGCGGCGAGTCGCGTCGAGGTGCGCGGCCAGCTCTGCGTCCATGTGCCGTGCATGGACTGTACTGCGCTCCGTCGTCGGAGAAGCGACGGAGGTCACAGCCAGTCGGGCTTCAGCGTGAGGTAGCTGTCTTCTCCATTCGTGCACAGCGCCGCCCACACCGGCACGCGCGGCAGCTCGGTCGCCGTCCAGTAGCGCGCCGCGGCCCGCAGCCCCTGGGCGAAGTCGTCGCTCCGCCTCCCCAGCGCCGCCACCACCTTGAGCCACGCCCACGCCACCACCACCGTGGAGGCCAGCTCCAGGTAGTCGTGGGAGTGCCCCAGCATACCCACCACGTCTCCGGCCGCGCCGCGCGCCCCCAGCTCCGCCGTCACCAGCGCCCACGTCTCCAGCGCGTCCGCCAGCGCACGGATGAGCCGCTCATCGACGCCCGCTTCCCGCGCGCGCCCCAGCGTCGCCGTCACCTCCGCGTGCAGCGCCGCCAGCGCCTGCCCACCCGCCGCCACCGCCTTCCGCCCGAGCAGGTCCAGCCCCTGGATGCCCGTCGTCCCTTCGTGGATGGAGTTGAGCTTCTGGTCTCTCAGCCACGCCTCCACCGGGTACTCGCTGGAGTAGCCGTACCCGCCGTGCACCTGCACCGCCAGCGCGTTGGCCTCGAAGCCCCTCTCCGCGGGAAACGTCTTGGCGATGGGCGTGAGGACGTCGAGCACCCACTTCGCCTTCTGCCGCTCGCCGTCCTCCGTCGCGTGCTCGGAGAGGTCCGCGTAGCGCGCGGTGATGCCCAGCAGCGCGAGGCTTCCTTCGACGATGGCCTTCTGACGCAACAGCATGCGCCGCACGTCGGGGTGCTGCACCAGCGGCACCGGAGGCACCGTCGCGTCCGCCACGCCCAGCGGCCGGCCCTGCTTGCGCTCGTGCGCCCAGGCCACCGCTTCGTGAAACGCCACCGACGCCGTCGACGCCGCGTTGACGCCCACCATCAGCCGCGCCTCATTCATCATCTGGAACATGCACTTGAGGCCCTGGTGCGGGGGCCCCACCAGCCAGCCCACGCAGTCGCCTTCGTCGCCCAGCGAAAGCGCCACCGACGGCAGCCCGCGCCAGCCAATCTTGTGGATGACGCCCGACACCTGCACGTCGTTGGGCTCGAGTCCGCCCGCCCCCGGCCGCTTCTTCGGCACCGCGAACAGCGAGATGCCCTTCGTCCCCGGCGGGGCTCCGTCGATGCGCGCCAGCACCAGGTGCACGACGTTCTCCGTCACGTCCTGGTCGCCGCCGCTGATGAAGATTTTCGCCCCGCGCAGCGAGTACCCGCCATCGCCCCTCGGCGTCGCGCGCGTCGTGACGTCGGCCAGGGACGAGCCTGCCTGCGGCTCGGTGAGCGCCATGGTGCCCGCCCAGCGCCCCTCGTACATCGCCGCGAGAAAGAGGCGCTTCACCTCGTCGTCCCCGAAGGCCTCGATGAGGTGCGCCGCCCCCGAGGTGAGGCCCGCGTACGCGTACGCCGAGAGGTTGGCCGCCATGAGGTAGCTGCTCGCCAGCGTCGCCACTGTGAGCGGCACCTGCTGGCCACCTACCTCCGAAGGGCGCGTCGCCGACAACACGCCGAGGTCCACCAACTCCTTCCAGGCGCTGGCCATCAACGGGTGCACCGTCACGCAGCCGTCCACGAAGCGCGGCGGCTCGGCGTCCATCGGCCGGTAGGCGGGCCACAGCACCTCCCGCGCGACGCGGCGGCAGGCGGCGAGGTAGGGCCCCAGCGTCTCCGGGCCGTGGGCGGAGAAGTACGGCAACCGGCACAACCCACCCACGTCCAGCACCTCCGCCAGGAGGAAGTCGACGAAGGCGTCCGATACGAGTGGCTGATTCATGGCGTTGATCCACCTCATGGGGGGCCCTGTCTTTCCCGGGGGGTTGCGCCGCGGGCCCGTTCGCTGCATTGATTCGCATCAAGTTCCGAAGCGCCTTAAGAAATCCGGAACTTCCGCCGTTTTCGCATCAGTTTTCCGAGGACATGCCATGAAGACGCAGGTGCTGGGAGCTGCTCTCGCTGTCTGCCTCGCCGGTGGCCTCACCGGTTGCTCCAACGCCCCCGCGGGAGGAGGGAGCTCCTCGGGCGGCTCGCTGGGCATCTCCCGAGACGACGCGCTGCTGTACGCGGCGGATCCGGATCTCGACGCGGTGCTGGTGATGGACGTGCAGTCCGCCTCGCCGCTGCGCCAGGTGAAGGTGGGCCGCATGCCCGAGAAGCTCCTGGTGGCGCCTGACGACACCGTCTACGTCGCCAACCGCCTCGACCGCAGCGTCTCGGTGCTGCGCCCCGGGGAGGCGAACGAGGCGGCGCGCTTCGCGGTGGGCGTGGAGCCGGTGGGCCTCGCCATCTCGTCGGACAGCAAGACGTTGTACGTGGTGAACGCCGCGTCGCTCGCCGACGCCGAGACGGGCACCTTGATGGCCCTCGACACGGCCACCGGCACGGTGAAGTGGGAGACGCCGGTGGGGCGGGAGCCGCGCGGCATCACGCTGCTCGGCGACGGCCGGGCGGCGGTGTCGCTCTTCAAGGACGGCGACGTGGTGCTGGTGGACACCGGCAGCGGCAAGGTGGTGAGGGCCGGCACGCGCGTCTACGAGCAGCTCAACCGCGTCACGCTGGGCATCGACGTGGCGGGCGGCGGCTTCGAGGACGCTCCGGCGCCCCAGCCTTTCCCCAACTTCGGCGGACCCAGCACCTCACGCCCGCGCGGCGTGGAGGCGCTCCTCACCAGCCACGACGGCTCGCAGCTGTACGCGGCGTCGCTGCTGTCCACCGAAGGCATCCTCGCCACCGGCAAGCCGGATGATCCACTGGGCGGCCCTGGGGACCCGTCGAGCGCGGGCTACGGCGGCGGCAGCTGCGGCGCGACGGCGGTGGCGAGCCCCGCCATCCTCACCTTCACCGCGGAGGGCGAGCCCCAGGTGGACGACCTCGCCACCTGCGGCGGCGACGGCTCGGGCGGCAGCGGAGAGCGCCCGCCGACGCTGCTGACGTCCAACATCCCCAACGTGCCGGTGCAGGGCCCGCGCGCGATGACGTTGGACCCGACGGGCACCTTCCTCTTCGTCGCCAACTTCGACTCCAACAACGTGGCCATCGTGCCCACCTCGCGGAAGGGCTCGCCGTCGGGCTTCGGGGTGGACTCGGCGCCGAAGGAGCTGCCGCGCACGGAGTTTGGCGTGGGCGGCACGGTGACGCAGCTGGTGAACGTCGGCGCGGGCCCCAGCGGCATCGTGGTGACGCGCGACGGCACGCGGGCCTTCGTCTTCAACGCCTTCGACCACTCGGTGTCGGTGCTGGAGCAGGTCAACGGCCGCGTCTCCAACACCCGCACGGTGACGCTGGGCCAGGACGTGCTGCCCCAGGACGCGGTGGCCGGCCGAAAGCTGTTCTTCAGCGCGGTGGACTCGCGCATGAACAACCCTTCCACCGGCATCAGCTGCGGTACCTGCCACCTCGAGGGCCGCGAGGACGGCCACGTGTGGAACTTCCCCGAGGGCCCGCGCCAGACGCCGTCCTTGTCGGGCCGCATGCTGGCGCGCACCGCGCCCTTCCACTGGAACGGCGAGTTCAACGACCTGTTGGCCTTCATGACGCACACCGTGCAGCGGCGCATGGGCGGCTCGGGCGTCACCCCGGCGATGGAAAGGCAGGTGGCGGCCTTCATCGAGTCGATGCCCACGCCGGACAACCCGCACCGGGGCACGGTGCCGGCGGACCAACTGGCCCGCGGCATGGCGGTGTACGAGAAGGCCCAGTGCGCGACGTGCCACGTCGGCGAGACGCTCACCAACAACACCTTCGCCGACGTCGGCACCTACGTCACGACGGGGCCCGTCGTCGACCAGCCGTCGCTGCTGCCGCACGGAGGCCTCAACACGCCTTCGCTGCTGGGGCTGGCGCGCACCGCGCCGTACCTCCACGACGGCAGCGCGCAGACGCTCAAGGCGCGCATCCTCCAGGGCAAGGAGGCCAACCGCCACGGCATCACCTCGACGCTGACGGACGCCGAGGTGGACGACCTGGTGGCGTACCTGAAGAGCCTCTGACGTCTCTCGGGGGGAACCTGGGGGGACCAGGAGGGGGCAACAAAGGGAGGGGAGGCGGGCGGTGGCTTCAGGACGAGGGAGCCGCCCCCGCCTTTTTGCTGGCGTCGCTTCTTGCTGCGGCCCGCAAACCCGACGACGACGACGCGCGCTTCTCCGTCACCGACGGTCGCCTCACCTTCGAAATGACTGTGGCGCCCTACTTCTGGCCGCGCTCGATGTGCCTTGCGCCAGACAACGAGTTCCGCGAGGGCGAGGTCCTCGAAGCCACAGCCGTTTCCGAGGTCGACAGGTGGGAGTGGGAGAAGCGCTTCATGGGCCTCGAGGGTTCAGTGGTGCAGCTGACCGTACCCCGGCCTCTGGTGAAGCCTCGTCCCGGTGGCGTCCCCGGCGTGTTGCTGATGCAGCTGGTGGCCGTGGAGGCGTGCCGTGGAGCCGTGGGCTGCGAGGCCTCCATCAACACCGATTTCTCCACGCCCGCCACGCTGTTGCCGTGAATGTCAGGTGGCCGGACCGATGTCGAGCAACCCGGTGGTGATGCACGGAGAGTCGGGCCGGCCCGGCCACACCACGCCGGCGTCGGCCGCCAGGTTGAAGTGAATGCGCCCCGCGCCGCCCGCGCCCCCGCCGCCGTGGTCGCGGAAGCCCGTGGAGGGTGACGGGCCGACGTACACGCCCTCCAGGCCGTGCTCGAGGGTGGCCGAGCCACCGCTGTTGCGCGGCTCCATCGTGCCTGGCTCCGGGTTGCCGCCGGCGCCCGGCCCCATCGGGCCGCCGTTGTCCCCCGAGTTGGACGTCAGCGGGCCCGCGAAGTAGTTGGCGCCGCCCCCGCCGCCCCACGCCGACAGGCTCTGTCCCGACGCGATGGTGATGATGGGCGCCTCGAGGAGAATGCCCCCGCCTGAGCCGCCGCCGCCGCCGTACTGCACGCCGCCGCCGCCGTTGGCCCGGATGGAGCCCGTCGACGTCACCTCGATGGACTCGCTGGCGAAGATTTGCACCGCGCCGCCCCCCGCGCCGCCGTAAGCGCCCGTGCCGGCCGTGGCGCCGCTGCTTCCGCCCCGAAGCGGCCGGAGTCGCGGAGAGTAGACGTTGGCGCCGCCGCCCCGCGTGGCGCCCCCGCCGCGGCCGCAGAAGCCTCCGCCGCCCGCGCCCTCGACGCCCGTCGGCTTCAGCCCGGGCGCTCCGCCCGTGCCATCCGAGTCGGCCTCCCACGGAGTCTCGGCGCCTCCCGCCACGCCAAACTGGTGGTCCGCGCTGACGTCGATGAGGCCCTTGATGGTGGCGCGGCCCGCGACGACGAAGATGATGGGGTTGTCGCCCTGCACCGTCACCACCGCATCGGGCAGCACGGTGAGGTCCTTCATGAAGAAGGCGAACACATCGGGCCCGCCCGCGGACTGCGAGAACCGCTTCACCGAATATTCGCCGCTCGTCGCCTGCAGCACCGGCGGGTCTGGCAGGAGGTCGATGGACGTCTTCCCCGACAGCACGACTTCGCTGCGCGTGTCGAAGGCGACGTCGACGGGGAGGTTGCTGGGCGTGTACCGGCTCGAAGGCTCCGGGGGACCGCAGCGCAGGAGGGACAGGCTGACGAGGGCGAGGAGGGCGGGTGTGCGTTTCATGCCTCGAGAAACGCGCCGCTTCACTCGCACGGGACATCCGAAAAAAGGAAGCGGGTGGTGTCCTGCCCGCGGAGGGGGCTGCGTTCCATCCGACCATGAGGCTCATTCCTTTCATCGTCCTGGGTGGTTGGCTGGCGGGGTGTTCCACCGATGTGGGTGAAGCGGCGCAGGCGGGCCAGCGGAGGGATGAGGTCGTCGGAGCGAATGACGCCACCACGCCCGAGGCGAACACGGTGGTGCTGGTCAGCTACACGGCCCAGAATCAGTACCAGAAGGACCTCCGGGCCTCTGGGACGCTCATCTCTCCGCTGCTGGTCCTCACCGCGAACCACATCATCACCGGCTCGGACACGGCTCCCGGCATCGGCAGTTGGGGTGACGTGCGCCTGGGCCAGGGACAGAGATTGCTGCCGGTGAACCCGAAGCGCGCACCAGCTGTGCGCCTCAACCGCCCGCTCGACCGAACCGAGGCTGACCGCGCTCGAGACATGGCCGTGATGTTCCTCGATGCAGAGAAGCTCGATCGCGACCCACAACTGGGGCGCCTGTTGCTCGAGTTGCCCATCGAGCGTCCCAGCCTCACGTTGCCGCCCGGCACCCCCATCACCAACACGCAGGACCCCAGCCGTGATGACTGGACATTCTCGCCCGCGGCCCGCCTCGCGGGTTGGTCCCGCGCGTATCGCACGGTGGGGAGCGTCGGGACGGCCGTCCAGAAGCACCTTCAGGGAGACGGACTGTGGATGTCCTACGAGATGAATCGCGCCGAGCGCGGAGACAGCGGCGGGCCCCTCTTCACGGTTCGGCCGAACGGGACGCGCGACCCCTTCGGTGTCATCTCCGGCGTCGACTCCTCCACCGGCCGCACCGACTTCGCCGACCTCACCGCGCCCGACGCAAAGGCCTGGCTGCTGGCCCAGGTAGTCGACCCGCCGTCCAACCACACCGCGAAGTGGCGAGCGAAGCACCCGCCGCGCGCGCCGTACACCGACCGCTGGCTGGGTGAAGCCGACTACGTGGGCCCGTGCCAGACACAGAGCGACCCCGACTGTGACCACTGGTACGACGCGCACGACAACTGCCCGGGCGTTTTCAACTTCTCGCAGGTAGACAGCGACGACGACGGCTTCGGAGACGCGTGCCCCTGTCCCTGCGACGCGACGGGCGGCTACCAGGACTACGACGGCGACGGCGTGTGCGCGGTGGCCTGCCCGCAACAACGCGCCGACAACTGCCCGAAGGTGAAGAACCCTCTGCAGGAGAACTGCAACGCGGACGCCGAGCGCGCTCGCAACGCCACGGTCCTCGGAGACGCCTGCGACCCGGTGCCCTGTCCCTTCGCCCAGCCCGTGCAGACGGGCAGCACCGGCGGCTGCACCGGCAACCCGCAGATTGGGCAGTCGTGCGCCGGGAGGCAGTTGTTCAGCCGCATCGACGTCACGCCACTGGCGCCCCACTTCAAGGACGGCGACGAGGCGAACCAGGGAAGCTTCGGAGCGCCCGCCAAGGCGGTCCTTCAGAACGTCTCGACGCAGTTCCGCTTCTGTCAGAGCAACCCCTCCATGGGCTTCGACTGCCACGCGGCGAGCTCCATCAGCGACCTGCACCTCATGGGCGCGGAGACGCTGTGGCGGAAGGTGACGCTGGGCACCCTCACCTGTGTCTCGGGTGGGTGCACCGTCGCGCCCGACGCGCACGGGCAGAGCTACGTCCTCACCTATGACGACGTGAGCAAGCGGCAGTTCGGCTGGGACTACGCCGCGGACTGGGCGTTGTGGAGCTCGAGCATGCCGGCCCTCCCGGCCCCGGAGAACTACCCGGAGTGCGGCCTCGCGTCGGTGGGCCCCGGCACCTGCCTCGACGGCACCTTCTGGAGCCACGCCGACTCGGCGGTGGGCGACACCATCAGCATGGTGGGCAACATCACCGTCGGGCTCCACGGCGCGGGCCTCACCAACCACTACGTCGACGTGCGGCCGGACGCGGCCTTCTCCTTCCTCCTCGCGGGGAAGGGCGCCATCACCCGGCGCTTCGTGGGGAAGTGGCGCTCGGCGCCGGACCCCATTCCCTACGAGCGCTTCCGCCAGGGCGTGCACCTCGTCTTCGTCGAGGGCGGCTACGTCAACGTGATGAGCGGCAGTGGAGAGCCGTACGAGCTCCCCCGCGAAGGCGCCAGCGCGCCGCAGAGCACGGCCCTCAAGCAACTCCTCCAGGGCAGCCCGGTGACGTGGGTGGCGGCCGCTGAGCCCCTGGCGGAGATGGGCCGGCTGGACGCGCGCATCGAAGCGGTGCTGCTCGCGCCCGACGGCATCTCGCCCCTGGAGTACGTCGTCAACGCGGGCGGACAGCTCAAGCTGGGCAGCGAGGTGAGCCTCCCTGCCTTCACCCAGCAGCCAGATGCCGAGCGCCCGCTGGCCCGCACCGGTGTCTTCAGCTTCCTGTCCAGCAGCGCGGGCGGCCTCTTCGCATTGGGCGGGATGACGGCGGCTGGCGCGCCGCTTCACGACGTCTGGTTCCACAACCTCACCGGAGACTGGCGCCGCGTGCCCACCGGCCAGTGGGAGTTGTCGACCCTCATGGCCGCCACCTTCTCGCCCGCCGATGGCCGGCTGTGGGTCCTCGACCGCGACGGCAACGCGGGCAGCGAAGTGGTGCGCCTGGTGCGCATCGACGCGGCGACGGGCGACGTGCAGCTGCTCGGCACCTGTCCGCGCACCGCGGCCGGGAAACAGTACTTCTTCAGTCTCGACCTCGACGGGGCGGTGCTGCTCGCGGCGTCGGACGCGGCGGGCAGCCTGGTGGCGCGCGTGGGCGTGACGACCGACGGGCGCGCGGAGTTGTCGCAGGTGGACACCAGCCACGGGCCGTTGAGTGAGCAGGTGTGGGCGGGGAAGGACGGCTACACCTTCGTCTGGCAGGACCCGGCAGGCGGCCCGCCCACCGTCACCAGCGCGGCCAGCATGTCGTGGACCGGCAGCCCGGGGTCTCTGTGCGCCGCCTTCTGACGCTGCTCGCGCTCTTCGGCGCGTGCACGACACCTCCACCTGGCCCCGAGACGTCCGGGCAGGTTGGTGGCGCGTCCGCGCGAGCCCCGGAGATGCCAGGGCATTCTCCGGCTCCTCGTGCGCTCGGGCCTGCGACGCGCCCCATCGACGCGCGCTGCTCCTTCGAGGTGCAGCAGCGACCGGGCCGCCGACTCCAGTGGGGCCCGTGCGCAGGGGCGACGACGGGCGCCCGCTGCCGCGAGTTGCTGTGGAACTGGAAGCCTCTGCCCGGCCTCGAGGAATGGGGCCTCGCCGCGCGGGCGGCCGCGCACGTCCGCCCAGACGGAGGCGTGACGCTCGCCTTCGGTCAGCTCTCGGAAGACGGCCCCTGGCGCGTCGTCGCGGAGGCAGACGGAGAAGTCGACGTGGCGGTGCGCGAGCGGCCCGGCGGCTGTGTGCTGGGCCTGCCGTCGCTGGGGGAAGGGCGCTTCGCGTGGCGCATCTACCCGCGCACCGCGCGCGGCGGCGTGGACGAGACGGCCGGCGCCTTTCTCGTGGGCGACATCGACTCCGACGCGGCGGGCGAGGGCGAGCGCTTCGTCGGCAGCGGGCGCGAGGGCTTCGCCACGTCCGCGGGTTGGCTCGAGGTGGACCCACGCGACTGGGTGCTGCGGCGCTTCGACTGGACGGGTGGCGCGCCAGACACCCTGGCCGACGATGGCGCAGCGGTGAGCCAGCCGGTGGCTGTCCGAAGCACCGTCTTCTGGCAGCGCAACGTCGGCCTGCGCACCATCGGCCTGCGGGTGTGGACGAAGGACGTCGGCGCGAGGGACTTCCTCTCCTTCGGCGACGACTGGCAGCGCGCCGCGGCGGACCTCGGCACCGACGGTGTCGACACCGTGTGGGTCGAAGCCTCGGGCCGCACTTCACCCGATGCCCCCTTCCGGAGTGCCGTCCTTCGTCACGCGCCCTTCGGTGCGCCGCCCAGCGCGTCCACCACCCTCGCAGAAGTCTCGCCGCTGGGCCTCGGCACCTCTCGGCCGGTGGTGGGCTGTGGCCGCGTGGCCCGCCTGGAGGCCGCCGGCGAAGCGTTGCTGCTGGTCGACCTCCGCACGCACACGCGCACCACCCTCACCCTGCCGGGCGGCCGCTTCCTGTCCGCGCTGGCTGTCACCTGCAGCGAAGTCTTCGCCCTCACCTCCGTCGGCACCAACGGCGGGTCGAGCGTTCCTCACCTGGTGCGCCTGGAGTCGTCCCCATGACGCGCTATGTCCTCTTCGCCGTGCTGCTTCTCACCGTGGGCTGCACGCCCCCGCTTCCCAGCGTGGACGGCGGCATCGGCGGTGGCTCGGGCGGCGGCATCGGCGGTGGCTCGGGCGGCGGCGCAGGTGGTGGCTCCGGGGGAGGCGGTGGCGGGGCGGGCGGTGGAGGCGGCGGTGACGCGGACGGTGGCACGCTGAGCGACTGCGGCTTCTCTGCGCCCATCTGCCAGCCGACGGTGCGCTTCAGCACGCGCCTCGACGTCCCGTACCAGCGCCTCAACGGCCTGCGCTTCATCGTGTGCGGCGGCAGCACGTGCGGCACGGCCACGCCGCGCCTCGAGGCAGGCAAGACGCCTTCGACACCCTGGGCGAGCTGCACCACGGACAGCGGCATGACGTGTCGCCTGGTGCGACGTTCCGACGGGCGCTTCGACGCCACCGTGTCCCTCACCATCCCCTCGGCCACGGCAGGCGAAACGGTGTCGCTGCGCGTGACGGAGCCGGCGACGGGCGCGGTGCTGCGCGACGTGACGCGCACGGTGGACTGGGAAGAGCTCGGCTCCCCCGCGCCGGGCTGTGGGTGCGCCGTGGCCTCCACCTGGGTGGGCGACGCCACCGCTTCCAACGTGCGCTGCACGACGCACACCTGCGCGGTGGGTGCGCGTCTGCGCGGACCCGTCACCCTCACAGGCACCGAAGCCAGCCTCGAGGCCTGCCGCGGCGCCACGTGCGTCACGGCGCCCCTGACGTGGGCGCAGGACGGCAACAGCGGCTCTGCCTTCTTCGGTGAGCCCCTCTCGGGCTGGACGGCCTACGTGACGCGCGCCGGAGGGGCGTGGACGTTGGCCCTCGACGCACCCGCGGCGTTGGATGAGCCCACGGCCGCGGGCGAGCGCTACGCAGTGCGCGTGGCCGGCGGCGCCACCCTGGTGGAGCGCGACGTCACCTACACCGAGACGAGGCCCAACGGCGCCACCTGCGACGCGGTGCCCTGCCGCTTCGCCGACGTCCGCTTCCCCTGAGGCGCCGGCTTCATCCCAACTCGCACTGCGCCACGGCGCGAGAAGTCGCCCCAATTCCTTGCCTGCAACGCAGCCCCGACGCGCCTGCTCCTCCGCGGCACCGGGCGACGTGTCGATGCTCGACTGCCGAAGCAGGAACCCACCCGAAGCGGCGAGCGTGCCGCCTCTGCCGCGCCAGGCCGCTCAGCGTCACGCTGCTGCGCTCGGGCGCTGGTGAAGGCGGCGTGGACGTGCCTCCACCGCAAGCAGCACGCCCTCCGCACGGCCTGAAGAGGAGGGCGCGAGCCCCACTGGGTGCCGCGCAAAGGAGGAGTCGTCGCACAGCGCGGCGGGGCGTGTCGCAGCACCTCGCCGCGGCCCCAGGGCAGGCGTCAAAGCGGCGGGCCGACGGACCTTTCTTGAGCTGTCCTGTCCAGCCGGCGCGCTGCGTTCTTCAGGGCAACGACGCACACCTTCTGGAGAGCGCCCCATGTCCATCACCGGCAGTCTCAAGTCCTTCGGGCAGAACGCCGTCAACGCGGCGCGCCAGAAGGTGCAGGAAACCGTCGCCGAGGTGCGGCAGGGAGTCGGGCAGGCCGCCGCGGCGGTGACGTCGAAGGCCGAGGGCGTGGTGGACGGGGCGAAGCGCGTCGCGGAAAGCTCCTTCGAGACGGCGAAGGCAACGGCGGCTGCGGCGAAGGCGGCGGTGACGGGCCACGCTTCCGGAGGAGGCGTCGTCGGAGAACTCCGCAAGGGCGCGGGCCGCGAAGGCACCATGAGCCTCGGCGAGCTGCAGCGCGGCTACGAGACGTTGAAGGCCGCGTTCAAGTCGCCCAACACGCAGCGCACCGCATCGGCGGAAGCGGAGCTGCTCAAGCTGAAGCTGTCCGACGTGCGCAACATGGGGGAGCTCACCCCGGACATCGAGCAAGCCCTGCTGCGCGGCGTGGCGATTCGGCGCTCCGACTCGGACCGCGGGCAGGAAGGCTTCCTCGGCCCGGCGCAGGTGAGGGACGCCGGCGAAGCCGTCATGAAGATGAGCCGGCGCGACCACGACGAGCTGACGCAACTGTTGGCGAAGGCCGGAAAAAAGGCCGACGGCACGCCGATTCCGGGCGCAGACGCCGACGCCGAGCGCGCGCTCATCCTCAAGGCGGTGGCCGCCCGGAAGAAGGCCTTCACCGGCGACGACATCGACGCGGCGGCCTCGGCGATGAAGGACATCCATACCTTCGCCGACGACATCCGTGGGCAGAAGCGCGACGAGCTGATTCGCACCACCACCGCCATCGACCTCGACGGCGCGTCCAACGCGGAGGGGCTCAAGCAGAAGTTCGAGAACACCTGCGGGCCCACCACCGCGCAGTTGATCCGCGCCGAGGCCGACCCCATCTTCGCGCGGCGTCTCCACCAGAATGGGCTGACCGACAAGGACATCACCAGCGCCATCGGCCAGGAGCAGGAATGGACGATGCGCGTGGGCTCCACCGAGCGCCACGTCGCGGTGGCGAGGGCGGACCTGGCCCGACGCGACGAGGTGCTCCAGCTCATCGACAAGAGCTTCACGAAGGAGGACGCCGCCATCCTCAAGGCCGCGCTCTCGGAGAAGGGGTACACGCCCCGGACGCCTGACGAGAAGACGTACTTTCGCAACCTGCTCCTCGACCTGCAGGAGGTCGCCCCCGACATGACGCCGGAGAAGGTGGAGCGCTTCCGCCAGCTCGACCCGTCACTCGGTGGCATGTACCTCGAGCCGGCGATGGGGTTGACGGTTGGCTCGGGCTACCGGAGCAACGAGCTCGACGGCACGTCCTTCCAGGACATCCGCCGCGCGTTGAAGGAGGGGCGCGATGTCCCGGTTCGCTTCGAGCACCTCGACAGCGAAGGGAAGTTCAACGGCAGCGGCCACTTCATGGCGCTGACGGACTACCGCGACGGGAAGTACCTCGTGTCGGACCCGTACAGTGGGCGCACGGCGTGGCTGACGGAGGACGAGCTGCGCCTCGGCACCGTGTCGAAGCACTTCCCCGAGTTGACCAGCGGGCGGGCGGCGATGACGCACTGGTACTCGCCGGAGTGACGCTCCGTCACTCGGCCAGCGTCTGCAGCTCGGTGAGGCGCGCCAGCTCGTCTTCGGGAATGTGGGTACCGGAGGAGCCGGTGTAGCCGAGGTAGAGGCGGTCGGAGAGCTGCTGGAAGCACCGGCGCGCCAGCTTCGACTTCGGGTTCTCCCTCACGCACGTCTCGAAGAAGAGCAGGTCCACGTCCCACAGGAGCGGGGACTTGAGGGCCCCGGCGCAGACGCCCAGCAGGTAGAGGGCCTCGCCGCGGGTCTTCAGCTTCGGGTTCTTCCCCAGCGCGAGGTTGAGGTAGGCCGACGCGCGCAGGTAGGCGACGTCGCGGCGCTCGTCGGAGAGGAAGACTCGGCCTCCGTTGGCCTTCTGCACCAACTCCTGCGCGCGGCGGTAGAGGGCATCGGGCGTGGCTTTGAGGGCGTCGAACTTCTCCTTCTCCCAGGCGGCGACGTCGGCGCGCCAGGCGGCGAGGGTGCCGCGCAGGAAGGGCGGGAGGTCGGAGCGCTTGCTCAAGCCGTCCAGGAGCGCGGCGGTGGCCTTCGCGTCGTCTTTCACCCGCACGAGGATGGCCATGGTGTCCTGCAGGGCGCGGGCGTACTCGAGCAGCGCGCGCTCATGGCTGGGCTGGCCGTCGAGGAGCGCCCGGTAGGCCACCAGCGCCGCGTCGAACTGCCGGGTGGCGGCGAGCACCTGGGCCTTCTCCAGGGGCGCGAGGGCGATGGCGTCGAGGCGCTGCTGCACGTCGGCAAAGTCAGTCGGGGCGCGCTCGCGGCTGTGGCAGGTGAAGCAGAGGCTGGTGAGGGTGCGGACGCGCAGGCTGACGGCTTCGTACTCGCCCGAGTCGAAGCGGCGGCGCGTGTCGGCGGCGTACCGCGCGAAGAGCGTGGACAGCGCAGCGGTGGCGGGCTCCTGCGCCTTCGGGTCCTCGGGGAAGGCGTGGCGCAAGGACGAGAGGGTGTCGAGGCCGGCGCCGATGGCCTTCGCGTTCTTCGGGTCCTTCAGCGTGTCGCGGTTGGCGGTGAGGGGAAGCAGTCCGGTGAGGGACAGGAAGGCGTCACGCATGGTGGCGCGCGTGGGGACACCGGCGTCGGGCGTGGCGGTCAGCAACGCGAGGGGCAGCAGGGCAGGGAGCATGAGCGCCGGGACCCTACTCTCTCCGGCCGGAAGGCGAGGGTGGAAGTCGCCGAGCGCGACGGCACGCTCGAGGCGGTGGAGTGGGTCGCGCCTCCCGGGCGTCCGGCGTCCCGAGGCCCTGGCCTGGGTTGACGCTGCCATGCGGTGGCTGGCGCGGCGCAGGCGAGGGCCAGGCGGTGTAAGCACTCGGCGCATGCGCGTTGGCATCTTCGGCTCCGACGACGACTTGCAGGTGCAGGCCGTGGCGCGGGAAGTGCGGGCGCTGGGCTTCGAAGACGTGCTCTTGCGCAACGACGCGCTGGACGAGTGCCTTCCTCTCTCCTTCGTCGATGGGCGAGTGGTGTACCGGGGGCTGGACACCTCGGAGTTCGCCGGCTTCTACCTGCGCAACATCCCCGCGGCGTATGCGCCGTACCTGGAGACGGGTGACGACGAGCTGCTGCTGCCTGACGACTGGCACGACACCTACGAGCGCGGTCGGCAGCGCTCGGCCTTCTATGTGGCGTGGCTGTTGGACTTGAAGGAGCGTGGCGCACGCCTGGTGAACCCGCCGCAGGCGGCCAGCGTGCTGCAGTACAAGCCCTTTCAGTTGGACGTGCTGCGGCGCCTCGGCGCGCGGGTGCCGCGGACGCTCATCAGCAACGAGCCGGCGGCGGTGCGCGCCTTCCACGCCGACGTGAAGGACGTCATTTTCAAGCCGGTGATGGGTGGGGCGCTGACGCAACTGTTGGACGACGAGGTGCTGTCGGCGCTGGACTACGTCACGAAGTCGCCGGTCATCTTCCAGGAGCGTGTGGTGGGCGACGACCTGCGGGTGATGCTGGTGGGCGACGAGGTGGTGTCCTCGGTGGCGATCCGCACGCCGGAGCAGCACCTCGACTTCCGGGGAGACCCCTCCTACCGCGACGGTGACGCGGCCTACGAGGCGGTGCGGCTGCCGGACGACGTGGTGCGCTTCTGTCGGGACGCGGCCCGTGCGTGCGGGCTGCTCTTCGCGGGCATCGACATCAAGCGCACGCCGGGCGGCGAGTGGGTCTTCCTCGAGCTGAACTCGAGCCCCATCTACCTCGACGTGGAGTTCAAGCTGGGGCACCCCATCAGCCGCGCGTTGGCCGAGCTGGTCACGGGCAGGCGCTGACTTCGCCGCTTCCCTCTCCCCCATCGGAGGGGAGAGGGGAGTGCTTCTCAGCCCGCTTCAACGGAGGCTCAGTCCGCGCCGCCTTCTTCGCCTACCGCGAGGGTGGTGGCGCCACCGGGCTTCGTACCGCCCTCTTCACCCACGGCCAGCGTGGTGACGTCCGGCGGAGGCCTGGTGCCACCCTCCTCGCCGACGGCCATCGTGGTGACGTCGGGAGGAGGCCTGGTGCCGCCCTCCTCGCCCACGGCCATCGTGGTGACGTCGGGAGGAGGCCTGGTGCCGCCCTCCTCACCCACGGCCATCGTCGTCATCGGGGGAGGCTTCGTCCCGCCGCCCTCCTCTCCCACGGCCAGCGTCGTCATCGGGGGAGGCTTCGTGCCGCCCTCCTCGCCCACGGCCATCGTCGTCATCGGAGGAGGCTTCGTCCCGCCCTCCTCGCCCACGGCCATCGTCGTCATCGGAGGAGGCTTCGTGCCGCCCTCCTCGCCTACTGCCATCGTGGTGCGGCGAGGCGGTTTGGAGCTGCCCTCCTCGCCCATCGCCGCGGTGGTGATGTCCGGCTTCTGGCCGCCCTCTTCGCCCAGCGCCTTCGTCGTCGCGCCGCCCGG
>JBFMHF010000157.1:0-16628 GCA_040752975.1 Myxococcota bacterium
CGCCCTCGCCGCCGCCCCGCGAAAACCCGCCGGAGCGTCCGCCCGACTTGAAGCCGCCCTCGCCGCCGTCGCGCGAAAACCCGCCGGAGCGTCCGCCCAACTCGCCTCCTCCGCGCGAGAAGCCGCGGGAGCGTCCGCCCGACTTGAAGCCGCCCTCGCCGCCGCCGCGCGAAAACCCGCCGGAGCGCCCGCCCGACTTGAAGCCGCCCTCCCCTCCGCCGCGCGAAAAGCCGCCGGAGCGTCCGCCCGACTTGAAGCCGCCCTCGCCGCCGCCCCGCGAAAACCCGCCGGAGCGTCCGCCCGACTTGAAGCCGCCCTCGCCGCCGCCGCGCGAAAACCCGCCGGAGCGCCGCTCACCGCCGAACGCGGAACCACCGGCACGCGCCTCTTCTCGCCCCTCCTGATCTCCCCGCCGACTCCCCTCTCCCTCACCCTCTCCCCACTGGGGCAGCGGCACTTCCTCGCCCTCGGCTGCGCTCGCGTTCAGCCCGTGCCCGTGACGCCGCGCCGGCAACAGGAGCTCGGGCTCGGGCACCGCCTGCCCGTCGGCCACCGCCTTCACGCGCCGCACCTCGTCCGGCGTCAACTCCCGCACCTCACCCGGCCGCAGGCCCTTCACCGACAGCCCCGCGTGCGCCGGACGGAACAGCCGCACCACCGGGTGGCCGATCGCCGCGCACAGGCGCTTGATCAGGTGCTGGCGCCCCTCGGTCACCACCAGCTTGAGCCACGTGTTGCGATCGGCCTTCTCGTAGACGGACGCCTCCACCGCCTGCGCCATCCCGTCCTCGAGCCGAACGCCCTCGAGCAGCCGCTTGAGCGACCCTTCGTCAGGCTCGCCCTTCACCTTCGCCAGATACACCCGCGGCACCTGGTGCTTCGGGTGCATCAGCTTGTTGGCGACCTCTCCGTCGTCGGTGACGAGCAGCGCCCCTTCGGCGTCGAAGTCCAGTCGACCCACCGGGAACACCCGCAGACCGGTGGCCTTCGTGAAGTCGGCGATCGTCACCCGCCCCTGCGGATCCGACAGCGTCGTCACCACTCCCGGCGGCTTGTAGAGCAGAAACCAGTGGCGCTCGCTCGAGGCCTCGATGGGCCGACCGTCCACCACCACCAGGTCCTTCCCGGGCTCGATGCGGGTGCCCAGCACCGTCACCACCTCGCCGTTCACCTTGACCCGACCAGCGGTGATCAACTCCTCCGCGTGCCGCCGCGAGGCCAGGCCAGCGCGCGCGAGGTACTTCTGAAGCCGCTCCATGGTGTCCTTCTTTCAGCCGTTGTCGGGCGTGGTGGGCGGCGCGGGCGTGCCCGGAGGCGCCTCGGGCTGCGGAGGATTCAGCACCTTGTCCGCCGTCTTCGAGGTGACGTCCGCGCGGTCGATCGCCTGCTCCAGCTCGGCGAGCGCTGCTTCCGACGCCTTGTCCGCCTCGGCCACCCGCTGCTTGAAAGACGCGTCGGCCAGCTCGTCGACGATGCCCGTCACCGGCTTCGGCGTCTCCTTCTCGACGATCTCCCGGCTCTCCTCGGTGAGCTCCTGGAACTCGCGCAGCGTGGGCAGCGCGTTGAGGTCCTTGAGCGCGAAGAACTCGAGGAACTCGCGGGTGGTGCCGTAGAGGATCGGCCGCCCCACCTCTTCCTTCTTCCCGACGATCTTGATGAGTCGCCGATCGAGCAGCGCCTTGAGCACCGCGCCCGAATCCACGCCACGGATGTCCTCGATCTCCGGCCGCGTCACCGGCTGCCGGTAGGCGATGATCGCCATCGTCTCCACCGCGGCACGCGTGAGGCGCTGGGGCTTCACCTTGAGGAAGCGCCGCACGTACTCGCTGGACTCCGGCGCGGTGCGGAACTGCCAGCCGCCCGCCACCTCCGTCAGCACCAGGCCCGACACGCCCTCGCGGCGATCGCCCTGCAGCGCCTCGAGCCCCTTCTGGATCTTCTCTCGATCGATCCCGGTCGTCTCGAAGAGCTGATCGATGGTGAGCGGCTGCGGCGCGACGAAGAGCACGCTCTCGAGCACGTTCTTCACCTGCCTGGGGGTGAGCCGGCGGGAGTGGGCGACGATCTTCTCGAACGGCGTCTCCTGCTCCGCCGCGTCGATCTCCGCCGCGTCCACGTCCTCGAGCTCGGGATCGCCCGCCGGCCCCTGGGTGACCGCCGCGACCTCTTCCTCGGAGAACTGCGCGGGTCCGCCGCTGCCGGGCTCGCCGGCCTTATTGGTACTCACCTTCGATGTCCTCCGCGGTGTGCGTGTCGTCGGTGCCGAAGTGCGCGAGCGCCTCGGGCCGCGCGCTGATCAAGATGTCGTCGCTGCCTTCCGCCTGGAAGACGCGCAGGAGCCGGTGCTTGCACATCTCCAGCAACGCCAGGAAGGTGATCACCACCTGGCTGCGGACGCGCTGGCCTTCGAAGAGCGCGAAGAAGCTCACCTGCCCCGCCCCGGCCCCGCGCACCTTCGCGGCGATGTTGTACATGGCCTGGGTGAGCGACAGCCGCTCGCGCATCACCTCGTGCTGCTTCTGCGGCTCGAGCGCCTTGAGCACGCGGTCGAGCGCCTCGATCAGCTTGTAGATCGACAGCTCCTGCAGGCCGATCTCGTCGGGATCGAGCGGCACCTGCTCGTGCCGCACCCGGCGGACGAAGACGGTGCGATCGAGGATGTCGGCCTCCATCAACTGATCGGCCGCGGCCTTGTACTTCTGGTACTCGAGGAGCCGGCGGACCAATTCGGCGCGCGGATCGAGCTGCTCCTGGTTCGCGTCGGCGCCGTCTGCCTGGGCCGACTCCTCGCGCGGCAGCAGCATGCGAGACTTCAGGTGCAGCAGCGTGGACGCCATCACCAGGAACTCGCCGGCGATGTCCAGGTTGATCTCCCGCATCAGCTCGAGGTGCGCCAGGTACTTCTCGGTGATGAGCGCGATGGGGATGTCGAGGATGTCGAGCTTGTGCTCGCGGATCAGGTGCAGCAGCAGATCGAGCGGGCCCTCGAAGTTGGGCAGCGCGATGCGGAAGGCGTCGCGTGGCGCGATCACCTCGTTCAGCGCATCGTCCGGTGCAGGACTCGCGTCCTTCACGTCAGCCACGTCGGGGGCTCATCCTTGCAGCAGGGGCCGGAAAATCGGCGTCGGGGCCGTGTAGCACAACCAGGCGCCTCCGCCTCAGGTCTTACAGCCCCACCGCAGCGCGCACCCGGCCGATCACCGGAGCCGCGTACGCCCGCGCCTTGTCCGCGCCAGCCTCGAGAATGCGCTCCACCTCGGCGGGATCGCCGATCAACTCCGCGTAGCGCTTGCGCGGCCCGTCGAAGGTGGCCTTGAAGCCGTCGAGCAGCGCGCCCTTGAAGTAGCCGTAGCCCTTCTTCGGATCCCCGCCCGATCTCCACTCCGCGTCGATGGTGGCGAACTGCGAGGCCGGCAGCACCACCTTGAGCAGCTCGTACAGCGGCTGGTTCTCCGTCGGCTTGGGCGCGTCGGGGGCGGTGGAGTCCGTCTTCACCGACTTCACCTGCTTCTCGGCCTCCTTGTCGGTGCCGAAGAGATCGATGGTGTTGCCGTAGCTCTTGGACATCTTCTGGCCGTCGCGGCCGGGGATCACGGCGGTCTCGTCGCGGATGCGCTCGGCGGGCAGCTTGAAGACACCGGGCTTCGTCGCCGGCGCCGCAGGATCGTACCCAGGCACGTAGCGGACGTTGAACTTGGTGGCCCAATCGCGCGCGAACTCGAGGTGCTGTTTTTGATCTCGCCCCACCGGCACGATGTCCGTGTCGTAGAGGAGGATGTCCGCCGCCATCAGCACCGGGTACGCGAAGAGGCCGAACTCGGGGTGCTTGATGCCCTTGTTCTCGATCTTGTCCCGGTAGCTGTGCGCGCGCTCGAGGTTGGAGACGGGGACGACCGTGCCGAGGATCCACATCAGCTCGGTGATCTCGGGGATGTCGGACTGCCGGAAGAGCGTGGCCTTGTGCGGATCCACGCCCAACGCCAGGAAGGCGCACGCGGTCTCGAAGGTGAGCTGCCGCGCCAGCTTCGGATCGTGCACGGTGTTGAGCGCGTGGAGGTTGGCGATGAAGTAGAGCGCCTCGCCTTCATCCTGGAGGCGCACGAACTCGCGGATCGCGCCGTAGTAGTTGCCGAGGTGCAGGCGACCGGAGGACTGGACGCCGGAGAGGATTCGCATGGTCGGGCTCGCACCTACTTCGACTCGCGCGAGCCGACAACCTGACTGTCAGTCGCTCCAGGTGCGCAGCTTGAGCAGCGCGCCCAGCGTCAGCATCAGCGCGAAGAGGGCCGCGTAGCCGGCCGCCCGCCGCTTCTTCTTGAGCCGCCACGACTCGATGGCCAGGGAGACCAGCACCGCGCCCGCCGCCACCGTGCCCAGCCATTCCCACAGCGAGACGATCACCCGACGCGCGTACCAGGGACCGCCGCGCAGCATCGGCTTCGAGGCGAAGGCCGCTTCCAGCCCGCTGCTCGAGATGTTCACCAGCCGCCGGTACTGCCCGAAGGCGACCACCGCGATGCCGACGGCCAGCGCGACGGCGATCACCTTCCGGCGCGTCGACCAGCCCTGCCACTTGTCGTAGCCGCTGAAGAGCGGGATCACGACGAGCAGCACGACGAGCAGCACCTGGACGAGGAGGAGGAGGACGTCCATGTCTTCCCCTCACCCCTGCCGCGCGCGCGCGGGCTTCCTGCTCCGCGGGTGGTGCAGCTCGTACACGTTGCGCAGCCGCTGCGTGTTGACGTGCGTGTAGATCTGCGTCGTCGAGAGATCCGCGTGGCCCAGCATCGCCTGCACCGCGCGCAGGTCCGCGCCGCGCTCGACCAGGTGCGTGGCGAAGGAGTGCCGCAGCTTGTGCGGAGACAGGGCCTTCGCGATCCCCACGCCCCGGGCGTAGCGACGAAGCAGCTTCCAGAAGCCCATGCGCGAGAAGCCCTTCCCGCGCGGCGTGACGAAGAGCGCCTTCGCCTCCCGCCCCTTGAGGATCGCGGCGCGCGGGCCTGCCAGGTAGGCCTTCAGCTTCTCGATCGCGTGGCGGCCGAGCGGCACCACGCGCTCCTTTCTGCCCTTGCCGAAGGCCAGCACGAAGCCGTCCACCAGGTTCACGTCGTTGACGGACAGGGAGATGAGCTCGCTGACCCGCAGGCCGGTGGCGTACAGCACCTCGATCATCGCGCGATCGCGACAACCCACGGCCTTCGTCTCGTCGGGCGCGGCCAGGAGCGCCTCCACTTCGTCCACGGTGAGGAAGACGGGCAGCTTCCGCGCGTGCTTCGGGGTGTCGAGATCCTCGGTGGGGTTGCCGGGTGACAGCTTCTCGTCCTCGAGGAAGCGGTGAAACCCCCGCAGCGCCGCGAGGTGCCGCGCCCTGCTTCGCGGCGACAGGCCCTTGTTTCCGAGGAAGGCCAGGTGCTCGAGCACGTCTTCACGCGTCGCGCTCTCTACCGTCACCCCGCGCTCGGCGAGGTGCCCGAGGTAGTCGCGCACGTCCACCGCGTAGGCCTCCACCGTCTTCCCCGCCAGGTTCCGCTCGGCGCGAAGAAACGTGACGTAGTGGTCGAGCAGCCCGGACTGCATGCCCCCGAGGATCGGTCTCCCCCGGGAGGCGCGCAACTACTCGCCCATCACGAGGATGCCCTTGCCCTGCCGCAGCACCTCGATCTGATCGTCGATCAACGAGACGACGGTGGACGGCTCGGACGGCTGAAGCCCTCCGTCGAGGATCAGATCGAGCCGGTTCCCCAGCTGCTCCTTGATGCTGCGCGCGTCGGTCAGCACCTCGTCGTCCTGGTTGGTGGCCGAGGTGGTGACGATCGGCCGCCCCAGCCTCGCGGAGATCGCCAGCATCAACGGCGCCTGCGGCACGCGAATGCCCACCTGGCGCTGCTTCGACTGCATCATCTCCGGCACCAGCCGCGTCGCCTCGAGCACGAAGGTGAAGGGCCCGGGCGTGAGCTGCTTCATGAACCGGTATGCGAAGTTGGACACCTTGGCGTACTTCGCGACGTCGGAGAGATCGGGGCAGAGGAAGGCGAGCGGCTTGCGGCGATCCCTCCCCTTGAGCGCGTACAGGCGGTCGATCGCCTTCTTCGAGAACAGATCACAACCGATGCCGTAGTACGTGTCGGTGGGGTAGGCGACGAGGCCCCCGTCTTCCAGCACCCTGGTGGCGCGCTCCACCACGCGCGGCTGCGGGTGCACGGGGTCGACTTCGACGATGGGGGCCCAAGCCATGACGCCCGGCGCTCTAGCGCAAACTCCTCAGCGTTTGCAGGACTTCATTTCCGGCACGAAGGCCTGCCGGCTCGGGTCGAAGGTGAAGTCCACCTTCTTGCACTTGTCACCATTGAGCGTGAGGGAGAGCTGCGCGCCCCAGTCGCCGTGCAGCCGCACCCGCGCCACGCCCTTCGCGTCGAACAGCACCGCCGACAGCCGCAGCACGCAGGGATCCGGATCGCCCTTCGCCACGGAGATCACCGCCGCCGCCCTGCCCTTCGTGAAGAACCAGTACTCGCCCAACGCGTCGCCGCGCGACTCCACGGGGCAGAACTTCTTCGGCGGCGCGTCGAGCTCGAGCTGGTAGCCCTGCGCCAGGGTGAGCGCCGCGCAGGCCTTCTTGTCCTCGAAGACCGCGGCCGACAGGTGCTTCATCACCTCGCCCAGCACCGCCTTGCGGGAGAAGAGCTTCGCTTCGAGCCCGGGGGTGAGATCGAGCCACTGCTGCGACTGCTCGATGACGCGCGCCATGCCGCCCAGGAAGCGCATCAGGTACACGCCCTGCGGGGTGCACTGGGCGATCACCGGCGAGACCATGCGCTCTTGATCCGCCACGGCGCCCTTCGGCGCGGGCTCGATGACGGCGCCGAAGTGGCCCAGCGGTGCGGAGATGGTCGGCAGCGGCGCGGGCGGAGGTGGCGGCGCCTTGGGCGCGACGGACAACACCAGGGTCAGGCAGAGGATCGACATGCGTGAGGGGCTTCTACCTCATTCGGGCCGCGAGCCACTCCGCGACGGCGTCCAGCGCGGCGCCCTCCTGCCGGCCGAAGGAGTGCCCGGCGCCCTCGAGGGCGAGGAGCTCGCACTTTCGATTGCGGCGCACGACGTCGCGCACCAGCGCGAGCGGCCCCAGCTCGTCCTCCGCGCCCTGCACGATGAGCGTCTTCGCCCGCGCCTCCGCGAGGGCGGCTTCGTCCAGCGGCCGCGGCTTCCCCGGAGGGCGAAGCGGAAACCCGAGCAACGCCACCGCGCGCACGTCCCGCCGCCGCGCCAGCCGAATGGCGATGCGCCCGCCGAAGCTGCGCCCCACGAGCGCGAAGGGAGGCGTCAGCTCGCAAAGGAGCGCTTCGAGCCACGCCACCTCGCGCTCGAGCCCCGGCGTCACCTTCCCCCTCGGCGGCGCGGCGCGATGACAGAGGAGGCCGCGCGCGTCGAGCCGCTTCGACAACCGCATCAGGATCGGCTGGTCCGCCCGCCCTCCGAAGCCCGGCAAGAGCACCACCGTCCCGCGGAGCGTCACACCCGGCGAGCCTCGAGGAGCCGCGGCAGGAGCCCCTTGTCCGCGCCGCCGAAGCGGAAGAGCAGCTTCTCGCGAAAGGCCTTGAGCTCGTCCCAGGCCAGCTCGATGTGTCCGTGGGCCACCGGATCGCGGAGCTTCTCCTTGCTCCACTGTACGAAGGTGGCGAGCGTCTGGAAGAAGCCGTCGTCGAGCGCGAAGGCCTCACCGAGGAAAGCTCGGAACGGCGCGAGGTACGCCTCGCCGCGGCGATCGAGCACCCGGCTCACCTCGCCCAGGGCCGGCGCGCGACCGGCGCGCTCGCGATCGAAGGCCTCCACGAAGCGATCGAAGTACTCGACGCGCTGGCCCCGCCTCTCCCGCACCGCTCCGGAGAGGAAGTCGGCTCTCCGGCTGCCCTGGTCCAGCCACGCGTCGAAGGGCTTCACCAGGAGCTCCACCAGGCTGCGCTCGAGCGCCCCGGAGAAGAGCACGGCCACGGCGGCAGCCGGCAGCTCGGTGACGATCGCCGTCTGGTAGGTCCGCTCGGCCACCAGCAGCATCTGCCACAGCGGCGCGGGGCAGCGTTCGCGCGCCCCACCGAAGGCCAGCTCGAGGTTTTCCTTCGCCTTGTCCCCGGCTTCACGCTCGCGCGCTTCCAGCTCTTCGCGCACCTTCTTCTGCTGCTCGGCCTGCAGGCGACGTCGTTCGCTGTCGGAGGCCTCCTGCGCCTTGCGAATCGCCTCCTCGGCCGTGGACTGGGCGGCCCGGAGGCGGGCCAGCTCGCGCCGCAGCGTCTCCACCTCCGTCTCGCGTGCCTGGAACCTCCGCCGAAGCGCCTCGGCCTCTGCCCTCGCCGCGTCGATCTTCGCGGCCGCGCTGGACTCGAGATCGCTGCGCCAGGCCAGGCGTCTGCGGGTCAGCTCCAGGGCGCGCTTCGCCTCCGGCTCGTCGGGATCCAGCTCCAGCGCGCGGTGGAAGTGCTTCTCGGCCGCCTCGAAGTCCCCCGCCTCGGCGGACAGGTGGCCGAGGTCGACGAAGACACCGGCGCCGAGGCGAGGCACGCCGCTCTCCGGGAGCGCGCGCGCCTTCTCCAGAAGCTCCGCGGCCTCCTCGCGCCGGCCCAGCAGCCGCAGCGCCCGCCCCTTCGTCGCCCACCACTCGAACGCGGAGGTGGGCTCGACGGGCCTCAGCCGCTCGCCTTCCTCGAGCAGCTCCAACGCCGCGGCGCCCTGCCCTCGCACGCAGGCGATCTGCGCGAAGAGGAGGAGATCGTCGGCCTGGGCCCCCTGGGCGCGGCGCCGGGCGATCAGCTCGTCGGCCAGGGCCGTGTCGCCCACCGCCTGCGCGGCGTACGCCATGTGGCCCAGCTGGTGCCCCTCGAGCCGGCCCGCGGCCTGGATCTCCCGCCACGCCGCCAGGGCCGCCGCCGGCTCTCCCCGGAGCAGCTTGAGATCGGCGCGCGCGGCCCGGGCGGCCCACACCAGCTCCGGGGGGCACTTCTCTCCCTGCTCCACCTGCGCGGCCAGCGCGTCGGCCTCCTCCAGCCGCCCCCGGCGGGCCTTCACCAGCGACAGCACCAGACGCGTGTCCGGTCCACCGCCCACCAGCAGCGCGGCGGCGAGCTGTTGCTCGGCCGCCTCCACGTCCCCCACCTTCAGCAGCGCGGCGGCGTAGTGGGTCAACAGCACCGGATCGCGGGGCTTCTTCGCGCGCGCGCGGCCCAGGTGCTCCACCGCGAGGCGCGGCCGCTCCAGCTCGGCGTAGAGCCCCCCGAGGTGCGCTTCCACGTCCGCATCTTTCGGGAAGCGCGCATGCCCCTGCTGGAGCACCGCGAGCGCGTCGGGCCGGCGCTCCAGCCGCCGCAGCGCCTCGGCGAGCAGCGTGTACGCCGCAGGCTGGGCGAGCTCCGACTCGTCGATGACGCGGCGCGCAGCGGCCTCCACCTTCGTCCACTCCGAGCGCTCGGCCAGCAGCCGGGCCTCCTCGAGCAGCGCGATCGCGCGGCGCTTGTTCAGGCGGGGCGGCACCGGCACGGAACCTAGCCCCAGACCTCCCCCGAGTGGGAGCACGGAAACCTTCAGGGCCGCGCCACGAAGAAGTCCCGGGTGACGAGCTCGCCGGCCTGGAGCTCGGCCGTGCCGCGTTGCGTCGGCTCCGGCTTCGAGCGCGGCTGTTGCGCGCTGGCCTCGCCTCGGAGGGCGCTGATCAACTCCTCCCGCGTCTTGAGGCCCGCCGCGGCGCGGCCGAGGCGCTCGCGGGCCAGCGTCAAGAGCTCCCGCAACGTCCGTGAAGAGAGATCGTCCACGGGCTGCACTTCGCACTGCGCGCTGCGTGGGTCAACGTGCCATGATGCGCGCTGGCCGTGAGCGACCTGCCGCGACTTCTGTTCTGCTGCTTCGACGTGGTGCCGGGACCGAGCGCGATCTCGCGCCGACTGACCGAGTACATCAAGGGCCTGTCGGAGCGCTTCCAGGTCGTCGTGCTGTCCGCCAAGACTCCGGATCACCCCCACATCGAGCGCTACCTCGGGGCCAGGCTCTTGCGGGTACCGGTCGGATCCGGCGATCTCCCGTCGCGCTCGCAGACCTTCGATCGCGCGGTGCGCCGCCAGCTGGAGAGCGAAGAGTACGGGCTGGTGCACTTCTTCGATCCCTTCGCCGGCTACGCGCTCTGCGAGCGCCGGGGTGAGCTGGGCTACCGGCTGATCTACGACGCCTGCACCTTCCCTTCGGTGGAGATCCCCCTGGAGAACCCATCGCTCGAGGCCAACCGGCGCTTCGTGGCGCGGGTGCGCAGGCAGGAGCTCTTCTGCCTGATGAACGCGGACGGCGTGGTGGTGGGCAGCCCGCTGACGGCGAACTGGGTGACCGGCCTCGGGGTGGAGCGGGATCGCGTGCGGGTGCTGCGCGCGCCCGTCGATCTCGAGCCCTTCAAGCCCGAGGTGATGGGCAGGCCCGACGCGACGCCGATGAAGGTGTTGCACCTGGGGCGGATGACGCGGGGCCAGGGACTGGAAACGTTGCTGGAGGCCCTCGCCCTCGCGCTGCAGACGGTCGACGTGCGCCTCACCGTGGTGGGCCCGAAGCACCCCGAGGCCATGGCGCGGCTGGAAGCGCAGGTGGCGACGCTGAAGCTGTCCGGGAAGGTCGAGTTCCAGGATCCGGTGGGCCACGACGACATCTTCAAGGTGCTGGCCACGGCCGACGTCGGCGCGCTGACGCTCGACGAGGGCGAGCGGAACCAGAGCATCGGCACGCCGCTGGCCCGCCTCGGGGAGTACCTCGCCGCCGGCCGGCCGGTGATCGCCGCCGATCTGCCGAGCGCGCGCGCGCTGCTCCCCGCCGAGGGGGTCGTCTTGTACCGGCCCGGTGACGCGCGCTCGCTCGCTGACGCGCTGGTGCAGCTCGCGGCGGACAAAGGCAGGCGGGTGAAGTTGGGCGCCGCGGCGCGGACGGCGGCGGTAGAATGTGACAGCGCGCGCGTACGCCTCGAGCTTTTCAAGCTGTACGCCGACGTCACGGGCGCGTCCGTCGAGGCCGCCGCGGGGGACAGGCCGGCGGATCCCTTCGAGCCGACGCAGTTGGGCAGCGTGCCGACGGATCCAGGCGAAGTGACGCAGCTGCGGGCGCGCACCGAGGACTCGGGCATCGGCACCAACAAAGTGAAGACGGATCCAGCGATCGCCGCCCGCCCCGACTCGTCGACCGACGCCAACGCGAAGGCCGAGCGGCCGCCGGTGATGGGCGTGCTGCTGCGCGAGGACGTGCAGGTGACGGAGCCGGGCGCGAAGCCCGCGAGCGAGCCGCCGGTGGTGATGGGCGCCCCGCTGCGAGAAGAGAAGGACGGCCCCGCCAACGCCGCCGCCGTCGCCGCCGCGCTGGCCGAAGCCGTGCCGGCGCCGATCCCCGGCTTTGACGCCCCTCCTCCCGTCGCCGAGCCGCGCGTGGCCTCCCTCGAGGCAGGAGTGCGCACCGATCTCCGAGCGCCCGCGGAGGTGAGGGCGCCGGCGCCCACGACGACGCCCGACGCGGTCGACTCGACGGCCCCCGCCAGCGCGCCAGCCAGCGCCACCTACGTACCTCCGCTGGCGGAACCAGAAGCGCCGCGGAGGAAGACCGGCGCCCACCCCCTGCCCCGGCCGTCGACGCCCGACACCGATCCAGGCGCGCCGGCGCCCAGCGAGCTCGAGACCAGGCCCGCCGAAGCGCGCGCTCCCCGGGGCACCGGTGCGCACGAGCTCCCCGGCACGGGAAGGGCCTCCAGTGTCGACTCCGGGCCAGGCGGCGGAACCCACTCGGTGTCGGAGAAGTCCGCGCGCGGAACAGGCAGTCACGCCACACCGGAAGCGAGCCCCGCAGTCGGCTCCGGCGGCGCACCCGACAGTCACCCCGCCTGGGCCGACGCCTCGGCCCGCCAGGAACCCGCGCCCGCTGGCGCAGAGTCGCTCAAGAGGCCGAGGGACACGTCGCCCGACGTGCCTGTCGCTCGCGCCTCCGGCGCCCACGTCGGGGCGCACTCTCCGGAGGCCAGCGGGGCTCAGGCTGGCGCCCGCGCGCAGAGCGCCAGCCCTCCACCCGCCAGTTCCAGCCCGTCGCGCAAGGACACTTCCCCGGACACGCCTGCCGTCTCGCACGAAGAAGTCCTCCCGGCCGCGCCGGCTGAGCCGAGCCCGCGTCGCATCACCGGGAGCCACGCGCTGCAGGGCGCCACCGCCCCGTCGGGGACACCCGCTTCGAGTCCCGGTCCGCTCCGCGCTTCCGGGTCGATCCCCCCGGCGGGCGCCGACCTGTCGGGAGGCTCCGCTCCGAGTCCGAGTGGACTCCGCCCCGCGGCGGGACCGATTCCGTCGGCCAGCACGGCGCCTCAGGGAGCGCCCACGCCCAGTCCGAGTGGACTCCGCTCCATCCCCACGGCCAGCGCCTCACCGCCCGGGACACCTGCTTCCAGCCCGAGTGGTCTGCGCGCGGCGCCGGGGCCCGCACCCTCGCCGGGGAGCGCACCCGCTCGCGCGCCTCGCGACGAGCCGTCGACCATCCCCATGCCCCCCTTCCCGCCGCCAGCCGCGCGGAGCGCCTCAGGCGAGCCTGCGAGGTCGGCCACCGGGAACGTGCCGCGCTTCACTCCACCCGCGCCGCCTCCGCTTCCCGGCGGGCCGCCGCCGCTCCCCATGGCCGCCTCGTCGCCGACTGGCCCGCGCGCCGCGAGCCCCGCTTCACCCACCGCCGTGGCCACGGCGCCTCCTTCCCGGCCGTCCAGCCCTCCGCCCCCGCCCGCGAAGGGCTCGCCCGACCCCGCGGAAGACGAGATCGCGGAGATCGGCGCCGACGAGGTGATGGACGTCGTCGACGACGCGCCGGCGAGCAGCCCTGCGGACACCGGAGAGGAGATCATGGAGGCGGACGAGGCCATTCAGACGGTGGACACCGATCCCTCCCCGCCGCCGTCCGCCCTCGATCCCTGGTTGGCGCAGCTGGTCCACGGCTATTGCCCACCCGAGTCGCACCTCTTCGACCGCCACACTCCGCCGACCACCATGCCCGGCCGCGATACATGAGTGTAGCCACCCCACTTCAAGCCGGTTTACCGGGCCCTCGGCTCGGGGCAGACTCCTGATCCCGGGTCTTTGTCAGAGGTGCCATGGAGCGGCGCGTCCTCATCGTCGAAAGCCAGAACGACTTCGCGCTGACCATGGCGTCGGTGCTCAAGAACGCGGGCTACCAGACCAGCCTTGCCGCCAGCGCGGGTGACGCCCAGCGCGAGCTCGAGAAGCGGCGGCCCGATCTCGTCGTGCTGCGCGCGGAGCTGCCGGATCAGAGCGGCTTCGTCCTCTGCGGGACGATCCGCAAGGGGCGCTTCGGCCCCAACCTCCCTGTCATCCTCCTGTCGTCCGACGTCGGCGCCGAGGCGCTGCGGCAGCACGCGCAGAGCCCCAACGCGGCCAACGGTTACCTCGCCATCCCCTTCGAGATGGGGGAGCTCACCACCTTGACTCAGACCTTCGTACCTCCCGGAGCTCCCTCTCCCTCGCAGTCGCAGGACGAGCTCGACGCCGATCTCACCAACGCGTTGACCGGCCAGGGTCCGCAGGAAGGCGGGGGCCCCCAGGCGCCGCCGCCGCTGAAGACCACCGCGGGTGGCCCACCGCGCCTGCCCCGCCGCGAGCGCCGCAGCGCGCTCACCGACGAAGACAAGGCCTTCCTCGACCGGGCCTTCAGCTCCATCGCCGATCGCAAGGCCGAGCTGCTCGCCGAGAGCCGCGAGGTCCGCCGCGCCGCCCCCCGCCGCGAGCAGATGGGCACGCCGGAGGCGAAGATCCAGATCCTGCGCGACGAGCTGAAGAGCCGCGAGGCGCAGATCGCCCGCATCTCCGAGATCTGGTCGGTGCGCGAGCGCGAGCTCTTGTCGGTGGAAGATCGCCTGTCCGAGAAGGACGTGGAGATCCAGAGCCACAAGATGCAGGTGGACGACCTGACGCGGCGGCTCAACGAGGCGCAGAACACCCTCGTGGAGAAGGAGCGCGAGCACGGCCGGCAGGTGGAGGATCTGCTGCTCCAGAAGTTCATCGGCGAGAAGGAGGTCATCGAGGTCGTCTCGGCGAAGGAGAAGGAAGTCAACATTCTCC
This sequence comes from Myxococcota bacterium, assembly GCA_040752975.1. Taxonomy (GTDB): domain Bacteria; phylum Myxococcota; class Myxococcia; order Myxococcales; family Myxococcaceae; genus JADLDB01. Next base: position 14,118 of record JBFMHF010000157.1, read on the forward strand.
GCAAGGAGAAGGCGGGCCTCGAGGAAGAGCTGGCCCGCCGAACCGCCGAGCTGGAGCAGTCCCGCAAGGAGCACGAGCAGACCGAGAAGGACTTCCAGCTCGCCACGCTGGAGTTCGAGGTCAAGGAGAAGGAGGCCCAGGACGCGGTCGCCCAGCGCAACGCGCAGATCGAGGCGCTCCACAAGGACGTCGAAGGCCTCACCGCGCAGCTGCAGGAGACCGTCGCCGCGCGCGACGCGAAGTTCGCCGACTACGAAGGCCAGCTCAAGGCCCTGTCGGAGACGCTGGAGAAGACGCAGGCCGAGCGCGACGCCACCGTGGGCGATCTCGAGTCGAAGCTGCGGCTCTCCCAGGAGCACGCCCAGGCCAGCGATCGCGAGGGCGAGCGCCTGCAGGCCGAGCTGGCCGAAGCCAAGGCCCGCGCCGCCGAGAAGGTGGGCAACCTCGAAGGCGAGATCGCCACGCTGCACACGCACCTCGAGGCGCTCAACACCCAGAAGGCCGAGTCCGAGCAGACCCTCAACGAGACCATCGAGCAGCGCAACGCCCGCATCGCCCAACTCGAAGGCGAGCTGGCCGACACCGTCGAGCGCAAGGACCGCGAAGAGGCCGAGCTGCAGTCGCAGATCCAGGCCCGCATGGAGCAGATCGGCGAGCTGGAGGGCGAGGTGGAGGCCGCCAAGGCTGCCCTGGCCGATCGCGAGGCAGAGCTCACCGCCGAGCTGGGGGACGTGGGCGCGCAGCTGAACGAGGCCAACGCCGATCGCGCCGCGCTCCGCCAGGCCCTCGAGCAGCGCGGCCAGGAAGTCCAGGGGCTCACCACCGCCGTCGCCGAACGCGACGAGAACATCCAGCGGCTCACCCTCAACCTCGACGAGACGCAGAAGGCGCTGCTGGCCACCCAGCAGGCCCTCAACGAGACGCAGGCCGCGCTCGAGGCGAAGAGCAACGAGCACGCCCTCGTCTCCGACGATCTTGCCCGCACCCAGGCCGAGCTGGCCCAGGTGCGCAAGGAGCGCGACGAGCGCCAGGGCGAGGTGGGCCAGGCCCGCAACGAGATCCAGCGCGTCACCGGGCTGTGGCGGCAGACCGAGGCGGCCAAGGCACAGCTGGAAGAGCAGCTCTCAGGCGAGCTCGGGCAGGTGCGTTCCGCGCTCGCGGAGGCGCAGGGCAACTACGAGGCCGAAGCCCAGGCTCACCAGCGGCTGCAGCAGGAAACCACCGCCGCCATCCAGCAGCTCACCGCCGAGCGCGCCGACCTGGCCAAGCGGCTCGAGGCCACGGGGGTCGATCTCGCGGCCACCCGCGCCAACCTGGAGGACACGGCCAGGGCGCTGGATCTGGAGAAGCGCGCCCACGCCGACACCAACCAGCAGTACGCCGCCAGGGTGCAGGCGCTGGAAGGCGAGCTGGGTAAGGTGCGCGCCCAGGCGCAGGATCTCGCGGAGAACCTCACCGCCACCAAGCAGGAGCTGGGCGCCCGCGTCTCCGAGCTGACGCAGATGAACGCGCGCCTCGCCCACGCCGAGGACACGCGCGCCCACCTCGAGGAACGGATCGCCACCCTCACCGAGGAGTCGGGCCGCCGCGAGGAGCTGTTGCAGAACGATCTCGCCACCAAGTCCAAGGAGCTCGCCGACACCCTGCGCAAGCTGACCACTCTGCAGCAGGAGAAGGTGCGGCAGGTGGACGCACTGACCCGCGACGCCGCCGCCAAGGCCGAGGCGGCCAAGACGCTGGAAGGCAAGCTGAAGGCGCTCTTCGACGAGTCCAAGAAGAAGACGGACGAGCTGAGCCACCGCGTGGCCAACCTCACCGCCGAGCTGGACGCCGCGCGGAAGGAGATCGCCGAGAAGAACGACGGGCTGGCCAAGGCGGCCCAGGCCCACCAGCACGCCGTGCAGGAGCGCGACCAGGTGCGCGGCCAGATGCAGACGGCCATTCAGCAGGCCAACGCGCGCATTCAGGAAGCCAACAACGCCATCGCCCAGGAGAAGGCCAGCGGGAAGAAGCACGCCGACGAGCTGACCCAGAAGCTGCAGCGGGCGGAGGCGCGGATCGCCCAGGTGCAGCAGGAAGCCGCTACCAAGGCCGCGGAAATGGAAGCGCGCCTCAAGGAGGCGCAGAACCAGCTGGGCCAGCGTCAGCGCCGCGTCGCCGAGCTCGAGCAGGCCATGGAAGCCGCCAACGCCGCCCGCACCCGCTCCGAGAAGGAGCTGCAGGCGAAGGTCGCCGCCGCCGAGCACAAGGCGCAGGAGACGATGGCCAAGCTGCAGGCCGCCATGGCCGAACGCAAGCAGCTCGAGGCCAAGCACCTCAAGGACGTGGAGGATCACGCCGCCAAGCACAAGGCGGAGATGGATCGCCGCGAGCAGGTGAAGGCGCAGGAGGTGAAGCGCCTGCAGGAGGCGGTGCAGGAGAAGTCCAAGCAGCTCAAGGTCGTCGAGCTCGAGCTGGCCCGGTACAAGAACAAGCCCGGCGCGCCCGCCGCGAAGCCCGCCGCCGCCCCCG
>JBFMHF010000158.1:0-16410 GCA_040752975.1 Myxococcota bacterium
GGCTGGTGGAGAGAGGCCACGCTGAGGAGGTGACTTCTCGGCAGAGCGGTCGAAGTCGGGCCGCGCGGCCCAGAGCGCGCCCCTTCGCCCCCCGCGGGGGGCGAAGGCGGGGGAAGGGGGGGAATAACCAGCCGGCCGCAGGCCAGAAGCGCAATCGCCAGCAGGCCTGCGCCCGCAGGGCGCAACATCGTCACCACGGAAGCCGCGCCGCAGGCGCAATACCCTCAACTACCGTCGACGCCGCCGCAACAACAACACCCCCAGCATCGCCACCGGGAACAGTGGATCCACCGCCGTGCACCCACACCCCGAGGGCCCTCCCACGATGCCGCTCCCTCCGTCCGGCTGCATCCCCCCGGCGTCCGGCGTCGTGCCCGCGTCCGCCGTCATCCCCGCGTCGGCCTCCGTCCCCGCGTCGCTCTCCGTGCCCCCATCCGTCGGGACGCCCGCGTCCTCCATGCCCGCGTCCGGCATCACCGTCGGCAACACCGTCACCGAGGCCGACCCCGCCGCGCCCCCCTGCGTCGCCGCCACCGCCGACGCGTACGTCCCCGGCGTCGCACCCGCCGTGAAGAGGCCGGCCGGCGTGACCGTCCCCGCCGCGGGCAACGCACTCCACGTCGGACTCACCGGCACCTGGTTGTTGAACGCATCGAAGCCCTGCGCGCTGAATTGCTGCGTGCCCCCCGGCAGCAACTGCACCGAGGCCGGCGTCACGTCGATGCGCACCAGCGCCCCCGCCGTCACCGTCACCGTCGCAAAGGCCGTCAGCCCGTTGGCCTCCGCCCGCACCGTGTTCGCGAAGGTCCCCGTCGTGCTGCCCGCCGTGAAGACACCCGCGCTCGTGATGGCGCCTCCCCCACTCACCACACTCCACGTGGGCGTCACCGCCACCGGGTTTCCGCTGCCATCGCGCCCCGCCGCGCTGAAGGCCGCCGTGCCCCCCGCCTGCAACGTCACCGTCGAAGGACTGATGGTCAACTGCGACAACGCCCCCGGGTTGATGGTGACAGACGCACTCCCCGACACCGTCCCCACCGACGCCGTCACCGCGTTGGGGTAATTCCCCGCCATCGTCCCCGCCGTGAAGTTGCCTCCCTGCGTGATGGTGCCCGCCGCCGCCTGCGCCGCCCACGTGAAGGTGGACGCCACCGCGTTGTTGAAGGCGTCGAAGGCCTGCGCCGTGAAGGTCGTGTTGCCTCCAGGCGCCAACGTCGCCATCGCCGGAGCCACCGTCACCCGCGCCACCGGCCCCGGTTGCACCACCACCGTCGCCGTCCCCGAGACGCCCGCCACCGTCGCTGTCACCGTGTCCGTGAAGGTGCCCGCCGTGTTGCCCGCGGTGAAGACGCCGGCCGCGTTGATGGCGCCTCCGCCAGCCGCCACCGTCCACGTCGCAGTCCCCGCCACCGGGTTGTTGAAGGCATCGAAGGCCTGCGCCGTGAAGGCTGCCGTGCCTCCCGGCGACAGCGTGGCCAGCGCGGGCGACACCGCCACCCGCGAGACGCTGCCCCCCGTCACCGTCACGTTGGCCGACGACGTGCGCACGATGGCGCCCTGCGTGGCCGTCACCGTGAGGCCACCCGGGTACGTGCCCGGCATCGTCCCCGCCGTGAAGAGGCCCCCCGAGGTGACGGAGGCTCCCGGCACCGACGTCGTCCAGCCCAGCGTCGGCGACACCGGGTTGCCGCAGGTGTCCGAGGCCGTCGCCGTGAATTGCTGCATCCCCATCGGAGCGAGGCTGGCCGCCGACGGCGCCACGCTGACCGCCGCCAGGTCTCCCGGGTCGACGGTGACGGATGCCGTGCCCGTGACGCTCCCCGCCGTGGCCACGATGGCGTTGCTGAAGGGCCCCCGCGTGCAGCCCGCCGTGAAGACGCCCCCCTGCGTGATGGCGCCGGCGCTGCCCACCACCCCCCACGTCACCGTCGGCGAGGCCAGGACGTTGTTGCACGCGTCGCGCGCGCTGACGGTGAAGCTCTGCGTGGCGCCCGACTTCACCGTGGCCGACGCCGGCGACACCGTCAGCGACGCCACCGGCCCCGGCACGATGGTGACGGACGCCGTCCCGCTGACGCTGCCCACCGTCGCCGTGACGCCCATGGGGAAGGCGCCCGTGCTGCACCCCGCCGTCAGCACCCCGCCGGACGTGATGGTGCCCGCGCCCGGCGCCGCAGCCCAGGTGAAGACGGCCGTCGGCACCACGTTGTTGGCCGCGTCATACGCCGTCGCGGTGAAGGTCTGCTGCCCGCCCGCACCCACCGAAACCGACGACGGCGAGACGGTGATGTGGTCGACAGCCCCCGGCTGGAAGGGGAAGGCCCCCAGGTCGCTCCCCGACGTGCCCACGCCCCGCGCCGGCGAGCCCGAGGTGAGGTGGAAGTCCAGGCTGGCCCGCGCCACGTACTGCGGGTCGACGCTCAAGGTGTTGCTGCCCTGCGTGACACTCGAGAAGTTGGTCGAGTTGCCCCAGACGTCGTTGTACGAGTTGGTGAGGGTGATGCCGCTGCTGCTCCTCGCCAGCCCGTAGGTGTTGTTCGTCACCAGCGAGTTCATGATGGACGCCGTGCCGCTCGAGCCGCTCGGCACGTAGACGGCGTAGAAGTTCCCGTCGAGGGTGAGGTGGTCCATCACCGTGGCCCCGCTCGTGTGGTACACGCCGTAGCTGCCGCTGTTGGTGATGAGCGTGAAGCTCACGTTCGACGAGCCGCCCGTCGTCTGCACGGCGGTGTTGTTCTGGTGCAGGTGGCTGTTGGACACCGTCACCGTGCCCAGCGCGTTGATGCCCACCGACGCGCGCTCCACCCTCGCGAAGGTGAAGGACGCGCTGCGGCCGTTTTCCACCCGCACCCCCTCCCAGCTGCCCGCCGCCCCCGACGTGGTCAACGTGGCCAGGTTTCCGGCGGTGCCCGCCACCTGCAGCGTGCCGTTGACGATGACTTCCACCCGGCTGGTGTTGCTGCCCGACACCATGGTGTCCGACGCCGCCGCCGACAGCGTGGCCCCCGGTGCGACGGTGAGGGTGACGCCCGGCGCCACCGTGATGTCTCCCAGAATCGTCTGCGCGCCGGAGAGCGTGGTGTCAGTGAAGAAGACTCCCTGCAGGCCCACCGTCGCGTCGGACACGTACGGGAAGGCGCCGAGGTCACCGCCCACCGAGTCCGCCCTCCGCCCCGGCGAGCGCGAGGTGAGCCGGAAATTCTGCAGCGCCCGGTCCACGTACAGCGGGTTGGAGGAGAAGCTGCCCGAGCCCGCCGTCACCGACGAGTAGTTGGTGGAGTTGCCCCACACGTCGTTGAAGCTGTTGGTGACGTTGGCCCCGCTGCTGCTGCGCGCCAGCCCGTACGTGTTGTTGGTGAGGATGCTGTTGGTCACCGACAGCGTGCCCGTCGAGCCCGACGGCGCGTAGACGGCGTAGAAGTTGCCGTCCAGCGTGCTGTGGTCCACCGAGAGGCTGCCGCTCACGTGGTACGCGGCGTAGCTGCCCTGGTTGCGGAACAGCGACGTCGCCACCGTCACCGTGCCGCCCGACGTCTGCACCGCGGTGGTGTTGCCGTCGAAGGTGCTGTTGGTGACGGACGCGTTCCCCACCGCCAGCACGCCCACCGACGCCTTCTCCACCCGCGCATGCGTGAGGGTGGCGTTGCGGCCCGCCTCCACCCGCACGCCCTCCCAGCTGCCCGCGGCGCCCGACGTCGTCAGCGTGGCCACGTTCCCCGCGCTGCCCGCGACGCTCAAGGTGCCGTTGACGATGATCTCCACCCGGCTGGTGTTGTTGCCCGCCACCATCGAGTCCGACGCCGCCGCCGACAGGGTGGCGCCCGCCGCGATGGTCAACGTGACGCCGCTCGCGACGGTGATGTCGCCGAGAATCGTCTGCGTGCCGGAAAGGGTGGTGTCGGTGAAGAAGGTGCCCTGCAGGCCCACCGTGGCGTCGGACACGTACGGGAAGGCGCCGAGGTCCGCGCCCATCGAGTCCGCCCGCCGGGCCGGAGAGCGCGAGGTGAGGCGGAAGTTCTGCAGCGCCCGGTCCACGTACAGCGGGTTGGACGAGAAGGACGAGGTGCCCGCCGTCACCGACGAGTAGTTGGTGGAGTTGCCCCACACGTCGTTGAAGCTGTTGGTGATGTTGACGCCGCTGCTGCTGCGCGCCAGCCCATAGGTGTTGTTGGTGAGGATGCTGTTGGTCACCGACGCGGTGCCGCTGCTGCCGCTCGGCGCGTAGACGGCGTAGAAGTTGCCGTCCAGCGTGCAGTGGTCCACCGAGAGGCTGCCGCTGACGTGGTACAGCCCGTAGCTGCCCTGGTTGCGGAACAGCGACGTCGCCACCGTCACCGTGCCTCCGGACGTCTGCACGCCGGTGTTGTTGGCGTCGAAGGTGCTGTTCGTGATGGTGGCATTCCCCACCGCGGTGACGCCCTGGCTGGCCTTCTCCACCCGCGCGTAGCTGAAGGTGGCGCTGCCGCCCGCTTCCACCCGCACGCCCTGCCAACTGCCCGACGAGCCCGAGGTGGTGAGGGTGGCCACGCTGCCGGCGCTGCCCGAGACCACCAGCGTGCCGTTGACGACAATCTCCACCTGGCTGGTGTTGTTGCCCGCCACCATCGAGTCCGACGCCGCCGCCGACAGCGTCGCCCCGGCCGCCAGCGTCAGCGTCACGCCCGGCGCCACGGTGATGTCCCCGAGAATCGTCTGCGCCCCGGAGAGCGTCGTGTTGCTGAAGAAGGTGCCCTGCAGGCCCACCGTGGCGTCCGACACGTACGGGAAGGCGCCCACGTCGTTGCCCATCGAGTCCGCGCGGCGCGCCGGCGAGTGCGAGGTGAGACGGAAGTTCTGCAGCGCCCGGTTGACGTACAGCGGGTTGGACGAGAAGGACGAGGTGCCCGCCGTCACCGACGAGTAGTTGGTGGAGTTGCCCCACACGTCGTTGAAGCTGTTGGTGATGTTGACGCCGCTGCTGCTGCGCGCCAGCCCATAGGTGTTGTTGGTGAGGATGCTGTTGGTCACCGACGCGGTGCCGCTGCTGCCGCTCGGCGCGTAGACGGCGTAGAAGTTGCCGTCCAGCGTGCAGTGGTCCACCGAGAGGCTGCCGCTGACGTGGTACAGCCCGTAGCTGCCCTGGTTGCGGAACAGCGACGTCGCCACCGTCACCGTGCCTCCGGACGTCTGCACGCCGGTGTTGTTGGCGTCGAAGGTGCTGTTCGCGATGGTGGCGTTGCCCGTCGCGGTGACGCCCTGGCCGGCCTTCTCCACCCGCGCGTAGCTGAAGGTGGCGCTCCCGCCCGTCTCCACCCGCACCCCCTGCCAGCTGCCCGACGAGCCCGCGGTGGTGAGGGTGGCCGCGCTGCTGGTGTTGCCCGTCACCTGCAGAGTGCCGCGCACCACAATCTCCACCTGGCTGGTGTTGTTGCCCGCCACCATCGAGTCGGACGCGGCGGCGGACAGCGTGGCCCCGGGCGCGATGGTGACGGTGACGCCGGGCGCCACGGTGATGTCCCCGAGGATGGTCTGCGCGCCGGACAGCGTGGCGTCGGTGAAGAAGGTGCCCTGCAGGCCCACGGTGGCGTCCGAGACGTAGGGGAGGGGGCCCAGGTCCATCGACATCGCGTCGGCCCTCCGCGCCGGCGAGTGCGACGTCAGCCGGAAGTTCTGCGCCGCGCGGTCCACGTACAGCGGGTTGGACGAGAAGCTGCCCGTGCCCGCCGTCACCGACGAGTAGTTGGTGGAGTTGCCCCACACGTCGTTGAAGCTGTTGGTGATGTTCGCCCCGCTGCTGCTGCGCGCCAGGCCGTAGGTGTTGTTGGTGAGGATGCTGGCCGTCACCGAGAAGGTGCCCGTGGAGCCCGACGGCGCGTAGACGGCGTAGAAGTTCCCGTCGAAGGTGCTGTGGTCGACCGAGGTGGTGCCGCTCGAGTGGTACACCCCATAGCTGCCCGCGCTGGTGAAGGTGCAGGTGTTGAGCGTCAGCGTCCCTCCGCTGGCTTGCGCGCCCGTGGCGTTGTTGTGGAAGCGCGTACCCGACACGGTGACGGGCCCGGCGGCGGTGAGGCCCACCGTCGCCTTCTCGATGAAGGCGTTGGCGATGAGGTTGGCGGTGCTGCCCGCCTGCACCTTGATGCCGTACCAGGCGCCGCTCGAGCCCGAGGTGGTGAAGGTGACACGGCTGCCCGCGGTGCCCTGCACGTCCAGGGTGCCGTTGATGAGGAGCTCCACCCGCGCGCTGTCGGTGCCCAGGTTGGCGGCGTCCGTCGTGGCGACGTTGACGGTGGTGCCCGCGGCGATGGTCAGCTTCGCCGGCGCGTCCACCCGCACGTCGCCCACCATCGTGACGGTGCCGCTCCACGTGGTGTCCGAGGAGATGACGCCCTGCACGGTCTGGGCAGCGGCAGTGGAGGCGCAAAGTACCGAAACAAGGACAAGGAGGCGGGCGGGCACACGCATGGCGGTGGATCGACACGCGAGAATCCCCGCCGGTGCAAGTGAATCCGTGCGCCCAGGTGCTCAGCACTCGAGGGGCCTCGGAAGCGGCAGGTACGGCGCCTCGGTCGCGAAGGCCGCTTCGCTGCGCTGAAGGGCCCTGGCCTGGTCGGAAGTGGGTGTGCCCGCACGCTCAGCGCATCCTCTTCGACGACGGGCAGAACGTCTGGCGCCTGGCGCCGTAGTCGGCGCGTGCTTCGTTCCGCGACGGCTCAGCCCCCCAGTCCGGTCGTGCGCCCACCACGGGCGGGGTGCGGGAGCGTCGCCGGCTGGCTGCGGCGCGGGGCCTCGGGTGGATGAGCCGGGCCAGGAGCGCGACGCCCGCGCCGTGGGGCTACGACTCGGCCTCAATCTTGGTGCGGCAGGAGATGCCTCCGCCGGCGTTCAGCGTCGTCTCGGTGAGGCGCCGGTCGAGGAAGTGCACGCGCACCGAGGTGCCGGCCGCCTTCGAGAGCGCCTGGGCGACCAGCTTCTCCGCGCGCGGGTCGCCCCCCAGCGCCACCACGAAGGGCTCGCCTTTGTGGTTGAGGCCCTTCTCGGAGTTCATGAAGTTCATCCGGGGCAGCGCATCACCGGCCGGAGGGAAGACGCCCGGCATCCGCTCCACGGAGATGCCCGCCGCCTCGAGGTCCTTCACCGTGCGCGCCTCCGCCGCCCCTGCGCGCCTGGCGTGCGCCTCGAGCTCCTTCAGCCGATTGGGCAGCCCTTCCTTGCGGATGTCCCACAGCTCCTTCTCGTCGTTGTACCGGGCCACCGCGGCCTTCGACGCGCCGGCCGGGGGCGGCGTGGGCTTCGTCCGCTCGAGGTCCTCCGTCAGCCACTGCTTCTGCAGTGCGAAGACGGTGGCCGCGTCATTCACCAGCGCCTTGCCGTTGGGCAACAGGGTGACGTGCATGTCGATGTGGAAGTCCCCGGGCTGCTCCACCACCACCAACTGCTTCACGTCCACCCCGTAGTCCTGCGCCACCAGCGTGCGCACGTCGTCCTCGCTGAGGGCCTTCCCCAGCTCCTTCGAGAGCGCCGCCTTCGACGCCGAGATGCTGTCGGCCCCCACCACCGCGAAGCCCGTGCCGTCCGCGCGGCGGCCCACCAGCGCGTTGCCGCCCTCGATGTAGCCGTTGGACACGCGCAGGTCCTTCTTCCCGCCCAGCGCGATGGCGGCGATGGCGCGCTGGCCGCCGCGCTCTCCCACCGCGCCCACGTTGGCGTAGGCCACCTCGGGGTACTTCTTGCGCGCCGCCCACAGCTTGTCCGTGGTGGAGAGGTCCACCTTCGCGTCCGGGTGCAGGCGCTCGAGGCGGTCCTTCGTGATGGCCTTGAGCAGCTCCTCCTGCGAAAGCTCCTTCGAGCCCTTCAGGCTGCGCGGCACGCTGACGGAGCCGTCGACGTGCAATTCGCCCTGGTCCTCGCTCCAGAAGTCGAGCTCCTCCGAGTCCTTCACCGGCACCAGCGTGACGTTGTCCAGCTTCTCCTTCGCCAACTCCTTCTGGAAGTCCTTCTCCATCCCCGCGGGGATGCGCAGCACCAGGCGGAAGCCTTCCGCCTCGCCAATCTTCGCCATCTGCAGGGGGAACTCGATGCCCGTCTGGTCCGCCCCCAGCGCCGCCATGTGGAAGGCCTTCACCTTCGCGCTGCCGTCCTCGGGCGTCACCAGCGCGGCGGGCTTCGTCTTCCCGGCCTTGAGCTCGAGGAGGCGGGTCGTGTCCGCCTTCGACAGGGCGGCCACCAACTGCTGGTTGGTGACGCCCTTGAAGTCGCCCATCGCGGGCAGCGCCGCGTCGCGCACGCCCTTGCCGCGAAGGGGGGTGGGGCCTGATGCCGTCCAGGTGCGAATGGGCTGCTTGTCCAGCTTCTCGGCTTCGGTGGGTCGCGGCTTCGGCGCGGCGGCGCCCGTGGAACGAACGGCAGGGCCGGCAGACGAGATGCGCGACGACATGAAGACACCCTGCCACGGAAGGACGTCCCACGGAAAGTCGACAGACTCTGCCCCGACTGGTCGACGCGCCTTCGACGACGGGCGGAGCCGGTGGCCTGCCTCCCGGGCCCTACTTCCGCGCGACGCCCAGGCGCGACTCGAGCTGCTTCACCGCCTCGAGGTACAACCACTTGTCGTGGAGGGCGACGGCGCGGCGGTAGCAGTCCATGGCCTTCACGTCGTCCCCCGACACCTCGTGCACGACGCCGAGGTCGTACCAGGCGCTCGCCAGCGTGGGCTGCTGGGCGGTGACGGCCTCGAGTGACGCCTTCGCTCCGGCGAGGTCGCCTCCCAGGGCGCGCTCGACGCCTTCGTCCAGCACGCCGCCCGTCTCGAGGCGCAGCTCCAGCCGCAGCTGGCGCGGCTTGAGCTCCCGCACCAGCGCGCCCACCGCGTAGCGCAGCGACTGGAGGATGAGCGTGTCCTTGTCCGTCTTCAGGGAGTTGCCGTGCTTCGTGCCGGTGTACGTCCGCGCGAAGAGCTGCTGCCCGTAGCCGTCGAAGCCGGTGATGTCGACGCGGGTGACGACGGTCACCTCCGTGGCCGAGTCGAGGATGGCCTGCGCCGTCAACTTGTTGGGGATGTCCACGCGCGGAGAGATGGTGCGCTCCACCACCACCGCGCGCAGCCACGCCGGCGCCTGGCACTGGGCGCCCTGCGGACAGGTGATGACCTCGTACCGGCCGGTGTCGGGCAGGCCCTCGACGAGGGCTTGTTCGAGTTGCGCGCGCTCGGGGCAGTCCAGCACGTCCAGGGCGACGCCGTTGGCAGGCAGGGTGAGGAAGGGCGGCTCATCGCGCAGCGCGCGCAGCGTGGGGGCCGCGCAGCCAAGCGAGACGCCGGCGAGGACGAGGACCGCCGCGCACCTGGGGAACATGACGCCTCCGTGGCTCGACTCCGCGCGCGAGTATGCTGCCGGGCCCGGCCTTCTTCGAGGCGAATCCGCCAGGCTCCGCGTCGCGCTCCTTCCTCTCGGCGCGAGTCAGGCCCGGCCTCCCGACGGCAGCGGGAGGACGCGGGTGACGCCCATCGCCAGGGCGAGGCCCACCAGGAGCGCGAGGAGACCCGCGTAGCCCACGCACGCGCAGCCCAGGCCGCCTGTCAGCACCGCCACACCCGCGCCCAGGGCGCGCGTGACGTTGGGCCGCGGGCCGCGCCGCGCCCACCACTCCACCAACGCACCGGCCAGCACACCGCCCGCCGCGCACGCCGGCACGCACAGCGTGGTGCAGCCCGCCGGAGTGCACACGTGGCCGAAGGCCTTCGCGCCGTGCGCGAACACCAGCGGAATCAACCCGGCCTTGAGGCCCGCCGCATTGGACAGCGCCACCGCGCCGCCACGCCACACGCCCAGCGCCACTGCCGTCACCAACCCCGCGCCCAGCAACGTCGCCGACGCGGCCGAAGTCCCGAGGAGAAACGAGACCGCCGGCAGCATCACCACCGGCGCCGCCACCGCCAGCGCGCGGCCCAGCCGCGAGCGCTCGTACGCGCGGCGCGCGGCGTCCTTCAGTTGTGCCTCCGTCAACGCCATGGCTCGTCTCCCGCCAGCCGCATCCGTCGGGCGCGCGCTGACTCTCGTGGCCTGGACCTCCGAGTGCGCCGCGTGCGCGCGTCCTTCAGTCGTGCCTCCGTCACTGCCATGTCTCGCCTCCCGCCAGACACACCCGTCGGGCGCGCGCTGCTGGGCTGCGCCTCCCGGTGCGCCGCGTGCGCGCGTCCTTCAGTCGTGCCTCCGTCAGCGCCATGTCTCGTCTCCCGTCAGACACACCCGTCGGGCGCGCGCTGCTGGGCTGTGCCTTCCGGCGCGCCGCGTCCGCGCGTCCCTTCGGCTGCCTCCGTCAGCGCCCCGTCCTGTCTCCCTCCGGACGCCCTCGCCCGCGCGGTGAACCTCCCAGGCCGTCTCACCCGTCGGTGAGACCCACCACGCGGCGCCCCGGCACCAGCGCCACCCACTGCCGTCACCCCACGACGCCTCAGTCACCATGCAGCGTCCTCCACAGCGCCTTGAGCCGTTCCAGCGCCCGCTGGCGCCGTTTGCGGGACGCCGCATCGCCCGCTGCCTCCTCGCGCACCACCTTCGCCAGCTCCTCCCTGTCCTTCTCCGACAGCCCCGCCATCGCTCCAGCCAGCGCGGCCGAAAGCTCGGCCGCCTCCACCTCCGCCTCAGGCGTCGACGCGGTGGAGAGCTGCGCCGCCGCGCTCACCTCCTTCGTCCGGCTGCGCGCCACCCGCTGCCTCTCGGTGCGGCACTCCCACACCGTCACCTCCAGCGCCCACGCCAGCGCGTCCTTCGAGGTGTCGAAGCCCGGCGCCTGGGCAAACACCTTGAGGAGCGCTTGCTGCGCGACGTCCTCCGCCTGGGACGAGCCGGCCAGCCACCGCGCCGCGAAGGCCTCGAGCGTTGGCCACAACAGGGCAAACACCTCGTCGGCGGCGCTCCTGTCCCCGCGCGCGAGGCGCGCCATCGCCTGGTTCAGCTGGGTCCGCCGGGCCGCGTCCACGCCACCCCATTACCTCGTCTGGGGCCTCTAGGCGCCAGGCGGCCCGCCGTGACAGAGGGGCCTTCCACGCTCGAGGCCCAGCACCACGCCGACCGCTCGGCCTGCCGGCGCGAGGGCGGCTTGCCTTGAGACAGGGCCCTCGGCCGCGCTCGAGGCCCAGCACCTGGCTGACCAACTGGGCCTCCGGAGCGTGGCGGCTTGCCTTGAGAGAGGGCCTTCAGTCGCGCTCGAGGCCCAGCACCACGCTGACCAGCTCGGCCTGCCGGTGCGTCTGCGTCTTCTGCATCGCGCGCTTGGCGTGGGTGCGGGCCGTCTCCGGCGAAATGTCGAGTTCCTTCGCGATGTGCTTGAGCGAGCGCCCCATCGCCAGGCGGCGCGCAACGCGGGCTTCGGCGCGCGTCAACGCGAAGCGCTCCTCGAGGACGGCCACGCTGGGCACCGCGGCGCGGGGGGAGGAGCGCTTGTGCTGACGCCCGGCGCTCAACACGGTGCCGACGATGGCCGTCAACTGCGAGTCCGAGACGCGGAGCGCCAATCCACGCGGCTTCCCCGGCGTCACCCGAAAGCGGGCAGAGGCGGCGGTGAGGTCCATCACGTCCACCGTTGCGTCGACGCCCAGCACATCGGGGAGTGCGGCCAGCACCAGCCCCACGGCGGTGAGGAAAGGCCTCGACGGACGCGCGCGCAGCGTGACGGAGATGTCGAAGCCCCCGTCGTCTTCGCGCCAATCCACGGGCCAGGCCGTGGACGCCTCCAGCGCGGCGCCCAGCGCCTGGAAGAAGTGCCGCGGCGGCAGGAGGTAGCCCGACAACAACCGCGGCACCGGATGCAGCGACGCGTACGCCTTCGCCACGCGCGCCAGGCTGTCCTCGCCCCCGGCCTCGGCCAGGCGCTCCACCACGCTCACGAGCTCGTCGAGTGTCACCTCGGTCCGTGGGTGGGCGAGCTCCTTCATCCTCCCCGGGGCGCCGTCGAGGAAGTCCATCGGGTCGTGCCCACAGGAATCCAGGGCCTGCAGCAGCGTGCGCAGGTGCTGCCCGTCCAACCGGCCGTCGCTGTGCCCGCCGTGCGCCAACTCAACCGCCCTTCCTGCTCACTGCCGCCAGCAACTCTTCGTCACGGAAGGGCTTGGCCACCAGCACGCAGGGTGCGCAGGGGGCCAGTACCTCGGGTGAGAGGGTGGTGGCGAGTGCGGACACCAGCACGCGGAGGCACGCGGGCCACAGGCGCTTGACCTCGGCGAGCAGGGCCACGCCATTCATGCCCGGCATGTGAAGGTCGGACACCACGGCGTCCGCCGGCGCCGCGTGCAGCTCCGCCAACGCCTGGACCCCCGAAAGACAGGTGCGCACGTCAAATCCATGCAAGGCCAGCAGTCTTCCCAGGGCCTTCGCCACCGCTGGCTCGTCGTCCACCACCAACACCCGCTGCATGTACGCGTGTCACCATGACGGAGCCCCGGACCTGTTGGAATCCCCCAAACGGGTCACAAGAAATTCCCCGCGTCAAAAATGACCCAGCGGCAGGACGCGGTTTCGACGCGGCCCGTCAGGCGGGGCAGACTCGGGGCATGAGGCTGCGGCTGGGGGTGCTGCTGGCGGTGGTGGCGCTGGGAGGCGCCTGCGGCCCCAAGTCCATCGAGGCGCGCACGCGGCACGCGGAGAAGCGGGCGGACGAGGCGGCGGAGGCGCTCGATCGCGCCCAGAAGGCAGCCGACGCGCTGGAGCCCGACGACTTCGAGGACGCGCTCAAGGACGCGAAGGACGCGCTGGCCGACCCCGACATCAACCTCTACCCGGAAGCGGGCATGCACCAGGACCGCTACGCGGAGCTCTCCGGCAAGCTGGCGGCGGTGCGCGCGGCGCGGGAGAAGCGGGACCTCGAGGCGAAGCTGGACAAGGCGCGCAGCGACATCGTCCCCATGGTGCAGGCGATGCTGGACGCGACCGAGTCCCTGACGCCCGCCAACGCCACCGAGGACAAGGTGCAGGTGGTGGAAGAGAAGGCGAAGGAGCTCAAGGAGCGCGTGAAGGACGAGCAGGCGCTGTTCGCGAAGTCGCCCGACTTCAAGGACTGGGCCGAGAACCAGCTGCGGAAGGCGGACAAGGCGTTGGAGGTGGCAGCACGGGCGAAGAAGGGGCTCGCCTTCAAGGCGGGGCCGGTGGCGGCGCACGCTCTGGCGAAGGCGAAGCGCGCCGAGGCGCGAAAGTCGAAGCCGAAGGAGAAGCTGGAGGCGCTGACGGAAGCGAAGAAGCAGCTCGCGGCCTGCGAGGCGGGCGCGCGCGCGGGGGCGAAGGACAAGGACCTGCAGGCGGTGGCCTTCCCCGTCGGCGGCAAGGCGGCGCTGACGCCCGAGAAGCTGGAGAAGGCGTGCGAGGACCTGGACAAGCAGCTCGAGCCGGAGCTCAAGAAGGCGCGGGAAGCCTTCAAGAAGTGGGAAGCCGCGGAGAAGAAGAAGGCCGCGAAGAAGAAGAAGTGACGGCCCACCCCGGTGGTCGAGAGCGCTTGCGCCGAGACGTCTTCGTCGAGCGGCTGAAGGCCAACCACCTCCGCTGAGCCGGAGCCGGGCTTCGACTATGCCGAGCCGAGCTTCTGCGACAGCTCTCCCAGCTCGAGCTGCAGCTGCTCGTCCTGGTCCTTGAGCTGCTCGATTTTCCGCACGCTCGTCAGCACCGTGGAGTGGTCCTTGTTGAACTTCTTCCCAATCTCCGGGAGCGACGCGTCGGTCAGCGTGCGGCACAGGTACATCGCCACCTGGCGCGCGTGGGCCACGTGCTTGACGCGCCGCTCGCCGCGCAGCTCGTCCACCGCCAGCTTGTAGTACCGCGCCACCTCACGCTGGATGTGCTCGGCGTCGAGCTGCTTCTGCGTGGGGATGAGGTCCTTCAGCACCTGCGCGCAGAGCTCCTCGGTGAGCGGCTGGCTGGTGAGCGCGTGCACCGCGAGCACCTTGATGAGCGCGCCTTCCAGCTCGCGCACGTTCTTCACCACGTGCCGCGCGATGAAATGCGTCACCTTGTCGGTGAGGACGACTCCGTCGGCCGCGGCCTTCTTCTTGAGAATCGCGACACGCGCCTCGAAGTTGGGCTCGTGCACGTCGGTGATGAGGCCCATGGCGAAGCGGCTGCGCAGCCGGTCCTCGAGGCCTGGAATCTCCGAGGGCACCGTGTCGCTCGTCATCACCACCGCCTTCGACATCTGGTGAAGCGCGTTGAAGGTGTAGAAGAACTCGTTCTGCGTCTCCTGCTTCTTCCCGAGGAACTGGATGTCGTCGATGAGCAGGACGTCGCACTCTTCGCGGAAGCGCCGGCGGAACTCCGTCATGCGGTGGTCGCGCACCGACTCGATGAACTGGTTGGTGAACTCCTCGCTCGACAGGTACAGCACCCGCGCTTCCGGCGCGCGCGACACGATGCGGTTGCCGATGGCGTGCAGCAGGTGCGTCTTGCCCAGCCCCGTGCCCCCGTAGATGAAGAGGGGGTTGTACGCCTTGCCCGGCGACTCCGACACCGCGTAGGCCGCCGCTGCCGACAGCTGGTTCGAGTCGGACACCACGTAGGTGTCGAAGGTGAACTTGTCGTTGAGCCGCATCGGCCGCCGCGCCTGCGTGACTGGTGGTGCGTCCGGCAGCGTAGGCGCATTCGCGCGCTTTTCCACTTTCTCGTAGCGCAGCAAGGCCGGCTTGCCCCGCACCTGCTCCAGCGCCGTCCCCACCAGGTGGCCGTAGTGGTCGTCCACCCAGTCACGGAAGAACAGATCTTCCACCCCCAGCGTCAGCACCTCACCCTCCAGCCCCAGGGGCACGAGCTGGTTGAGCTGAGACACCACGTATGAGTGCCCCTGCCGGCGCAGCTCGTCCAGCGTGTTTTCCCAGAGATTTCGAGCAGATGCTGCCGTACCGGCCGTGTCGACGAGAGCGGACAAGCAAGGCCCCGAAGAGGAAGAGGGGAAGTGCGGCGAAAAGGTGGCCGTCCTACCGACGCCGATTTTTCTGATCAAGCGCCTTGTGCAAGCCCGTGAATCGGCCGCGATTTTTTCTCCGCGCCGCGCCTGTGGACGACGGCGGGCTGTCATTTGGCGGGCAAACTCCCGGCACATTCCTGTGATGTGACTCTCAGTGCGTGTGCGCAAAATCCGCCCGCGCGCAGCCCACCGGGGCTTTTCCACATTGTCCACAGGTGGAGGGAGGGGGTTTTCCACAGACTCCACAAGCTTCTCCACAGCCCTCCGGGGAGGCTTGTGCACAGAGACGGGGGGTGTCATTCGGGAGGAGAGGGAAGGCCGCGCGGCAGTGGTTGTTGACGCGGCACACCAAGCGCCATAAAGGCGGCGCGCGAACGGCCCTCTTCGTGGGGGCTTTCTTCCCAACAGCTTTCGAAGAAGGAGCCACCTCGTGGCCAAGCGAGTCCCGACGTACCAGCCCTCGAAGTTGAAGCGGAACCGCGCGCACGGCTTCCGCAAGCGCAACGCGACCAAGGCGGGTCGGGCGGTGCTCAAGCGCCGCATCGCGAAGGGCCGCAAGCGGCTGGTGACGAAGGCGTACCAGAAGTAGCCGTGGGGCCGGCGCCGGAAGGGGGCAGGCGATTCTCCTTTCCCAAGGAGGTGCGCCTGAGGCGCCGGTCGGAGTTTCTGAAAGTACAGGAGCGCGGCGCGAAGCTGTCCGCCGACTGCCTGTTGGTGCTGGCGCTGCCGAATGGGCGGGCCGACGGGCTGACGCGGCTGGGGCTGACGGTTTCGACGAAGGTGGGCAACGCGGTGGTGCGCAACCGCCTGCGGCGTCAGCTGCGCGAGCTGTTCCGGACGCGCCGCCACGCGCTGCCGAGAGGACTGGACATGGTCATCATCGCGAGGACGAGCGCTGCCGAAGCCGACTTCGGACGCCTGACGCGCGCCTTCGAGAAGGTGGGCCAGGACCTCGGTCGGAGGTACCTGCAGCCGTGACGTCTCCGGGGCAGCTGGTGCACGAACGTCCAGCGGTGCACGCGGGTGCGCCTCGTCCCTTCTTCCTCGTGCGTGCGCTGACGCTCGTCCTGCTCGCGCCCATCCGTTTCTACAAGGCCTTCATCTCGCCGCTGTTGCCGCCGGTGTGCCGGTTTCACCCGTCGTGCAGCGTGTACGCGATGGGCGCCATCGGGGTGCACGGGCCCTTCAAGGGGCTGTGGCTCGCCGCGCGGCGCATCTCGCGCTGCCACCCCTTCAACCGTGGTGGCCTCGACCCCGTGCCGACGAAGGACGGGCGTCGCGCGGAGGACCTGCTGGCCCAGTCCTTCCCCTTCATCGCGGAGCGGCTGAAGGCGCCGCCGCCACCGCACCTCGCGGGCGTGCTGCCGGCCATCGCGTACGGGGCGTCTGGTGGCGCGTCGGGTGTCGCTGCGTCGAGTGCCGCCGCGCCTGAAGTCGCCTCGCCCAGTGTCTCCGCGCCCGGTGTCTCCGCGTCCGGTCTCTCCGCGTCCG
>JBFMHF010000159.1:0-16325 GCA_040752975.1 Myxococcota bacterium
GGGAGGCCGCGCGCGCCTCCTGGGCGCGTGACTCCTCGGCGCGTGACTCCTCGGCGCGTGACTGCTGGGCGCGAGGCGGCGGGACTCCTCGACGCGAGGCCGCGCGGGACGAGGCGGCGGGAGGCCGCGCGCGCCTCCTGGGCGCGTGACTCCTCGGTGCGTGACTGCTGGGTGCGAGGCGGCGGGACTCCTCGACGCGAGGCCGTGCGGGAGGAGAAGGCGGGAGGCCGCGCGCGCTCCTGGGCGCGTGACTGCTTGGCGCGACGACGCGAGGCCGCACGGGACTCCTCAACGCGAGGCCGCGCGGGCGGACACTGGACGCCGCTGGTGCTGGAGGTGGATGGCCTTCGCCGTGCCTCGCGCTGGAGCCGGTGCCGAGAGACGAGGTGCAGCCCCGCCGCGCCGCAGACGGTGCGGCAACCCGCCAGCGGCGGCCGCTCGCCCACCGCCCTCGAGGTCTCGGGCCTCTTCGCCGCTGCCGAGGGGCGTGACGCGGGGAGGTGTCCTCGGGACAGGACGGCCTGCTGGACGCTGAAGGCGGCGCGTTGACCCCGGACCTCCCGTTGGCCACCTCCTGTGGCTCGCAGGCGCACCGGTACAACGCCGCGGGCACACGCGGCGTCTTCCGTGGACAAAATGACCAAACTGCTGCGCGGTGAACTCGTGGCTACGGGAGAGGGCGGGGGTGAGCCTCTCCCTTGCCTGCCGTCACTCTCTCCGCAGCCGCTGCATCGCCCGCCTCGCAAGTCGCGAAGTCCCTCGCGTCCAGGCCCGCTGACGTCGGTGACGACCGCTTCACTTCCTCTTCGACGGAGTCGGTGAAGGCGGAGGAGTCGGTGCAGGCTGAGGAGTCGCCGCGGGTGCGGGCGGGGCCCCGGGGACAGGCGCGGCTT
Organism: Myxococcota bacterium; assembly: GCA_040752975.1. GTDB lineage: Bacteria > Myxococcota > Myxococcia > Myxococcales > Myxococcaceae > JADLDB01. Next base: position 894 of record JBFMHF010000159.1, read on the forward strand.
CGGCAGGCGCCATCGCGGCGGGTGGTTCGGCTGGGTGCTCTTCCCCCATCGGAATGACGTCCAACAGCACGAGGACGCCGGCGATGGCCAGCAGCGCCAACAGCACCAGCGCCACCACCAGCCAGCGCCCGCGTCCGCCTACGGCCTGCAGCGCCAACGCGGAGCCGTCGACGTCGTGCGTCGCGCGCATGTCCTCGTCGCTGCGGGCCGACGCCATCTTCCCCAGCACTTCCTGGGGCCTCGCGATGGCCGTGCGGGCGCCTTCGTCGTCGCCGTCGTCCCAGTCGCTGGGCTGGGGCGCGCCGCGGTTGGTGATGGAGAGCGTTTCACCGTCCATGTCGCGGCCTTCGGGCGGCGTGTGCGCCGGGTTCGCGTCGGTGACGGGTTGCACCGGCGGGCGCTCCGGGTCCGTGGCGACATTCCCACCGGGCGAGGGCTGCACGGGCGGCGTCAGTTGCTCGGCCAGCGAGGCCACGCCCGGCCGGCTGGGCCTCACCGCGGACGCGGCGGGTGCGGTAGGCGCGGCCGGGGTGGTCTTCTTCGCCGCCGCGGCTTCGGCCATGCGCTTGCGGAGCATCCGAATCTCGTCGGGCAGCGCGGCGGCGGGAATCGTCTTCGCGTCGGACTCGTCGTCGTCGAATTCGCTGGGCGGCGGGCGGGCGGGCGCCTTCACCGGCACCTCAGCCGTGGCGCGACCGGGCAACGGTCCTGGCGGCTCCGTCTTCAGCACCCGGGGCCGCGCGGGCGACGTCGAAGGGTCGCTTCCCTTCAGCGACACCGGGGAGATGTTCGGCACCGTCCCCTGCGGAATCGGCGCCGGCACCGGCGGCTGCGAGCCGGTGGCCTTTCGTGGAGTCGCGGGAGGCTCGACGGCCTGGGGGGGCAGGGTGCGTTGCTCCTCCACCATCCCGGGAGAGCTGCTGCTCGAGGCGCGCACCTTCTGGATGATGGACTTCACCCGGATTTCGCCCGTCGTCTCCTGGCCCACCGCGGATTCGAGCAACCGGCGTGTCTCGGCGCGACGGTCCGCGAAGAACTTGAGCACCCACTCGCCCGATTGCTCCGGGTGCCAGATTTTCCCGTGGCCCACCTTGTCGATTTCGCGGGCGAACTCGAGCGCCGTGGAGAAGCGCGCCTCGCGGTCGCGCTGCAGCGCCTTCAGCACCACCGCGTCGATTTCGGGCGGCACGTTGGGGTTCCACTTCGACGGCGGCACCACGTTTTCCTTGAGCGCCGCCATCATCCCTTCCTCCGCGGACTTCCCGTGGAAGAGGCGCAACCCCGTCAGGCACTCGTGGGCCACCACGCCCAGCGCGAAGATGTCGCTGCGCCCGTCCAGCGGCTCGCCGCGAATCTGCTCGGGGGACATGTACCCGCTGGTGCCCTTCACCATGCCCACGCTGGTGCGCCCGCTGCGGCCCAGCGCCTTGGCGATGCCGAAGTCCAGCAGCTTGGTGACGCCCTCGTACGTCACCATGATGTTCTTCTCGGCCACGTCTCGGTGGATGACGATCTGCCGGCGCCCGCGCGCGTCCGTGAAGTTGTGCGCGTAGTGCAGGGCCAGCGCCGTGTCGCGCACCGCCCCGAGGGTGAAGCCGATGGGGATGGCCTCCCGCGCCTGCCGGCAGGCCCGCGCCATCTCCACCAGCGTGCAGCCCTGGACGAACTCCATGGCCATGAAGAGCTGCCCGTCGTCCGTGTCCAGCTCGTACACCTGCGCGATGTTCGGGTGGTTGAAGGCCGCGGTGATGCGCGCCTCTTCGAGGAACATGCGCACGAAGTCTTCTTCGCCGCCGATGTCGGGAAGGATGGTCTTGAGCACCACCAGCTTGTTGAAGCCCGCCAGGCCAGTCTGGTGCGCGAGGTAGATCTCGCTCATGCCGCCGGTGGAGAGGCGGCACAAGACCTCGTACTTCCCAAGCCGCCTCCTATCCAGGGGGCTGGTGGGAGCGATGAAGCTGGGGGTGGCCACGCGAAACTCGAGGGTCAGTCTACACGCTCGCCGGGGCGCGTCGCCTTCTTCCCCCTCGGCCAAGGGGGCCGCGTGACAGGCCTGTTGGAAGGTGTCTCGCCGGTGTACGGCCGGGTAAGCACCAGAGGCGCGAAAGGGCGGGCACCGAAGGTCTGCCAGCACTCCACGCACATCGCTGCGCCGAGGGGCGCTCTCGAAGGTGACGTGCGCAGCGCGCTGCCCCAACGTGACGCCGGCCGCCGCGCTACGGTGCGGCCGATGGTGCGGCTGTCCCTCCTCGTGGCCCTGGTGGCTGGCGCTGCGCCGCAGCCGCTGGCGAGTGACGACGTGGCCACGCGGCAGGCCGCTGCTGTCGCGTGGGCGAAGGCCAACGGCCCTGTGCGCCTGGGCTGGCCGAAGGCGCCGCCCGAAGGGAAGGAGCCCGGCTGCAGGCAGGTGCGTGCGCCCCGGGAGAGCGGCTGTTCCGCCACGGCCTGGGCGTGCCCGGTGTGGACGGAAGGCGGCACGTCGGACTGGTACTCGAATGAACTGCGCGTCGTCTTCCTCGAGGCGGCCGCGCCCCCCACCGTCGAGGACGTGACGGCCGCGGCGCCGGACGCGCTGCTCCTGCGCAGGGAGTCAGGGGAGGACGCCCCCGAGCTCGAGTGTGGACCATCGGGTGGCCTCTCCTTCGGGCCCGGCATGTCCGACGCGCAGAAGCAACAGGCGCGCGAGGCGTGGGAGCGGGCGCAGGAGCGCGAACGGGCGCGCTGCATCCAACGAGCGCGTCAGCGCGCCGCCACCGAGCGGGTGGTGCTGTCGTGCGAGTTGCTGGTGGTGAACCCCTGCCGGCGCGAGGCCTTCGTGCGCTGCGGCGGGAAGAACCTGGAGGCCGACGAGACGCTACCGAGAGCCGGTGTGCGCCGCTTCACCTGGTGACGGGCGACGCCCCTCCTGTGGAGGAGAGTCGTGGGGTTCATCACCCTCGGAGTGGTCGCCGTGCCAGGCGTGTCTCAGCGGTGTACGGCCGGGCATGCGTCAGGGGCGCGGTGGAACCGGCACCGGAGGTCGCCCGAGCGCGCCCAGCAGCACGCCGGCGACGCACATCGCTGCGCCGAGAGCGCTCTGCAGGGTGACGCGCTCGCCGAGGACGCCGAGGGCCAGCACCCACGCGAAGGCAGGGACCAACTGCGTGGTGGCGCTGCCGACGGTGGCGGAGGTGTGGCCCATCCCCCAGGTGAAGAGCATCTGCCCGATGAGGGCGAGGACGCCGACACCCACCACGCGGAGGAGGACTCCACCCGACAGCGGCGCCCAGTCGGCAACGGCCAGCGGCGCGGCCATCAGGAGACCCACGACAGAGAAGGCGAGGAAGACAGTGCCGGCGTCGGCGTCTTCGCGCACGGCTTTGATGGACGTCATCGCGGCGCCGCCGGCGATGCCCGAGACGAGGCCGGCGATGGCTCCGACGCTGCCCGCGCCGGTGAGGTGCAGCCCTTCGCCGGACATGGCCACCACCGCGGCGCCCGCGGAGGCGAGGACCAGGCCCAGCACCATGAAGCGCGTGGGCCGCTCCTTGAGGAAGAGCGCGGCGAAGACGGCGGCGTAGACGGGCGCGGCGTAGTTGAGGACGGTGGCGGGCGCCGCGCCGAGGTGGCGGATGGCGGTGAAGTACGTGAGGACCGCGGTGCCCCCCAGCACCCCGCGCAGGAGGAGTAAACCCGGGCGCGAGAGCCTCGGCGCACGGCGCAGCACCGGGAAGAAGACGAGCATGCCCAGCAGGCCGACGACGTGGCGCACGGTGACGAGCTGCGCCGGAGGGACCGCTCCCGCCAGGGTGCGCGCCAGTACGGCCATCACCGCGAAGAAGAGTGACGAGAGGGCGATGACGGCGGTGCCAGACAAACGCGGTGCAGCGGACACGGGTTTGCGTGATGTAGCAGGCGACAGGCGACATGGCCTCACAGTCGCAGCTCTTTCGCCGCTGCCGAGCAGGTCTACGTCGTCGAGCGCGGGGGCCCCGGGGAACAGCGCCTGGCCGACCGCACGGCGACGAAGCCCACGCTCAGCTGCCAGGAGGCGACCGTCTCCTGCCGCGGCCCCTTGAGCGCCATGCCGTCAGTCCACCAGCTTGTGCGTCAGGGCGTAGCGCGTCAGCTCCACGTTGGTGGACAGGCCGAGCTTCGCGCCCACGCGGCTCCGGTAGGTCGCGATGGTCTTCTCGGACAAGTCGAGCTCCGCGGCGATCTGCTTGAGCGACAGTCCGCGCGCGACCAGACACAACACCTGCAGCTCACGCTGAGAGAGCACCTCGTGCGGCTCGACCGAGAGGTCGCCGCCGACGGTGGCGGCGAGCCGCTCCGCCAGCGATGCGGTGACGTACCGCCTGCCCTGCAGCACCTTGGCAACGGCGGCCACCACCTCATCAGGCGCTGACGTCTTCACGAGGTAGCCGGCAGCGCCCGCCCTCAGACTCCGCACCGCGAAGTCCTCTTCGGCATGGGCGGACACCATCAACACCGGAAGGCCTGGGGCGCGACGCCGGAGTTCCATCAGCACCTCCAGCCCTGACTCCACGCCCAGGGAGATGTCCAACAGCACGACGTCCCAGGAGTGGGCGGCCAGCCGCTCCCACACCTCGGCGGCGCTACCGGCCTCGCCCACCTCACCCCCGGGAAAAGCTTCTTTCAGCAGCGCACAGAGCCCGCGGCGCACCACCGGGTGGTCATCCACCAGCAGAAGTCTCATCGCTGGTTGGCACCCGTCTGAGGTACACGCACGACGACGCGCAAGCCGCCGCCGCTCCGCGGCTCCAGAGAAAACTGACCGCCCACCGCGAGCGCGCGCTCCCGCATGCCCACCAGCCCCAGGCCAGTCAACGCTTCGGGAGACAGGCCACACCCATCGTCCTCGACGCACAGCAGAACCGAGTTCCCTTCGCGCCTCAGCGTCACCCAGACTCGCGTCGCGCGCGCGTGGCGGAGGACGTTGGTCAGCGCCTCCTGGGCGATGCGGTAAAGAGCGACCGCCACGTCCACCCCCGGCTGCACCTCCAGGTCGATGGAGGTCGAGCACGACACGCGCCCCCGCTCGCTGAAGTCTCTCACCTCGACTTCCAGCGACCGGCCCAGACCCAGCTGGTCGAGGCTGACGGGGCGCAGCCGCGCCGCCAGCCTCCGCGTGCGCATGAGAGCCTGATCCGCCAGCTCGACGGCCGCCACCACGCTCTCGGTCAGCAGCCGGTGGTTCCCGAGCTCCACCTGGCGCTCCAGGGCGGCGAGTTCCAGCTTGAGCGCCGTCAGCGCCTGCCCGAGGTCGTCGTGCAGGTCACGAGAGATGCGCAGCGCTTCATCCTCTCGGGCCGAGTGAAGCCGTGCCGCCAGCGCGCGCAGCTCGTCCGCCTGTCGCACCAGGGCCGTGATGTCGCGTGCGGCTACCACCGCGCCTGCGGGCCGCCCTTCTCCATCCCGAATCGGGTACACGGAGACGAGGCGGGAGAAGGTGCGACCTGCGTCGCCCCGGACGCGCACCTCCAGGCCTTCCAGCCCAGCGCCGCCGATTGCCCGCGCGAGCTCGGTGCCGATGGCAGGGGGCAGGCCCAGCCGGTCGACGACCGCCTGCACCGAGAGGCCGACGGGGTTGAAGCCGAGCTGCGCCAGCGCCCGGGGGTTTGCACGACGGGCCACGGCAGCGCCGTCGTACCGGACGAGGGCGGTGTCGATGACCGCGAAGAGGGTGGACAGCTCCTCAGCCAGACGCAATGCTTCCCGCTCGGCCGCCGCGACACGCTTCTGGGTGCGCTCGGACAGGAAGGCAAAGGCCGCGTTCTCTCCCAGGTGCTGCAGGAGCTGCACCACAGACTCGTCGAACACGTCACGCTGTGCGATGGCGACGCACAACACCCCGAAGGCACGCTGTCCGTCCAGCAGCGGGAGCGCCACCTCGGCCCTCAGACCGTGCGCACCGGCCAGGGTGCGCCAGCTGGCGAAGGCGTCGCCCTTCGCCACGTCATTCACCACGCAGGGCCGGCCGTCCTGCATCGCCCTTGTTGCGGGGCTGTCCTCGCCGCGGCGAAGCAACGCCTGGAGACCGTCGAAGTAGCTCGCGCTTCCCCCAGCCGACGCTCGCGGCTCGAGCGGGCCACGCTCCCCCTCCTCAAAGCCGACCCATACGGATAGCAGCGGCTCCGCCTCGACCAGGGTGCGACAGAAAATGGGCCACACCTGGTCGTCACCACCGGACCGGAGGAGCACCGCGGCGCCCTCGTGGGCCAGGCGGAGCGCGCGCTCGAGTCGCCGCGACCGCTCTTCGAAGGCCGCCGCGGCGGAGACGTCTCGCAGGGCCACCTGGAGCGCGGGCTGGCCTCGCCAGATGATCCGACTGACGCCCACATCCACCGTCAGCACCCGCCCCGAAGACGTCCGGAGTTGGCGCCGGACGAACTGCGGCTCGGAAAGCTCGCCCAGCGCTCGCGCCGTCCCTTCCTCGACGGCACCGCGCTCCGCAGGGTCGACGAAGTCGAACATGGAACGGCCCACCAGCGCCTCCCGGCTCGGCACCTCGAACAACTGCGCCGCCACAGGATTGGCAAACCCGAGACAGGTACCCTGGACGATGATGATGGCGTCGGCAGCGCCCTCCACCAGCGTGCGATAGCGCTCCTCGGCCTCGGCCCGGGCCCCAAGCTCCTCCCTCACGCGTCGCTCGTAGCGCCACACCAGGAGCGCCAGCGCTGCCCCCGACACCGCGACGAACCCCCACCCCTTGAACAACTCATAGCGTTCCGCCTCGGCGGGGGTCTTCGTCATTGCTGCTACCAAGGTGCTGCTGACACCAATCCACACACCGGCCACCAGCAGGTAGCCCACCGGCACCAAGAGCCACGACCACCTGCTCGTAATGCCACTCCCTGGCATGGCTGCGCCCCCCGAAGTCGGCCCTTAGCTCATGTCGGTGAAACTGCCGACATCCCAATGCACAAAAATGCCGATTGTGGGCTGCTCACTTCATGGCGAAATCAGAGGTGGAGGCGTGCCTCATGACCCGAGCCGAAGCCGGTGACTGCGATGTTGTGACGGTGTGGTGGAACTTCTCCGATGCATTGGGGCGACTGAACGTGGGCGTCTGCGAAGTCGGGGCTGATGGGAGGATCTCCCGCCTGAGCCCCTGCGCTCAAGCCTTGCTCCCCGTCGCCGGTGACGCCCCGCCGAAGCTCGCCGACGTGCTGGCAGCGAGTAGCTCCCTTCGCGCGGTGGAGGTGGTTCCCCGGCTGCACCTGGTGTCCGCTGCTGCGTTTCCGGATGGGGAATGGCTGGAGACGCTGGCCGCCGCGCTGGAGGCAGACGTCAACGGCGTGCTGATCGCCGACGAGCGAGGCGTCATCGAGTACGCGAATGCCGCCATCTCTCGGATGAGTGGCTATTCGCGCGAGGAGCTGCTCGGCCAGCACACGCGCATCTTCCGGAGTGGCCACGAGTCGAGGGAAGTGTACCAGGCGCTCTGGAGCACTATTCGCAGCGGCGTCACCTGGAATGGGAGCCTGGTCAACCGGCGGAAGGACGGATCCACCTACGTCGAAGAGATGACCATCACGCCCGTGCCTCCTCGCGGGCGAAGGGGGCTGCGTTTCGTCGCGGTCAAGCGGGACGCCACTGCGCAGAAGCGGCTTGAGGACCTCATCGAGCGCAACGACCGTTTGGATCTGGTTGGGCGGATGGCGGCCTCCGTGGCCCACGATCTCGCGAACCTCCTCATGCCCGTGGCTTCTGGAGCTGCCCTCCTCCGGGGCCTTACCTTGCACAACGAAGAAGCGAAGGAAGCGGTCACCGACATCGAGCAGGCCGCCGAGCGCGCGGGCCAGCTGGTCCGCCAGCTCCTCGACTTCGTGAGGGGAGGCCGCGGCGTACTCGCCGCCGTGGACACCTCCCGCCTGCTGAATTCGTACACTCGGCAACTGCAGCGCATGCTGCCTATGGCAGTGCAGCTCGAAGCCGACGTCCCCCCGGACTTGCCGACCGTGGTGGTGGACGGGATGCAGCTGTTCCAGGTGCTGCTCAACCTCTGCCTCAACGCCGCCGACGCGATGCCCAGCGGAGGGATCCTCTGGCTCAAGGCGCGACCCTCCGCGGACGGTGGGCTCGTTCTGGAGGTGCGCGACACAGGGACCGGGATTCCCGAGTCCGTACGCGCGCGCATCTTCGACCCCTTCTTCACCACCAAGCCGCCTGGCCGGGGGACGGGCATCGGCCTGGCCATCGTGAAGCGCATCATCGAGGCCCACGGCGGCACCGTGGATTTTGAGTCGGAGGTGGGCGTGGGGACGACCTTCACCGTCACCTTCCCGAAGGGAAAGCCATGACGCCCGAGGCCCGGGCCCACCTCCTGGGACGGGTAGAGACGTTGCCGGTATTGCCGCACGTGGTGGCGCGCGCGCTTCAGCTCGACCCGGCGGCCGAAACGTACTTCGACGACGTGGTGGCCCTCATCGAGAGTGAGCCCAACTACGCCGTGCGCCTGGTGGCTGCGGCGAACTCGGTGGTGGCGAGGGGTGTGACGCCCATCACGCGCATCCGCGATGCGGTGGTGCGGCTGGGCGCCCGCGAGGTGTGCAGCCTGGTGGTGTCGTTGTCCGTCGTCCGCGTGTTCGTTCCGCGCGCCGACTGGGAGAAGGGCTTGTGGCTGCACGCGCTCGAAGCCGGCCACGTGGCGCGAGCGCTCGCGCGACATCACGGCAGCGGCCTCGACGGCGAGCGCGCCTTCCTTTCGGGGTTGCTGCACGACGTGGGCCGCTTCATCATGTTCGACGCAGCGCCCGAGAGCCTCAAAGAGGTTGACGAGGCTTCCTGGGTCACGCCCGCCTCGTTGCTCGAGGCAGAGAGGGCCATCTGCGGAGTCGACCACGCTGCCCTCGGGGCCGAGGTGGCGGCCCGCTGGGGGCTTCCTACGGAGCTCGTCGAGTTCCTCCGTCACCACCACTCGCCCGAGGTCGAAGGCGTGCTCCCCGGCGTCGATGGCCGCGTCGCCCGGTTGGTGCAGGTGGCCGACGCCTCGGCCTTCTCGGCTGTCTCGACGCGTCACCAGTTGGTGCAGTTTCGTGCCCTCCGCGGCCCCGACGCCGAAGTCTTCTTGCGGAACAAGCTGCCCAGTTGGTTCTCGAAGACGCCTGGCGCCGCGCAGGCCATCATGGAGGCGTTGACGCGCGCCGACACGCTCGCGCGGACTCTGGGCCTGGCGCCCCTCGGCCACGGCACGAAGTGAGACACCCCTTCCCCTGGTTGGGCCTTCGCCGCTGTGCTCTCAACCACGCCGAGCGCGAAGCAAAGCCTCGCGATGCCGCCCCCTGTGCATTCGAGGAGCCCTGACCGGGAATCCCTGCCGTTGGGGCGCTCGAAGGCGCCTCACTGTCAGGCGGCGCGGGCCACCTTCAGCTTCGGCGCCAGCTTCCGCGGCTTCTCCCAGAGGCCGTTCCACATGCGGGACAAGAGCGAGCCCTTCGCGCCTTCCGGCAGCGCGCCCGTCGGGTCGTCGCCGTACGGCTTGCGCGTCTGCATCACGTAGTCGAACCACGGATGCGTGACGCACCAGTTGGCGTTCTGGTCCTTCCCGAGGTGGTGGTCGACGTGCCACGCCAGGTGCCTCTTCGCCCACTCCGGGTCGAGGTGGCTCTTCTTGTGGATGACGTAGTACCGCCACATCCGGAACCACAGGGTACCCGTGAGAAAGGGCGCCAGCGGGAAGAGGGGCGCGAGGGCGACCGCGCCGGCCGACAGCGCCAACGCCTCCTTGCCCTGCGGCGACCAGGTGAAGACGCTCTTCACGTACTGCGAGTCGAACATGCCGTTGGCGCGCGACTCGCGGTGGTGCTCATGCCAGTGGAAGGCCCAGAAGGACTTCTTGTTCTTCCCCAGCCCGTGCAGCCAATGCTTGTGGATGAACCACTCCCCGGCGTTGGCGAGCGCGAGTCCCAGCGGAATCCCCAGCATGTGCGACCTCCTGGGGCGATGTATGACCGATAGGTCACAACATAACAAGGGGGGTGCTCTCCCTCGGGTGCTCTGAGGACCCCCAACCCGTCGGATGCTCCGAGGACCTTCAACCCGTCGGGTGCTCTGAGGACCCTACCGTCGGATGCTCCGAGGACCTCCAACCCGTCGGGTGCTCCGAGGACCTCCAACCCGTCGGGTGCTCCCAGGACCCCCAACCCGTCAGGTGCTCCGAGGACCCCCAACCCGTCGGGTGCTCCGTCAGGTGCTCCGAGGACCCCGACCGTCGGGTGCTCTGAGGACCCGTTGGCCCCGACCGAGGTTTCTTTGAGGAGGAAGTCGACTGGGGCTAAGTCTCTCCTCCGTGCGTAGACCCACCGACGTGGCGACAGGCACCCTCTCCCGGCGGCAGCCAGTCGAGCGGGTGGTGCGCAGCGCCGAGGTCAAGCGCGCGCAGGTCTCGCTGCACCTCAAAATCCTCGCGGGTTACGTGGTGCTGGCAGCGGCGTTGGTGGGCGTCTTCTACGTGGGCAACGCGTGGGACTGGGCGCTGAAAATCATCGCCGCCTTTCTGGTAACCCTCATCCTCGCGGTGGCGCTGCCCTGGTTGCTCCTCCGCGTGGCGCGCGTCCAGCAGCTCTCGCAGACCGCCCTGGAAATCTCCCGCGGAGACCTCTCTCGCCGCGTGCAGCTGGACGCCGGCAGCCTCCGCGACGACATCGACGAGCTCGCGGTGGCCATCGACGACATGCAGGAGAACCTCCGCGAGCTGGTGTCCTCCATCCAGCACACCGCCGAGTCGGTGGCCGACGCGGCGGCCGGCCTCGAGACCAGCGCCACCGGCGTCAACGCCCAGGCCTCCGAGGTCGGCGACTCCATGAAGCGCATCGCGGCGGGCGCCGAAGCCCAGTCCGCCCTCGTCGCCCGCGCCCACGAGACCATCACGGACATGGCCCAGGTGCTCCAACGCACCGCGAAGTCCGCCGAGGAATCGACGCGCGCCGCCGCCGCCACCAGCCAATCCGCCGAGGAAGGCAGCAACGCCGCGCGCCTCGCCGGAGAAAAGGTGCGCAAGGTCTTCAGCCGCATCGAGACGGCCAGCCAGGAGGTCTTCCGCTTCGGCGAGAAGACGCAGGAGATTTCCAAAATCGTCGACGCCATCACCCAGGTGGCCCAGCAGACCAACCTCCTCGCCCTCAACGCCACCATCGAGGCGGCCCGCGCGGGCGAGTATGGCCGGGGCTTCGCGGTGGTGGCCGACGAGGTGCGCAAGCTGGCCGAGTCCGCGGGCAAGTCCGCCGAAGCCATCTCCCGCCTCGCCCGCGACATCAGCCAGCAGTCCGTGCACGTCGTCACCGCGATGAAGGAAGGCATCGACGAGCTGGCCCAGGGCCGCGAAGACCTCACCCTCATCGTCCGCTCGATGGCCAACATCTCCGACTCCGCGAAGGACGGCGCGGACAAGGTGGCCCACATCTCCCAGGCGGCGCAGGAGCAGCAGAAATCCAGCCAGGCGATGGTGCAGGCCATCACCGACATCTCCGAGGTGGCCAAGGAGAACGCGCAGGCCACCGAGGCCATCAAGCGCGTCATCGAAGAGCAGACCCAGGCCGTGGGGCAGATGACCGCGTCGGCACAGGAGCTCACCACGCTGTCCGTCGAACTCCAGGCCGTCGCCCGGCGCTTCCGGTTGGGCTAAGCGCCTTCAAGGCGTGGCGACGGGCACCGGGTTGCGCCTCAGCACGGCGACGAGCAGGCGGCGCATGAGGCCCGCGCCGAAGTGCAGGGGCCGTGCAGCTGATCGCCCGAACACCCCGGTCACAATTTCCAACCCACTGATTTCACTACCGATGAACCGCCGGAAATTTCACGGAATACTAGGTGCCCGCGTGAGTGCTGCCATGAGCCAGACCTCCCCCAAAGTGGCCTTTGCCGGGAGCGACGAGCGCCTGCTGGAGGCCCTGGTGGCGCGTCGGCCGGGGGCGTGGCTGGCCTTCTACGACCGCTTCGCGCCGTACGTCCTCTCGGTGCTGCGCAAGGTGCTGGGGGCGGACAGCGAGCTCGACGACCTGGTGCAGGAAGTCTTCTCCCGGGCGCTGGAGGGTGTGGGCCGCGTGCGCGAGGCGGACAAGCTGAAGCCCTGGCTGCGCAGCCTCACTGTCTTCACCGCCCGCTCGATGCTCAAGAAGCGTCGCTGGCGCCGCTGGCTGCCCTTCGGTGGGCCGTCGGGGAACGACGAAGACAGCCTCGAGAACAGCGGGCTGCCGGCCCTCACCACCTCCGACGCGGTGCAGGAGCGCCTGGTGCTCAAGCGCGTGCAGGCCGTGTTGGACCGCCTGCCCGTCGACGAGAGACTGTGCTTCACCCTGCGGCACTTCGAGGGGCTGGAGCTGACCGAGGTGGCGGAGGCGGTGGGCGTCTCACTGTCCACGGCGAAGCGACGGCTGTGGCGCGCGGAAGAAGAATTCAACGAGCTGGTGAAGCGCGAACCGGAAATTCGCGGCTGGCTCGCCGAAGGGAGGTCCTTCGCGTCATGAAGGATTTCACGAAGAGGTACACCGAGGCCCTGGAGAAACAGGCCTCCGAGTCGGGGAAGGACGGCGACGCGGCGGTGCTGGCGCGCGCCCGGGCGGGCTTCGCCGAGAAGCTGCATGGCGTCGACACGCCGAAGCCGTCGCCGTGGCGCTTCCTCATGCCGGCTTTCTCCGCCGCGGCCGCCGCCGCGCTGGTGGCTTTCCTGGTGTGGCCCGAGACGCCGCTGTCCGTGAAGGTGCGCGGGCAGCCCGAAACCACCGCGGACTTCGTGCAGGCGAAGGTGGGCGACGAGGCCCTCGACTTCAGCGACGGCACCGAGGTGCTGCTGCGCAAGGACTCGCAGCTTCGCGTGACGCAGGTGACGGCGCACGGCGCGGACGTGCTGCTGGAGAAGGGCGCGGCGCACGTCTCCGTGGTGCACCGGGACAAGAAGACGCGGTGGAACTTCTCGGCCGGCCCGTACCGCGTGGCGGTGGTGGGCACGAAGTTCGAGCTGCGGTGGAACCCGGAGACGGGCGGCCTCGAGGTGGAGATGGACGAGGGCATCGTCGAGGTGGACGGCCCGGGCCTCTCGAAGCAGCGCGTCACCACCCGCCAGAAGCTGGAGGCCTTCTCCAACCCGCCGCGCGCCTCGCTGTACCTCGAGACGCCGCCCGCGGTGGCCGACGCCTCACCCGCGCGCCAGACGGAGCCGCCCTCGGTGCGCGTCCTGCCGAAGGAACGCAGCACGCCTTCCGCCGCGCCCGAGAAGCCGAAGGCGCAGGGCCCCAGCTGGCGCTACCTGGCGGAGAAGGGCGACGCGGCCGGGGCGATGCGCGCCGCCGAAGACGCGGGCTTCAGCTGGCTCATCCACTCCCTGCCCAAGGCCGACGTGCTGCTGCTGGGCGACACGGCGAGGAAGGCGAAGCAGATTGCGTATGCGCGCGAGGCGTGGCTGCAGGTGCGCGAGCGCTTCCCTGGCACCGAGGCCTCCGTGGGCGCGGCCATCCGACTGGGAGACCTCGCCGCCAACGTCGAGCACAACGACGCGCAGGCAGTGAAGTGGTTTGCCCTCGCGGTGAAGGAGGCGCCCAACGCCGACACGGCACCCGACGCCATGGGCCGCTGGCTGGACGTGCTGGTGCGGGCCAAGCGGATGAGCGAGGCGAAGCAGGTGGCCGCCGACTACGTGAAGCGCTTCCCCAACGGCGACAAGCTCGCCGAGGCCCGCGCGCTGCTGCGCTGAGGGGACGTCACCGCAGCGGGTTCTGCCAGCGGAGGCCCGGGAAGGCGGCGAAGTCCGCGTCGGTGCTCACCAGCGTCAACCCGTGGTCGATGGCCAGCGCAGCGAGATGGGCATCGCTGACGAGATTCCCCGTCGCGCGGGAAGCTCGCAGCAGCCGCCCCAGGGTGCGCTGGTGCGTCTCCGTCGGCGTGGGGCACCACACCCCGTCGAGGTCGAGCCACTCCTCCACCCGCTCCCAGGCCTCGGTGGTGGACAACGGGCGCGCCAGCGCCCTGGCGTTGGTGGCGATGCGGACGAAGGCCAACAGCGATTCCCAGGGAATTCCCACCCGGTCGTTCGCGGCGAAGGCGTCCTCGAGCCACGCCGCGCACCGCTGGTGCTGTGGCGCAAGCTCATTGCTCGCGTACAGCAGCACGTTTGCGTCGAGCAGAATCACCGGCGCGTCGTTCCTTCGAGCACCTCGAGGATGTCCGCCACGTTGTCGAGGTTCTCCAGCAGCACCTTCGAGCGGAAGGTCTTCAGCTTGAAGCGCTTCGGGCGCCGGGGCGCCGCGTTGAGACCGGCGCGGAGCAGCTCATTCACCACCCGGGCCATGGACTGGCCGTGCGCCTTCTTCAGCGCCTTGAGTCTCGGCACGAGGTCCGCATCGACGGTGAAGGTGGTCCGCATGCCCGGAAGGGTACAGGGCGTTGCATCAGTGATGCAACCTGCGACGCATCACTGCTTCGGCTTCACCCGAAGCACCGGGCGGCTGTGCAGCGACGCTTGAAGGTCCAGCTGCTTCACTGCCTGCAGGCCGGGGCAGCCGAAGAGCGCCGGCCATGTTTTCATCGAGGCAGCGTCTCCTCCACCACGCGCAGCGCTCGACGGGCGCGCCGCACCAACCGCCATGCAGGGGAGACACCGCGCAGCACCGCCGTGCGCAGCGGGCCCACCACCCAGGAGAGCGTGAGGAGCAAGCCGGACACGAGCAGCACCCATGCCACCTCTGGCTGGTACCGCGCTTGCCGGCCGAGGGCCACGCCCACCATCGCGACGATGGGCGCGACGAAGAGGACTTGAAAACCGAAGGCGGCCACGCGCTGTGACACGGGGCGACTGGCCAGCCTGCGCGTCGCGCGCGACTCGCGCTCCCTGAGCGCCTTCTCCAGGTGGTCGACCTCCAACGAAAGGTGCTCCACCTCCACGTGCACGGCGGGCGCGGAGGCGGACAGGACCTCCCGCGCGCGCTTCTCCCTCGCCTGCAGCGCCTCGTATTCCGTGCGGAGCGCGCGGTCACTCATCGCTGGCCTCCCGCGCGCTTCTCCCGCGCCTGCAGCGCCTCGTCCTCCGTGCGGAGCGTGCGGTCACTCATCGCTGGCCTCCCGCGAAGACTCACTCCCGGCCCGAGCGCCGCCAACGGCTGGAGCGCCTTCCGTTCGCCGCCTGACCGCCCGCCGCCCGGCCACGCGCCGCAGGCGATGCTTCCTCCCTCCAGGGCAGGCCCGCGCTCCGTCCTCGCCCAGGCGCCGGAGTTGATGCAGCCACCGCCATCCGCGCTCGCCGTCTTCGCCCAGCCGTCGCAGCCGATTTTCCCGCCGCCTTCCCCCCGGGCGGTCCTTCCACCCACGACGGGCGCTGCGTACGCGCCGCCACCATCCGCGCTCGCCGTCTTCACCCAGCCGTCGCAGCCGATTTTCCCGCCGCCTTCCCGCCGGGCGGTCCTTCCACCCACGACGGGCACTGCGTACGCGCCGCCA
>JBFMHF010000160.1:0-16029 GCA_040752975.1 Myxococcota bacterium
GAGCCGCCGCCCGTCGCCCCACCGCCCATGCCGCCGCCCGTCGCGCCGCCGCCGGAGCCGCCGCCCGTCGCCCCACCGCCCATGCCGCCGCCCGCGCCGCCGCCCTGCGCAGTGCCCCCTCCGGTGCCACCCACGCACACGCCGAGGCTGCAGAACTGCCCCAGCGCGCATTGCTGGCACATCGCCCCGCCCGTGCCGCAGAAGGAGGAGCTCGCCGACTGGCACCTGCCCATCGCGTCACAACACCCGGTGGCGCAGGTGGTCGAGTTGCACGTGGGGGCGCCTCCACAGGACACGCCGATGGCGCCGAGGAAGCCGAAGAGGAAGCCGGTCAACAGCCAACGCTGAAGGGTGTGCATAGGCGGCTCGCTTGGCACGGTGGGCTCCGGAAGACAACTCCGACCCGACGAAATCGGCCCCCGCTCCCGGAGACCCACCAACCAGGCACACGGAGGAGGATGACCGCCGGGAGAGCGGCGCCCTACTCGTCGTTGGCCGTCACGCCCAGCCGTCGCAGCATCCGGTGGTAGCTCTGCCGCGGCAGGCCCGCCCGCTGCGCCGCCCGCGTCACCACGCCGTTGGCCGCCTTCAGGTGCTCGAGGAGGTACGTCTTCTCGAAGCTCTCCAGCACCCGGTCCTTCGCGTCGTGGTACGGCAGCGAGAGCAGTTGCTGGCTCATCTCCGCGCGCAGCTTCGCCCCGCTGGTCTCGTCGTTGGTGGTGTCGAGGTTCTTCCCCAGCGCCCGCGCGATGGCCCCGGCGCCGAGGTCCGGAAACGCCGCCAGCCGCTCCAGCACGTTGCGCAGCTCGCGCACGTTTCCCGGCCAGTCGTGCCGCGCCAGCATGTCCACCGTCTCCTCGGACACCGCCTGCTGCGACTTGTTCTTCGCCTCGAAGGCGCGCACCAGTTGCGGCACGTCCTCCGGGCGCTCGCGCAGGGGAGGCACCCGCACCCGGAAGACGGACAGCTTGAAGAAGAGGTCTTCGCGGAAACGGCCGGCCTTCACCTCGGCCTCGAGGTCCTTCTGCGTGCTGGCGATGACGCGCACGTCCACCTTCGCCGTGCCGCCCTGGCCGGGGCGCTTGATTTCCTTCGTCTCCAGCGCGCGCAACAGCCTCGCCTGCAGCGTGTTGGTCAGCTCGGCCACCTCGTCGAGGTACAGCGTGCCCCCCTCTGCCTCCTCGAAGGCTCCGGGGCGCGCCACCGGCCGCGCGGTGGACACGTCATGCCCGAAGAGGTCCGAGTCCATCAGCGCTTCGTTGCTGGCGCCCAAGTCCACCACCACGAAGGGGCCTTCGCGGCGCGCGCTCTTCTCGTGGATGGCGCGGGCCAGCAGCTCCTTGCCGGTGCCGGGCTCGCCTTCGAGGATGACGGGGCTGTCGGTGGGCGCCGCGCGCTCCAGCAGCGCGAAGAGGCGGCGCATGGCGAAGGACTTGCCGATGACCTCTCCGAAGCGCTCGTGCGGAGACAGGGGCCACTGGATTTCGTGGCGCTCGGGCTCGAAGCGCAGCTCGTTGCGACCCACGGTGAGGCGCGTCTTGTCCGACAGCTTGGCGTCCATCACCTGCACGCCTTCGATGTGCACGCCGTTGGTGCTGCGCAGGTCGCGCAGCCGGTAGCCGCCCGGGCCTCCCGAGAGCTCGAAGTGCCGGCGCGAGACGGACGTGTCGGTGAGGCGCAGTTGGCACGACTCGTCCGTGCCCACCACCACCGTTTGCCCTTCCAGCACCACCTCGGCGCCCTTGTCGGGGCCCTTCACCACGGACAGGCGAGCGCGGGGGAAGCGGGCGACTTCGGCCTGCAGGACTTCGGTCATCTGATCCAGAGGAGCCATGCGGAGGGCCAGCCTACCCTCTTCGGCGCGAGGGGGCGCGTGCGAACACGAGGGCCGATGGAGCCCCGGCTGCGGACCTTCGCGCGGCTCCGCTGACGAGCCTCACCCGAGCGAGGTGAAGCGCTGCGCCAGCGTGCGTCTCGTGGCCGCGTCGGCCGCTTCGTCCGCCCACTGGTAGAGCAGCGCGTCTTCCCGGCACGCGTGCGCCTCGAGCGCCTCGATGAAGGCCTTCGCCACTTCGGCCCGCACCAGCTTCAAGTCCACGCCCACGCCCAATTCGTCCAGCTGCCGGCGCAGCTGACGGTGCTCCTCCTTCAGCGCCTCCACCTCCGCCGGGTTGACTGCCGCGAAGTGCGGGAAGAGCAGCTGCTCCTCGGCCTCGAGGTGGGAAATCAGCCGGTGCTGCAGCTCCGTCCACAGCGCCTGCGTGTCCTCCCGCGCGTTGGCTGCGAAAGCGTCCAGCAACCGCTGGAAGAGCGCCTCCAGCTCCCGGTGGTCCGCCAGCATCCCGTTGCGCACCAACCAGACCTCTCGCGTCGACAGGGCCTTCGTCATGGCGTCACCTCTCGAGCGGCACAGGAGCAAGAGGCGAGCCATTCACGACGCTGCGCGTCAAGACTGTAAGGGCCTGGAATCAGTGCGAGTGTAGGGTGCTCTGAGGACCCCCACCCGCTGCCCGTGCGCCGCCGGATGCACCGGTTGCGCGGCTTACCAGAGGACGTCCTGGTCCTCCGTGACGCCCGCTGCGTTCTCGAAGCGCACGGGGTGCTCGGTGACGTTGATGGTGCCGCTCCACAGCCCCACCGGTTGCTCGAAGCGACTTTTCACCAGCTTCAAGTCCCGGTACTCGCGGTGCGCGGCGAGCGGCTTGAAGGTGAGGTCGAGTTTGTTGTCGACGGTGACGACGTGCCACGGGTCGAGCGGGTCCTTCTGGTTCCACACGAAGCGGGCGCGCCCCACCGGGTAGAGCTGGTGCCCCAGCCACACCGCATTCTCGTTGACGTCGTCGCGCGTCTCGTTGAAGCCCTCCACCAGGTTGATGCCGAAGGGCGTGCCGTCGTCGAGGCGCCCGCAGACGAAGGCCCACCGCCACGCCGTGCGCCGCGCCAGGTAGCCGTGCGTGTAGTCGAGGCCGCCCACGCCGCCGTCCAGCACGAAGCGCCGCCCGCCCGCCTCCAGCTGCCCGAAGGACAACAGCCCGGCCCACTTCTGCGTCACGTTGACGACGCCGCCCTCCACCGGCGCGATGACGGTGAGAGGAGGCGCCGCCCCCGCCGCCAGCAACTCCCACGTAAAGGCCAGCTTCGGACGAACGAAGGGAAGCGACGGCCCCAGCCGCACGCTGCCGTGGAAGCGCTCGTCGCCGAAGCGCCGTGACGCCAGAAAGCGCGCGTCGGGCCTGCGGAAGGCCACCTCGAGGCCAGGGCCGGGGTGGTCTCCCACCGTGACGAGGGGGCGCGGCGGGCCGAGGTAGCTCTCGTCGGCCAGCACCCGCTGCGTGGTGAGGTCCAGCGCCAGGCTGAAGGCGTTGGACGTGTAGCCGAGGTCCACCACCGCCCACAGCGCCAGCACTTCCCGCGTGGCGACGAAGCCGTACAGCCACTTCTTGTGCATCCTCAGCCGGTCCAGCGGGTTGGGCTGGTAGCTGCCGCGCAGGGCGGACAGGTGCACCGCGTCGAGGGTGCCCTCGTAGGTGCCGAAGCGGGGAGCGCCGCCTCCGTCGTCGACGGACGGAGGCGCAGGCGGAAGGCGGGGCGACATGCGCTCGATGCTACCTGAAGGCCTCCGCACGGCGAGGCTTCATCCCGGCACGGGCAGAAAAGGGGGAGAGCTACCCGTCGACTCTCCGCTTCCCGACGTCCCTTTCAACGGCGGCTCGCACGCTGGTCGCGTTCCTTCGGGTGAGAGTCCCCGCTGGTCGGGGGAGTGCCCGCTCCGCCGCAGCCGAAGCACGCCGTCCCTGCGACACCTCGACGTCCGCGAGGGCGATGGCGATGGCTCGTGTTCGCCAACGGTACACGGAAAAACCCGGCCAGCAGCGGCGCGTGGCCAGCCCGGGGCCGGGCATCGCGGGCCCTCGCGCGCGGACGAAGCGCCCGCGCGTGTCGCTGGTGCGGCGCTTCGGGCTGTGCTGGAGCAGCGCCCGGATGCGCTGGCTCGTCTTCACCGTCTTCGCCCTCACCTGGGTGGGCATCTCCGCGCGGCGGGTGCGCATCCTCCCCATCGGCCGGCCGGCGATGGCGCTGGTGGGCGCGGCGGCCGCGGTGGTGGTGGGCCTCTTCGCTGGCGAGTACGGCCTGTCCGTCGACGAGGCGCTGCGCGCGGTGGAGCTGCATACCCTCGCTCTCCTGCTGGGCATGATGGTGGTCGCCGCTGGCCTGGGCGAGGCCGGCTTCTTCGACTGGGCCGTCGGCTGGCTGGCGCGGCGCAGCCTCTGTCCGGCCGCCCTCGTCTGGGTGGTGACGCTGGGCAGCGGGCTTCTGTCCGCGGTGCTGGTGAATGACGCGGTGTGCCTGCTGGCCACGCCGCTGGTGGTGCTGCTGGTGCG
Organism: Myxococcota bacterium; assembly: GCA_040752975.1. Classification (GTDB taxonomy): domain Bacteria; phylum Myxococcota; class Myxococcia; order Myxococcales; family Myxococcaceae; genus JADLDB01. The sequence continues at coordinate 4,383 of JBFMHF010000160.1, forward strand.
GCAGGTGGGCGCGCCGGTGCGGCCCTTCCTCTTCGCGGTGGCCATGGGCTCCAACGCTGGCAGCGCGCTGACGTTGGCCGGCAATCCGCAGAACATGCTGGTGGCGAAGCTGTCCGGCCTCAGCTACCGGGGGTACTTCGTGTCGGCGCTGTTGCCCACGCTGGCCGCGCTCGTCCTCACCGCCGCGTTTCTCCACCTCGTCTTCAGGAAGGCCCTCGCCGCGCCACTGGCCGGGAGGCCCGCGCTGGAGCCGCCGAAGCTGGACAAGCCGCTCCTCTTCATCGGCGCCGCAGCCCTCGCCGGCGTGGTGTTGGCCAACCTGCTGGGCGCGCCTCTGGCCCTGACGGCGGTGGCCGGGGCTTCCGTGGTGCTGCTGGCTGCGCGCCTCAAAGCCGAGGCGCTGCTGCACAAGGTGGACTGGAGCATCCTCCTCTTCTTCGCCGGCCTCTTCGTGCTGGTGGCCGCGCTGCAGAAGACGGGCCTGCCGGCCGAGGCCCTCCGCCACGTCGACGGCGCCCATGCGGGAGTGGGGCCCCTGGTGGGCGTGCTGCTCTTCGGCAGCCAGGTCGTGTCGAACGTGCCCCTCATTCTCCTGCTGGAGCCATGGATTCGCCTGCTGCCCGACGCACCGCTGGCGTGGACGTTGACGGCGTACGTGTCGACGCTGGCGGGCAACCTGACGCTGCTGGGCAGCGTGGCCAACATCATCGTGCTGGAGCGCGCCAGGGAGTCGCTGGGCTTCTTCGAGTACCTGAAGGTGGGCCTGCCGCTGACGCTGGCGTCGACGGCGCTGGGCGTGGCGCTGTTGCTGGCCCTGGGCTGAGGACGACGAGAGGAGAGGTTGTCCGGGCGCCAGTCCTCCTGCCGAGTGTCCGCGAGCCGCTCGACTTCGAAGCGCGCCATTCCAGGCGGACGAGGTGCGCTGCGGCGAGGTGAGGAGGCAGGCGTCGTCCCGAAGACGAAACCACCCCATGCCGTCTTCCGGGGCGCGCAGCGCGAGGTGTCTGAGCGCCGGCCACTGCGCCGAGGGGAACGGCAGAGGCGGGGCCAGCGGGGTGTGGCGCGCGGACGGACAGAGGGCCCAGCGGAGGCAGCGTGAAGTCTCGCCGCGACGGTGGCTGACGCCGCGGGCACTCACCCCGAGACGACGAGGCCTGCCAGGCGGCTGCGCAGCCCGTCGACGCTCGCGGGAGGCAACTGGCAGTTCCCCACGACGAGTCGCTCGAGGCCTCGCGCGGCGGCCGCGACGTCGGCGAGGTCCGTCAGCACCGCGTCGGAGGCGGGCTCCGGGAAGACGGAGGAGGAGAGGTCGAGCGACGAGAGCCCGGCCAGAAGTCCGGCGCGGGCGAGCGCGCGCAGGTCCTCCGGCCACAACACCAGCCCGTGCAGCGCGAGGTGCCTCAGCCCCGGCCAGCGCGCGGACAAGAGGGGGCGCAGCCGCGGCGCCAGCGGCGTGTACCGGGCGGAAAGGCGGAAGGTCGCCAGCGCTGGCAGGGTGCTGGCGGCGAGTGCGTCCAGGAGGGATGGCTCGAAACCAGCGGCGTCCACGTCCAGCACCTCGAGGCGCGGGGCGCGCAGCGGCTCAGCGCCCAGTTGGCCGGCCTCCAGGCGCAGCGCGCGCACCGGGTGGGGCAGCACCTCGCCGCCGGGCAGGGCGGCGTACTCCCGCGCATAGAGGAAGACGCGTCGCAGCCGTGGCAGCGCACACCCGCGCAGAAGGTCGAGCACCCGCGCCCACTCTCCCGGGCCAGGAGTCTGGAGCGTGAGCTCGTGGAGGAAGCGGGCGTCGGCATGTGAGAGCCACTTCGCCCAGCGCTCGAGTGGCGCAGCGCTGCGGGGGATGTCGTCCGACGGGCGCTCCGGGCGGAAGTCGGGCGTGCGGTAGCCGAGGCGGGCACACGTGATGAATCCGAAGCTGCGCTCCGCGGCGGCGCTCGCGAGGGAGGCGGACGGTATGCCCGCCGCTGACCTGCCGGCGTCCACCTCTGCCTCCTGGACGCCCTCCCCCGCGCTGGCCGTCGCCTCGCGGGAGCCCCAAGGAGACTTCGCCCCTGCTCCCGTCCCCGAGGGACGCCGTCGCGACGAGCCGAGGGCCCGCTCGAGCGGCAGTTGCGCGGCGATGTCGTCGGCGCGCGCCTCGAGCTCCGCGGCCTGCCGGGCATCGCCTTGCCGCGACGCCTCCACGTCGAGGCGAATCACCTCTCCCCGCGGATGGCCCTGCTGCATCAGCCAGTCGGCGTAGACGAGCCAGCGCTCGACGTCGTCGGGCGCGGCGTCGATGGCTGCCTCCAGCGCCTCGTGGCGCGGCGTGGTCATGGCGTCATTCTGCCCCGTGCTGAAATTCTCCGAGGGCTGTGAATTCAAGGCGACACTCGTCGTCCACGGCGCCCGCAAGTCAGCCGTCCCACTCTCGTCCTGGAGCCATCCCCATGAAGAAGCTCGTCCTGTCACTCGCGTCTCTCTCCCTCCTTCTCCTCTCCGGCTGTGGCCTCTCACCGCAGGGCTTCTGCGAGCAGCGGGCCGACGGCGAGTGCGAGAAGATGTGGAACTGCCCCGGGGCGACGGGCCTCAAAATCGGCGACGACCTCGCCAGTTGCAAGACGCAGTACAGGTCTCTGTGCGTGCTGGCTGTCGGCTGCGCCGACGGGAAGACGTTCGACGCCGCGTCCGCGTCCGCGTGCATCACCGACCGCAAGGCGCAGACTTGCGAGCAGGCCGCCATGGGCGAGCCGGCCTCCTGCACCAACGCCTGCAAGTAGAACGACCAGCCCGTGAAAAAGGTGTGTGCGTGAATCGCCTCGGCGGCGACGCCGTCGAGTCGACATGCGCCACCTTCTCCTTCTCGTCGTCCTCCTCGCCTCCGCCACCACCCTCGCCCAGCACCGCCACCGCCACGGCCGCGGACAGCGCCAGCAGCCGTGGCAGTTGCACATCGACCAACGCTGGGGAGAGCCGGCGCGCGTGCGGCCGGACCTCTTCGCCCTCCACCGCGCCTGCCAGGCCGCCTTCTTCTATGCCTCGGAGCAGCAGCGCTGCGTCGACCTCGCCGTCCGCGCGCCCTTCGACGCGACGGCCACCATCTCCGCGTGCCAGGCGGCGGTGTACTACGCCAGCGACCGCCTGGAGTGTCTGGAGGCGGCGCTCTCAACGAGGGTGGACGTCTCCGCCAGCGTCGCGGCGTGCGACCGCGCCGTCTATTACGACTCGGACGTGAAGGAGTGCGTGCGGACGGTGGCCAGCGCGGGACGCGACCTCTCGGCCGTCGTCGCCGCGTGCGACGGAGCGCTGTACTACGACTCCGACGTGAAGCGCTGCGTGGCGACGGCGGCCCGTGTGGGCGCTGGGTGTCACGACTCCAACGCCGCCGAGGTGATTCGGGCCTGCGACGCGGCTGTCTATTACGACTCGGACGTCCAGCGGTGTGTGGAGCTGGGACTCTCGTACGGCCCCGGCGCCAGCGAGGTCGTCCGCTTCTGCGACCAGTCCCGGTACTACGACAGCGACGTGCTGGAGTGCGTGCGGCGCTTTCACTGGTGACCTGGCGGACGGCGACGAGGTGCGTGTGACGGACGGCGCATGGACGCCTCGCGCCGAGCCACCGCGCCTCGACGACGTGGGGAAGTGAGGCGGCGACGAGCTGCACGTCACGGAGGCGCGTGGACGCTTCGTGCCGAGCCACCGCGCCTCGATGAGGTGGGAGGGGAGGCGGCGATGAGGTGCACGTAACGGACGGCACATGGACGCCTCGTGCAGAGCCACCGCGCCTCGACGAGGTGGGAGGGGAGGCGGCGATGAGGTGCACGTGACGGACGGCACATGGACGCCTCGTGCAGAGCCACCACGCTTCGACGACGTGGGGAAGTGAGGCGGCGACGAGTTGCACGTCACGGAGGCGCGTGGACGCTTGGTGCCGGGCCACCGCGCTTCGACGAGATGGAAGGTGAGGCGGCGATGAGGTGCACGTGACGGACGCCGCATGGATGCCTTGTGCAGAGCCACCGCGCCTCGACGACGTGGGGAAGTGAGGCGGCGACGAGTTGCACGTCACGGAGGCGCGTGGACGCTTGGTGCCGAGCCACCGCGCTTCGACGACGTGGGTGCGGGGTTGCGGGCTTCGCGCGGTACGGTTCCTCCGGGCACTTATCCGTCAGCCCTCGCGGGGCCGCCTGACTGCGCGCCGTCCCGCCGCGCCCAGAGCAGGAGCCCCACGGAAGACACCGCCGCCACCGCCGCGCCGGTGAAGAGGGCTGCCGCTGCTCCGAAGGCCTGCCACAGGGCGCCGGTGAGGAGCCCCGCGGGAATGGCCGCCGCCCCCAACAGCCCGTGGTACAGCCCGAAGGCGCGGCCGCGCGCCGTCTCGGGAGCGAGGTCCTTCACCATCGCCTTCTCCACCGGCTCGGTGAGGCCCGCGAAGGCGCCATAGGCCACCACCACCAGCCACACCTGCCAGGCTGCGACGCTGAGGGCCAGGAGCGCGTAACACCCCGCGTACACCGCCCAGCCGGCCAGCACGAGGCGATGCCGCGGCATCCGGTCGCTCCAGGCGCCGGCCCGCATCGTCCAGAAGACTTTGGACAGGTGCAGCAGAAGCCACAGCACCGGCAGCCACTTCTCCTCCGTCCCCACCTCACGCGCGCGGAGGAGGAGAAACGCGTCCGACGAGTTGGCCAGGGCGAAGAAGAAGAAGAGGCCCAGCAGGTGCTTGAGGCGCGCAGGCATCGGCGCAGAGGCGGCGGAGGCCGTCGGGGCTGAGGACGCGGGCAGGGGTGGCTCCTTCACCAGCAGCAGCGACGCCACCACCAGCAACCCTGGAACAAGGGTGAGGGCGAAGACGGTGCGCACCGACACGCCGAAGAAGAGGAGCGCGGTGGCCAGCAGCGGCCCCACGACAGCCCCGGTGTGGTCCATCGCGCGGTGAAAGCCGAAGGCGCGCCCGGTGTCGGAGGCCGGCACGGCGCTGGCCAGCAACGCGTCGCGGGGCGCCGTCCGCAGGCCCTTGCCCATGCGGTCCGTGGCGCGAATCGCCAGCACCTGCCATGGGGCCGCCACCAGCGCGAGGAGCGGCCGCACCACGGTGGTGAGGCCATAGCCGAAGAGCACGAGGCCCTTTCGGCCGCGCACGTCGGCGCGCTGGCCCGCCAGGTACTTGAGGAAGGCCGACACCGCGTCCGCCACGCCCTCCAGCAGGCCGAGGAAGGCGGGCCCAGCGCCCAACACCGCGAGGAAGCCCGGCAGCAGCGGAAACACCATCTCGCTGGCGATGTCGTTGAAGAGGCTGGTGGCGCCCAGCGCGAGGACGGTGAGGGGCAGGCGGGCGCGGCGGCTTTCCACGGCTGCTCCCTTTTTTCGTGGCGCGCGCGCGCGAGCAAGGGTGGACTCCGTCTCCGTCGCTCCACCCACTGCACGATGAGGGAGTCCCGTGAATCCCACCGGCCAGCCCTATGGAATGCCCCCTGGAAGTCCTCCGCCCGTCAGCTTCGATGCGCGCGCCGCGGTCAGTGTCCCCGCGCTGCTGCTCGCCATCGCCGGAGGCATGGCGGTGGTGTGGGCCGTCGTCAACCTGCTCAGCGCGGCGATGACGTCCGGTTCACCGGACTGGCTGCTCAACATGGTGAAGGACCCGGCGATGCGCCAGCAGATGCAGGAGATGCTGAAGCAGAGCGAGAGCAACAAGCTGCTCAACTACGGCTGGCCGGTGGTGATGATGCTGGCCAACGCCGGGGTGGTGGTGGGCGCGCTGATGATGCGCTCGCTGAAGATGTACCCGGTGGCGATGATGGCGGCCATCGTCTCCGTCATCCCCTGCCTCTTCACCTCGTGCTGCTGCGTCACCTCGATGCCCGCGGCCATCTGGGCCCTCATCGTGCTGATGAAGCCCGAGGTGCGCTCGCAGTTCACCTGACGCGCGCGGCCTTGCCGTTCTTCCTCGCTGGCGCAGCGGGCGGGTGGTGCACGTCTGCATGCGCGTGGGCGTGCTGCTCGAAGTGCACGGTGACGTCGCGCAGCATCTTGCGGACCTCCATGCCGTGCAGCTCTTCCTGGGCAATCTGGTTGCGGGCGAACTCCTCGAGGTAGACGCTGCGGTCCGACACCACCGAGAGCAGGTCCTGGTAGATGCCCAGCGCCACGCGCTCGTGGGCCAGCGACTCTTCGAGGATGTCCTTCACCGAGTGCTTGTACGACTCGGGGATGGGCGCAATCTGCAGGGTGGGGTGGCCGCCGAGGCCGACGAGGATTTCGCCGGCCGTCTGCGCGTGCAGCAGCGACTCCGAGGCCTGCTGCTTCATGAACTGCACGATGGGGATGCGGTTGGGGCCCGCCACCATCAGCGAGTAGTGGGTGTAGCGCACCACGCCGGCGAGCTCGAACTCCATGATGCGGTTGAGCAGCTCCTGGGTGCGCTCGACGTTCAGCTTCTTCATGGTGGGCATGGCGCTGCCTCCTACTTCGATGGCCGCTGGTCGAACAGTTGCTTCTTGTCGCGGTCGGTGGCGACTCGAATGCCAAGTAACTCGACGCGCAGGAGGCGGCCAGCACCCCAGTCTTCCGTGCCTCCGCCGAGGGTGAGCGTCTCACCGGCGGCCTTCTCCGTCACCTTCGGCATCTTCTTCAGCTTCTTGTCGACCTCCACCTTGCCGGGCGCGAAGGCGACCCGCGCCGAGAGGCCGAAGCGGTTCTGGTCGTTGAAGGCCTTGGCCTCGGCGAGAGACGTGATGGGCAGCTCGAAGGTGACGGGCGGGGCCATCCACACGTTCTGCGTGACCTCGGCGCCCTCTTTCGCGGCGGAGGCGCCGGGGTCGCCTGCCTTCGCGTCCGTCCAGGCGATGGCCACGCGGCCCATGGAGTCGGTGCAGTCGATGGTGCCCTTCACGTCGATGGTGAAGCGGCCCTTCGGCGCGTCGTAGGGGCTCAAGGTGACGAAGCCCGCGCCCTTCAGGCGGATGAGGTACTTCTTGCTGCGCGCCGCCTCGGCGAGAGCCTTCTTGTTGGCGGCGTTGGCCTTCTTCTCCTCGGGCGTCGCGCCGGGCACGTCTCCCGGGAAGAGGGCCCAGAAGCCCTCGGGGCAGGGGCCGTCCGGTGTGATGACGACGGCCTGCGTGTCGTCGTAGGGCGGGTCGAGGCGGAGGACTTCGGTGGGCAGCGGCGCGGGCTTGTCTTCTTTGGCGGCCTTCGCGGCGTCGGCCTTCTTCTTCTGGAGGGCGTCGAGTTGCTCCTGCGTGCGTTTGCTGGGGGAGTCGGGGCACGCGACGAGGCCGAGGCACCCCAGCGCGATGGTCAGCAGCCGCGAGGAAGAGGGCGTCATGGGCCGGGGACTGTAGCGCCGGCGGCGGGAAAGTCTTGCGCGCGGTGTGGGCAGCGCAAGCGGCGCGGCCGTCGCGGTCAAAGTCGACGGAGGCCACCCAGGGGCCGGCGAGACGCAATTCGGTGGCGGTGCCGAAGTTGGCCCCGTGAGGCCGAGGCGGGTGGGCGGGCCTGCGGACTTTCCGAGTCGAGGCGGCTCCCTCAGCCGTCAGCGCACCAGTCGCCGGGCCTTCGGGCCGGAGCGCTCGAGGTACGGCGGCGTGCAGCCAGGCGCCAGACGCTGCACGCCCGCGGACACCGCCTGCGCCAGGCGCTCCGCGAGGTCGTTTGGGCTCGAAGACATCGGCGCCGCGCCCCCGACGACGGAGAAGGGGAAGCCACCCACCACCCGGCCCGCCTTCAAGTCCACCAGCACCGCGTCGCCCGTCACCGCGGCCGGGCCGGATGCCTCGGACGCCGGCTGAAAGCGCACCTCCCGCAGCACCAGGGCGAAGCGCTGCGCGGCGAGCGACTCGAGGGCCTGTGGGGCGCGACGCGCGAGGAGGATGGGCCCCCTCCACTCTCCGCTGACGGCGAGGTGCGCCCAACTGTCCGGCGCCGTCCAGCCCTGCGCGTAGCCCCTTCCCTCCAGGCGCACCGGGGGATTTCCCGGGGCGCCCAGTTCGCGCAGGTCCTCCAGGTGCAGCACCATGGCGTTGCCCTTCGCGCGGAAGTCGGGGACGGCGTCCAGAGACGCCACCAGCAGCCTCGGCGCGTCGAAGGCGGGCGTCGCCTCCAGCAGCCTCGGCGCAGCCGCATACGGCTCCAGCGCCGCGAGAATCTCCGCCCGGTGCTGCTGGGAAAAGGCCCTGAGTTCCTCGCCGTCACCACAGGCGAAGAGACAGATGCTCGCGGCGAGGGCCCCCAGGACACGCACGGAAGGAGGGACCCGCCGGACCCCTCCGCGGTGCAGAAAAAGGCGTCACTCCCGCAGGAAGTGGCAGGTGTACCCGCCCGGGTTCTTCACCAGGTAGTCCTGGTGGTAGTCCTCGGCCTTCCACCACTTCCCCGCGGCGACGACTTCGGTGACGACGGGCTTCTTCCACTTCCCCGAGGCGTCCACGCGCTTCTTCACCGCCTCCGCCGTCTGCCGCTGCGCTTCCGAGGTGTAGAAGATGGCCGAGCGGTACTGGGTGCCCACGTCGTTGCCCTGGCGGTTCAACGTCGTCGGGTCGTGCATGCGGAAGAACCACTTCTCCAGCAGCGTCTCGTACGACAGCACCTTCGGGTCGAACGTCACCTTCACCGACTCCGCGTGGCCGGACTTCGAGTCGTGCGTATCCTCGTACTTCGGGTTCTCCAGCCACCCGCCGGTGTAGCCGGCCTCCGTGTCGAGGACGCCGGGGATTTTCCGCAGGATGTCCTCCATGCCCCAGAAGCAGCCGCCCGCGAGAATCGCCACCTCCGTGCCGGCCTTCGCTTCCTGCGCCTTCACGTCCCCCGCTGTCAGGCCGAAGAGGGCCGCGTACTGGCCATAGCCCTCGGCCACCAGCTTCGACGCGGGGATGAAGCGCAGCGACGCCGAGTTGATGCAGTACCGCAGGCCACCCTTCTCGCGCGGGCCGTCGTCGAAGACGTGGCCTAAGTGCGAGTCGCCGTGCTTGCTGCGCACCTCCGTCCGCACCATGCCGTGCGTGGTGTCGGGCTTCTCCACCACGTTGGGCTCGAGCGGCCTGGTGAAGCTGGGCCACCCGCTGCCCGAGTCGAACTTGTCCAGCGACGAGAAGAGGGGCTCGCCCGTCACCACGTCCACGTAGATGCCGGCCTCGTGGTTGTCCCAGTACTGGTTGCGGAAGGGCGGCTCGGTGCCGCACTCCTGCGTCACGCGGTATTGCTCGGGCGTCAGCTTCTTCTTGAGCTCCTCGCTGCCAGGCTTCTTGAACGTCACCTGCTCCTCCTTCTTTGGGGCGGCGGCCTTCGGCTTCGGCGCCTGGGCCAACGCGAAGGCCCCGACGACGAGGGCCACGAGAGACACGGGCAACCAGAGACGGCGGGGCATGCCACACCTCGCTTCGGAACGTCGGGACAGGCTTCTTAACGGTTGCGCCACCGGCCTGCAACCGCAAGTCTCTACGAGTCCCCTGCCCGGGCTGTTTCAGGGGCCGCAGAAGCGCCGCGAAAGCACTTGATCCACCGTGGCGCCGCTACCGCCCTCCGTGTCGTACAGCACCTCGAAGCCCGCCGTGCCCGGCAGCACCACCACTGGCCGCCGCCCCGTCTCGTTGGGGGAAGAGACGGCCGTGGCCATCGTCTGGTTGTTGAGGAGCATCCTCGCGACGCGGCGCCCGCCCTGCGTGTCCTCCCACGCCAGCACGCGGGTGCTGCCGCTGCCCGCCGCTGTCAGCGCCACCGTGCTGCCCGAGAAGGTGAAGAGGCTGGGCGTCGACGTGAAGCTGGTCGGGTCGCACGTGGCGGAGCAACTGCCGGTGCGGCGCCAGAGCGTGTCGGGCGCGCCGGGCACCACCGAGTAGAGCTGCAGCGCGGCCAGCGTTCCGAAGAAGGCGGCGTCGTGCTCGCTCGAGCCTCCGAAGGAGATGTCACTCGACACCGTCACCGTCCCCGCGGGGGGCACGGCCAGCTTGGCCAAAGACAGCTGCGCCCCCTTCTCGTACGCCACCAGCGCGGTGTCGGCCTCCACCAACAGCGCAGGGTTTCTGCCGGCGCCCAGGCTGCGCGTGGTGCAGGGGCTGTCGAGCTGCTTGGGACAGCTGGCCAGCACCACCGAAGAGGTGCCCGCCGAGGGCGCGTCGAGGTGCGAGTACGCGAGGATGATGCGCTGCGCGGTGAGGCCCACCACCACCTTCTGGCCGGGGCCGGGCATCGAGCCCACGGGGAGCACGCCGGGGCTGCCGTTGGCGATGGCCTCTCCCGACGGGCCGGCGAGCGCGACGGGCAGCCGGTAGATGGGGCCGGACAGCTCCTCGAACCAGGCCTCGGCCACCTCCACGCCGTTGCTGCCCAGCGCCGGCGCCGTGGCGCGCTGCACCGAGGTGATGGTGACGGACGGGTAGCGCGGGCTTCCCACGGCGCCGCTGGCCGACAGCACCTTCGCCACCACGCGGTTGCCTTCCTCGTACAGGGTGAGGATGTCGCGGCGCGCGGCGGTCCCGGTGCCGGGCATCACCACCGCGGCGGCCTTGCGGCGCAGCGGCGTGCCTCCGTCGGAGACGAGGCGCGGCGCCCACGAGTCGGTGAGGCCGTCGCAGTCGTTGTCCCGGCCGTCGCAGCTGGCCTCCAGCGACTCGTAGGCCGGGTCGTGGTTGGAGTACGTGGAGTCGTCGCAGGTGGGCAGCGCGCCGCCGGTGCACACGCGGGTGGCGCCTGCGCACACGCCCGCGTCCTTCTCGCACGGCTGCGGCGGGAGGGCCTCGTCCGTCAGCCCATCGCAGTCGTTGTCGAGGTTGTCGCAGCGCGTCTCGCTGGCTTCGAAGTCGGGGCCGTACGACGAGGGCCCGCAGGCGGGCTCCAGCACCCCTCCCGTGCACAGCCTCCGCTTGCCCGCGCACACGCCCGCGTCGAGGGGGCAGGCCGGCGTCACCACGTCCTCGTCCGTCTGGGTGTCGCAGTCGTTGTCCTTGCCGTCGCACACCTCGGAGACGGGGCCGATGGCGCCCTGGCAAGCGCCCCAGGCGCCGGCCTCGGTGCACGTCTCGGTGCCGGGGGTGCATTCCCCGGTGGCCTCGCCGCACGGCCGCGTCTGCATGGGCGTGCAGTCGACGGTGCCGGCCTTCTTGCAGATGCCTCCGATGCAGGCGTAGTCCGACAGGCAGGGGTGGTCCGCGTCGCAGGTGCGCTCGCGCTCCTTCTCGAGGTCCTCCAGCGAGGGGACGACACAGCCGGCGAGGAGGAGAAGGACGGTGAGGAGGACGCGGCCGCTTCGGCTCGTCACGGAGTCTCCGGGGGAGAAGGCGCTTCGCGGCCCACGAAGAAGCTGATGACGGCGGCGATGGCGGCGGCCCCGGCCACCCCGAAGCCGATGTTGGCGATGAGGGCGTTGGTGTTGGCCTGGTTCAGGTGCTGCACCGTGTCCGACTGGAAGTTGGCCGAGCGCGCCGCGTTCACCTGCACCGAGGACATGTAGCCGAAGACGCCTGCGATGCCGGCCGCGGTGACGGCCACCCCGCCCAGCACGATGGGGGCGACGGGCACCCCGCGCGACTGCTTCTTCTCCACGCCGAGGGCCAGCGCGTTCTGGTTGGGGTCCTCGGTGGGGGTCAGCTTCTTCTCTTCGGGGCGATCCGTCTGCTGCGCGGCGAGGCGGGCCTTCTCTTCGTCGGCCTTGCGCTTCGCTTCCTCGTCGGCGAGC